>NZ_JOGX01000001.1 GCF_000719555.1 Streptomyces sp. NRRL F-5727
CCCTCCGCCCTCCGCCCTCCGGAAAGGCTTCCCCATGAGCAAGCAGAACCCCGGCTCCGGTCTCGCCTATCTCAGCGCCACCGACGCCCGACGGCTCTTCGCGGCCCGCGAGCTCTCCCCCGTGGAGCTGATGCGTGCGGTGATCGACCGCGCCGAACAGACCGAACCGGTCGTCAACGCCTTCGCCGAGCGACTCTTCGACCAGGCGCTCGAACAGGCCCGGCACGCCGAGGACCGTTTCCTCGGCAAAGGCGGCCTGACGCCGCGCCCGCTGGAGGGCATCCCGATCGCCACCAAAGAGAAGCACGCCATCGCCGGGCGCTCCCTCACCGAGGGCTCGCTGGTCCGCGCCGGCGTCACCGCGACCGAGAACGCGCCGGTGATCGACCGCATCCTGGAGGCCGGCGGCATCATCCACGCCCGCACCACCACCCCCGAGTTCTCCATCGCCACCTTCACCCACAGCCGCCTGTGGGGCGTCACCCGCAACCCGTGGAACCCCGACCTCACCCCCGGCGGCTCATCCGGGGGCGCAGGGGCCTCGCTCGCGGCAGGCTCCACCCTCCTGGCCTCCGCCTCCGACATCGGCGGCTCCACCCGCATCCCCGCCGCCTTCACCGGCACCGTCGGCTTCAAGGCCCCCTACGGCCGGATCCCTGGCGTCGCGCCGCTCTCCGCCGACCACTACCGGGGCGACGGCCCCATGGCCCGGACCGTGGACGACTGCGTCACCTTCGCCAACGTCCTGGCCGGACCCGACCCGCGCGACCACGTGTCCTTGCGCCCCAAGCTCGTCCTGCCGGCCGAGTACGACACGGTCGAGGGGATGCGCATCGCCCTGTGCCTCCGCCTGGGCGCATACGACGTCCATCAGGAGATCGAGGACAACACCCGCGCGGTCGCCCGTGCCCTCGCCGACGCGGGCGCGGTCGTCGAGGAGATCGAGCTCCCCTGGACCAAGGACGACCTCCTCCTCAGCCTCGCCGCCCACTTCTCCACGATCTTCGGGGCTCTCGTCTCCGAGGTCGAGGCGAAGCACCGCGACCGGATGTCGGGCTACGCGGTGGCCTTCGCGGACACCATGGCGGAGGCCCGCGAGCGGGTCTCGTACCTCGACGGCCTGCGTGTCGAGACACGACTGCAGCGCGAACTGGCCGAGGCGATGGAACCGTTCGACGCCCTGATCTGCCCGACGACGGCCGTTCCCGGTCTGCCCGCCGGAGACGACCTCCTGGGCCGCCTGGTGGTGAACGGCGAGGACCACGGCGAACCCCTGTGGGCGGCCATGACCGCCCCCTTCAACATCAACAACCGCTGCCCGGTCCTCAACGTGCCTAGCGGCCGATCCAGTTGGGGCCTCCCGACAGGAGTCCAGATCGTCGGTCACACCTACGACGACCCGACCGTCTTCCGGATCGGCAAGGCCCTGGAGCAGCTCCGGCCCTGGACCTACTCCCCGGACCGCCTACCCCAGGTCGGGCCGAGCTCCGCGAGCAGCTCCTGAGTCTGCTCGCCGAGAGCTGGAGCGGCCCGGCGGAAGGTGCCGCGCCCGCGCCGAACATGACGGGGAAGCGTGCCTGTGTGGTGGCCGAGGGCTCGTGGGTGGCTCATGGAAGAGACCGCGGGCCCGGGCCTGGGGTCGGTGAGGAGATCGGCGATGCGAGGGCGCGCCGATCACGTCGAGCCGTTTGTGCCACCAGGTGTAGTCGCGGGCGTCTCAGCACGGCGGACCTCACCACCGGCGCGCTCACCGCGTCCCCCTACTTCGTCCCCGAAGCTCGCGCGGCAATCGGCATCAGATCATCGTTCGGCACCGCGCCATCATCAGGCTGCAACCAACACGAAGGTCAACCGCCACGAGCGGCCCCGCCGACACGGAAGCGCCCGAGGGCCCGCGCGGTGGTGTCGCGCGAGCCCCCGGGCTGTTTCCCCCGTTCCCGCATCCGCCCTGATCCCGGGTCGCGATGAGCGGGTGGTGCTGGTCTGGGAAGGGCTGTCGGCTCACTGGAGCCGGACGATGCGGGCCTGGGTCGCCGAGCAGGGCACGCCTGCATCAGGATTGACGCGTGGGTGACGGCTGTGCGGTGGTGCCTCAGCGACGTTCGTAGGCGGTGAAGGGCCGGCGCCCGGTCGAGTCGGCGTCATAGCGCGCGACGATGAGCCGGTCCCGGTACGTGAAGATCCGGTCGGCGGAGTCCATGCTGTCCGGGAGATCGCTGATCTCGCGCTGCTCACCCGTGGCCGGGTCGAGGACACGGACGCGGTAGGACCTCGAGGTGCGAGGTGAGGACGGTGAGCTTCCCGTCCTGGACGAGAAGGCGGTACCCGCTGTCGCCGTCGAGGCGGTCGTCGTCGGGGCCGCCCCAGACGGGGGTCCCGGTGGCCAGGTCGAAGGCGATCAGGTGGTTTCGGCTGTCACGAGACCTCAGTGTCGGGGGCGTGGGCAGGGCATAGAGCCTGCGGTCGTCCGCCACCGCCAGAGTCAGGCTGTGGACGTAGTGGATCCTTCCGTACGGGCCGCTGAAGTCGATCGGAGGGTTCGGGCGGCCGTCCGCACCGAAGGAGAAGTACGCACCGTGCTCGCCATCCTCGGAGGCGGCCACCACTACCGGATCGGCCGACACGAAGTCCGTGGAGGCGTCATGCTCGATGGGGCGCCGGCCTCCGAGCGGGGTGGACCACCTGAGCGCGCCGGTGGCCGGGTCGAAGGCGGCGGTGTGCAGTTCGGCGTCCTCCGCGACCTTCTCGTCCCACAGGTTGTCCTCGCCGCCGCAGGCGAGGACGGCGGCAATCTGGTGCTCGGCCGCTGCGGTCCGGCCCGGGACGCAGTCCTTCGGTAGGGCCGCCTTCCAGCGGGGCTTCCCGGTACGGACGTGCACGGCGCGCAGCTGGTCTTGCTGGAGGAGCACGGCGACGCCGCCGCCGGCGGACACGGAGGAGTCCTGGAGGCGGGGCGGAGCGCTTCGCTGTCGACGGTCCACGTAAATTCCCGTGTCCCTCAGCGGCGATCATCATAGGGCGCCACCTGCCCGACCCGGACGCGCGCCTCCGGCTATCGGGCAGCTCATGACGAAGTACCACGACACCGCGATCGGCGATGATCATTTGAAGCCACTGCCTATGAAGCGTGTTGCAGAAGGTCGCGTCCGGGCAGGCCAGAGCCGGGTTTGCGGCCGGTCTCGTCATGCGGCGAGGGCGAGGTTGTGCATGGGGGCGACGGCGTGGACCGCGTAGTGGAGACCGTTCCCACGCTGTCGGCAGTCTCGGAGGATCTTGCAGTGCTTCATGCGGGCGAAGGCGTGCTCGACCCGGGCTCGGACCTTACGGTGCTCGGCCTTGTCCTCCTCCTCGCCCGGCAGCAGGGCACTGCCCGGCCGTTTGCGGTGCGGGGCCACGAGCCCGGTGTTGATGTGGGCGCCCTCGGCCGGCACCGTCACGCCCTCACAGACGGGGGTCAAGCCGGACTCCCCCCAGACCTTCCCGTCGTGTTGCCGGGTGTCGGCCAGGCCGCGGCGATGACCAGCTTGGTGTCGGCGTCGATGATGACCTGTACGTTCGCCGAGAACCGGTAGTTGCGTGAGGACGCCCCGGTCTTCCGGTCGCGGACCGGGACGAGGGTGCCGTCCACGATCCACAGCCGGTCGACCGCGTCGGCCGGACGTGCTGCCGGCTCGATCGCGTCCAACGGCCGCAGCCGCTGGACGACCCGGCAGAGCAGACCGTCGCAGACGAGACATCGAACAGTGCGCGAGCTGCCCCATCGTGAGGTTCGTGCGGTAGTACACCGCTACCAGCAGCACCCGGTCCGCCGGCGGCAGGCACCACGGACGGCCGCCGCCTGCACCGTTTTCCGCCCCGTTCCCGCACGACTTTCAGCAGCCGCTCGAACTGCCGCATCCGCAGCCCCGTGACCGTCTCCACCCACAACGGCTCAGCCCTCAACACCCTACGCAAGCAGGGAAAATGCCCGAACCAAAGCCATCTGCAACACGGTTTGGAGGGCGCGGGCGCGACGTTCGCGGACGTGGTGCGCCTGACCCTCCACCGGACCTGGTGGATCGGCGAATTCATGGCCGGCGTGGAGGCCGTCGCCGAGGAACTCGCCCTCCGGCTTCCCATCCCCCGGCCCCCCTCATCGGCGTCGAGTACCACTTCGAGCCGGACGTCCTCGTCAAGGTCGAGGCGACCCCGCTCCTGGACTGATCTCTTCGAGAGGGGCTCACGCAGTCCCGGCACGGCCGCGTGAAGAGATCTCCGGTGGCCGCCGTCAAAGGATGGGCGGGGGGCCCGCCCCGACGGTCCGCGACAGGTCTTCGGGAACGGGGCGCCGGCCGTTTACTGTTCCAGCCCGCAGCCCGCAGCGGCAGTCCCGGCGCGCTCTTCGACGCGGCCAGCTGTGTCGCGTCCACGGGCTTCATCGGGCTGTGGAACAACATCACCTGACCGCCCTTCACCGTCGCGTCGTCCCGCCACGCCTGGGTCGCGAACACGTACGTCTCACCGGCTGGCAGTCTCTGCCCTGGCTCCTCGTCGGGCGCCCCACCCGCACGATGCCCGTCACGTCACCACGCAGCACCGAGACCACGTGCACCAGGTAGATGTCCGTCGACCACGAGTCGATCTCCCACTGCCCCTCGAACGCCTCCACTCGGCCCGTGAACACGTCCTCGGAGTGCGGCACCGTACCCGCCGGCGTCCGGGCGTCGTAACCGCGGATCACCGAACCCGTCCCGACCTGCGCCTCCAGATGCTGGTAGCCGAACCAGCCGCCCACCGTCAGCCGCGATGTCGCTGTAGGTCTCCCACCTCACCGACAGCTTGTCGGTCTTCTTGTGGCAGAACCCCAGCGCGTGGCCCAGCGCGTGCACTGCGACCCGCCTGCGGCCCTCGTTTGACCCGTGCGACCTTCCGTCATCCAGATACGCCCGGTTGAACCACAGGTAGTCGGTGCCCGTGCTCGGGTCCCACCTGCCGTACACGAGGTTCCAGCCCTTGCCGGTGCTGCTGGTGTCCTTCCACTCCGGGTCGGCGCAGGACGTCGCATCGTCCGGCTTGATCTTCACCTGTCTGAGCGTCTTCGAACTTCGAGACCTCGTCCCAGGCCGACTCCTGCCGTCCACAGACGACCGGCCTCGTGAGTCGACTTCCCCTCCCAGGCATCTGTAGGGCTGCGCCGCGCCTGGAGCCGCGTGCACCGGGGCCGGAACAGCCAGCAGGACAGCGGCGGCCGAAGCCGCCGCGAGGGCTGAGGCGTTCGTCGTCATGGCCGGACGGTAGCGTTTCGCAACCACCGCGAAGCGGCGCCTCGTCACCGACGGCAGGTGCTCGCCGGTGAACCTCCGGCGACCACGCCCCTCACCCCCGTCCCGACACGCTCCGACCACACCCAGAGCACCTGCACCAGCGGCACGCACAGCCGGGTTCGGACGTACGTACGTCGAAGGGCCGTTTCCCCGGTGAACTTCATCCCCCACAGGGACCAGCAGCCGCCGCATCCCAGTACGTCAATGACGCCGGATTCGCTATCTCTTACCTCCGTGATCAAGAACCTGGTGCGCGCCGCCGCGTCTTCCCTGCTCCCGTCCCCGCTCGCTCTTCCCACCTCACCCGCAGTTGCGCCGCGCCTGCCGCAGGCCATGCCGCGACTGTCCTCGCCCTGCTCCACGCGGTTGAGCAGACTCGCCGGTGAGTCCAGAGAGGGCTACACCCGGGACGAGTTCCGGCACTGGAACACCAGGCTGGACAAGGGCGATGGCTGCAACACCCGCAAACGAGGTGCTCCTTGCCCAGGCAACCGAGGCCCCGACGGTCGCCGCCGGCTGCGAGCTCAGCGGTGGCGAATGGGTGTCCGTACTACGACGGCCAGGAGGTCACCGACCCGGCCACGCTCGACATCGACCACATGGTGCCGCTCGCCGAGGCATGGGGCTCCGGCGCCGGTGACTGGGGCCCGGCGGCGAGAGGCGTACGCGAACGGCCAGGACGCCGCTACCTCGTTGGTCGCGGTCACCGCACGGTCGAACACGGCCAAGGCGGACCAGGTTTCGGCCGAGTGGACGCCGCCGCTCCCGGACGCGCGCTGCCGCGACGTCGGCGAGTGGACCGCCACGAAGCTGCGCTGGGGATCGACCGCGGACTAGGCCGAGCTCGACGCGCTGACGGTGTACGCGGAGGCGTGTGAGAACACGGTATGCACTACACCCCGGCGCCGTAGGCGCCCCGAGAACGCAATGGGCGCCGCAGCCGAGGGTGTGGGCACAAAGGGGCGAGACTAACGACCAGTCAACCCGTTCCCCCTCCTGCATGCTCGCCGTAACCGGCGGCCGGCGGTCGCCCGGGGCGTTTCCCAGCGCCGGTCACGCGGACGAGCTACAGCTCCGCGCCACCGGTGACCCGGCCCGTTGACGAGGGTGATGCGGCGACCCGATTGCCCCTGTGGAAGCGAATGTGGCTCCCCGATGACCACGGCGGCCCCGGCCCCCAGTGGACGCACCTGGGAACGCCCCACCACCGCCGCCGAGCAAGCCGTCAAAGCCGCCCCGCCACCTGCTGCCCGGCCCGGGACTGCTCCGGGCCTCGATCGCCAGCCCCTCGGCGACTCCCCCCAGCACCCTCTACCACCCCGTCCCCGACCTACGCACCGGAACCTTCCCCTGCCAGCTGGAGGCCACTAGTGACCACCCTGACCGAGCTCGCTGCCGCGCCCTGGAAGGCGCCCGAGCCCCGCGAACTGCCGGAGTGGAGGGCGCGGATGTGTGACTACATCACCAGCGACGAGTCCATTCAGTCGCTCGCCCAGGCCACCAACACCGGGAACACCGCGATGTTTCCGACCGTTCCCGGCATGGACGGCTCGCCGGATGCGGTCGCCTACTCGCTGCTCGCCCGCGCCGAGGAACGCCGCCTGCGCGAAGCCCACCTGTACTACGCCACCGCCGACATGACCTCGCTCGCGCTGGCCGCCGCTTCCACCCCGCCCGCAGAGCCGGTCAAAGAGACACGGCTGCCCTCCCCCTACGGCCTCATGGTGTTCGCCGAGCCGATCGGCGGCCACACCCAGGACCTCGCCGAGGTCCTCGCCGACAGCCCCATGACCCTCGAGGGGGCGCACACTACCGTGACCACGCCGATCGTCGCCGTCAGCTGGGGTGTGTGGGCCCCTGACGACGCCGGCCTGAGCGGCGACCCCGCCGTGAGGTGGTTCAACCTGCGCACGCACGGCACAGTGGAGCCGATCCCGCACAACTTCGACGGCGTGTGGCTCACCTTCTACTCCCAGCCCGGCAGCGCCTTCGAAGCCCTGGCACCGGACACCGTCATCGCCACCGCGCCGGACGGCACCGCGATCACCGCGGGCGTCATCCAGGCACACCCCCACCGCACCCCTCTGACCTGGGAAAACGAAACCGCTCTTGCCTTCGGGGTGCCGTTCGGGGAGCTGGAGCCCGACCCCACGAAGGAATGGGCCCAGGTCGTCTACACCGCCTGGCAGCTGATGAGCCAGACCGGAAAGACCCAGCTCACCGAGGTCGAGGAGATCCCGCGTGACCGCGCCGGCCGCAAGCGTGACCGCCGCGACGGCATCACCGGGCCCTCCGGCGTCCGCCTCGTCAACGTCCACACGGCCCACCGTCCCAGCCAGGACGCCGCCGAACAGGACGCCCTCGCCTCCACCGGCCGCCGTGCCCCACAGTGGTCCTGCCGCTGGCCCGTACGCCCATACCGGCGCAACACCTGCCTCAACCCCCGCGCCCACGGCGACAGCGGATGCGAACACGAGGACCGCATCGTGCCCGCCCACATCAAAGGCCCCTCCGACAGGCCGCTCAAGGTCGGACAGACCGTGAACCTCTGGGACCACCAGCCACAGGGCAGCTGACCATCACCTGCACCATGGGCCGGAGACAGGGCCAGGACCTCGCGTCCCTCCAAGGATGGTCTGTGTGACCGCGTCAGCCAGAGCACCCAGGATGTTGGCGGCCGCCGCACTCCAGCGGGGACCGGCCGCAGCGTCCCCGCTCTCGACCGCCACCTCCGCCATCTGGGGCAGGAGCCGTTGCCTGCCAGTGTGAGGACGCCAGCGGAACGCCCCTCCGGGGTGGGGCCTCGCGGAGTGGCCGGGTGTCTCCCCGTTTCATCGCGCCCGACCCACGACGACGCACAGCGAGACGTGAGTCGCACCTGAGGGCTGTCACGTCCAGCCGTGGTCGCTTGTCCCAAGGGCGTCACCGGTACCGAAGCCGGTGCCCGACACTGGGAGATTGAGATGAGCAACGGCCACCACTTCGTCGTTCTCGGCGCCGGCTACACGGGTATGTTCAGCGCAATCCGGGTGGCCCACCGCACGCGCCGGACCGACGTGAACTGGCGTCACCTTCGTCCAGGGCACCGCGACCGCTATCGGTCTCACGAACCGCGGCCCATCCTTGGCGCGCCATCCGCGCCTGCGAGATCTGTCGGCTGGACGCAGGGCTTGGCATCCTCCGCTGGGGCGTCAACGGCTCCCTCGCACGGATGCTCCTCCGGCCCGTCAGTGAACCGGTGGGTTGGTGCACCCGTTGGCAGGGCATGAAGAACGACGATCAACACATCTCCGAGCCGGGACTCGTCGTCCTCGACGTCACAGCGGCGGACGAAGATACAGCGCGAGCGGTGATGGACAGCCTCCAGCGGCAATGGGCGGAGGATGAGGGTGCCGGCGAGGGTGATGGCGGCGAGGTATCGGTCGGGAGGCTTGTCGTAGCGGGTGGCGATGCCGCGCCATCGCTTGAGTCGGTGGAAGCAGCGTTCGACGACGTTGCGGCGCTGGTAGGCGGCCTTGTCGAACCCGCAGGGCCGTTCGCGACGTCTTCTGCGTCCCGGGCCCGGAAAGTGCGGGCCGACTAGCCCTTGTCGCCGACCGCGTGGTCGGGCTCGGGTCCACCTTCGCGACGTGCTCGTCCAACAGCCGGGCCGCCGCGTCGGCCCCGGAGCCCAGGGGCATGGCGATCTCACGGAGCCGACGCAGCACGGTCGCCCGGCCACCTGATCGGCGCTGTAGCGGTAGCCCGAGACCGGGTGACCTCGGCCGGGGGGGGGGCAGGAGCCCGAAGTCGCCGTAGAAGCGCGGAACGCTGAAGGTCAGGCGGGTGCGCTGGGCGAAGACCCCGATCGGCATCAGATCCTCGTTCGGCACCGCGCCGCATCGGACTTCGACCAACACGAAGGTCAACCGCGACGAGCGGCCCCACCGACACGGAAGCGCCCGGGGGCCCGCGCGGTGGTGTCGCGCGAGCCCCCGGGTTGTTTCCCCCCTTCCCCCGTCCGCCCTGATCCCGGGTTCCCGTTCCCCCGTTCCCCCGTTCCCCCGTTCCCCCGGGACGAGCGTCAGACGAAGTAGATGTTGTTCGGGTCGGTGTACTGCCAGCCGGTGCCGCAGCCCCTGGCCCCGGCCCAGCCCTTGCCCTTGCCCGTGTTCGGGTAGTACTGCAGCGCGTCACCGTTCCGCTGGACGATGTCGGCCTGACCGTCGCCGGTGATGTCGGCGAACCAGACGTTGTTCGGGTCCACGCCCTCCCAGCCGGAGCCGGTGGTGTGGTCGTACTCGCCGGGCCAGGGGAAACCGCCGCCGGCGGCGTGCGTGTTGGGCGAGACGTAGAAGCTGGTGCCGGTGTGCTCGATCAGCTCGGCGTCCCCGTCGCCGTCGAGGTCGGCGAAGTGGATGCGGTTCGGGTCGCTGACGTTGGCGACACCGAGGGAGATCGCGCCGCCCCAGGAGTTGCCGCCCCCGCGGTTGGGGAAGTACCGCAGGTACGAGCCGACCTTCTGGATCAGGTCGGCCTGGTTGTCGCCGTTGATGTCGGCGAACCAGACGTCGGCCGCGTTCACGCCGCTCCACCCGGAGGTCCCGGTGGTGAAGGTCGCCGGGAACGGATTGCTGGTCCAGCCCCGCTCGGCGTTGTGCCAGCCCCTGAAGCCGTCACCGTACTTCTGGATACGTTCCTTGAAGCCGTCGGCGTCCATGTCGGCGAAGTAGACGCCGCGGCCGTCGACACCGCCCCAGCCCTCGCCGGCCCCGAAGCTCGTGCTGCCGTCCCAGGGCCAGCCCCAGGTGTGGCCGCTCGCGTTCCTGAAGGCGTAGAACTGGTCCCCCTTGGAGATCAGTTCGGCCCTGCCGTCGCCGGTGAGGTCGGGTCGGCCCACGATGCTGGTGGCGCCCGACGTGGCGGCATGGGCCGCCGTGGTGGTGCCGGTCACGCCCAGCATGGGCGCGGCCACGGCGGCCGCGAGGACCAAGGCGCGTACGCGCTTGCTCATCATCTTCATGGAAATCCCCCTGGAGAAGGTCTGCTTCGGAGGCGCCGGCTGCGCCACCCGGAGGTGCGGCGTCCTGCGCTGGGAAGACCTTCCGCCCGGGAGGCCATGGCCCGCCACGATTTCGTCACCGCTTAATCGGCGGCAGGGCGAGGCCCGTCCGGACGCTCGTGACGGCGCTGCGCTTCCCCGGTGATCGAGCCTTTGTTCGACCCCGACGATCTGACGCGGATCCGATTCGCCCGGTCGCCGCTGGAGGAGCTGGTCCACAGCGTGCCGGTGCTTGCGGTGCCCGCCGTCTGCCGATGCACGGCCTGGGGTACGCCAGCCGGGCGTACCGCGCGGGCGGCGTTCAGTTCGGCTGCGATGGCGTCGAGGTGGTCACCACTGTGCCGCGCCGGGACGGGCTTGCTTTCAAGTGCACTTGAAGCTTTAGCGTCGGGGGCATGACGAAGACGAACGAGACGAAGACGTGGATCATCACGGGTGCGAGTTCGGGCCTCGGCCTGGCGCTCGCCGAGGCGGCTCTCGTGGCCGGCGAGCAGGTGGTCGGGACCGCGCGGCGGGCCGACCGGTTCGACGGGCTCAAGGCCCGGTACGGGGACCGGCTTCTCGCCGTCGAGCACGACGTGCGTGACACGGCGGGAGCGTCCTCGGTCGTGCAGCGGGCGCTGGAGGTGTTCGGGCGTGTCGACGTGCTCGTCAACAATGCCGGTGCCGGCCAGGTCGGTACCGCCGAAGAGATCACGGATGCCGAACTGCGGGCCATGCTCGAGCAGCATCTGTTCGGCCCGGCCGCCTATGTGCGCGCCGTGCTGCCCCATCTGCGGGAGCGCCGCTCGGGCGCGATCGTGCAGATGAGCAGCCAGGGAGGGCGGATGTCGTTCCCCGCCGTCGGCAGCTACTCGGCCGGAAAGTTCGCACTCGAGGGATGGTCGGAGGCGCTCGCGGGTGAGATCGCCCCGTTCGGCATCCGTGTCCTGATCGCCGAACCCAGCCGCTTCCGCACCGCGTTCAACGCCCCCGACGTACTCAACACAGCGCGGCAGAGCTCCACCTACGACGATTCCGTCAGCGCCGTGCGTGCGAACATGGCCGAGGCCGACGGCGTTCAGGAGGGCGACCCGGCACGTGCCGCCCGGGTGATCCGCGACATGCTCGACACCCCCGACGCGCCGCTCCGCATCCCCCTCGGTGCCGAGGCCGTTCGCAACCTCACCCGCGTCTACCGGAGCGGGCTCGACGACGTCGAGAAATGGGCGTCGGTGAGCGAGTCGGCGGACTTCCCGGGGCTGCCGCCCGCAGTGCGCGCGTTCTGATCGCCGTAGGCTGCAGGCCATGGCCACTGAAGCGCTGATCGAACGCATCCTCGCTGCCGGCGACGGGCCGTCCTCGTCCGCGATCGATGCTCTGCACGAGCTCCTCGACGACGCCACGATCGAGGCCTCGGCGATGCCCAAGAGCGTCGCCGAGGCCGCCCGGCTGGTCGGCCTGTCGACGCACACCCTCCGGTACTACGAGCAGGAGGGACTCGTGCGGCCCGCTCGTAACACATCCGGGTACCGGGAGTACTCCGCGCTCGACCTGCGCCGACTCGTCTTCCTCACCCGGATGCGCCTGTCGGGCATGACCATGACCGACCTGAAGCGCTACATCCTGCTCGTCGAGGAGGGCCCGGGCACCATCCCGGAACGCCGCCGCATCATGCACGACCAGCAGGACCGCATCAGACGGCAGATCCGTGAACTCGGTCTGGCGCTGGAGATCACCGAGTACAAGATCCGCGTCTACGACGGACACCCGGAGGACTGACGCCCACCCTCCGGTCCCGTGACCAGATGTGAGCATGCATCACGGGTGGCCACTGCACGCGCAAGCCGAGTAGCTGTTTCTCAGCGGGCCGACGAGTGTCTCGCTGACAGCGGCCCGGGCGACGAACGCGAGCCAGACCCGTGTTTCCGCGCGGCGTTCTTCGCGGGGCAGGACGATCTCGTCTGCGGCGTGGCCCGGTCCTGGCGGGTGATCCAGGCGCCGAGGTCGTCTCCGTCGTGGACGACGCCGTCGTGGACGACCCCGGGAAGGCGGCCGTCGGGTTCGACGGCGGCGAGGCGGGCGAGGACCGGGTGGTGGCGCTGCCAGTCCCGGGGCCAGGGGCGTTCCATTCGCGGTCGATCTCGGCGAGCTGCGTCGCGCGGGTGGCGGCCCGCTCGGGGTCCTTGCCCAGAGCGCCGGGACGGCGGAGGTTGGCGAGCAGCCGGCCGATCGCGAGGGGTTCGCCGTCGTTGCCGCCTCACACCGCGTCCTGGCGGGGGGCGAGGTGGCCGGGGGCACGGTGGTGGGAGCGCAGGACAGCGAGCCTGGTCTCCCCCACCTCGTCGCCGGGCTCCCACACGATGCCCTCGGCGTACAGCTGGTCCTTGCGGAGCCGCACCGCCCTCGATGCTGTTCTCGGCGCGCCAGCCGCGCAGGGCTTGGTAGCCCTCCAGCCACACCAGGGACTTCGGGCGGTAGACGCGGGTGCGCAGAAACGCCGCGATGGCGGCCGGGTCGCGAGGCGTGGCGAAGCGGAGCAGCGCGGACTCGACGACGGCCTGCGCGGTCTCGCCGGCCTCGTCCTCGTCGCCGGCATCGTCGGCTTGGTCCTCGACGCCGGTGCCTGGTGCGGCGGGGTTGATGCAGCCGTCCTCGTCGCGCAGCACGTGGACCTTGCGGTGTTCCTCACCGCGGAGAAGGAGCACTCGACGACATCGGGGCCTGGGGCCCACTGAACCCGGCGCGCGGGGGCGCCTGGAGCGGACCCCAGGCGCCCCCGCGCGGTCAGGCCTGACGCTACTTCAGCAGGGTGCGGAACTCGTCGAAGTCGAGGACGCCGTCGTGGTTCGCGTCGGCCGCCATGGCCTTCTTGACCTCTTCCGCGAGGTGCCCGTGGGCTCCCTCTGCCTTGAAGCCCTCTGCCAACTCGACGATATTGATCCGCCCGTCGCCATCCGTGTCGATCTCGTCGAACAGCGCCTTGAGCTCAGCCTCGTTCACGGCATACCTCTCTCACGTTCACGGGCCCGAAGGCCCACATGCCCACCACCCTGCCACACCATCGACGGCACGCTGACGACCAAGTCCTCAGAGCGGACCGCCTCGGCGACCACTCCCCCGGGCCACCACGCTGTCAAGCCACGCCGGTCCGGCGGGATCGAAGGCCGCAGGGCCAGGCCCCATACGGCGAGAGCAGAACCTACGGGGCGGGGGTGTAGGGGACGACCTAACTGTATTGATCACGAGCGTTGTCAACGGTGCCGGGGCCTGATCATGGCGAAGACCTCCGGTGTGGTGGAGGTGTCTGGGCTCCACCACACCGCACACGGAGGTCTTCGTGTCCCACCGGAACGCCCGGCTGACCGTTCACGGCAGGCGGATCCTGGTCGGACGAGTCCTGGCGGGCCAGCCGGTCGCGCATGTGGCCGCAGAGACGGGCATATCGAGATCCACCGCCCACGCATGGGTTCGCCGCCGGCAGGGCGAGGGCGACGCGGTTCCCACGACCGTTCCCGTCGGCCCCGCACGACGCCGCACCGCACGCCGCCGGTGGTCGAGGACCGGGTCTGTCGGCTGCGGACCGGCGGCCAGCTCGGCCCGGCACGCATCGCAAGTGCCACCTCTCAGGCCCCAGCGCCCTGCTCACCAAGACGAGCCCCACTCACCACGCCTTCCAGAAACACCTGCCGGTATCGCCGCGCACCCCGTCCGACAGCCCTTCCGGCTGCAGGTCTGCACGCCGAGAATGCCTGCTCCCGCGCCCCCGATGCCGGCACCGACGCCCCTCCCGCCCTCGCCTGCCGGCACCGCCGCGCGCTCACTGCATGGATGCAAGGAGAGACCATCCCCGCTGCTGGTCAGTGGGTTCCTGCTCTGCCCTGACTTCCAGGTCGACCTGGACGGACCGCGCCCGCGTCGGTCAAGCGGTGGGCGCTGTGCTGCCGGCGAGGATCTCGGGCTTCAGCAGGTCCGAGAGGATATCGGCGGGCAGCAGGCCCTTCTCCAGGACGAGTTCGGCCACTCCGCGACCGGTGGCGAGGGCCTCCTTGGCAATGGTGGTGGCGGCCTCGTAGCCGAGGTGCGGGTTGAGGGCGGTGACCAGGCCGATGGAGTTCTCGACGGTCTTGCGCAGGGCATCTGTGTTGGCTGTGATGCCCTCTACGCAGCGCTCGGCGAGGGTGCGGCAGGCGGCCTGCAGGTGGGTGATGGACTTCGCCAGGGAATGCAGGATGATCGGTTCGAAGGCGTTGAGCTGGAGCTGGCCTGCTTCGGCGGCCATGGTGATGGTGACGTCGTTGCCGATGACCTCGAAGGCGACCTGATTGACGACCTCGGGGACGACCGGGTTGACCTTGCCGGGCATGATGCTCGATCCGGCCTGGACGGGTGGGAGGTTGATCTCGCCGAGGCCGGCGCGCGGGCCGGAGGACAGCAGTCGCAGATCGTTGCAGGTCTTCGACAGCTTGACGGCGATCCGCTTGAGGACGCCGGAGAGCTGGACGAAGGCGCCGCAGTCCTGGGTGGCCTCGACGAGGTTCGCCGCGGTGACCAGGGGCAGTCCGGTGATGTCGGCGAGGTGGCGGCGGGCGGCTTCGGTGTAGCCTGCGGGGGCGTTGAGGCCGGTGCCGATGGCGGTGGCACCGAGGTTGATCTCGTGGATCAGCTCGACGGCTTCGGCGAGCCGTCCGCGGTCCTCCTCCAGCATGACCGCGTAGGTGGAGAACTCCTGGCCGAGCGTCATCGGCACGGCGTCCTGGAGCTGGGTGCGGCCCATCTTCAGTACGTCTCGGAACTCGACGGCCTTCTCGGCGAAGGCGTCCTGGAGGACGGTCATCGCCGTGAGGAGGCCACGGGCGGCGAAGACGGTGGCTATCTTGACGGCGGTCGGGTAGACGTCGTTGGTCGACTGGCCGAGGTTGACGTCCTCATTGGGGTGCAGGTGCTGGTAGTCGCCCTTGGCGTGGCCGAGCAGTTCGAGGGCGCGGTTGGCGACGACCTCGTTGGCGTTCATGTTGGTGGAGGTGCCGGCGCCGCCCTGGATGACGTCGACGACGAACTCCTCGTGCAGTCTGCCGTCGCGGATCTCGCGGCAGGCGACCACGATCGCCTCGGCCTTGTCGGCGGGCAGGAGGCCGAGTTCCCGGTTGGCGAGGGCGGCGGCTTCCTTGACGGCGGCGAGGGCGTCGACGAGGTGCGGGTAGACGGAGATCGGGGTGCCGGTGACGGGGAAGTTCTCCAGGGCGCGCAGGGTGTGGATACCCCAGTACGCGTCGGCCGGGACGTTCCGGTGGCCGAGGAGATCGTGTTCGCTGCGGGTGGCCTCTGCGGTCATGACGGTGCGGTTCTTCCTTCGGAGGTGTGGGCGGGTGGTCGGGGGCCGTACCGGGTCAGGCTCCGGCCGGCGTTGTGACCGGGGTCAGGGCGGGTACGGGCCGGATGTGGCCGACCGGCCGGCCGCCGCCCAGCAGCGGCTCCCCCTGGAACCCGGTGAGCCGACAGGGATCGACGCCGGCCCGGGCGAGGGCGGCCGCTGCGACAGGTACGCGGGCCCGGTCGGCTCCGTCGGCGATCTTCACGGCGATGGCGCGGCCGTCCGGGAGGGCTGCGACTTCGACGCCCTCGGCGCCGTCCTTGGCCACCAGCCCGGGCACGGCCTCCATCAGAGCGGCGACGTCGCGGCCGGAACCGGATGCCATCTCGGGGTACGCGCGCATGGAGTTCGCGACGCGGGCCTCGGGCGTGCCGGGGGCGGCGGCGGTGATCCGGGCGGTGGCGCGGGCGAGGCCGTGCAGGGAGACGGAGAAGAGGGGGGCACCGCAGCCGTCGACGGTCGTCCGGGCGATGCGCTGTCCGGTGAGATCCTCGACGGTGGCGGCGATCGCCTGCTGGAGGGGGTGGGCGGGGTCGAGGTAGTCGTGCAGGCTCCAGCCGTTGATCCGGCAGGTGGAGAGCATGGCCGCGTGCTTGGCGGAGCAGTTGTGGGCCAGGCGGTCGGGCTCGCGGCCCGCACGTACCCAGGCGTCCCGGGCGGCTGGGCCGTAGGGCATGTCTATGGCGTTTCGAAGGTCGTCCTCGGAGAGGCCGGCGAGTGCGAGGATGCTCCGGGCGCCGTCGAGATGGCGTTCCTCGCCGGAATGGCTGGAGGCGGCGAGGGAGAGAAGGCCGTCGTCGAGCGGGAGGCCCGCGCGCACCATGGCGACGGCCTGGACGGGCTTGAGTGCCGAGCGCGGGTAGAACGCGGCCTCGATGTCGCCGAGCTGGAGCCGGACCCGGCCCTCGGCGTCGAGGACGACGACCGAGCCGTAGTGGATTCCCTCGACGACGCCACCGCGGACGAGGTGGGCGACGGGAGCATGCAGGGGTTCACGGACGACGGGTGCGTCCGTGAGGGTGTCGCTGTGCATGGGTGCCTCTTGGTCGAACGAACGTGCCGGGCGGCGGGACGTCACGCCGGTTACGCGTCGGTCTTGGGTGCGGTGGGGGCGAGCGGGCCGTCGGCACCGAGGACACAGCCCGTGACGATGGCTCCGCCGACGGAGATCATGCTGGCGTGCCGGGGCCTGAGCGACGTGCTGCGGCCGGTGCCTCCCCCATCGACATGAGGGCGCGAGGTACGCGACTCGTCCCCGAGGTCTTGGTCTCTCACGCCTCTGGCCCGCCTTCCGTGGGGCTGCTCGCGCGAGGAGAGCGCACGATGTCGGTGAGCGAGGTCTCGACGCGGTCGAGGTGGTGGCTCATCGCCTCGACCGCGTCGTGCTCGGAGCCGTCGATCAGCGCCTCGACGATCGACCGGTGCTCACGGTTGGACTGTTCACGCCGGTCGCCCAGCTGGCTGAGGAAGGTCGACTGACGCGCCAGGGCGTCCCGGATCTCCTCGATCACCCGGCGAAACGCCGGGTTCTGGGCGGCTTCGGCCACGGCCAGGTGGAAGAGGGTGTCCATCGCGACCCATGCGGTGGTGTCCGTCTCCCGTTCCATGCGGTCGAGCAGATGGGCCAGGTGGTCGAGGTTCTCCGGGGTGCGGCGCAGCGCCGCGTACCCGGCGACCGGGATCTCGACGTGACGGCGGACCTCCAGCAGGTCACTGGCTGCGTAGTCGCCGAAGGTGGGGTCCTCGACGGTGCTCGCGACCACAAAGGTGCCCTTGCCGGTCTTCGAGGCCGTCAGTCCCATGGTCTGCAGGGCGCGCAGGGCCTCCCGCAGGACCGGACGGGACACCTCGAGGGTGCGGCAGAGCTCCGCCTCGGAGGGGAGCTTGTCGCCGATGGCGTACTCGCCGCGCTCGATGGCGCCGCGAAGGTGGGTGAGTACCGCTTCCATGGCGCTCACACGCCGCAGACTCCCACCTGTCTGGCTGTCTGACAGGTTCACCCTGCGATCCTCCAGGCTGCGGAACCGGCATGTCAAGCGCGGGGAGCACGGTCTCAGGATCCGTGCCCGGTGCAGTCGGCACGCACGTCGCGCGCACGCCCCCACCTTCAGAAACTCCGTACGTGTCCCCGCCGACCGCCGACCGCCGAGTGGACCGTCACGCGGTTCGGCCGTGGCTTCGACGGGGATATCCCGGCCCACCGCCCACACGTGGGTCTGCCGCCGGCGAGCCGAGGGCGACGCGAGCCTCCACGACCGCTCGAGCAGACCCCGCACCCCACCGCATCGCACAACAGTGACCGTCGCCCCCGGGTCTGCCGATTGCGTTCCGATCGCAGCGACGCCCTCGACCGCCTCGCGCAGCGCCGCGAGGTCGGCGACGATCACGTCCGGCGCGGCGGGCACATGATGGTCCCCCCTGTACTGCTACGAGCTCCGCCTCCTGGACATCGCCCCCGGCGGCGGCCATCGACGAGGGGCCGCTTCCAACACGGTCAGGTCAGGTGCGAGGACCGCGCTCGGTCGGCGACTCGAGCATGTGCACGTCCGTGACCGCCGGGGATGCCCAGGGTCCGGCCCTTACGGGCACGGCCGTGGCGCTCGTAGAAGCCAGGTACCTGAAACGGGAAGGAGGAGACCGCGACGCGGTTGCAACCGCGTGTCCGCGCTTCCATCTCGACCGCCGGCAGGATCTTGCTGCCCCATCCGTCCTTTCGGCATCCTCCCGGACCCACGGCATCGAGATCACACGACACAGACCGCCGCACGTCCATGCGGTGAGCCCGCCGACCAGCTCGCCCGCGCCATGGACCGACAAGCCTGAAACAGGCGGGCCTCGTGGCCTCGTCGGGAAAGGAGCGTGATCGTGAACGTGGACTCCTCATGTGGTGTCGATCGCCGGCGGCTGCTCAGGTGGGGCGGAGTGGCTATGGGCTGTCTCGCTGCCCTCCGACAAGCCGCAGATGGGCCGTCATCTGCTGGGCCGCCGCGCCCGGTTACCGTGGCGATCACAGGCTGGCGCCGACTCCGGGCGCACTGCCTGCTCCATCGCTGACCGCGCGGTGAAGCCCCGCCGATCGGTGGGCGGGGCTTCACGTTTGCGGTCGGTCAGACGAGTTCGAGTCAGGGTGCGTCGCTCGGTTCCAGGAGTGCTGCCGTCACCTGGTCCAGCGGGGCGTCACCCGGCCCCGGAATGCACCTCGATCGCGCAGAAGTAGACGTCCCGAAAGGCGAACGTCATGTCCGGCTTCCCGAGCCCCCAGCGGAGCCCCATCTCCAGCGCGGCGACGTCGTCGATGCGCTCCAGCGAGAAGCGGTCCAGGAAGTACCCCTGGCAGCGGGGGGCGACGTCGAGGAACGTCTGGAATGAACTCATCGGACCACCATCTCTCCCGTGGAGTGCTCCTGCGTGACCTCCCGTCAGGACCGTACCTCTGAAAGTAGTTCTTCTGGTTCGGGCCAGGGTCGATCGAGGGGCCGAGCCGCTGTACTGCGCCGTTCGGCCGGATCCAGATCTGGCATGCACGCACTTGGCCGGAAGGGTTCGCTCGTGCGGGCGGTGCGGCTGTCGGTAGAGCCCGGCGTCGAGCCGTACTCCGTCGCGGACGTGCCGTGGGGGAACGCGGAGGTGGTCGTGTTCGCGACGCTGGGAGGCGGCGGCCGGCTGTCGTTCCTGGAGGGGGGCAGGTCCACGCGCCAGACCATTCCGTACTCCTGCAGGGTCCGGCCCTTGGCTTGGGGCAGCGGGTCGGCCCGCGCCCAGCCGGACGCCGTCCTGAGCGTGCCTCTGCGGGGGCCAAACGTGTCCGTGCGCGGCCTTGAACGCGGCGGGCGCGTCGAGGAGAAGCCAGGCGGCAGGTCTACGCGGTGATCCGCTTCGGTCCGCCACGCCCGAGGGACAGCCGCCCACTCCGGACGACGTGATGGCGGGCGGCTTCCGCGCACCGCTGTCAAGCCGTCACGGCCGTACGCCGACTCGCCGACTGGGCGGTCCGGGTGCTCGCTTTCCCCGCGCGGATGTGGCCTGCCCGGGATGTCGTTTACGGTAGTGCCATGTCTACGCCCCGAGTTTCCTAGCTGAGGACCCGCTTCCACGCCAGAAGTGTGTCCTTTTGCTTTTTCGGAGCGTAACCCAATGATCACTGTTCGTGATGTCCATGTGCGTGCAGGTGCCCGCCTGCTGCTCTCGGACCTTTCCTTTACCGTCTCCGCCGGCGACCGTATCGGCCTGGTCGGCCCTAACGGTGCGGGGAAGACCACCTTGATGACCGCCCTGGCCGGACGGTCCAAGCCCGCTGCAGGGACGATCGTTCATACCGGCCCGGTCGGGTTCCTCGCGCAGGACTCCCGCGGCGCCGACCCCGCGGTCACGGTGCGCGACCGTATCCTGTCCGCTCGCGCCCTGGATGCGGCGCTGCGTCGTCTGCGGGCGGCTGAGACCGCGATGGCCGAGGCTGGTGTCCCCGGCGCCCTGGAGCGGGCGATGGGTGCCTATGCCCGGGCGGAGGCGGCCTTCCAGGCCGGAGGCGGATACGCGGCCGAAGCCGAGGCCGCCCGTGTCGCGGCCGGTCTGGGCCTGCCCGAACGGGTGATGGCCGAGCTGGTCGGCAACCTCTCGGGCGGGCAGAAGCGCCGCGTGGAACTGGCTCGGATCCTGTTCGCCGGGGACGACGGAGTGCTGCTGCTGGACGAGCCGACCAACCATCTGGACGCCGACTCGCTCACCTGGCTGCGCACCTTCCTGCGGGAGTACCGGGGCGGCCTGGTGGTGATCAGCCATGACACTGCCCTGCTCGCCGATGTCGTGAACCGGGTCTTCCACCTGGATGCCACCCGGGCGGCGATCGATGTTCACAACACCGGCTGGACGGACTATCTGGCCCAGCGGGAAGCGGACCAGCGCCGGCGGGAGCGGGAGCGTGCCAACGCCGAGCGCAAGGCCGCCGCCCTGCACGCGCAGGCGGAGAAGATCAAGGCCCGCTCGGCCACCGCGGTCACCGCCCGCAGCATGGCCCGGCGCGCGCAGCGCATGCTGGCCGACCTGGAGCCGGTCCGCCGTACGGAGAAGACTGCCAGGATCCGGCTGCCCGAGCCGCTGCCGTGCGGCCGGATGCCGCTGGGCGCCGTCAGCCTTTCCAAGTCCTACAACGGCCACCGCGTGCTCGACGGTGTGGACCTGGCGGTGGACCGGGGCAGCCGTCTCGTGGTCCTGGGCCTCAACGGCGCGGGTAAGACCACGTTGCTGCGGCTGCTCGCCGGTGCAGAGCGGCCTGATTCCGGGAGGGTCGTGCATGGGCACGGGCTGCGGCTGGGCTACTTCGCCCAGGAGCACGACACGCTCGCTCCCGGGCGCACCGTCCTGGAGAACCTGCTGGATGCCGCACCGCACCTGACGGACGGCGAGGCACGCCGGGTGCTCGGGTCGTTCCTGTTCAGCGGGGACGACGCGGACAAGAGCGCCGGGGTGCTCTCCGGCGGCGAGAAGACCCGCCTGGCACTGGCCGGCCTGGTCCACTCCGGTGCGAACGTGCTGCTGATGGACGAGCCGACCAACAACCTCGACCCCGTCTCCCGCACCGAGGTCCTTGCGGCCGTCGACTCCTACCCCGGAGCGATCGTCATGGTCACCCACGACGAGGGCGCCATCGACGCCCTCCGCCCCGACCGCGTCCTGCTCCTGCCGGACGCGGACGAGGACCTGTGGAGCGAGGACTACCGCGACCTGGTCGCCCTCGCCTGACCCACCTGACCGCGCCCCTTCCGCCCTGACCGGGTGGGCCCGGAGGCGGTGGGGGCCGGGGAACGAAGGGGTGCCGAAGGAGGGCCGAAGGGAGGCCGAAGCCCTCTACAGGGAAGCCGCCAACCACGGCGCCCCTACGCCGTAGAAGGTCGACCGATCAGGTTGTGGCCCTACGACCTGGCCCCGGATGGCACGCCGACACCACCATGGGCTCCTCCCTGATCGTGCGGGGACGTAGCCCGCCCCGCGTCCCCAGGCATCCGCCTCACATGCCGCAGGTCACCCGCTCACCCGCACGAGCCCCGGAGCGGGTGACACTGTCCCCGGCGCTGCGGGCGGGCCGTTCGCAGTGGCTCCTCGTCTTCTGGCCTTACGGGACAGGCTCCACCCCACCCCGTCGTGCCGGTACGCAGGTTGCGTACGAGGCGGTGGGGTGGGACTACCGGCTCGTCGGAGAATCAATCGGGTGCGGGTGGCGAATGTGCGGTGGCTCGCCGGGTGCCGCCATCCGCGGTTCGGTGGGGCGGGGGTGACGGAGGCAGTCGAGGCTGCCTCCGTGGTTCCCGGTCCTCTGATGGGCCAACGGCCCGGAATTCGACCAGGCGCCGCCGTCGACGCCGGCCTGACCCTGCCCTACCCCAACGGCTGCACCGAGGGCGTCAACACCCGCACCAAGAGGGCCATGAGCCAGATGCACGGACGCGCCGGACTCGACCTTCTCCGACACAGCATCCTCCTAGGGAACACCGGTCCGGACCCGGAACCGTATGCCGTCGATCAACTGCCGCCGAGACCAGACCGGTGGCCGCCCCGGCTTCGCCCCTCTCGGCAGCAACAGCTCCAGCGTTGCCCACTGCTCGGCTGTGAGATCCCCCGCCCCATGAACCGCGATCATGCACAGCCCAAGATCCACTTTTGATACACGACCTACAGTAGGTTCTGTCCGGCCGATCTTGGGTTGTGGGAGAATGTTGCCCATGACTTGTATTCGAAGGGGCCGTGCCTCGTAGGCCACCAGCTTTGCTTCGGCCTCGGGGGCGCGGCTGGCGTAGCCCCTGGTTGCGGTATCGCGATGTCCCGGGTCTGTCGGGAGCGGCGAATGCGGCTGTCCGTGTGTTCGAACGGGATCGATCGTCTCCGGGCATCGTGGCGGCGGCGCTGAGCGTGTGGTCCGTGCGCGTCCACGGCACGAGGCGCCGGTGGAGGCCGTGGGAGGAGGAGTTCACGTGCTTCTGCTGCGGCGAGGGTTGGGCCCGGGACAAGCTGCAGGATGCTCTGTTCATGCTTCCGCCGAGGGCCGCCGGCGAGCTTCGGGTACAGGTCGAGCGCCTGGACGCGGTGCTCCTCAAGCGCACGCATCACGAGCCGACGAAAGACCCGGAGTTGGCGTGGTGGCATCGCAGGTGCTGACCGTACCCATGCCGCCCACTGGTTCGTTGGCCCTTGCGTGACTGGTCGGGGGGAGCTGACAGAGGCTACGGCGGAGAGGGATTCGTGCCGCTCGGGGGTTGGCACGGCTCCCTGGCATGGGACGCTCAGCCGTCCGTTCCTGTCAGCGGATGCGGCTGCGTTTCATTTCTGCGGCCGAGATGTGGCCGACGCGGCTACCGAGGGGCGAGTCGGTGAGCAGACTCCCCCGTACGGGGCTTCTCACTGTGCTGGCGAACCGGACGCTAGCGGAGCACGTCGCTGGGGGCATGGAGAACGATGAGCACGTCGCAGAACCGGGGCTAGTGGTCCTGGACATCGCTGCCGCAGACGAAGTCATCGCTGCCGCGGTGATGGATGCCCTCCAGCGGCAGTGGGCCACATCCGGGATGACTCCGGTACGGCGCACCCCTGGCGAGGCGAGGGTCAGGTCGCGGGCGTATGCGGACCTGCGCCACCGCCCCGACCTCGTCGGCTAGCGGTGCTGGAGCAGTCGTATGCAGGGCCGGTGCCGGCTGTCGCTGCGGGCGGGTTCGCGGTCAGCGCCATCTGGGCGGGAGATCTAGTGTGACTTCGCCGGCCGTGGTTTTGAGCGTGAGGGTTGTCTCGCCGCGGCCGATGGCACGGTTGATCTTCTTGATCTCTGGCCATGTGAAGCCGAGGCGGTGGTACTTGTTGCGCTGCTTCGGCCTCATGTGCGTGATGTCCTCCTTCGAAGCCGTGGTCATGCCGGGATGCCACGCGCGGGCCGGCCGCTAGGACTTGTCCGGCCGATCATGTGACTACTCCGTGCCCGTGTCGTTGCTGTGGGCATGGGGCGGGGTGATCTGATCGATGCTGAGTGGGAACGGCTGCGGCCGTTCCTGCCGGTGAACAACGGGCGTTGTGGCAGGTGGCGGGATCACCGGCAGGTGATCGACGGGATCCTGCACCGGGTGCGGACCGGGGTGCAGTGGCGTGACTGCCCGAACGGTTCGGGCCGTGGAAGACCGTCTACGAACGCCATCGCCTGTGGTCGGCCGACGGCACCTGGAAGCGTCTGCTCCAGCAGGTCCAGGCCGCGGCCGACGCCGCAGGCGAGATCGACTGGGACATCTCGGTCGACTCCACCATTGTCCGCGCGCATCAGCATGCAGCCGGCGCCCGCACCGACCCGCCGCCGGCCCCAGGACAAAAGGGGGCCGCAGGGGTGGAACACCAGGACGAGACGCCGTGGCAGAGTCTCGTCGCCCGTCTGGTGGAGGTGGTGCGGGAGGTGAGGGCCTGGGCCGCTCGCGGGGCGGGTTCACCAGCAAGCTCCACCTGAGCGCGGACGGGCGTTGCCGCCCGCTGTCCCTGGTCGTCACACCCGGTCAGCGGGCGGACTGCACCCAGTTCACGCCGGTCCTGGAGAAAATCCGGGTGCCCAGATCTGGCCTGGGCAGGCCGCGCAAGAAGCCCGACAGCCTCGCGGCCGACAGGGCCTACAGCAACGGACCGATCCGCGAGTACCTGCGACGGCGGGGCATCCGCCACACCATCCCGGAGAGAAGACCAACAGCCAGGCGGCTCGCCTGCGTAAAGGCGCCCGTGGCGGACGGCCGCCCGGCTTCGACGAGGACCGCTACGAGAAACGCAACACCGTCGATCGGGCGATCAACCGCCTGAAACAGTCTCGGGCAGTCGCCACCCGCTACGACAAGCGCGGCTACGTCTTCCTCGGCACTGCCACCGCCGCGGCCGTCACGATCTGGCTTCGGACATGAGCTCCTACGCGACCCAGCAGTAGACGCTCTGCTTCTGGCGGCGGGCGCTGCTGAGGAGAGCAGCCAGATCTCCCACATTCACGTCGGCAATCTCCGTGTCGATGACCTCGCCGTCCTCCGCATACAACCGGGTCCACGAGGCGGCGACGTCACTCAACCTGGCGTGCCCGGCGTCCGCGAGCGCAGTGGACAGGCGAGGCAAACCTGCATCCTCGACCGTCGGCGCCTCGTGTCACACTCCTTCCCTGATCACGGGAGTATTCGTCTCCCGTGCGCTGAAGGGGATGCGTGTGAACAGGGTGGGGTGGGCTGTCGTCTATACGGCGGCGGTGACGATCGGAGTGGCCGGTTGCGGGGGCGATGCCATCGATCGGAATGTGAACGGGACGTCTGCGGCTACCTCCGCTCCGGTTTCAGCGAGGCCGGAGGACTCCGGTCCGATCACCAAGGCCAAGATGCGCCTGGTGCTCGACGGCATCACCAGGGATGTCGGGGCGCCGCCGAGCGATCCGGAAGCGGCCTCGATGCCGGAGTCGTCCAAGTACTCGCTGGCTGCGTGTTTCGTCACTTACAAGGGGTTCGACACAGCCGCCTCCACGCTGGACGTGGACCGGACCAATGCCCTGGCGGCCGCGTTGACTGGCCGTGGGTGGACAGAGGTCAAGAAGCGCAATGAGCGAAGGGCACCGGACGGCACAGTCGATGTGGTGGGGGCGGTGTTCAAGAAGCGCGGCTGGACCGTAGTCATGGAGTACCGCCTGTTCTCCGACAACCGAACGCTCAGTCTGAACGCCTACGATGATGCCTGCGTCAAGAAGGTCCGGGCGGCTGAGGACGCCACGTCCTCCAACTGATGGAGCCTGGCGCGGGCGACGGCGCCCCGCGCCTGCCGTCGCCCGCAGGCAGACGATGTGTTGGTCTCGTTGCTCACCCTCACGTCATGATCGGCCGGACAAGTCCTATCTAAACCCGCCTCGACCAGAACGAGGAACAGCCAGGGGCGAGCGCGGCGATGGGGCACCCATGGACGCTCTATCTCTATCGGGGTGAACGAATTCAGACACGGATTCCCTCAACGCAACCAAGAGTCGATTACGTTCTGTAGTCGGTCGAAGACTCGCTCGAAGGCTGTGCTGCGCGGCTCTCCGTGCGCGAGAATGCTCGGCATGACGACTTGAAGAGCATCGGCCGGGCGACAGTATCGGCGAAAGGTCGGGAGCTGGGACACGGTTCCCGACGGCGATCGACGCGTCTGCGCCGCCTGCGGAGCGCCAGCCGTTCGTACCAGTATCGCTTCCATCCTCGCGAGTCCCCGATGTTCGAGCGGTGCATCGGACTCGCCTGGTGTCCCACGTGCCGGATCTACTCCGGCAACATGGTGCACATCCCACGGCGGCGCGTCCTGGTCGACCTCCTCGCATCTCTTCCTCCTGAGCAGCGAGAACGGCTTCTGCGTTCGGAGACGCGAGTGATCGAATTCCTGGACCGCCAGATGCAAGGCACCAGAGGTGAGCGCCTGCGGCTGGCCGCGCCCGTGGTACGGGAACCGGAAGAAGGCTGCTGAGGGGCCGTCATGCGCCGGGCTGTTCGCAGAATGCAGGTCCCAGAAGGGAGTCCGTCCCGGTTCTAAGCGAGAACGGGCGCGGGGAGCAGTCCTGTCGCCGGTGCGTCAGTTGAACGGCGCCGACAGCTCGTCCGCCGCCTTGGCGATGGTCTTCAAACCGGTGGAGTCCGTCCAGCAGCAGGGACAAGCTGTGAAGCCGCAGCGCCTCGTCGCACTGGTCCGGGCCGCGGCCCGCTTCGCGCGTGGCACCCTCATCGAGCGATCGGCGGTCCGCGTGGCTTGTACACCAACGACGGCCGTTCGCCGGAAAACCGGTGGCGGGCCCGGCCAGCCTGTGGTGAAGATCGCGGCATGTCCGACTTCCTGGAGACCAGCCGGCTCGTTCTGCGCGCGTTCACGACGGCCGACACCGACCACCTGCTCGCCCTGGACAACGACCCCGAGGTCATGCGCTTCATCAACGGAGGTCGCACCACAAGCCGTCAGGCAATCGAGACGCGCGTCCTGCCGCGACTCCTCCAGGACTACCCGTGCTGGGAGACCCGCGGATACTGGGCCGCCCAGGAGAAGACCACCAGCACCTTCCTGGGCTGGTTCGAGTTCCGACCGTTGGACGAGCACAGCCCCGCCGTGGTCGAACTCGGCTACCGCTTGAACCAGGCGGCATGGGGGCACGGCTACGCCACTGAGGGATCCCAGGCCCTGATCCGCAAGGGGTTCACTGACCTGGAAGTCGAGCGGGTCACGGCGAACACGATGGCCGTCAACACCCGCTCCCGCCGCGTCATGGAGAAGTCGGGCCTGTCCTTCGTCCGGAACTTCACCGGGGACTGGCCGGAGGCGATCGAAGGCTCCGAACACGGTGAAGTCGAATACGAACTCACGCGGACCGCGTGGGAACAGCGGTAGACGCAGTCGCCCCAGTACACGACACTCGGCAATCTCGGACCGTCGGCACCATGCCCGCAGGGACAGGTCGCAGACCCTCCCGCACGCGACGGTGATGCTGTTGCGGGGCCGCCCGCGGCCGCGGGGAACAGCCGGTACTTCGCCCGCGCCTCCGACCCGCGGCTGGTTCTCCTCCCGTACCCGCTCCGGACCGTCGTCCGTCCTCCCGTCCCGCCATCCGCCTTCCCCTCCTCTCTCCTACCTGAAGGGACGGACCGGCGGACACAGACGTCGGTGTCTGAGCGGTAAGGCTGAGCGGAAATCGCGATCTTGCAGGTCAGCCGCCGGCGTACCCGCTCTGCTACGGCCCGATCACGCCGGGGTGCGCCGGCGGGGAGAACCGTCCAGATCGCGCGCAGCATCGCGCGGGGAGCGTCGTTCCGGGTGTCAGGCGTCCAACCGCTCCTCCAGGCGGACGGTCACGGTGTCCCCTTCCTCCTTGCCGATCGCCTTGCGCACTTCCGCCTTCACCGGCAGTTTGTGCGTGCCGTCCCCCAAGGCCATGAACGAGCTTTCGAACGGATGGCCGTCGACCGTGCCGCGGACCTTCACCAGGCCGCGGGTACCGAAGAACTCCGCCGACTCGGGCCACACGACGTAGGTCCAGCCGCCCTTGTTCGGGCTCTTCTGCAAGGTCGCGGTGAACTGCTTGTCCATCACTGATGCCTCCTGTTCACGAGCTTTCGACGAGGATGAGGTTGTTGCCGTCCGGGTCGCGCACAGCGAACATGGGCGGCGCTGCGGGCCCCATCCGCACGACCTGTGCATCCGTATCGACGCCGCGTGCGCGCAGGTCCGCGTGGGCGGCGTCGGCGTCCTGTGTCGCAAGGCGGATGCCGGACGGGACGCCTTCGGGAACGAGCGCGACCGTCGTCGTCGCCCCGGGCGGTGCCACCTCGATCCAGCGCCCGTCGCCGAAGGGCACGTCCCGGCGTAGCTCGAAGCCGAGCTCACCGACGTAGAAGTCGACGGCCTTCTGCTGGTCGGTGACGCGGATCCCGACCGTGGCCACTTGTGTGATGCGGGTGGTCCTGCTCATCCCGTGCCTCCGCTTCCGGTGGTGTTCACCAGGTAAGACGGACGCAGGTGGGAAAACTCATCGCGGGCGACGAAGCCCGACCGGACGGGGCTCGTCGATCGGGACAGATCCTGCCTGCTGCGGCACGAGCGTCGGGCCGTCCGTGTGGACCGTAGGCGGTGGCCGCACACGGCACGGAACGCCTACTCCTCCGCCGATGTGGCCGCGAGCGCCGTCCCGAGGCCGGTCCTTGCGTATCGGACGACGCGACCTCGGCGGTATCGATCGACCAGCCCCGCCCGCAGCAGAATGCCGAGGTGGTACGACACGGTCGCGCTGCTCCAGCCGGTCCTCCGGCTCAACTCGACCGTGGACGCCGGCACGTCGAGCGTGGTCAGCAGCGCGGCCCTGGTCACGCCCACCAGTCCCGCCAGGGCCGATTCCGCCGCGCCGGCCGGACGTTCCCCGAGAGCGCCGATGCCGCGCGCCCGATAGATCAGCACTGGCGGGTGGGGACGTTCCGCAGCGAACAGCACCGGACCGACATGTGTGGTGGCCGGCACGAAGAGCACTCCTTCGTCAGCCCAGTCGACGACGCCGGAGTAGGGGCGCTCCAGGACGAGTTCGGTGCCGGACCACCGCATTCGCTCGCCAAGGTCGTCGAGCACCGCCGCGGCGCCGTGCGCGGCCATCCGGTCGGCACGGTTGCCGATGTCGGCGTCCAGAACCGCTCGGACCCGTGGCCAGTCCGGCGCGAGTACGGACTCGAACAGGGTCGCCATCGCCGCGGCGGCAGCAGTCGCCACAGCGGCACCGCCGTCGCGTGCCACCGTCGCCAGCGCCTGGGGCATCGGGCGCCGCCACCGCTCGTAGGACGCCTCGCTGCGATGCTGCGCGAGAACGTGGGGCCACACACGCCGACCGCGGATCGCGATGTCGAGCTGGTAGTCGACCTCCTCCCCCGGGGTCGCCGCGATACGGGCGGCCACCTGCGACATCGACTCGCCGGGGCGCGGCACGGGTGTCAGGAAGTCCGGGGTGTAGCTGTGATCGGCGGGCACCAGGGCCTCCAGCAGCGCCCGCTGCCCCGGCGGCAGTACCTGCCGGGCACGGGCATACCACTGCCGTGCGTGAGCAGCCGGATGCCGGCCGCGGTGGCGCAGCACACCGAGAACCTCCATGGCCGCAGACGTGGCAAAGCGTGACCTGCTCCAAGCCCGTGCGTCCAGCTGCACCCTCATCGCCATCCCGAGAGTGTCCCATCGCCGCCGGGACGGGCCGATGGATTCGAAGGGCTTCGAATGCATGGCAGCCACCGCCGATCCCGCCGGATGGTGAACCGCGACCGTACGACCACGACCGAGGAGGCGCCTTGAGCTCCGACCGAACACCTACGAACGCCAGTCCCAGCCGGCCTCTCGCCGCCGTCGGCCGACGCGGCATCGTGCGCATGGGTGCCGCCCTCGGCGCGACGGGGCTTCTGGCCACCGCCACCCCGTCGTCGGCGTCGTCGGCGTCGGCGTCGGCGTCGGCGTCGGCGTCGGCGTCGGCGTCGGCGTCGGCGTCGACCGACGGCGCCGCTGCGGGCAACGATCCCGCACTGCGCAAGCCGATCCTGGTCGGCGCCAACCCCGGCCTCCAGCTCTTCGACACGTCAGGCTCGTGCACGGCCTACATCTCCATCTGGCAGGTGGAGTGGTCCACCCATGGGGCGGGGAACACTGTCGTGCTCTGGCGGCCGGACGGAATGCGGGCCGTCGGGGAAGACCCGCAGCTCGCCCTCTGGCTGGCCAATCACTTCGTCCGCCATTTCCCCGAACTCGACGGCCTGCCCTGGTCCGCCCCCCGGTTCCACCAGTCCGAGGTCCTGGTGCGGCTCGACCTCGCGTCCGGGCTGCAGGTCCGGGGCGGAGGCATCGACGTCCGCATGGCCGACGTGCTCGACCGGCGCGCCTTCGCCACCGACCGGTTCCCACTGGCCGCCGGCGTGGAACACAGCCTGAGCCTGGTGTTCGGCCCGTGCGGACGAGCCCGGGCACGCGTCGACGGCCGCATCCAGCCGGGCGAGATCCGTCTGGGAGGAACACCGGACCGCCCGTCGTCGTCGGCGTTCCTCGCCGCGGCCGAGGTGTGGCGCGCCTGACACCCGGAACCGAGACAGCCGCGGCCCCGGCCCCACGGGGACCCCACGGCGCCGTCGTACCGGAGTGCCTGAGGTCCCTGACCTGCAGGGAGACTCGTGTCGACTGCTCCGGGCCGGGACCATGAGATGGAATGTCGGATTCTCTCCCTTCTGTGGCGTAAATGGCCCATCCCGGAGCCGATTCCTCCGAGGTACGTTCCACACGCGCCCTGCGCAGCCGGCGCGGGACGCCGACCAAGGGGGAACCATGACGTTCAAGGCCAAACCACTCGGCATCGCTGCGTCCGCCCTGCTCGGGCTGAGCCTGGTGTTGGGGGGCGCGAGCACCGCTGCCGCCGACGTCGGGTGCGGCGACGTGTGGGACAGCGAGATCCGTTCGCACGAGGTCACCTTCACGTACGAGGGCGAGTGGGTCTCGGACGAGGGGGTGACCATGTACCGGTACTCCGGGATGGTCAACGGCAGCGTGCAGAACGCGTACGAGACCTCCTATCAGGGTTCCAGCATGACGCTCAACATCCCCTGCTGACAGCCACGGAGGGCCCTCGCCCGCGGACCTCGGCGAGGTGGCGCGGGCGGCGGGGCGACGGGGCGGCGGGCCGACGAGGCCGACCAGCTCGATGGCACCGCCCGCCCGCCGTTCCACCCCGCAGGCGCGGGCAGGCTCGGGGATCCGCTTCCCCGCATCCGGGTGCCGGAACAGGACATCGGGGACGACTGGCAGGTGATGGCCGCGCGCGCCGCGGAAAGCGCGCTTCTGACATCGCGACACCGGGCGAGCGGGTACGGGCCGATGTCCTGCGCTGAGGCCGGCCGGGGGCCCTGCCGCACATGCCGGCAGGGCCGCACGCCCCGGGATGCAGCCACCACCCCAGCGGGTTCGGCCACCGGCGGGATGCGGTCCACCGGATGTTCGAGGCTTCCTCGCGTCGTCCCGACCCGACGGCCGTACCCGCGGGCACGGCCGTCGGGCCGGCCTCGGTCACGCCGTACGCCGTACGCCGTCTGCACCGCACCGCACCGCACCGCACCGCACCGAGACTGTCGGCGCCTCGGTCAACGGCCGCTCCGTGTCCTCGCGTCCCTGCCGCCTCCGGGCGTGGTCAGGAGTTCCGCCTTGCCGAAGAGGAGGGCGTAGCCGGGAGGCAGCTGCTGGATCATGCGGTCGGTGAGGTCGGGACCGGCCAGCCGGGCGATCGGGGTGAGGACCGCACCGACGTCCCATCTGGTGGTGGCCAGGCTGCCGCCGGTCTGCTGGGCGAGGTCCTTGACGAACTCCCAGCCGGTGAGGGGCGTGGTGACGGGGATCTGCGCGGTGAGGGTCAGAGCGGCTTCGACGGGCAGCCGGCCGGCGAGGTCGACGCGTTCGTCACCGACGAGTTGCCGTCCCAGCGCCGACAGCACGGAGCGGACCGCGTCCTCGGCGCGCTCACGGGTCGGGTAGGCGCCCTCGTAGCGGACGCGTTCGAGGAGGGCGGCGTAGGAGGCTCCTTGCCGGATCGCCGCGGACCTGTCGGTCGGGTACGTGGTGTCGGTGCGGTCCTGGATGGTGGTTTCGGTCTGGAGAGTCATGGGGGTGCAGGTCGCCGTTCTCTTCAGGCCCGGTCGTCGCGGCCGGGCGGAGCGAACAGGTGTCGGCAGGGCGAGTCGGGTTCACCTGGGAAGGTGTGGCCGACCGAAGAGCAGGTCGTAGCCGGGTGGGAGCTGGAGGAGCATCCGGGCGGTGAGGTCCTCGCCGGCGGCGTCGGCGGTGACGCTGAGCACGGCGCCGACGTCCCACGCCGCCGTCCGTTCGCTGGCCCCCTCGATCCAGGCGGCGGTCGCCCGTACGAAGCGTTCCGGAGAGAGTGGTTCGGTGGCCTGGAGCGGGTTGAGCAGGATGACGGCGAAGGTCTCGGGGAGGCGGGCGGCGAGCGCGGCCCGCACGTCACCGACCAGATGGGCGCCGAGGAGGGCCAGTACGACACGGGCGGCGCGTTCGGCCTCGTGCGGCGTGTCGTAGGCGCCGCGCTCCTGCACCCGGTCGAGGAACGTCTGCCATGGCAGTCTCATCGCGACCCCTTGTGTACGCGGGGATGAGCGGGAGCGGAGCGGCGGAGGCGAGAACCGTCGCCCTCCGCTCCCTGCCTACGGGCGCGGCTCAGCCGCTGATCTGCTTGCGGTCGTCGCCGCTGCCGATCGAGATCTTCCGGGGCTTGGCCCGCTCGGCGATCGGGATGCGCAGAGTGAGCACGCCCGCGGTGTAGTCCGCGGTGATCTTCTCGGTGTCGAGGGTGTCGGCCAGCATCAGCTGGCGGGAGAAGACGCCGAGGGGCCGCTCGGACAGTTCCATCTGGACCTCGTCGGACTTCTGGACCGGTCGGCGCTCCGCCTTCACGGTCAGCATGTTCCGTTCGACGTCGATGTCGATCGCGTCGGGCGCGACACCGGGGAGATCCAGCATGATCACATACGCGTCCCCGTCGCGATAGGCGTCCATCGGGACGGCGGAGGGACGGGACCAGGTGCCGGTCGTACCCAGCATCTGCTGGGTGAGGCGGTCGAGCTCCCGGAACGGATCGGTGCGCATCAACATGGGAACACCTCCATCGGTTCAGGCAGTGGCTGCCAATGCGCTTCACCTGACTCCGTTGTAACATGTCAACGGATGGATGACAACTTCAGTGTCATCGCATGGACGACAGCCGGCCGCAGGAAGAGCGTGATGCCCATGACCGGAGGCGACGAGCCCGTGAGCTGCCAGGCGGCGCTGGTCGCGCTCGCCGCGATCGACGAGGCCGTCCGCGCGGCGCGATCCGGCGGCACGCCGACCACCCACCCGAGCGCCTCCTCCGAAGAGGCGCTCACGGCACTCCTGCTCCTGCGCGAGCTCCGCGAGCAGCTCGCAGGCTGGGAGCCCGGCCTGATCGAAGCCGCCCGCGACGCGGGCGCCAGCTGGGCCGACCTCGCCACCCCCCTCGGCGTCACCAGCCGGCAGGCCGCAGAACGCCGTTACCTGCGCGTACGCCCCGGCACCCCTGGCGCCACCCGCGAAGAGCGCGTCCAGGCCACCCGAGACCGCCGCGCGGCCGATCGCACCGTCACCAACTGGGCCCGGGACAACGCCGCCGACCTGCGTCAGCTCGCCGGGCAGATCACCGCACTCGACGCTCTCCCCGCCGCCCTGCGACGCGACCTCAGCCAGGCCCTCGCGGACGACGACCCGGCCAACCTCCTGTCCCCCCTCGCCCGCGCGCGCACCGCCCGACCCCCGCTGCCCGCCGGCCTCGCGGAACGAGTCGACACCCTCGCCCGCCGCACCGCGGACCTCCGCAGCGAGAGCGACCAGCGCCGCTCGGGCACCCAAGGGCCCTGACACGCCGCCTCTGGGCGGGACAGTTCACGCCGACCGGAAACTGCGCGCGGTCACGGCGCCGTCGAACCGTCGGGCTTCGGCCCGGCGGTGGGCGCGTCGACGGCGCGGAAGCGAGGCCCGCCCCCGAAGGGCGGGCCCCGGGTGCCTGACTGCGGGCGGGCGTCCTCCTGCGTGCGGGCGGGCGTCTTCCCGCGGCCGCTGCGAGGTCGGTGCCACCGCCGTCGGTCAACCCGCCGGCAGCACCTCGACGCCGTTCGCCATGAGCTGCCCAACCACCGGGTCCTGCGGGGGCCTGTCCGTGATCAGCCCGCTGACGTCCTCCCAGGGCAGGACCCGGTACCGGGAAGCGGTGCCGATCTTCTCGGAGGACGCGAGGACGTAGGTGTCCGCGGCGCGAGCCGCGAGGGCGCGTTTCATCGCCGCGTCCTCCGCGTCTCCGGTGGTGAGCCCCGCCTCGGGGTGCACGCCGGTGACGCCCAGGAGGAAGAGATCGGCGGAGACGTTCTGCGCAGCCTCGACCGCGGCCGCGCCGCAGGCGACCGCCGAGTGCTTGAACAGGCGGCCGCCGAGCATGAAGACCTCCGCCCGCGGATGCTCGAGCAGCGCGGCGGCGATCGTCGGGCTATGGGTGATCACCGTACAAGCGAGGTCTTTCCGGAGCGCGTGGACGACGGCCAGGGCGGTGGTGCCTCCGTCGAGGATCACCACGCCGCCGGGCCGCACCAGTCCGGCGGCCACCGCGGCGACCTTGCGTTTGCCGTCCGGGGCCACGGCGTGCCGGGCGCCGTAGTCTGCCACCGCCGGCGACACCGGAAGGGCGCCGCCATAGACGCGCTGACACAACCCTTCGCTCGCGAGGTCGCGAAGGTCGCGCCGCACGGTGTCCTCCGAGAGCCCCAGCTCGGCAGCGACGTCCTTGGCCACGATCTTCCCCTCGCGGGCGAGCAGGCCCAACAGGTGGTCACGCCGTTCAGCAGCCAGCATTCACGTTCTCTCCTGTTCTTGCACGTTTCTGCGTGTAGCGTAGCGCTCATGACCGCCACACCCATGCTCACCCTCGACGCCGGGCCGGATCGCTCCGGCACCGACGCCGAGCCGCACCTCTCCGGCACCGACGCCGGGCCGTACCTCTCCGGCGCCGACGACCCGTGGGCCAAGGCCGCCGGCCTCCCCCGCCCGGGAGTCGCCGCGTGGCCCGTTTTCGCCGGCCCCCTTCCCGTCATCGCGGAACGGACCGCCCTCACCGATGACCTCGCGCAGAGGCCGCCCCTCGACCAGCGGGGGGACGCGTGAAGCGCCGACCCGGTATCGACACCCCCGACCACCGCGGCCGCACCGGTCTCGACCAGGCAGGACGCGACCTCGACCGCAATCCCGACGTCGTCGTGCGCGACGTCGAACTCACCTCCACGGGCTGGCACGTCCTGCGGCGCACCACCTTCGACTACCGCCGCCGCGACGGGCGTTGGGAGACACAGCAGCGCGAGACCTACGACCGCGGCAACGGCGCCGTCGTCCTGCCCTACGACACCGCACGCGGTCGCGTCCTCCTGACCCGCCAGTTCCGCTACCCCGCCTACGTCAACGACCACCCCGACGGCATGCTCATCGAAGCCGCCGCCGGGCTGCTCGACGCGGACGACCCGGCCACCGCCATCCGTCGCGAGGCGGCCGAAGAGCTCGGCGTCGAACTCGGCCGGCTCACCCACGTCCTCGACGCCTACATGAGCCCCGGCTCCGTCACGGAACGCCTCCACTTCTTCGCCGCCGCCTACACCCCCGGCGACCGGACCGGAACCGGCGGCGGAATCGAGGAGGACGGCGAGGACATCGAGGTCATCGAAATGCCCTTCGCCGAAGCCCTCGCCATGACTGGCGACGGCCGCATCACCGACGGCAAGACCATCCTGCTGCTGCAATGGGCCGCCCTGCACGGCCCCTTCGCGACACATGCAGCAGGCACGGACAGCACCACCGCGCCAGCCGGGTAGTCGTCGGCGGGGATTCTCGGGGGGCGGCATTTGGTGTCGGTGTCTGGCGCTGGCGTGGCGTCTGCCGCTGGCGTCAGAGGACGTCTCGACGCCGTCGCCCAGGCCGAGGCCGAGGGGGAGGCCGAGACGGCGATCGTCGGCCAGAACGACGACTGTCCGGCCTGGGGCCGAGCTGACCAACAGCCGCATTCGCGTCCTTCTACAGCGAGGCGCTCTGCTTCTCCTTCCCCAGCGGACACGACCTATGGCGAGATGCCGCCGGCAACGCAACCGAACCGCGGCCGGCGACGCGTCGCCCCCCCTCCCCCGCAATCCCGCTCCCGCTGGCACGGCGGCATGGGCAGCGGCCTGCTCGATGCCGGGGACGGCGCCACTGACCGCTGCCTCGAATCGGACCTCGCCGAGCTCGCCGACCGCGACATCGCCGGGGCCCGCCGATCTCGCCGCCGAAGCAGCACCCAGCCCCCGTGACGTACAGGGGCGGCGTCCTGCCCTCTGCTTGTGATCACGGGGTTCCAGGCGGCGAGGCCGCATCCCGAGTCGCCACGCCATCGGATGACACGGCTCGGCCGGACGAGTGACAGCGGGCGCCGCAAGCCGCTGCTGGATGAGCCGGTGCTCCAAGATCAGTGCCGCCGCCGTCTCCGACGGCAACGGCCCGCCACCGCGTCTGTGCCGTGTGATCGGATCGACCACGGCTGTTCGAGGAGTCTCACCCCATGCGTTCACGCGTCATCGCCGTCACGGCCGCCGCGCTCGCTGCCACCGCGGCACTCGCGCAACCCGCCCACTCAGCCCCGCTAGTCGACGGGGTGTACCGGTTCGCAGCTCTCACGGACGGCAAGTGTCTGGTCTGGCCCAAGACGCACGCGAGTATGGGCGTGGTGTCGCTGGGCGAGTGCGCGGAGACCGCGTCCACCTCGGCGAACTGGCAGGTGCTGCGCCGCCCCGACGGAATGATGGAAGTCTCCCCGCCGGGCTCCAACCCACGCACTTGCCTGATGGTGACATCGCAGCACAGCGTGTCGGTCTCCAGCTGCGGTGACAGGCACGCCGAGTGGACCGTCTCCTACGGCTCCGCCGGACCCGACAGCGTGGTGTGGGCCGACATCGAGCACACACCCGGCGATTTCTCCCCCTCCTACGGGAAGATCGTCGACGATCCCGGCGTGACCGGCCGGATCGTGGTCAGGCAGGCCCCCATCGAACCGCACTACTGGGCATTGCAGCCGGCCGGATAGGAATCGCCGGGCCGATCGCGACCTTTGATCCACGGTGCCCGTGCCACCTCGGACCGCAGGCGGCGCTGCACTCGCTACGCCGCCTGGGCTGGGGCCTCCGGTTGCTGGCCTGCGCCGACCGGAGCGGCGCCGAAACGCGTCGGGGAGCGGTACCGGACCGGGACGGCACTGCCGGCGGACGACCCGGCCCCGACACCCATACCCGGCCTCGCCGTCAGAACCGCTGCGTCCTGCTGGTCACCTTCTGCGACGGTGACGGTGACGAGCTTCCTTACCGCCGCCTGCCCCGCCACGAGGCCGCTTAAGCCGTCGCTTCTTATGGCTGAGGTGCGGGGTGGACAGTTTCAGGGAAGCCCAGCTCGTCCAGCAGCGCGTCGAACAGCTCCTCCACGAAGGTCTCCTGTGTCCGCAGCAGTTCCTCGATCCGAGGCTGCTGCGCCGCGGTTTGGACACCAGCTGCTGAGGCCCACATGAGAGCGCCTTCGGCATCGGTCGGCACCTCCGCATCGAGCTCTGCACGCTTGTGTCCGATGGCCTCTTCGAACTCCGGGGTGGCCATCCATACGCTGACGTCGTCCACGTCCCCGGGTTCCTCGACGAGGAGAGCAGCGGCGTGGTCCAGGTTGAGCCATGTCTGCCAGCGCTGCCCGTTGGTGTCCAGGCCGGTCACCAGGGCGATGCTGCTGTCGGAGACGTCGGCGACGCAAGCCGGTGCTCCGGTCCATTCGACCAAGGTGGGCAGGTGCTCGTCCTCCCAGATGCCTTGTTCCAACTGCAGGGTCTGCCAGCCGCCCGGTCGCGGCTGCCACTCGTGCACATCGCCCCCCAGCCCTAGACCGGTGCTGCCGAACAGGGGTGCTTCCAGCAGTGGGCGCTCGCTACGCGCAAAGACCAGATGACCGGAAAAGCCCATGGAACCTCCTCGTCGAATCCCAGCGCACCCTACGAGCTGTCACTGACACCACCGGGGCCGGCCGTCTGTCTCCCGACCGACCGGCTCACCGGATCCACCGGGGGTAGCCGATGAGGACTGCGGCTATGCCGACGAAGGCAAGGAAGTGTTCAGCCTTGCGCTTGTACCGCTGGTGACCTCGCACAAGCGGTTCCAAGCCCAGCCTGTCATGCAAGTTCGCGCCAGAGATGGCCAGGGACAGCGGCAGCCCGGTACGGTCACAGATCAGGTGGATCTTCGATCCCAACTTGCCCGTGCAGCTTGACGTTGCCACGAAGATGATCGCCGGCAGAGCCTCACGGTCACCCGCCCGACGCCGACCACCACCCTGCGGACGCGTGACCACCGTCGGCGGGACCACCCGCCTGGACAACACCCACAACTCGTCCGGCACCAGCCGCTCACCGAGATCCGGCTGCACGGATCAACGAACGCTCACGCCAAAAGAAGCGACGTCTAAAAGAGCGTTTTGTCCCAGCGGGGGTGTTTGGTATCGCCGGGTTGTTTGAGGAGTTCCGCAGGTGCGGTGGGTGTGACGGTCGATGTCAGCGTCGGGTGAGAGGATCACGGGATGCCTCTGCCTCAGCCTGATGATCTGACCTCGCTGGTACTGCGTACCGACTTCGCTGACGACGGAGCTTGGGACGCGGTTCGAGCTGCGCTCGACGCGGCCGATGAGTACCCCCACGCCACATATGGCAGCGAGCTTCGCTTCGCCGACGCGGAGGTCCGGGCATTGGTGGATGAAGAGGCTGCCGCGGATGAAGAAGCGCAGATCGTCCATGTCTTTCTGGCGGACGCGGCCACGATGAAGGATCCGGATCACTCGCTCCTGGCCGTGGATCTCTCGGACGAGCCTGGGCGGACGTTCAGGCTCCCTACGCGGTGGTTTCCTGATGTCTCGGCCAACCTCAGCATCGCCAACATGGACTTTGCGGAGTTCGCCGACGCTGCTGACGGATCAGGGACCTTCCGCGGCTTTGACGAGGGCTGACCCTCTATCCGGGTGAGCTATGTGCCGCGCCAGTTCAGAGTGGCTTCGCGGGTGAGGCGGCGGCTCATCAGGTCGATCATGGCAAGGCGGATCATGGCTTCGGAGCGGTGGGGGTGGGTTTCGTAGTCGCGGGCGAGGCGGCGGTGATGCTTGAGCCAGCCGAAGGTCCGCTCGACGACCCAGCGTCGCGGAATCACCTTGAAGCCCTTCTGGGCGGGGTCGCGGCGGGTGACTTCGACGTCGATGCCGAGGCGGGCGCCGTGGTCGATGACCTTGGTGCGGTAGCCGGAGTCGGCCCATGCCTTCGTGACACGCGGGTGGTCTGCGGCGATGCTTGAGAGAACCTGAATGCCGCCTACGTTGTCGGAGACGCTGGCGGCGGTGACGTCGATGCCCTGGCCGGCGGCCGGGACGTTCGCAGAGGTCTTGACGCTCTGGGCGTCCAGCACACAGGCGCTCGGCTCGGCGTCGCGGCCTTCGGCTTCCCGGACCAGGCGCCGCAGGAGACCGTTGAGCCGGTCGAAGACCGCATCCTTCTGCCAGGCGGCGAAGTATCCGTAAACCGTCTCCCACGGAGCGAAGTCGTGTGGCAGATACCTCCACGGGATCCCGGTCCGGTCGACGTAGAGGATGGCGTCCATGATCCGGCGCAGATCGTGTTCGGGCGGCCGCCCGATGTCCAGGCCCTTCCCCCTTCGTTGGGCCCGCCAGGCTGTCAGGCATGGGCATTCCGAAGGTCTACTCGTTCCACATGACGCTGTCGTACTCGCGCGACCCGTTCTGCTGCTTCACCACCAGCCAGGACCTGCAGAGCTTCTTCGACTGCCACCGCCGGGCCTTCGCCCACTTCGGCGGCGTCCCGATGGCGATCGTCTACGACCGGACCAAGACCGTTGTCCGACGCCACGTTGCTCCGGGCGAGGCCGTTCCGCTGCATCCGGAGGCGGTGGGCTTCGCCGGCCACTACGACTTCGACATCGACGTCCTGGCGGCCTACCGGCCCACGGGCAAGGGCCGGGTGGAGCGGCAGGTCCTCATCGTCCGCGACCACGTTCTGTCCGGTCGGTCCTTTTCGTCCATCGAGGAGATGGACGCCGCCTTCGCCACCTGGGTCCCGCAGCGGCGGGCCCAGGCTCACAGGACTCACCAGCAGATCATCGGAGAGCGTGCGGCCCGTGACCACGCGGCCCTCAAGCCTCTGCCGCCGACTCCGTATCTGGTGGCCGAGCGGCATCTGCGGCCGGTCGGTAAGGACTGCCTGGTCGCCTTCGGCGGCAACTTCTACTCGGTGCCGGCCCGCAAGGTCCGCTCCCGGCAGCTGGTCGAGATCAGGGCCACGAAGTCCCAGGTCATGCTCCATTCGACAGCCCCCGACAAAGATGGAGAGAGCCTGCTGGCGATCCACCCGCGGGCGGTGGGCCGCGGAGTCCGCGTCGTCGACGAGACCCACTGGGACGGCCTGCCGACGGGCAAGGGACGCCGAACCACCACCGGCGACATCCCGGCCCAGCCCCGGCGCGAACCGCCGCCAGGACGGGAGACCGGACCGCTGGAAACCTTGCTGAGCCGGGCCGCCGTCACACGGATCGAGGTCGGTCGCCGACCGCTGTCGGTCTATGACGAGCTGACCGGCACCCGCCCCTTCACCACCCACCCGAGCACAGGGGAAACGTCGTGAGCGAGCTGACCGGCAACCGCATCCGCACCACGGCCAGCAAGCTCGGCCTGCCCCACCTCGCGGAAACCATCAACGAGTACACCCGCCGGGCCGACGAGGCGAAGATGGGCTACCTCGACTTCCTCGACCTGGTGCTGTCCGAAGAACTCGCCGTCCGCGACGACCGCCGCTTCCGCCAGGGCCTGCGACTGTCGAAACTGCCGCACCACAAGACCCTGGACGAATACGACTTCTCCTTCCAGCCCGAGCTCGACCCGCGCAAGGTCAAGGACCTCGCCACCCTCTCATTCGTCGAGGCCAAGGCCAACGCCGCCCTGCTCGGGCCGCCCGGGGTCGGCAAGACACACATCGCCGTCGCCCTCGCCGTCGCGGCCTGCCGGGCCGGCTACTCGATCTACTTCACCAGCCTCGACGACATGGTCCGCAACCTCAAAACCGCCGAGGAGACCGGCCGTCTGACCAGCAAGCTCGGCACCTACTTGCGGCCCAGCGTCCTCGTGGTCGACGAAGTCGGCTACCAGCCCCTCGAACGCGCCGAGGCGAACCTGGTCTTCCAGGTCATCTCCAAGCGCTACGAGAAGGGCTCCATCATCCTGACCTCGAACAAGACCTTCAGCGAGTGGGGCCAGGTGTTCGGCGACGAGGTCCTGGCCACCGCCATCCTCGACCGACTCCTCCACCACTGCGACGTCATCTCCATCAACGACCCCAGCTACCGGCTGAAGAACCGCCTCATGGCCATCGAGCGAGACAACGACGTCGCCTGAAGAGATCCCGTCATCAGACGGGTCGCATCACCTGGGCCAGGCCCTCCGCGGTGTCCTTCACCTCTGGCGGAGGCCCCGGGTTACCCCGATACGTCACACCACCGATGGTGACCTCACCCGTCGCTTCGGCCAGCGGCCGATGTTCCGTCCGACCGTCAGCCGGCCCGCCGACGAAGGTCACCAGGACAGTGATCGAATTCGGGTCCATCGAAGCCGTCGCCTCCACACGCTCTACTTCACTCGGGGCCGCAGCACCGTCACCGGAACCACCACATCCCACGAGCGCAACCAGCAGGCCAACACAGCCCACCATTCTTCGGATCTGCATCCACGCATCCTGCCAGGGCCAGGTCAGACGGCCTACACCAGAGACGATCTTGTGACCTCCGCACAGTCCAGACCTCTAACTCGCGCCATCAACTGGGGACGTTCATCCGTACGCAACTGGGGAACTGAGGCCGTACTCCGACACCTGGCGCCGACTGCGGGACTGGACCGAGGCCGGCGTCTGGCCACGCCTGCACACCGCCCTGTTGACCGAGCTTCGTCGCGCCAGCCTGCTGGACCTGGACGACTGCTCCGTGGACCGATCGCACGTCCGGGCGCTCAAGGAGGGAACACGTCGGACCCTCGACCGTCGATCAGGCCCGCTATGGCTCGAAGCACCAACTGATCGTCGAACGCCACGGAACCCCGCTCGCCGTCACGCTCACCGGCGACAACCGGCATGACGCCACCCAGTGAGCCTTTTCCAACCTGCTTCTGTGTCCGATAGTTGGGCTGACAACGTGGTGAAGCCCCTGATAGACGGGTTCACGACCAAGATTCCCTCGGGTGTCCAGCTCTGCCCTGCGCTTCCTGTCCACCGAGCTCCGCCGACGCCGTGAGGAGATCGGCACCCGCTGGCGGCGGCTGACTCCGGGCCGACAGGCCCTGCTTACCCTCGCCCATCTCCGCAACGGCCACCCGTATGCCCAGCTCGCGGCTGGGTTCGGTATCGGGACCACGACCGCCTATCGGTACATTGCCGAGGCGGTGGAGGTCCTGGCAGCTCTCGCACCGAGCCTTGCAGGGGCGGCACGCACGGCATCGGCGAAAGCGTTCGTCCTGCTGGACGGGACCCTGCTGCCGACCGATCGCATCGCCGCGGACCGACCCTTTTACTCCGGCAAGCACAAGAAGCACGGGATGAACGTGCAGATCCTTGCCGATCCGGCCGGCCGACTGCTGTGGGCCTCACCGGCCCTGCCCGGTGCGATCCATGACTTCTGGGCCGCTCGTCAGCACGGCATCGTCGATGTCCTCACCGATGCCGGCATCACGTGTTGGGCGGACAAGGGCTACCGAGGGGCGGGAGGCACGCTCCGCGTCCCATACTGGGGCCGCTGGGAGAACCTCTCCACAAATCAGCAGGCCGTCAACCGGTCCCACGCGAAAATCCGAGCCCTCGTCGAGCAGGCGATCGCCACGCTCAAGTCCTGGCGAGTCCTGCGCAAGCTCCGCTGCTCAACCACCCGCATCACCAGCCTCGTCCGTGCCGTACTCACCCTGCATCTGGCCAGCTCAAGCTGAAGATGGATGGCTGTGCCTAAGGCGCTCCGCGGTGAACGCGCGCTTGCCGGCCTCGGTTCCCATCGTGGCCGACGGGGGCCGATGGAGTGGGGACTTGCGTCGGTGCGTCGTGCCGCGGTTTCCACGAAATCTGGTGGAGTCTCAGCGGCCGGAAGTGGTTGGGTCCTGCTCAATGCTTCGCTGACACGGCCCGGCACAGTGCGAGGCGCAAGGTCCGAATCGCAGGCGCGGTCTAGCCCGTGTGTCGTCGAGTGATGGAGGTTATCGCGGTGGCTGGTTATGGGGCACTTTCCGACGTATACGAGTGGCTGATCGGGGACGACAAGTTGACCCCCGCCAAGGCAGCCGAGGTTTACTACAGCGATGTCGTGGGCTCTCTGCCGCCCCACGCGCGCGTCCTCGACTGCGCGTGTGGAACCGGCCAGCTCGCCGTCGGTCTCGCGAGTCTTGGCCTTGACGTGGTCGCCGCAGACGCCAGCAGCGGGATGGTTCGCCGGACCGAGAAGGCCGCCGACGAGCATGGTGTCTCGCTTCAAGCCCTCCGCGCGAGCTGGGACGAGCTGCCCGACCACCTGGAGGACTCCGCGTTCGATCTGGCGTTCTGCGTCGGCAATTCCCTCGGGCACGCCAAGGGCGCAGCCGGGCGCCTGACCGCACTGGAAGCGATGTCGCGGCTGCTGAATCCGGGCGGACGCCTTGTGCTCCACTCACGCAACTGGGAGCTCGTGCGCTCCGCCGGCTCACGGGTAGACGTCCGCGATCGACTCATCCGCCGCAACGACCGCGATGCGGTCGTCAGCTACTACTGGCAGATCGAGAAGCACTGGGAGCAGGAACACTTCCTCGAGATCGTGGTCGCCCAGATCGAGCCGGATGGGGCAGTGCGAGCCTGCTCGGAGCGGTTGTCCATCTGGCCCTACCGGTACGAGGACCTCGTGGCGCAGTTGCGGAGCGTCGGGCTCACGGTGCAGTCCACCACCTTCGACCCCGAGAGCGATGGATACCTGGTGGTCGCTAGCCGCAACCAGGCGCGAGGCACGTCTGAGCCAGCGCGCTGATCCACCCTTCGTTGATGTCGGTGCCGACCTGCCGGCTCGCGACCGCCTGCAGCCCGCCCTCACCTTGCATCTGACCTGCTCAAGCGGAGGTTGGAAACAGCTCAGTGCGTCGCTCACGGCTCCGGACTGGGCAGGTGCGCTGGGTGGTCGAGCAAGCCTTCGCCTGGCTGAACCAGTTCAAACGGCTCCGCACCCGCTACGAGCGCCCCGCCGATCTGAAAGATCAGTAAGGGGCGACGCATTGAAGTTGGGGGCAGGGTAGCGAAGTCGGGTTCCTGCCCTTGCGAGCTGAACTCAGGTGAGGTCGAAGGTGACGCTCACGGAGCCGTCCCAGTCCGGTGCCTCCACGAGCGTGAGGGTTCCGTCCTCGGCCTCGACGACTCGCACCGTGATCCCGTCGCAGTCCTCACCTGGAAACGCTAAGGAGAAGTGGGGATCCATCTCCATGAGGAAGTCCCAACCCTCGCGTTGGGTCGCGTCAAGGGCGTTGGCATGCCGACCGGTCGCCCGCCATTTGCCGTCCGCGTCGACAGTGGCAGTGATGTTGATGTCGTACATCTCAAGGCAAATCGACGGATTAGCCCACCATTCGAGGCGGCCCTGACCCACGAATCGATCCATGAGCACACTATGCAACTGTGCAGGCCGACCGGGCGAGCCTGCACGGCTGTCGGCCGTCATGGGACAGGCCACGACACTGAATTGCATGGGGCAGACCGGACGGGCCCTCGCCTCATCCGGCGGTACCCCCTACGCCTGGCCTCCGCCGACTTCGTCGATGCTCGGCTTGAACTCTTCCTACTCCAAGGGGACCTCGACGCCTGGCAGCGCGCCCTGGCCCGGCTCGCTCCGGGCGCGGACGTGAGTATCGGCGGCGACCGCGGACTCAGCCTCGACTTCCACATGCACGAGGACCACTCCTTGTCCGTGACCCTCAACGACCCAGACCGCCTCACCGCACTGCTCTGGCTCCAGCCGAAGGAAGCGGCATGGATCCCGAAGCATCACCGGCGACTTGAGCGCGTTCGAGAAACCTGGCCAACTGAAGTCGTGAAGACGGCTCCCGGGGCCTACGAGTGGAGTCCCAGCCGCAAGCGTTGAACCGTGTTGTCCGCCCGCGAATGCCCTCACTTCTCAAACAGCCCCGCCGGGACAAAACGCTCTTTAAGACCTCCATCCGCGCCGAACAGGCACCCCCAGGTGTAACCCCGCCAACGCAACGCGGCCTATTCGTCATGCTCCGAGCAGCCACGGTTGACCGGAGGAGGACGTACGAACGCCGGCTCCCTCAAAGTTTGCCTGCCACGAGAACCGTGCGGTGCCCTCCGAGCGCGCGGGAGAGACCTTCGAGGAACGCGGGACTGAAGTCGGGCCAGTCCCAGAACTCGAAACCGAGATACCCGAAGGCGAAGTAGTCATCCGACCAGGCCCACGCGGTCAGGTCACCAGCGCGCCGGCAGTGCGGGCAGGCGACTGCCGCGCTGCCTGTGTCGCTCCAGTCGTCGATGGCCTCAGCGAAGGGTTCCCACGCACCCTCGATCTCCTCCAGCCGGTCGGTGTAGAACTCCGCGCGCCCGGCACAGTGGGGGCACACCGCGAAACTGGGTTCGCCTTGACCGCAGTTGAATACGGTGCGGCTGGTCTCGATCCTGAGTCCGTCGCTCGGCACCCAGTCCTCCTGACCGACCGCCTTGGCCCAGGAGGGACCGGGCGGATGCCCCGACGGGGCCCCGAGAACACAGTCGGTGAGCTCGGCCCGAACGATCCCCTCCCTGACCAGCCAGTCGAGTCCGCTGGCTGCGAGGGTGCGGGCGTCCGCATGCGTGGCGTCGAGGTCGACGACGGTCTGAAAGTAGTTCCCCATGAGGCAACAGTAGAAGCAGCGACCGACAGCACGTCCCGAGCCCACTCCACCGTCGGAACGTTGCTGGTCAGCGCATGTGATGGCTGTGGGCGTCTGACACACCCCGACCATGACGTTCTTGGCGGTGGTCGACGGTGATGCGGATCGAAGGGAGCGTCTCGCCGTTCGTGCGCCTACCGTCACGTCTCCCCCTGTCAGAGACTCCAGCCTCATTGTCGCCGCGGCCTACTCAGCGAAGCCTCGGGACAGGTCCGGCTGCGATGCCTGCGGTCGAGTCCGGCGAAATTCTGGTGGACGTACGCCACGACGGCCGCCCCTCGTCGACACGCATACCGACCGGCTCGAGTCGCCGGTTCCCCGGTGCCGGGCTTCGCGGTATCGCGAGCGTCTCGGAATTCGCATACGCCACCGCAACAGTCCTCCGTCTTCAGTGGAGGCATGGACCGACAGACCTGAAACGGTCGGGCTGTCGATCGGGAGAGGATCGCGATCATGGACTTGAACCCCTTACGCCGTATTGACCGGCGGGGCCTGCTCGGGTGGGGCGGATCCGCGGCCGTCGGCGTTGCGGCAGGCGCAGTGCCGCTGGTGGGTGCCGCAGCCGGCCAAGCCGTGGCCGCGGGGCAGCACCACCCGGCACCGACCGGCCTCGGCATCCCACCGGGTACCCGTCCCGGCGGAACGTACGACCGGTACGTGGCGAGGCTGGCCGCCGAGGGCAGGTTCTCCGGCGTGGTGCTGCTGTCGCATCGGGGCCGGACGGTGCTGTCGCGCAGCTACGGCATGGCCGACAGGGAGAAGGGGATCCGCAACCACGAGGGCGTCGCGTTCAGCCTCAGCTCGGCGGGCAAGCCCTTCGTAGCGGTGGCCGTCCTCCAGCTGGCGCAACAGGGCAAGCTGCGGCTGTCGGACACGGTGGGCACCCACCTGACCGGCTTCACCACGGACATCGCCGAGCAGGTGACCATCCACCACCTGCTCTCCGGCACCTCCAGGCTGTCCAGCCCGGAGGAGGACGTGCACCACGTCTTCCAGAGCCGGGACGAGGTGCACCGGTACTACGAACAGCGTGCCCGGCAGGCGAGACTGGTGGGCGTCCCCGGTACCGTCGACACCACGCACGCAGAGGCGGAGATCACCCTCTCCGCTCTGATCGTGGAGGCCGTGACCGGCACTTCGTACTGGGACCACGTCGAGGAACACGTCTTCAAGCGCTGCGCCATGACCGGCGCGGCGTTCTGCACCAGGCCGCAGTGGCTCACCGACCAGCGCATCGCGCACCCCTATATGACGCTGTCCGACGGGAGCCAGGTCGACGCCGTCCGCAATCTCGACAGGGGCAGCCCGGACCCCCACACGCCCGGCAGGAACCCTGGCCGTGCATTCGTCGACGGCCCGGGGGACGGCGGGTTCGCCACCGCGCCTGACCTGGTCCGGTTCGCACGCGCGCTGGGCGACGGCACACTCCTGGACCGGCCCTGGGCCGACGTACTCACCGGAGCCAAGCTCCCCCACGAACCGGCGTCGTTCGGGGCCTACGGAATTCCGGTCTCCATCGTCAACGGCCAGTGGCAGTACCAGCGCGCCGGCGCCAACCCAGGGATCGCCGCCAACTGGACCATCTACCCGTCCACCGGGTGGGTCGGCGTCATCCTCGGCAACATCGACGGCGTGCCGCTGCAGGACATGCTCGTCCGGGAGACACAGGCCATCACCGGGGTCACACCCGACGACGGCACAGACGGCTGAGGCGGCTCAGGCGGCTCAGGCGGCTCAGGCGGTCATCGCGCCCCTGGTGAGGAGCGCTTCCGAGTCCTCAGCCGCTGGCAGGGATCGAACCGTCGAGGCCCAGGACCATCCCCGCGAGCATGGAGGGAGCCGGGGCTCGGTGGGGCGACGGGTCGTGGCCGCGGGGTGGGTTGCGCCGTGCTCGCGAGCGACGGGGCCAGGGGCTTCCGGTCGCTCGCGAGTGGGGGTCAGTTCCGGATCGTCGGCGGGGGTTCGCTCTTGTAGCTCGACAGGCTGAAGTGCTTCCTCACGAGCTTGCGCCAGGTGCCGTCGGACACCATCTCCCCGAGGGCCTTGTTGATGTCGCCCTTGAGCGCGGTGTCGCCCTTCTTGAGGCCGATGCCGTAGTTCTCGTCGCTCAGGGAGAGGCCCACGAGCTTGAACTTGCCCCAGTGCTGCTGCTGCGAGGCGTAGCCGGCCAGGATGGCGGCGTCCGTGGTGAGAGCGTCGACCTTCTTCTCCTCCAGGCCCTTCAGGCACTCGGAGTAGCCGCCGAACTGCTGGAGGGCGGCCTTCGGAGCCAGCTTCTCCTTGACGTTCTGCGCGGAGGTGGAGCCGGTGACCGAGCAGAGCTTCCTGGAGTTGAGGTCCTCGACCTTGGTGATCGAGACCTCGTCGCCGCGGACCAGCAGGTCCTGGTGGGTCAGGAAGTACGGGCCCGCGAAGTCGACCTCCGCCAGGCGCTTCTCGTTGATCGAGTAGGTCGCCACGACGAACTTCACGTCGCCGTTCTTGATGAGGTTCTCGCGCTCGGCCGACGGGGCCTCCTTCCAGACGATGTCGTCCTCGGAGTAACCCAGCTTCTTGGCGACGTACGTGGCGACGTCGACGTCGAAGCCCGTGTACGAGCCGTCCGCGTTCTTCAGGCCCAGGCCCGGCTGGTCGAACTTGATGCCGATGGCGATCTTCTCACCGTTGCCGCCGAGGTCCGACCCGAGACCGCACCCGGTGGCGGTCAGCGCAAGAACGACGGCGCCGCCGACGGCCCCGAGCGAGCGCATGCCGCGGGGTTTCACGAGGGCGAAGACGACTTCGCCTCGGCCCATCGCGAGCCTGATGTCCTTCAGTACGCGTGGCATGCCGAAACGTTTCTGCGACTCGGACACAACGACCAGATCTTCCTGGGCCCGGGAAGAACCCCCGCGCTCCTCGGACACTGCCACTCCGCTCACCGGCCTCTTGCTCCGTCTTCCTCGAATGAGAGGACACTAGAGACACATTCGAAGAATCGTCATCACATCTGAGCGGAACTTGAGGTAGCCGCACCACCTCATCTACACATCCACTCCCTAAACGGGGCGTCCGCCATGTGCATCCGCGGCAATCCGGTCCCAGGCCGCCGACGGATGCAGGGGTGTCGGCCTCTCGTCGCGTCGAGCCGCAGGTCAGCCGCGGCCGCTGGCCGGGGAACCGCGGTCCGGGCCTGCCGACCATCCGACCCGCCCGCTCATCCGGCGCCCGCCTGTCGTACGCCGCCGGCGCGGGAGCTGTCGTGGCGGGGGCTCGTATGATCGCTGACGGGACGGGGTGCGTAGCGCAGTGGTCGTCGCGCCTTCACCGCATGTAGGAGGACACCGGTTCGAATCCGGTCGGCCCCGTCCCGCTTCCCTCTGCTCCGAAACGGGGACGGCTGCGGCACCGGACGGGTCGAGGCCGGTGGCCATGCCGGGGCCGGCCGGCCGCGGGCGAGGCCGGGCGCCCGCGCGCAGGTGCGCCGGGTCGGCCGGGGTGGACGCGAGGAGGTCGTCGGCCGAGTCGCAGTGGTGGCAAGGTCAGCTCTCCTGGTTCGCACCCGCGGCCGTCGGGCGTGGAGCGGCCGAGGTCTTCGGCGATGGCGTGCCCGAGGAGCGGGCGCGGGGCGCTGTCCAGGAGTCCTTGTCGGGGGTCATCGGCGCCTATGCCCGTGCCTCCTCGCGCACGGGGCGCAGCCCCGGTCGGACCCCCTGCTCCCGGACGGAGGCGTAGGAGGCGGTGAAGGAGCCTTCGTAGCCGAACAGTGGTCCCACGTGACGGTTGACGACCCGGACCCGGATGCGGAAGCGGCCGGTCTCCTCGTCGAAGGACTCGCGTACCTCGGCGTCGGCGCCGATCAGGCCGGGGACCCGGAGGTCGACAGGTCCCTCGCGGAAGCGGTGTTCGCCCGAGCGGATGAGCAGCGACCCGTCGGGCTCGGCGGTCAGGTGCAGGTCGCTGGCCAGGTGCTGGTGGGTGCCGAGGTAGTCGAGGACGCAGCCGCGGGCGGGGCTGTGCACCATCGTGGCGTCGAAGCGGCGTGGGCCGCTGGGCAGTTGGAAGGTGCGTACGAAGGTGACGGTCTCGCGCCCGTAGGAGTCGCGGTAGGGCACGTTCTCGATGGTGAAGGGGGTGTTCCGGCCGGTGCGCGGGAGCAGGATGTTGCGGGTGGCGCCGAGTGCGAGGAACGGCCGGACGAGTGGTCCGACGGGTCCCCTGGCGTGCCAGATGTGGTCCATCACCCCGCGTCCGACGCACAGCTCGCCGTTGTCGAGTCCGACGGAGAAGCGTCGGCGCAGCTCCGGGTGCAGCCGCCCGAAGGCGGCATCGCCCATGGCGGTGCGGAAGATCGAGGTCATGGCTGCTCCAGGGTGGCGAGGAGGCGGGGAGTCCGGCTCCGTCCGGGCGCGGTGCGCAGGCAGCGGCGGGCGGCGGGGGTGCCTGGCGCCGGCGGCAGACAGAGGGCGGCGAGTAGGCCGAGGACCGTGAGCGGGACTGCGGCGAGCGAGAGCGCACCCAGCGGTAGCAGGGTCGTGGTGAACGGGACGCCCGCGAGGAGCAGCCGGGCGCCCAGTTCGAGCAGCCAGCGGGTGCGGGCGCGTTCGGGCGGGACGCCGTTCTCGCACCACAGCCGCAGCCGGTCGAAGGACCAGGCCGTGGCCCAGCCCATCAGGGGCCGGAAGAGGACGCGGTCGGCGACCCGGCCGAGGCGACCCCAGCGCGGCTGGTAGTCGTAGGCCGTGAGGAAGCGGACGCCGTCCTGCCCCTGCACGTAGCGCCAGTAGCCGCTGCCCACGGCGAGGAGGGACAGCGGGTCCGGGGAGGCGAAACGGAGGGCGGAGACCCGGTCGCCGCCGGCCCGGTGGCGCTCTCCTGCGGAGACGCCCGTGCCGGCGACGGTCAGGAAGGGCAGGAGGCGTACGGCGTACCGAAACCGGCGGGGCTCGCCTGGAGCTGACGGCAGATACGCGATCTCGGTGAACCGGAGGTCCCACCGCTGATGCTCGGCCGGATCCTGCGTCCGCTCCCAGAGTGTGTCCAGGTCGGCATGGATACGCGCCTCGACGTAGAGCGCCACGGCTCGCCCCCTCCCCCGTTTTGAGCGACCGCTCAAAACGGCCCCAGCGCGGACAGTAGCCGGTTTTGAGCAGTCGCTCAAGATTCTCTTGGCGGGGGTCGGACCGGCCGGAAGCGCCCATGGCAAGGTGCAGCGACCCCGACTGCCGGCGCCGCGCGCTTGCGGCCATCGCGCACCTGCGACGGCCGCACCGGCGAACGAACCCCGCCGCCTCGCGCGCGGGCGCGTATGAGGGACCGGGGCCCGCGAGGAGCGCGGAGCGCATGTCCGCGGAAACGGCGAGGCGCCCCGCGCCGGGGGTCCGGTGCGGGGCGCCTGTCGGGCTTCTAGTACAGGTTGGTGTACGTCTGGTAGCCGTAGCCGATCTTCACGCGCGGGCTGATCGCGGAGTTGGTGCCGGTGCCCAGGTAGCGGTACAGGTCGCCCGCCGCGGTCACCGCGAGCAGGTCGGCCCGGCCGTCGCCGCTGATGTCGCCGGGCGCCACCAGCTTGGAGTACGTGCCCCAGCCGCCGCCGATCCTCAGCCGGCCCGCGAACGGGGCCGTCGCGGAGCCCGTACCCCGGTACAGGAAGAGGTCGCCGCGGCCGTCGCGGGCGAGGACGTCCGCACGACCGTCGCCGGTGTAGTCACCCGCGCCGAGGATCTGGTTGTACGCGCCCCAGCCGGAACCGACCCGGACGCGGGAGGCGAAGCCCGTACCGGCGCCGTTGCCCCGGTAGAGGTACAGGACACCGGACGCGTCACGGGCGAGCAGGTCCGACTTGCCGTCACCGGAGAGGTCGCCGGGGCCGACGAGCCGGTTGTAGATCTGCCAGCCGCCGCCGAGGTCCTGCTTGTTGGAGGTGTTCCAGAGGTGGCCCTGGTGGACCAGCAGGAGGTCGGGGAGCGTGTTGCCGTCCAGCGCGTAGGCGAGCGAGAGGTTCGCGCCCGCCCAGCCGCCGGTGTCGCTGATCTGCTCGCGCGCGGCGAGCTTGCCGTTGTTCAGACCGCGCTGCCAGAAGAGCGTTCCGGCCTTGTCGCGGGCGATGAAGAGGGTCTTGCCGACGGAAGGGATGTTGCCCGCCCCGCCGAACTGCTCCACCTTGGTCCAGGCGGTGCCGGTCTGCGCCCGCGCCGTGAACGTGCCGTTGCCGCGGCCGTAGTAGGCCCACAGCGTGCCGTTCAGGTCACGCGCGAACACGTCGGCCCGGCCGTCGAGGTTGCGGTCGTCGACGGCGACGATCTGGTTGTACACCTGCCAGCCGGTCGCGAGCGCCTTCCGCGGCTTGAACGGCGCCAGCTTGTTGCCGGTGCTGCCGTAGAAGTACACCTGCCCGGCCGGGGTACGGGCGAGCAGATCGCCCTTTCCGTCACCGTCGTTGTCGCCGAGACCCACGAGCTGGTCGTACGCGCCCCAGCCCGGGCCCACCTTCACGCGCCCGGCGAAGGGCGACGTCAGCGTCCCGGTCGAACGGTAGAAGTACAGGTCGCCGTTGTACTGGCGGGCCATGAGGTCGGCCCTGCCGTCGCCGTCGACGTCACCGGGCGAGAACACCTTGTTGTAGGTGTTCCAGCCGTAGCCCGTCCACCTGAGCGTGCCCGAGGTGGTGGACGCGTCCGCGTACAGCCGGAGCGCGCCGGTCGTGGAGACCGACAGCACCTCGGGCGCGCCGTTGGCGTTCTGGTCGCCGAGCGGGACGAGGTCGAGGTCGGTGGACGTGCCCTCGGTGGCGAACTCGACGTGCGCCCCGCCCGAGGACGGCGCGACGAAGGTGAAGCCGTGGCGCGTGCGGTGGATGAGGTCGGTCTTGCCGTCGCCGGTCACGTCGAAGCGGGGCTTCGAGACGGCCGTCGCAGCGGCGGTACGGGCCGTGCCGGCCGTGCCGTCGAGCTCCGGCGCGTCGAGCGTCGGCGCCGCCGGGCTCTCGGTCAGCGGCCGCTTCAGAACGCTCCAAGGAGCCGACTCGGCGACGGCGGGCGACGCCAGCAGCATGCCGGCGGAGAGGGCGAGCGCGGTGCATGTGGTGACACGGCGAGCACGCCCGGAAAAAGCGGAACCCAAAAGATCCCCCCCCTGGGGAACGTGGACTGGAACCGGAACGAGGGGTCCACAGCACCTCCGTACGGCCGCTGAGACGGGCACGTACGGACGGCGGACACCCCCCCGGATGTGTAGGCGGAGTGTACTCGCAGGAATGATCAGCAAAGCAAGCGATTTCGGAGTGTGTCAGATCGATCCATCGGGCCCCTCCCCCACCGCCGCCAGAACCGTCGGTCACGCCATCGATGTCGCGTGTTCCGGGCGTCCTCCGACCTCGAAGGTGCAGTTCGCCACGGACGGAGTCGCCCCGAGCGAGCGCTGGTCGCCGAAGGTCGACGGCGGGTCGGGCTCCCCCGGGCAACCGGCCTTGTCCAGGGCGGACACGACGTCCGCGTGCTGGAGCCCGGCCGGGATGGTGCCCGTACCGCCGTAGCGTCAGCCGACGGAGCGCACGTTTCCGAGGGGCCTCCCCCGCTCCCGTGGCGGGCGTACCCACGCCTTCGTGCCAGGATGACGAGGTGATCGAATCCGAGGGTGGCGAGGACGTGAGCGGTCCTCTGCGCGACGCCGCTTCAGAGTCGTGGGCGGTCCGAGCGGCTGCCGGGCGGAGCCTGGCAGCCTCAGCCGACGCACCGGCTGCAGTGGACGTCCTGCATCGCCTGCTGCTGGACGAATGGGACACGGCGGTCACGCAGGAGACGGCGGAGGCGCTTCTCGAACGCCGAGACGTCTTCGGCTTGCGTCTGGTGCTTCTCGCCCTGGCCGTCGCCGACGACGACACCGCCGATCACCTTGATGACGCCCTCACCCACGTGTGTCGCCGGTCGGACGACGACGTGGCGCTGCTGGAACGGTTCTGCCTGGAGCTGGCATCAGACCCCTCCGAGGGCGTTCGGCGGGAAGCCGCCGCGATCCTGCTGCGCCCTTGACCCTCCGCCGGATGGTCGAATGATCGAGCACCGCCCCACGAGCCGGATGCGGAGGTGCCGGAAGGTCGCTCGGCCACGCAAGGCCCTCCTGATCGCTTCCGTCCGGCTCGCACAAAGAGCGTCAGGACGCAGCGGCGTGCCGTGCCCCCCTGCTGCCGCAGGCGACGCGAGCGACACGAGCGACACGAGGATCACACGGGGGCGGCGGATTCGGTACCCGTCGCCGGGGTGACCGTGGCGCGCCTTCCGACGGCCCGCTCGCGGCGGGCGAAGCACTCGCTCGCGCCCAGCGTGTCGCACCGTCCGACACCTTCACTGTGCCGGGATGCCCGTGGGACCTGCCGCCACGGCGTGTTCGCCCCCCCTCGGCCGCCACCATCCGGTCGCCGACCGCCTCCACACCCACATCCACACGAGCGACCGCTCCACGCCCTCGAGCGCGCCGTCCTCGATCCCCGTGACCAACCACCTTCGTCGCCGTCGAGTCGTACGGTTCCGCCTCCGCGGCCGTCGAGGTCGAGGCCAGCCGGGTCGATACCAGCTCTACGAGGTGGCCGACTACGCCCCGGCGTCGCAGCGCGAGCGGCTCCAGACGTCGGCCGTCTGCTACTCACGGGGCATCGAGGCCGCGGAGTGGCCCCTGATGGCCGAGGGCGGCGCGAAGTCCCCGGTCGTATCGACGTGGTCCACCGAGTTCCGCACCCACTTCAAGGAGCTCGCCCACAAGGACGACGCCACCTTCCCGCTCCTCGTCGAAGCCGATGACGAGCGCGCCAAGGCCCGGCAGACCGGGATCTCGGAGGCCAGCCCCGCCATTGGCCGACGCGATGCGGCAGACCGCCGACGACGTCGCCGAGGACTTCGCCACGGACCACCCCACAAGCACACTGCCCTGCGATGCGGGTGGGAAGCGCACCACGACCTGAGCCCGTCGGCCTTCCACACCGAGGTGGGGCGCGACGGCACCGGAAGGTGTTGGCTGGGAGGTGGACCCGGACTCGCGCGGCGGCCCGCCCCGGTCCGCCGGCGCCGGGCGAAGGAGGTCGTGATGTCCAGCACCGTCAAGGACATGCTCGCCACCTACCCCGCCGACCTCGGCGAGATCGACCGCGAGAAGCTCACCCACTGCATCGAGCAGTGCATCGCCTGTGCGCAGGCGTGTACGGCGTGCGCGGACGCCTGCCTGTCCGAGGGCATGGTCGGTGACCTGACCAAGTGCATCCGTACCGACATGGACTGCGCCGACATCTGCAACGCCACCGCGTCCGTCCTCTCGCGCCACACCGGCTACGACGCCGACATCACCCGCGCGATCGTCCAGGCGTGCGCCGTGGCCTGCAAGGCGTGCGGCGACGAATGCGCCTCCCACGCCGACATGCACGAACACTGCCGCGTGTGCGCCGAAGCCTGCCGCTCCTGCGAGATGGCGTGCGACGAGCTCATCGGCGCCCTCGGCTGACCGGAGACGCCGCGGTTCCACGCCGGCCTGGCGGCCGACTCGTGCGCCCCGGGGGCCGAGGGGACGAGCTCGTCCCCTCGGCCCCCGGGCACAGGCGCGAGGCGTCGGTCACACGGGGGTGCCGTCCGGCTCCGTCTCCATGGTCATGCGGGCGACGTGGAGCGCCAGGTAGGAGACCTCGTCCTCGCTCAGGTGCGTGCCCAGGCGCAGCTCGACGATCGTCGCCAGCTGCTGTGCGGTGCGGGTCGCCTCCGGGTAGTGGCGGCGGATGCCCCGGCCGATCGTGGACTCGTGTCCCTTCAGCTGCCGGTGCTGCTGGATCCGCACGAAGAGGTAGCGCACGTGGGTGATGAACCGCGCCGCGCTCATGGACTCCTGGGAGACGGACAGCCCGTGCCGTTCCCTGACGACGGCGAGCATCTGCTGGATGACGCCGGTCATCGTGTACGTGAAGGACAGGTCGCCCTTGGCGAAGCCCGCGTTCACCAGGTGCAGCGCGAGCGCGATCGCCTCGGGGGGCTCCAGTCGCGGGTCCACGCGCTCGTTGATGGCCGCGAGGAGGCGCTGGGCCTGGGCGTACTCGGTGGCGTACAGGGCCTGGACCTCGGCACGCAGCGGGTACTCGACGACGATGCCTCGCGCGGCCCTGTCCAGCGCGCCGGCGACGTGGTCGGCGACGGCGATGGCGAGGGTCGGCCGGGTGGACTCGCGTCCCTCGATGCCGGTCTCGTCGAGCGCGATCACGACGGCCCGCAGGACCTCCTCGTCGATGAGGGCGAGGGCCTCGCTCAGATGGTCCGGGTCGCGGCCGTCCGCCGGGACGAAGACGCGGACGATCAGCGCCGGGTCGACCGGCTTGCCCTGACGGGAGCTGAAGCCGATGCCGCGCCCGGTGAGGATGACCTCCTGGCCCTTGTCGTCGCGCGCGAGGACCACATTGTTGTTGAGGACACGCAGCGCCTTCAACGCCTGCTCTCCTTCTCGTCCGCGGTCCGTTTCTCCCCCAATGATCCCGCATGGTCCGCCGTAACCGCGCCGGGCCCCTGCGGGCCGGTCCCACGCGGGTACGCGCTCCTCGGGGTCGGGCGCGTACCCGTGTCGGACCGGTGACCGCTGGTCACCGGCGTACGGTCACCACGGGTGCGCCGACGGCGACGTCCTGTCCGGTGTGGGGCTCGACGGACGCGAGCTCCGCGGTGTTCGTCACGGTCATGAGGGTGACGGTCGGGTGCTCCGCCGCGCGCACTGCGTCGAGGTCGACCTCGACGAGGAGGTCGCCGGCGCGGACCTGCCGGCCGGCTTCGGCGCGGACGTCGAAGCCCTCACCCTGCATCTGCACGGTGTCGATGCCGACGTGGATGAGCACCTCGACACCGTCGGCGGTACGGATGCCGAAGGCGTGGCCGGTGTCGGCGACGACCATCAGCTCGCCGTCGACCGGGGCGACGACGCGGCCGTCGGCCGGCTCGATGCCCACGCCCTCGCCGAGCGCCCGGGAGGCGAAGACGGGGTCCCCGACCTCGTCGAGATCGACCACGCGGCCCGCGACCGGCGCGGCGAGCTCGATGCCCTTCGCGGCGGTGGCGGTGGCGACCGGAGCGGGGGCGACGGCGGCGGGAGCGGTCGCGGTGGGGGCGGCCGGGGTGGTCGGGCTCGCGGTGGGGGTGGTCGCGGTGGGGGTGGCGGATTCCGCGGTCGGGGTGGCCGCGGCGGCCGAGCCGGCCTGGGAGGCCGCGGGGGCACCGACGGTGACGAGCTCGCGGTCGTCCGCCGCGGTCCCGGTCTCCGGGGAGGCCGCCTCGGCGGCGTCGCGCTCGGCGTTGGCGCGGGCCCGGTCCTGCGGGGTGCGGAAGTCGGAGAAGTACACGAGGGCCATGGCGGTGAAGAAGGAGGCCGTGATCGCGATGACGTAGACCAGCATCGGGTCGAAGACCGGGATGGTCAGCAGCGAGGTGAAGGCGAAGGCGTTGGTGTCCACGCCGCCCAGGACGCCCACGATGACACCGCCGACGAGGCAGCCGACCAGCATGCGCGGGTAGATCCGCTTGAAACGCAGGTGGATGCCGTACAGCGAGGGCTCGGAGATGCCGCCGAAGAGGCCGGCGGCGAGGGCACCGGTCGCGGTCTGGCGCATCTCCTTCTCACGGTGGCGCACCGAGAGCAGCAGCACGCCGGCGGTGGCGCCGAAGCAGGCGAAGTTCCACGCGCCCATGGGGCCCTGGATGAAGTCGTAGCCGAGGGTGTTGATGTTCTGCAGCATGAGCGCGTTCAGCGGCCAGTGCAGGCCCAGCGGCACCAGGAACGGGTACAGCAGCGGGATCATGATGGCGAAGACGATCGGGGCGTTGTTGTTCAGCCAGGACAGGCCCTCGCCGAGACCGTTGCCGGCCCAGATGCCGAGGGGGCCGATGAGGAAGGCGGTCACCGGGATCATGATCAGCATGCTGAAGAACGGCACGAAGACCATGTGCACGCTCTCGGGGAAGATGCGCTGCAGGCCCTTGTAGACCAGGGCGAGCAGGGCGACCATCAGCAGCGGCACGAAGACCTGGCCGCCGTAGTCGTTGAGCTGCATCGGCAGGCCGAAGACGTGCGCGACGGACTCCGTGGTGCCCAGCGTCTCGTTGGTGGTGGTGGTGACGCCGGGGATCTTGGAGTTGATCAGCCCCGTGAAGTTCGGGGTCATCACCGCGGCCATCACGGCGGCGCCCACCCACGGGTCGACCTTCAGCTTCTTGGCCGCGTTGTAGGCGACGAAGATCGGCAGGAAGTAGAGCACCGAGCGCCACATGGCGTCGACGAACACCCAGGTCGCGGACTTGTCCGCGGCGCGGAAGTCCACCACGCCGAGGGCGTCGAGGACGGAGGCGATCGCGATGATCAGCGAGGAGCCGAGCAGGACGCCCATGAGCGGGCGGAACGAGTCCGAGAGGTACTCGAAGAAGTTGTCGAGCCAGGCGAAGCGGCCGCGGCTCTTGGCCCGCATCTCGGCCTTGACGTCGGCGTCCGACTTGCGCGGCGCCGTGCCGCCGCTGGTCATCGACGGCAGGTTCATGATCTCGGAGTAGACCCGTGCGACGGCTCCGCCGATCACGATCTGGAGGCGGTCGCCGGACTGCGGCACCGTGGCCATGACGCCGTCGAGGGCGTCGAGCGCGGCCGGGTCGGCCTTCGCCCCGTCGTGGAGCTGGAAGCGGAGCCTCGTGGCGCAGTGCGTGAGGCTCTCGACGTTCTCGGCTCCGCCGACGCCGCGGAGGATCCGCTCCGCGAGCGTGCCGTGACCGGTTGCGGGTGTGTTCATGATGCGTCCTTGCATCCTCGGGCTGGTGCCGTCCTGGTTCTGTCCGCGATCTCTCCCACCCGGATCCGGGCAACAAAAAAGGCCCGGGTCGCGCACACGGCGCTACCCAGGCCTTGCCTTCCCTCAAGCGGTACGCCGTCATGGCGTCGCGCGGGCGACGAAGACGGCGTCCTCGGGAAGTAACAATCCTGCGATCGAGATCGATTCGAACACACTGTAACACCGGGATCGGCCTGCTCGGGACGAGCTCGTTCGACCGGCATCAGCTCCTTTGACATAGGTATCTCGACATACCTATTCTTGCCGGCATGCCCGCCCAGTCCAGCGCGTCCCCCCGGGACCTCGACCACGTGGCCGGCGGCCTCGCGGCGTGCCTGCCCGCGCTGGTCCGCGCCATGGAGCGTCAGGTCGACCGGGACTTCCCGCACGACAAGCCCTCCGAGGCGCAGCTGGCGCTGCTGCGGCACGTCGAGACCCATGACGGGGTGACCGTCCGCTCGGCGGCCGAGGCGCTGCTGATGAAGCCGAACAACGTGAGCGCCCTCGTCCGGCAGCTCACCGAGCAGGGGCTGCTGGAGCGCCGGCAGGACGCCACCGACAAGCGGGTCGCGCACCTGCACCTGACGTCGACCGCCCGGCAGCGCGTCGCCGACGTCACGCGGCTCATGGGCGCCCACATCGCCCACGCGCTGCGCGCTCTGACCGACGGCGAACGGGACGCCCTCGGCTCCGCCGTCGGGGCGCTCACGTCCCTGGAGCGGCAGCTCCACCACACCGCCCGCTGATCACACACGACCGGAATCCCGAGGATCCCGGTCGTGTGCGGTGCGGGCGATGGCCGCCCGGCCCCCTGCCGGGCGTCCCCTCCTCCTGCTGCTTCCGCGTCCGGCCGCCGGTCCGCATCGTTCCCGCGGAAAGGTCGCGTCCGTCCACGCGCTCGCGGACTCCGTCTGCCTCTCTCCGAGCTCGCTCTGCGCTGTCTCTGAGCGCGCTCCGCACTCTCCCCCTGAGCTCTTTCCGAACTCCCCCTGACGTACGAAGGACAGGCACCTTCATGCCCACCGACACCCTCGGTACCGTGTCCCCGCCGATCCACTCCGCACCCGACGAGCAGCCGCCCCGCGGGCTGCGCGCCAGCCCCTGGCTCGCGCTGGTCGCCGTCGCCTTCGGCCTCTTCATGGTCGGCCTCGACGGCTCGGTCGTCTCGATCGCCAACCCCGAGATCGGCCGCGACCTCAACGCCTCCACCGCCGACCTGCAATGGGTCACCAACTCCTACCTGCTGGCCCTCGCGGCCGCGCTGATCCTCGGCGGAAAGCTCGGCGACCGCTTCGGGCGGCGGACCTTCTACCTGATCGGCGTCGCCGGGTTCACCGCCGCCTCCGTCGCCATCGGCCTCGCCGGATCCGTCGAGGGCGTCATCGCCTTCCGCGCCCTCCAGGGCCTCTTCGGCGCGCTGTTGATGCCGAACACCCTCGGCATCCTGCGCGCCGTCTTCCCGCCGAGGAGGTTCGGCATGGCGGTCGGCATCTGGGCGATGGTCTCCTCGGTCTCCACCGCCCTCGGCCCCATCGTCGGCGGGCTGCTCATCGAGCACGTCAACTGGGAGTCCGTCTTCTACCTCAACGCGCCGATCGGCGTCATCGCACTCGTCTTCAGCGCGCTCGTCCTGCCGGAGAGCCGCAACACCGCCGCGGCGGGCGAGAAGTTCGACATCGCCGGTGTCGTCCTGCTGGCGCTGGGCCTCCTCGCCGTCGTGTTCGGCGTCGTCAAGGGCGAGACCTGGGGCTGGACTTCCGGCGGCACCCTGGGGGCCATCGCCGGCGGGCTGGTGGTTCTCGTCCTCTTCGGCCGGTACGAGACCCGGGCCGCCTCCCCTCTGCTGCCCATGCGCCTGTTCCGCAGCCCCGCGCTGACCATCGGCACGATCATCACCGCGCTGAACTTCTTCATCCTGCTCGGCGTGATCTTCTTCGTCATGCTCTACCTGCAGAACGTCCGCGGCTTCACCCCCGTCGAGGCCGGCGTGCGCACCCTCCCGCTGAGCCTCGCCTCGGTCGTGGCCTCGCCGCTCGGCGCCGCGCTCACCGACCGGTTCGGGCCGCGGCTCACCATGCCGCTCGGCATGGTGCTCCAGGCGATCGCCTGCTTCGGGATGCTCGGCTGGGGCGCGGACGCGTCGTACGCCCTGATGTGGCCGCCGTTCATCGCGCTCGGCCTGGGCGTCGGCATGGTGATGGCGTCCTCCTCCGACGCCATCGTCGGCAACGCCCCGGTGAGGGACGGCGGCGTCGCGGGCGGCCTCCAGGCCACCGCGCTCCAGGTGGGCGGCGCGCTGGGCACCTCCGTCCTGGTGTCGCTCATCGGCGGCAAGGTAGGTGCCACGCTCACCGGCGAACTGACCGCGGCCGGTGTTCCCGCACAGGCGGCCCAGGCCCTGCACGAGGCCAGGGACGCGGTGGCGATGGGCGTCGCACCGGTCGCCGCCGAGATGCCCGCCCCGCTCAAGGCCGCCGTCGTCGAGGGAAGCCACCACGCCTTCATGAACGGCGTGCACACCTCCCTGCTGGTCGCCGGAACGCTGTGCGTCCTCGGTGCTCTGCTGGCCGTGGTCGGCGTGCGGCGAAGCCCCGTACCGACCGACCGGCTCTGACGGGTCGGCGGGGCAGGAGAATGACGGGGTCGGCGCGTGGCGCCGGCCCCGTGCCGCGTGCCAGGCTGGCGGCCGACCAGGGTGGGAAGAGGAGTTGAGAGTGACCAGTACGCGAAGGCTGTTCCTGGGGGCGTTCACCGCGGGGGCCGTGACGGTCGCCGCCGGATCGGGGACCGCTTCGGCGGCCGGGCAGGCCGAGAAGACCGGGCAAGGCGGGCAGGCTGAGCAAGCCGGGCAGGCCGCGGAAGCCGGGCCGGCCGAGGGGGACGTGACGTACCCCGGTGAGGTGTACGCCCGTAACTTCCGCACCGACGGCGGGACCACCTCGTCGTTCAGGACCGTGTCCACGGCGACGACGGCGAAGCTCCACGCCCTGACCGTCCATCAGGCGGGCACGGGCGGCAACGGAGTCGCGCTGAACGTCGTCTCCGACAATCCAGAGGACTCGGCGATGTACCTCTCCGGGACGGAGAGGAGCCGAGGCACGCTCAAGATCCTGCACCGGGGCCACGCGGACGCCTCGGACGCGGGAGCCGCCGCGATCTCCGTCTACCTGGACACGGACGGCGTCACCGACGCCTCGGGCGGCACCGCAGCCCAGGGCATCTACGTCACCCAGTCCACCGGACCCACCAAGGGCAACCTGATCACGCTGCGGAACAACGGCGTGGACGACTTCGTGGTGAAGGGGTCCGGCGCGGTGGGCATCGGCCTCGCGATCGGCGCGACGCCGCGCGGCCGGGTGGAGATCGCCCAGCGGACCTCCCTGATCGGTCTGCTGATGCAGGCCAACGAGGACGCCAACAGCCGGCTGATCGAGATCCGGGACCGGACCGGCACGGCGAAGCTGCGGGTCCTCAACAGCGGTGCGCTCGCCGCCCACAACGCCATGTTCGGCGTCACGAGCGGAGAGTCGTACGGCGGAGGTGACGGCGTCATCGGCATCCGCAACGCCACCACCGTCCCGACAGCCGATCCGACGAACGGCGGCGTCCTCTACGCCGAGGGCGGCGCCCTCAAGTGGCGCGGCCCGTCGGGCACCGTGACCGAGATCGGATCGGCCTGACCATGGAACTCACCCCTGAGCAGCTCGTGTCGGAGTTCCAGGACGCCGTCATGGAGCTGTACTTCGCCCGCAAGCGCATCGCCCTCCTGGAAGCCGAGAACGCGGCGCTGCGCGAGCACCTGGCCCGCACCGGGCAGACCTCCCGCGCGGAGGACTGAGGAAGGTTTCAGGCCCGTCGGCAGACGGCCGCCCAGCCGGTGAGGCCGGCCCGGCCGCGCACAGCCCTCCCCCGAGGGAGCTGCGTGCGGCCGGGCTGCTGGGGCCGGCCTGCTGGGTGCCGGCACCTTGAAGCCGGGCCGCTGGGGCCGGGCCGTCGGGCAGAGACTGGCCCGGGGCCGGGGCGCCGTTCCACGCTTTCGTCACCGCTTAACCCACCGGTCCGGCGGCGCTATGCTCCGGCGGTGATCGAGATACGGCTGGGCGCCGACGACCTTGCCCGCATCCGCTTCGCCCGGTCGCCGCTCGAGGAGCTGATCCACAGCGTCCCCGTGTTGGCGGGAACCCGCAGCTCGGTCGTGCACCGGCCGTGGGTGTCCATGGCGCTGCCCCGGGTGGCCGGGCTGGACCTGGACGTGCTGCTCGCGCTCGCCCGCGGGCCGCGCTTCCTGCCCGACTTCCTCGCCCCGCCGCCGGACCGGCTCACCGGGGCGCTCACCGACGAACTCGACGCGATCGAGGCGACGGCGCCGGAGGAGGTCGTACGCTCGCTCGACGAGCTGCGGGCCGACCGCGGCGGCCTGCTGCCCCCGGAGCTCCGGCCGCTGTACGAGCGTCCCGCACGCGAACTCGGGCGGCTGACGGCGACCATGCGGGCGTACTGGGCGGCCGCCGTCGAGCCCGTCTGGCCCCGGCTGCGCGCCCTGCACGACGCCGATCTGGAGCACCGGTCACAGCAGCTGACGAAGGGCGGCCTGGCCGCCGTCTTCGCGGACCTGCACCAGGAGGCGGAGTTCGCCAACGGACTGCTGCGCATCGACAAGCCCCTGCACACGGCGACCCGCGACGCGTGCGGGACGGGGCTGGTGCTGGTGCCGTGCTCCTTCGCCTGGCCGAAACTGCTGGTGCTGCACAACGAGCCGTACCAGCCCACCCTCACGTACTCGCCCCGTGGCATCGGCACCCTGTGGGAGGGCACGCCGCAGTCCGACCGCGAGCCCCTGGGCGAACTGCTCGGCCGCAACCGGGCGGCGCTCCTCGCGCACCTGGACCTGCCGGTGTCGACGAGCCAGCTGGCCGCGTACCTCGGGGTGAGCGCGGCCGCCGTCAGCCAGCATCTGGCGGTGCTGCGCCGCACCCGCCTGGTCACCTCCCGCCGCTCGGGACGCTGGGTCCTCCACCGGCGTACCCCCCTGGCCTCCGAACTGCTGGCGGCGTCGGAGGCGCCGGGCTCGGCCTGACCACGCATCTGCCCTCCGGGGCCGCGTGCTGCACCACCGCGTCGGGCGTCAACTGCCGCTCACGCGCCGCACGACGGCCGCCAGCAGCTCGTCCAGGGCCGGCGTCGGCGTCTGGCGGCGAGGCCAGGCCAGTACCACCCGGCTCGGTAGGATCCCGCGGACAGGGCGGAACACGACGCCCGGGTGGGAGTAGAAGCGCGCCGCCGACGCCGGCGCCAGGGCGACGCAGCCGCCTGCGACCGCTCCGAGCCACTCGTCGGGTCGGCTGGTGACGGCGCCGACCCGGACGGGGTGTCCGTCCCGTTCCTCGACGGCCAGCCAGTGTTCCCGCCAGGCTCCGGTCTCCCCGTCGGCCGCGACGAACGGCTCGTTCACCAAGTCCTTGAAATCCACCGTCCGGCTCTCCGCCAGCGGATGCGAGGCCGGCAGCAACACGCCGCGTTCCTCCGTGAACAACTCCCGCACCGCCCACCGCTTCTGGCCCGGGAACGGCAGGCGCACCACTGCCGCGTCCACCTCGTCCCGGGCCAGCCCGCCGCTCGGGTCCGACCAGTCGCACTGCCGCAGTTCCACCCGCCACCCCGGCCGGGTCCGGCGGAACTCGGCGATGGCCTCGGGGACGGCACCCACCGCGCCCGCGTCCAGGAAGCCCAGGCGCAACACCCGTGCCGCCCGGCCGGTCGCCCGAACGGCCTCGTCCCAGGCATCCAGCAGCGTAGGAACCCGAGCGGCGAGCTCCCGGCCGGCCTCGGTCAGCGCCATCCCCGTCCGCGAACGCGTGAAGAGCCGTACACCGAGATCCTCCTCCAGCCGCCGGATCCGCTTGGTCAGCGCGGGCTGCGAGACGAACAGCCTCGCCGCGGCCCCGGTCAGGCTGCCCTCCTCCGCCACGGCGACGAAGTACCGGAGCATGCGCATGTCGACATCCATGCCGCCAGGTTATAGAAGCAGGTATTGGACGATGCCGAGGCGCCCGCGGACCCTGAAGGCATGACCGCCACCCAGCTCACGCCGCTCGTCGTCACCCTGTTCACCGCCGCCGTCAACGTCGGCATCGCCACCGCCGACCTCGCGGGGGCACGCTTCGTGCTGGCCAACTCGGCGGAGGTGGGTGTCCCCCGATCCTGGCTGCCCCGGCTGGCCGCCCTCAAGCTGGCCGGCGCAGCGGGCCTCCTCCTCGGCCTCTGCGACACCGCACTGCGCCCGGTCGGCGCCGCCGCGGCCCTCGGCCTCACGCTGCTCTATCTGGGCGCCGTCGGCTTCCACGTACGCGCCCGTGTGCTCCACAACCTCGCGTTCCCCTCATTCTTCCTCGCCACCGCGGCCGCCACGCTGGCCTTGACGACGTCCTCCTGACGGAGCCGGTCGAAGCTGCCGGTTCGAGAGCGTGGGGCAGGATGGCGTCATGCCACAGCAGATCTTGCCCCCGTCGGAATCGCCACCCCGAACTCTCCGTCCGGCTGACCGCGCTGACGGGTACTCGGGTCCGGTACGTCGACCTGGCCACGCAGGAGCTGCGAGAGAGCCTGGTCCGCCACGCCGGGATGCCCGACTGGCTCGCCGACCACGTCACCGAGATCCAGCAACTGGCCAAGGCCCGCCCCGAACGTCCCACCGGCACGGTCGCGGACCTCCTGGGCCGCCCGCCCCGTACGCTGCACGCCTTCCTGCAGGAGCACCGGGCGGACTTCCGCCGTTGACGACGAGGGCTGCCTCCGCGCCCGCCGACGGGCAGCCGACCGGCGCCGGCCGGGGGTTCGCCCCCGGCCCCGGCCTGGGGGTCGACCGCGCGCAACTCCCCCGGCGTCCGGCTGAGTACGCGTACTCAGGTGCCGCCTGCCCTGCTCCTCCATGCTGGGGCGCGAACGCCGGACCGTCTCAGGGGGACACACGTATGGACCATGCCCTGCAGCTGCGCACTGCCACGCCTGGGGATCTCGACTGGATCCACGAACTGCGTCACCGGGTGTACGCGGAGGAGCTCGGTCAGCACCCGGTGGATCCCTCGGGCCGGCTGAGGGACGGGCTCGACGGTGACAACGTGTATCTGGTGGCCGCGCGTGGCGAGACGCGGATCGGTTTCGTCAGCCTCACGCCTCCGTGGGTGGGCCGCTACTCCCTCGACAAGTACCTGACGCGCGAGGAGTTGCCGGTCCTGGCCGAGGAGGCGCCGTTCGAGATCCGCGTCCTGACCGTCGAGGAGAGGTGGCGGTCCACGGCGGCGGCGCCGCTCCTCATGTACGCGGCGCTGCGCTGGGCCGCGGCGCGGGGCGGCCGCCGGGTGGTGGCGATGGGGCGGACGGAGCTGCTGGACATGTACCTCGCCGCCGGGCTGCGGCCGGTGGGGCGCACGATCCGCGCGGGCGCGGTGTCGTTCGAGGTACTCAGCGGTTCCGTGGCCGAGCTGACGAGGACGGTCGCGGAGCGCCACGGCCGGACCCTGGAGCGGTTGCGGACGGGCCTCGACTGGCGGCTCGACGTGCCCTTCGCTCCGCGTGCGGACGGCTGTGAGCACGGCGGGGCGTTCTTCTCCGCGATCGGCACCGACTTCCGGACGCTGACCCGACGTCACGAGGTGGTGGCGGCGGACGTGCTGGACGCCTGGTTCCCGCCGTCCCCCGAGGTCCGCGCGGTCCTCGCGGAGGATCCGGGGTGGGCCGCCCGGACCTCGCCGCCGACGGGCGCGGAGGGACTGCTCGCGGAGATCGCTCGGGTCCGCGGGCTGCCGGTGGAGTCGCTGGTCGTCGGGGCGGGCTCGTCCGATCTGATCTTCCGGGCGTTCGGCCGGTGGCTGACGCCGGGAAGCCGGGTGCTGCTGCTCGATCCCAGCTATGGGGAGTACGCGCACGTCACCGAGCGGGTGGTCGGCTGCCGGGTCGACCGGCTCCAGCTGAGCCGGGAGGACGGCTGGCTGCTCGACCCGGCCCGGCTCGCCGCCGCGACGGGTGACGGACGGTACGACCTCGTGGTGGTGGTCAACCCGAACAACCCGACCGGCCGTCACGCCCCGGCCGACGCGCTGCGCGCCGTGATCGACGCCTCGCCCCAGCGCACGCGGTGGTGGATCGACGAGGCGTACCTGGGCTACGTCGATCCGGCGGACTCGCTCGCGCAGCTCGCGTCGGTGGACGCGCGGGTCGTGGTCTGCACGTCGCTGTCCAAGATGTACGCGCTGTCGGGGATGCGGGCCGCGTACCTGGTGACCGGTCCGGAGACGGCGAGGGAGCTGCGGCGTTGGACGCCCCCGTGGCCGGTGAGCCTGCCGGCCCAGCTGGCTGCCGTCGCGGCGCTGCGCGATCCCGCGTACTACGCCGAGTGCTGGGCCCGCACGCACGAGCTGCGCCGCGAACTGGCCGACGTCCTCCGGAACCTGGACGGTTTCTCCTCGGTCGACGAGGGGGCGGCGAACTTCCTCACGGTGACGCTGCCGCCGGTCGGGCCGAGCGCGGCGGAGCTGGTGCGCGCGTGCCGGGAGCACGACGTGTTCCTGCGTGACCTGTCGCCGATGTCCCCGGCGTACGAGGGGCGGACCGTCCGGATCGCCGTCCGCGACACGAGGGAGAACGCGAGGATCGTGGCCGCGTGCCGGAGCGCCCTGGAAGCTCTGCGCGCGCCCGCCGCGATGGTGTCGGGCGCGCCGGGTCGGGCCTCCCGGTGACGACGGTCGCCGCTCTCGTGCCGTACCTCGGCGGGGCACTGGCGGTCGGTGGCGTCGCGGTGGCGGCGAGCCGGCGCCGTGAGCTGGTGGTCCGCTGGTGCGTGTGGGCGCTCGGAGTGCCCCTGGTGACGGCGGCGTTCTGGTTCGGGCCGCCGGGGATCGCGGTACTCGCGGCGGTGGTCGGTGTGGTCTCGGTGGCGGAGTTCGGAGGGCTGCTCCGGCTGGGCCCGCTGGACCGGGCAGTGCTGGGCGCGGCGGTCGTCGGGCTGGTCCTGACCGCGTGGCTCGAGCCCGGGGAAGTGCTCCGGGTGGCCGCGGTCGGGGCGCTCGCGATCGCCGCGGTGCCGTTGCTCTCGGGGGACGCGGAGCATGGGCTCCGCCGCCTGGGGGCGGGCCTGCTGGGGCTCGTGTGGCTGGGCGTCCTGGCCGGTCTCGTACCGTCCGGCGCCCTCGGCCTCGTGCTGTTCGTGGCCGTGTCGATCGCCGACATCGTCGCGTACGCGGCGGGCCGCCGTCTCGGCGGCCCCCGGCTCTCGCCGCTGTCGCCCGCCAAGCGCTGGAGCGGCACGCTGGCCGGGGCGGCGGCCGGTCTCGTCACACTGGCCGTCCTGTCCTCCCTGACCTGGCAGACCGCCGTCGCCGTGGCGGTCGGCGGTCCGCTCGGCGACCTGCTGGAGTCGATGGTCAAGCGCGGCGCCCGCGCCAAGGACGCCGCCCGGTGGCTACCCGGCTCCGGCGGCCTCCTCGACCGCATCGACTCGCTCCTCGTCGCGCTGGCGGTGTTGTTGGTGCTGGAGTGAGCCGGGGGGTGTCGTGGTCGACCGGCCAGTCGTGTCTCCTCGTCGAGTCCGCTGTGCGGGCAACTTCCTCACGTTCTGGTGAAGGTGACGGGCCTGTTCTCGGCTGCGGGCCGAAGGCACAATGACCACGTGGATGGACAGGAATCGGTTCGGCGGGCGGACATCGACCGGATCATCGAGCCGTTGAAGGCGAACATGCCCGAGGCCGGGGACCTCGGCTTCGAGGCGATCAAGCAGCTGGGCAACCCGGTCCCGCTCCTCGTGCAGAACGGCGGCAAGGACCACCTGCAGCTATGGCTCGAACCGTTCGGCCAGGACTACTGGCTGGAGCCCGGGGAATCCGTCTACGTCACCTCGTACGGGACATGGAACGATCACCCGTTCGAGACGATCCGCGAGACCGACTGCCTCACCGTCTGGGCCACGTCCTGGTTCGCGACCGTCTCCGACCTCGACGGCAACGAGTTTCCCCCGGGCCGCGGGGAGGGTGCCTCACGGCCGTCCCCTGAGTGATCTTGCACCGGCATGGTGCCGGCGGCGTCGCGGCCGGATTCGGCGGCGCCGCCGGCACTCCGGGCGGATCCTGCGGTGAAGATGCATACAGCCCGCCGAACGGTGAGCCACAGCGGTTTCATCGTCTCGTGACGCTCTGGCCTCGGATCCTCACGCCGCCCGCCATCATCGGCGGCGCTGCTCCGGCGCCGCCGGGGCGACGTCGTCCTCGGACCGCAGCATCTCGCGGGCAGCGTTGAAGAGCTTGGTCATCTTGCTGTCGACCTCGCGCTGATGCGCACGCATGCCTTCGACGATGCGCTGTGTGGGCTTCGTGGGCGGCTCGCTCAGCCGACGAACGTGCTCTCCGGAGAGACCTTCCACAGCCGACAGCGCCTGCCTCCGTGCCGTCCGGCTCGAACTCTCGTCGTCGAGCACTCTCATGGCTGCCCGGGCTTCGTGTCGGACCGCATCGTCTTCACTGTTGCAGAGGCGCTTCAGCGCGACCCGGCCACCGGCGAGCGGGCCCCAACGCATCGCGCCCAGGCAGGCCTTCTTTGTCGCCCTGGTCACCTCGGACGCCGCATCCGCAACCTTCGCGGGGGCGACCAGTCGGATCTCCGCTTCCCGCAAGACCATCTCTCTGGAGGCGGCATCCACGCGAGCGCGCCGGCTCTCGGCGTCATCGTCGCTCCGATACATCCCCTCACAAACCGCCGTCAATTCGCGGGCGCTCCGGACGAACTCGGCAATCTGCGCCTGCCGTACGTTCCACAAGGCAGCCACCCGCTGCGCCTCGGCCGCGATCCGGGCGGCCTCCCGGGCCGCCGCCGCCTGGTCCCGGCCGCCGTTCGCCTGGATCCTGGCGCCGATGACGCTGCCCAGGAGGCCGCCGAGGATGGCGACGGCGGCGACCAAGGCGGCGAAGACATCGGGGTTGTCCTCGAAGTACTGTCTGAACGCGGTCACCTGCACATCATGCCGAATCGGCTTGCCCCGCGGCGGAGTTAAGCCGCCCCCAGCGATGCCGCTGCGGGCTCGACGGGGCTACGTCGTCCTCGGACCTCGGCATCTCGCGGGCGCCCCGGACGAGCACACTCATCCTCCCGTCGATGTCTCGCCTGGCCCTCGCCTGCCCGCGCCATGATGTCGTAGACGTCGGTGTACAGCATCCGATTGCCTGCCCTAGCACAGGGGCCGAACAACTCCTGGCCTTCACCGCCATCGCCTGCACCCTCATCTGCCACCCCGCCTGAAGGCGTGGCCTTCGGCCTGCGCGACGGCCGCGGCAACATGGTGCAGGTGAACGATTCGTCTGAGCGCGGAAGGCCGCCGGGTCGTACGCCGCAGGCGATGGCCGTCCTGGCGGTCGCCCGAAGCGGTGAGCCGCGACGCGGTGTCGAGGCGCTGCGCCGGTACGAGGGGCGCGAGCGCGACCGGTCGGCAGGGGTGCGCGGCGGTGCGGTGCAGGGTGCTCGCCCCTGGAGGCCGCGAGCGACGCTTCGAGAGGTGGGGAGCCGCGCCATGGGCGGCCCCCGCCGTCGGCGTCTCCGTCCCCGATCACGGCAACGGCCGCCCGTCGGCCGACCTCACGCCGCAGGCGGCCCTGGCGGGCGCAGCCGACCGGGCGATCGACGCGCAGCTCGCAGGGCTGCTGGACCGGCACAGAGTGTGAGGGGGCACCGGTCGCCGACCGTGGCGGCACCCCGCCCGCCCTTCCTTCACACCTTGACGGAAGAGTGGTCCAGACCTACGGTCTCAGCTCAACACGCCTGCCCCTCAAGGCGTTTCACGTTCAGCCGAGAACGGAAGGCCCCCCACCCATGCGCAGAACCGCACTTCTCGCGGCCGTCGCCGCCCTCGTCGCCGGTACCCTCGCCTGGCCGTCCGCACCCCACGCCGAAGCCGCCCCCGCCGTCTTCACCCACCCCGGAGTCACCGTCTCCCAGGGCCAGTTGGACTTCGCTCGCTCCAAGGTCCTCGCCGGCGCCCAGCCCTGGAAGGGCGCGTACGACCAGATGATGGCGAGCCGGTACGCCGACCCGAACCGCGTGCCGAAGCCGCGTGCCGTCGTGGAGTGCGGCTCGTACTCCCAGCCCAACTACGGCTGCACCGACGAGCGCGAGGACGCGATCGCCGCGTACACCAACGCCCTCGCCTGGTACGTCACCAGGGACGCGCGCTACGCGCAGAAGTCGATCCAGCTGATGGACGCCTGGTCCGCGGTCATCACCGACCACACCAACAGCAACGCACCGCTCCAGACCGGCTGGGCCGGCTCCTCCTGGCCCAAGGCCGCCGAGATCATCAAGCACACGTACACGGGCGGCTGGTCGAACTCGGGCCGGTTCGCGACGATGCTCCGCGACGTCTACCTCCCGGAGATCATCAACGGCTCGCATTCCAACGGCAACTGGGAGCTGTCGATGATGGAGGCGGCCGTCGGCATCTCCGTCTTCCTGGAGGACAGGGCGTCGTACGACAAGGCCATGGCGAAGTTCCGTACGCGCGCCGCCGCCTACGTCTACCTGGCCTCCGACGGCGAGCTGCCGAAGACGGTGCCGAGCCAGAACCTCGACACCCGCGCGAAGATCGTCGCCTACTGGCAGGGCCAGTCGACCTTCGTCACCGGCCTGACCCAGGAGACCTGCCGCGACTTCACCCACACCGGCTACGGCATCTCCGCCATGGCCCACGTCGCCGAGACCAGCCGGATCCAGGGCCAGGACCTGTACGGCACGGACGTCGGCGAACGGCTGCGCCAGGCGCTCGGGTTCCAGTCGAAGTACGAACTGGGCACGGCCGTGCCGAGCTGGTTGTGCGGCGGCTCCCTCCACCTGGGTCTCGGCCCCGTGACGGAGGTCGGCTACAACGCCATGCACAACCGTCTCGGCTTCGCCATGACCAACACCGAGACGCTGACCAGGCGCAACCGCCCGGCCGGCACCAACAACCTCTTCGTCGCCTGGGAGACCCTCACCCACGGGGACAACCCGGCCTGAGACGCGTCACGGGGATAGGGACGGGGTTGGTGACGGCTCACGCGATCGGGGTCGTCCGTCCGGTGAGTGATCACCGGTGCGAGTCGGCCGTCCACGGCCGGAGTTTGTCCGGGTTGCGCATCACCCAGATCTGCGTGATCCGGTCGTCCGCGACGTCGAACGCGTACACCGCGACGGTGACGCCCGCGTGCTCGATCACCAGCCCCGGCCTGCCGTTGACCGGGCGCTCCAGGAGCCTGAGGCTGCCGTCCGCCCTGACGGCGAGATCGGTGAGGTAGTGGGCGATCCCTTCGCCGCCCGCGATCGGGTGGAGCACGGCGGGGACCATGCCGCCGCCGTCCGCCGTCAGGGTGGCGCCGGGGGCCAGGAGGCCAACGAGGGCGGTGATGTTCCGGGCCTCCCATGCCTGCTTGAACTCCCGGACGAGCCGCGCCTGGTGGGCCGCGGGGGTCTCGGGGGGAAGGGCGGCGCGGGCGCGGCGCCGGGCGGAGGAGGCCAGTTCGCGGCAGGCCGCCGGGGTGCGGCCGGTCATGTCGGCGATCTCGGCGAACGGGTAGCCGAAGACGTCGTGCAGGACGAGCGCGACGCGCTGGGCCGGGGTCATGGATTCGAGCACGACGAGGAACGCCATGGTGACCGACTCGTCGAGCGTGACCCGGTCGGCCGGGTCCGCGGAGCCGGTCACGGTGGTTCCCGGGCGCCCGCCGATCCAGTCGGTTCGCCCGGGCAGCGGCTCGGGGATCCATTCGCCCACGTAGCGCTCCCGCCGCACCCGCGCCGAGCCGAGCAGGTCCAGGCAGACACGGGTGGCGACGGTCGTCAGCCAGGCGCCGGGGGACGCGATGGCGTCCTGCTGCCGCCGGGACATGGCGTACCAGCGGGTGTACGTCTCCTGGACGGCGTCCTCGGCCTCGGCGAGGGAACCGAGGAGCCGGTACGCGAGGCCGATCAGCCGCCGTCGCTCGCTGATGACGGCGTCCAGGCCCGCGTCGGACTCGTCGTGCCGTGGCGTCGTGTGGTCGGTCATGGTCCGGTGGCTCCCTGGTGTCGGATCGTCCCTCGCCGGTCCGACGAGACAGCACGTCCGATTGTCAGGTTCCCGGCTGTCCCTGACGTTCCGCGGGGTCGTGTCGTCATACCGGCCACAGACACCACCGGCCCGGGAGAGACCGGGTGGCACACCTCAGGAGACCGTGATGACCAGGATCGGCATACTCGTCGGCAGCACCCGTCCCGGCCGCAAGGGCGAGCAGGTCGCCCGCTGGGTCCACGACCGGGCGGCCGGCCGCGGCGACGCCGTGTTCGAGGTGATCGACCTGCTCGACCACCCGCTGCCGCACCTGGACGAACCGCTGCCCGCGCTCACCGGGCGGTACCAGCACGAGCACACCCGCGCGTGGGCCGCCACCGTCGCCCGCTTCGACGGATTCGTCATGATCACCCCCGAGTACAACGCGTCCGCCCCCGCCGTGCTCAAGAACGCCATCGACTACCTGTACGCGGAGTGGACCCACAAGGCCGTCGGGTTCGTGTCCTACGGAGCCCGCGGCGGCGTCCTCGCGGCCCGGCAGCTGCGGACCCTGTGCGAACTCCTCCAGATGGGTACGGTGACTCCGCAGGTCTCGCTGTCCCTGCACACCGACTTCGAGGACCAGGCGGTGCTCAAGCCGGGCGCCCACCACTCCGACGCCCTCGACACGCTGCTGGACCACGTCGTCGCCCGGTGCGCGGAGGGCCGTGCGACCGCGGCGCCCGTGCGGCGCGAGGCGGACCTCGAGACGGACGGCGCCGAGGACCGCGAGACGGACGAAGCCGCGATCCGCCGCCACATCGACGGAATCGTCGACGCGATCCAGGCCAAGGACCTCGACAGGCTGAGGCGGGTCTACTCGACGGACGTCGTCTCCTTCGACATCGATCCGCCGCTCCAGCACGTCGGGATCGACGCGAAACTCAAGAACTGGGCGAACGTCTTCACGCACTTCCAGGACGTGACCTACGAGGTGCGCGACCTGGTTCCCACGGTCGGCGAGGACCTGGCGTTCACGCACGGCTTCGGCCGCCTCCGCGGCACGCTGGCCGACGGAACCGCGGTGGACGGATTCTGGGTCCGGGTCACCTTCTGCTTCCGGAAGACCGACGGCGCGTGGCTGATCACGCACGACCAGGTCTCCGTCCCGCTGGACATCCTGGGCGGCAGGGGCGTGGTCGACCTCGAACCCTGACACCAGCGCCCCTGTAGCGGCCGCGACCTGACGGTCGACTTCCCCGAGAGGCGCGTGTCAACATGACGCGGTGACACAGATCATCAAGGGGGGAAACCTGCCGGCCCCCGGGCAGGGGTGGAAGGTCACGGTCGTCCGCGGGGCCTCCGGCAGCGGGGTACCGGAGGTCGAGGCCGCCGCGCTGCTCCTGGACGCGGCGGGCCGCGTCACGGACGACGGCGACCTCCTCTTCCGCGACCGGCGCGCGCACGCCTCCGGGGCGGTGCGGCTCATCGGGCAGGTACGGAGCGAAGGAAGGCGGCGCGTCGCCGACTGGCTGGAGATCGACACCGCGCGCATGGATCCCGGCGTCCAGCGGATCGTGATCGCCGCCGCCGTCGACGAGGGGACGTTCGGGCAGGTGCCCGGGCTGTCCGTGCAGGCCGTCGGCGCCGGTACCGGGGAGCAGTTCGCGCTGTACGAGATCGAGGGCGCGACGACGGAGACGGCGTTCGTCCTCGGCGAGTTCTACCGGCGCGACGGCGGGTGGCGGTTCCGGGCGGTGGGGCAGGGGTACGCCTCCGGGCTCGCCGGGCTGGCGAAGGACTTCGGTGTCGCGGGCGGGCCCCCGGCGGCGGTTTCCGGGCCCGGGCCCGTGCTCCTCGCGGGCGTGGCCAAGGTCCCCGCGTCCGAGGCCCCTGCCCCGGTGTCCGAACGGCCCGTCCAGCCGCCGGCCGTCCCGGCACGGCTTCCGGCCCCGCCCGCCGAGACCGAGGCGCCCGAGCCGCCCGCTCCGGCATCGGAGACCCAGGCAGCCGAGCCTCCCGCACCGGCATCGGAGACCCAGGCGCCCGAGCCGCCGGCCCAGGCGTCCAAGCCCCGGACACCCAAGGCGCCGGCCCGGTCGCCCGCACGCGGTTCTGCGCGCCACCTGGCCAAGGCGCGGCCCCCGGTCCGGGCGGACAGGGAGCCGTCCCCCGCCGCCGCGCTCTTCGGTGAGGACTTTCCGGAGTTCGTCCGGGAGGGCAGCGGCACGCTCGAGTTCATCGTCGACGAGCCGCTGCCGACCGGCTTCTTCGTGGTCGACACGGAGCGGTCGGGCGACGGCTCCTTCATGGTGGAGGCCGTCGACGACACCAAGCCGGGCCTCGACCTGATCGCCCACACCCGCCTCGAGGACTCCCGGACGCGGACCCTGGTGCGGCACAACGACAGCCGCCCGTTGCGCCTGCGTGTGCACGGCGGGGACAGTGCGTGGAAGCTCACGTTCCGGCCGGTGAGCGTGGTCGAGGAGCTCGGCCTCGGGGCGACGGGCCGGGGGCGGGACGTACTGCTCCACACGGGGCCCGCCGCCGAACTGTCCGCCAGGCTGCGCCCGGAGGTCGAGCACCCCTACTTCGAGGTCGGCTGCTACACGCCGCGCGCCCGCGGTGTCTGGGACGCCGATCTGCTCGTCAGCGAGACCCACAAGCGCACGGAGTACCGGGTTTCGCTGCCGGCGGGTCCGGTCCTGGTGAGGCTCTCGGACGCCGAAGGCGACTGGTCCCTGGAGGTTCGGCCCACCCCCTGAAGCCGCGAAGGGCTCAGCTCAGCGTCTTCACCGCGGCCGCGTCGTACGGCTTCAGCTCGTCGAACCGGCCCGCCAGGACCTTCGCCGCCCACTCCGGGTCCTGGAGCAGGGCGCGGCCGACGGCGACCATGTCGAACTCGTCGCGCTCCAGGCGGTCCAGGAGTTCGTCGATGCCCTTGACCGGGGAGCCCTCTCCCATGAAGGCGCCGATGAAGTCGCCGTCGAGGCCGACCGAGCCGACGGTGATCGTGGGCCTGCCGGTGAGCTTCTTGGTCCAGCCGGCCAGGTTCAGGTCGGAGCCCTCGAACTCGGGGATCCAGTAGCGGCGGGTGGAGGCGTGGAAGACGTCGACGCCGGCGGCGGCCAGCGGGGACAGGATCGCCTCCAGCTCCTCCGGGGTCTCGGCGAGCCGCGCGTCGTAGGCGTCCTGCTTCCACTGCGAGTAGCGGAAGATGACCGGGAACTCGGGCGAGACGGCCGCGCGCACCGCGGCCACGATCTCGGCGGCGAACTTCGTACGGGCCACGGGGTCGCCGCCGTAGGCGTCGGTGCGGCGGTTCGTGCCCGCCCACAGGAACTGGTCGAGGAGGTAGCCGTGGGCTCCGTGCAGTTCGACGCCGTCGAAGCCGATGCGCTCGGCGGCCGCGGCGGCCTCGGCGAAGGCGCCGATGACGTCGTCGAGGTCGCGCTGGGTCATGGCCTTGCCCGTGCCCTCGGTGCCGTCGGTGCGGATGCCGGAGGGCCCGACGGCGGGGGCCTCGGGGTAGGGCGCCTGGCCCTGCTTGCGCACCATGCCGATGTGCCAGAGCTGCGGCACGATCGTGCCGCCCTCCGCGTGGACGGCCTCGGCGACCTTGGCCCAGCCGGCCAGCTGCTCCTCGCCGTGGAACCGGGGCACGCGGTCGCTCTGCCCGGCCGACTCGTGGCCGACGTACGTGCCCTCGGTGACGATCAGCCCGACGCCGGCGGCGGCCCGGCGGGCGTAGTACGAGCGCACGTCCTCGCCGGCGACGCCGCCCGGGGAGAACATGCGGGTCATCGGCGCCATCGCGATGCGGTTCGGGACGGTCAGCCCGTTCAGCGCGACAGGCCGGGAAAGGATCTCCGCCGCGCGGGAGGCGGGGGACGCGGTGACGGTCACGGAAACGCTCCTCATGGCTACTGCTTGGCAAGCTTGATGGTTGAGATCTTCATGCAATAGCGAGGACGGTAGAGGTCGATATTTGAAGTCGTCAAGTATCTCCGCGTAGGGTGGACCTCATGACCGAAGCTCCCCGCGTCGACACGGCCCAGCTCATGGAGCTGCTCTCCGTCTCCCTCGGGGTGTACTACGGCGAGTTCACGGTCGCCGCGGCGAGCGAGAACCTCACGGCGAGCCAGGGCAAGGCCCTCGCCGTGCTGCGCCGCGGACCCGCCCCGATGCGCGCCCTGGCCGAGACCATGACCTGCGACGCCTCCAACATCACCGGCATCGTCGACCGCCTGGAGAAGCGCGGTCTGGCGCGCCGCGAGGCCGGCACCTCCGACCGCCGCGTCAAGAACGTCATCCTCACCCCCGAGGGGGAGCGCGTCGCCGACGCGATCCGCGCCAAGATGCGCACCACCCAGGCGGGCCTGGAAAGCCTCGACGCCCGGGACCGCGACCAGCTGCGCGTCCTGCTGGAACGGGTCTTCCTGACGAAGCCCGCCACCTGACCGAGGCGGCGGGCCGAAGACGCGCCCTGGACGGCGTGCCTCACGGTGTCAACGTCAGGCGGGCAGGTCGGCGTCACCGCCCAGGTTGCCGACCATGCGACGCAGGACGTTGATCGTGGTCACGAAGTCGGCCGTGTCGACGCCTTCGTGCACCTGCCGGTGGACACGCGCGTTGCGCTCCCGCGCCCGCAGCCGCCCCTCCTCCCCCGCCTCGGTCAACGTCATGCGCCCGGCGTCCTCGCTGAGCCAGCCGCGCCCGACCAGGTCGTCGAAGACACCGTCGAAGTCGATCCCGAGGTCGTCCCACCGCGCCAGCCGCTCGATCAGCGCCGCTCGGCTCCACCTCCCCGGCTCCCCTGCGACGTGGTTGAGTGTCCACCAGTGCGGCTGCGTGAGGCCCTCCACCGCCAACTGCTCACGGATGGCCCCGACCACCAGCCGATACGCCAAGCCGCTCCAGGCCCCGATGGGCTGAGCAGCCACTTCCTTCTCCGCGTACTCCCTGAGCGTCACGCTCATGCACCTCTCCCCCTCGCGATCGACGGAACACGATCACCGTAGAACCTCGAGTTTGGTCGAGGTCAAGGCGGCGGTGCCTGCCCGGAACGGCGCGTCAGCAGGGTCAGTCGGCGGTGTCGGCCGGGTCCGTCGCGAGCCGGGCGTAGGACATCATGTCCCGGCGCTCCCCGCCCACCGACTGCCAGCCGCGGTGGAGTCCTTCGTACGAGAAGCCGGCCTGCGCCGCGGTCTTGCGCGAGGCGGTGTTCCAGGGCTCGACGTACAGCTCCAGTCGCTCGAAGCCGAGGTCGCGCAAGGCCCAGGAGCTGACGGTGCGCAAGGCCGCGGCGGCGATGCCGCGTCCGCGGGCGGAGCCCGCCACCCAGTACCCCACGGCTGCCCGGCCCTCGTCGGTGGCGTTCGGCCACAGGCCGATCGTTCCGAGGCCCCGGTCTCCCGCGACCTCCGCCATGACGAACGGGTAGCCCGTGCGGCTGCGCGCCCGTTCCTCCTGGCGGGAGATGAACGCGACGCCCTCGTCGTGCGTGTAGGAGCTGGGCACGGTGGTGATGAGGGGAATGTAGGCGTCCCCGGCCGCCTCCCGCACCAGCGGCAGGTCGCCGATGTGCCAGGGCCTCAACAGAAGGCCGTCGTTCACGTGGATGCGAGGAACATGGAGGGGCGTCTGCATCCTTCCGCTTCCTCCTTCGAGGGGGAGGCCGCTTTCGCAGCCGCGTCGCAGAACCTCTGCGGGCCCCCACAGTCTCCACCGCCTCAGCGCGAACGCACAGCGCCGTGGGGCTCTCCCGGCTCGGGTCGGCAACAGGCCGGAGCCGGGATGCGCCGCTGGGGGTGTGGTGGTGACTTCGGTCAGGGAACGCGGATGTTGTTCAGGGCGTCGTGGGTGGGCAGGGCGTCGGCGGCCTTGTCCTGCTGGTCGCCGTTTCCGAAGGTCTGGGACAGGAGCCCGACCCCGGGGAGGTTGTTGCCGACACTGTCGGCCGCGGCCGCCCCGGCGGCGGCGAGGACGGCGGTGGCGGCGACCGCGGCGGCGGCGAGGACTCGGCAGGTGGAGATCGTCATGCCGGGCTCAACGACGCCGCCCCCGGCAGGGCACGCCAGGCCGATGCCGGCCTTGACACTCCAGCCGATTCCCGCCGCCAGGACGTCGACCCGGGCGAGGCCGTGGACGGGAACCGGCCAAGCAGCTCACGTATCGTCCCGATTCATGCCATTGACGGTGTGACTGTCGGCTTGGTCTCTCGTTGGTCCGTTCGTGGCGAAGGTGATCACCTCCGGGCCGCCCGACGCGGCCCAGAAGCGGACCCCGCCCGGTCGACCGCGCGCGTCCGGGCAGCACGCGCCCTGCCCTCGTCGACGGGCCGGGCATCCCGCTCGTCAGCCGGCTGGGGCCCCTGCCCGCGGCGATCGCGTCCGTCGCCGGCCTGACCGGAAGGCCCACACGGCGACCGGACACGCTCCTGGCCGACCGTGGCTCCGGCCACGAAGCCTTCCTCGGCCTCGCCACCTGCTTCAACGCCCACCGACCCATCCGACCCCTTTGTTAGGACCCCCCTTATGACCCCGCCCGACAGGCACCCGCAGCCGGACAGCGATCTCGACATCGACATCGACACCCAGGAAGCGGTCCTCCCTCTGGACCACGGCGACCTCTACGTACGCCAGGACGGCCCTGACGACGCCCCCGCCCTCCTGCTCATCCACGGATCCGCCACCTCCAGCCGGTCGTGGGACGCACTCGTGCCACTGCTGACCGCGTCCCACCGCGTCATCCGGGTCGATCTTCCGGGGCACGGCCGTTCCTCCGAACCGGCGGACCGCCGCTACGAGACGTCCGCCCAGGCGCGCACGGTGAGCGCGGCGATGGACCGGCTCGGCGTCTCCCGTGTCACGACCGTCGCCCATTCCAGCGGCGGGTACACCGCCACCGCTCTCGCCGAGCAACGGCCCGACCTGGTGGACGCGTTGGTGCTCATCAACACCGGTCCCGGCATGGACGCCTTCATCGACAAGGGCGGCGCCCCGATGGACCCCGCCCAGTGGCCGCCCACCGACGAACAGGTCCGGGCGTTCGCGAGCACCGGTTTCCGCGCGGGGTACGAGGTCCCGCAGGGGCTCGTCGACGAGCTGCGGAGCATGAGCTTCCACGCGCTCTCCGCCTCGATGCAGGCGTCCATGGCCTACGTGAGCCGGCAGCCGCTCCCGGACCGTCTGAAGGCCGTGGGCAAACCGCTCCAGGTGATCTTCGGCGACCAGGACCGCAGGTGGCGCCCCTCGTCCGCGGGCGACTACCAGGTCGTACCTGGCGCGCAGATCGAGTCGCTGCCCGGCGCCGGACACACGCCGATCCTGGAGGAACCGCAGCAGACCGCCGCGCTCCTCCTGGCCTTCACGCGTTCCTGACGGACCGGGTGCGGCCGCCGGTGCCTGACCACTCGTCACCCGGGGGCCGCGCCCGTCCCGGGGCCCGGCGGCTTCCTGGTCGTCGGGTCAGGGGGCTCCGATGGTCCGGCGCATGGCGCGTCGGGCGCGCTGGGGTGCGGCGGGGTCGCGCTGGAGTTGGATGGCCTGGCTGGCGGCCATGGCGATGCCGTTGAGCTCGAAGGCGATCTGCGCCGGGTCGGTGTCGGAGGGCAGGTCCCCGGCCTCGACGGCGTCCGCGGCGAGGCGTCCGATCTGGGCGAGCCAGCGGTCGGCGGTGTCCGCGATGGCGTCGCGGACCGGTCCGGGACGGTTGTCGAACTCCAGGGCCGCGGCGGTGAGGAAGCAGCCGCCGCCGGCGGTCCCCTCGTGTGGGAGGTAGTCGATCCAGGCGTCGCACAGGCGGAGCAGGCGAGCGGCGCCCGGGCCGGCCGCTTGCGGGGCCTCCGGCGAGGCGGGGGGACCGGGCCGGCCTCGTCCCTCTCCGGACCGCGGTCGCCTCAGTCGCGCAGTGACCAGGTGCGCAGGAGAGCGGCGATCGCCGCCGCGCCGCAGGTGGGGTCGCGCAGCAGGTCGCGCAGGGCGATCGCGTCCTCGCGGGTGGGGCGCAGTCTGATGCCGGAGGCTTCCAGGTACATGACGCCGGTCGCCGCCGCGACCGCCAGGTTGGAGCGGTCCAGCCAGCGGCAGCGGCCGAGGATGTGCACGAGGGCGGCGGCGCGGGCGTAGGCGCCGTCGTAGACCGGATGGTCCAGGAGTTCGGCGCGGTGGCAGGCGACGGCCGCGACCGGCACTCCGTAGTCCTCGGGCGCCGGATCGTCGGCGCCGGCGAGTTCGGCGACCTGGAGGATCCAGGGGACGTCGATGTGGAGTTCCATCAAGCGGCCTGCGGCCCCGTGGAGCGCCGCGCCTCGTCCTCCGCCTCGTCGAAGACGGCCTGGTGCTCGTCCAGGAAGCGGCGCGCCGCGTCCAGACCGCGCCGGCGCATGCCGTCGGCGTCGTCCCGCACGAGGGAGGCGATGTAGTCGCCGAGGCTCAGGCCACGGTCCTTTGCGCGGGCCCTGGCCAGCTCCGCGATGTCGTCGTCGACGCGGGCGCCCAGCTGTGTCTTTCCCATGCCCGCGATGGTAACGAGTGTTACCAGTCGAGGGAAGGGGGTCCTTGCCCGGGAAGGTGACGGGGAGGTCCGGGAGGCGTCGCCCTGGGAGCTGCTCGGTGGGGACGGAGAGGACGGCCGAGGGGTGTGACGGAGGGCGGACGCAGCAGAAGCCCGGCGGTACGGCGGGGGGCGACGTCCCACCGCCGAACGGCGCCGGTGGTCCCGGCTGTGGCGAGGGTTCCGCCGGCCGGGGCTCCCCGCTCGCAGAACTGCCGCTCCTTTCCCGGCATTCCGATTACGCTGGCGGCGACCACGATCGAACGAGGGGGGTGCGCCCATGCCGTACGAGGTCGGTGCGCAGGTGAGGCTCGTCAGGGATGTCCAGGTCGGCGGGAACGACACGGCGGGGAGGGTCGGCTCCCCCGGTCCGCTGTTCCTCGCCGAGGGGCTGCGGGGCGTCGTCACGGGCTCGGCGCGGGTGGAACCGCGCGGGATGGCCCAGGACGCGCTCGCCGAGTTCGACCGGCGCGTCGGCGGCCAGCGGTTCGACGGCCACGCGGCCGGGCTGTTGGGGAACCTCCGTGACCAGATCATCCGGCAGGGAGCGGTCGACTCCGGAGGGGCCGGCGCGCGGATCGGCTACCAGGTGCGGTTCGACAACGGGTTCGTTCTCCACGGGCTCGACGAGGACGCGCTGGCCCGGGTCTGACGGTGTGCGTGCCGAACCTCCCTCCGCAGGCGGGAGGTTCGGTCGTCGCCGGGGCTGTCGGTGACGGCTCCGCTCAGGCCGGGTAGACGAGCGAGCCCAGGGGCGGGCAGGGCAGGAGGGTGGTGCCGGCGCCGGGGCGTTCGACGAAGGCCCGTGCCTCGGCGGCCCTCTGCCGGCGGGAGTCCAGGCCGTCCGCGTACCAGGCGTCCTGCCGGGCGCGGGTGTAGTCCCATGTGTCGTCGATGAGGCTGAGGCTGGTGTTGCCGGCGCTGCGCTCGAACTCCGCCTTCACGGCGGCCTGTCGGAGGGCGGTCTGGAGCGCGGCGAGTTCGATACGGGTGCCGAGGACGCCGGGGGTGTCCGGTTCGCGGGTCGGCAGGGGGGCCTGCGGGAGGAGCGACACCCCGGTGTCGAGGCGGCCGATGTTGTCGACGCTCGCATCCTGGGCCTCTCTCGCCATGGTGTGCATCTCCTGGTGCAGCCAGAAGAACTCGTCGAGGTCGGCCTGGGTGACCCGTATCCGCTGGTAGAGGGCGTGGAAGCGGGGTTCGTGGTGCAGCGGCCGCATGGGGGCGGCGTGGAGCCCGACGCAGTCGCTGAAACCGGCGGACACGGCGGCGTCGAGGTGGTGGAGGGCCTGGTCCGTCCGCCCGTACGCGAGGGCCACCGCGCTGAGGTTCGTGTGGCCCGGGATGGCGAGCCAGGCGCCGTCGGGGCCGAGCGTCGCGGCGCGCGCGACGAGGTCGTGGAGGCCCGTGGTGACCGACGGGGTGGGGCCCTGGGTCAGCAGCTCGACCAGCACGTCGTGCGCACGGGTGATCAGTGAGGGGACGGTGTCGGCCATGGATCTCCTCGGGCGTCGGTCGGTGGTGACGAGCGGAGGGGAGAGGCGGGTCCCGCTCCCCCTGGGGATGACGGGTGGACGGGGCGAGTGGTTCCTGTGGGCGCTTCGGTGTTCAAGTCCGTTGCGGGGCACAGCGGTTGGCTAACGACTTCGATCTCACCGCAACCTTGCGCACATCCGAGAATCGTTCAACAATCCTCGCAGCATACGAGGTGTCGAGCCCTTGCCGACAGGAGCGTGCCATGCGCTGGTGGAAACGCAGCACTCCCGATCCGTACGCGGTCTCCGACGGCCTGCGAAGCCGCGCCGACCACCTGGCACTCACCCGGCCCGAGTCGCCCGAGGCCCTGGCGGCCGCCCGGGACGCCGCCGCGGCGGCCGCCGAGCTCGTGCGGGCCGTCGACGACCTGGCGAACCGGCGGCGGCTCGCCCGGGCGCTGTGGCGCGAGACGTCCGCGCTGCTGCTCTCGGGACGGGGGGACGAGGCGGAGGGCCCGGCCCGCCGCTGCTGGGAGACGTGCACCATGCTGCTGGCCATGCGGGGCCTGGGTGACGCGGCTCAGGCCGACGAACTGACGGGTGAGGTGGTGGGCTATCTGGGGGTGCTCACCGCCGCCTGCTCCGCGTACGGGCGGCCCGGCGACGTGCCGCGGCTGCTGGCGGCCGGGGAGTCCGCGGTGGCGCGCAGCGGCGGGCCGCGTACCGAGCAGGCCCGGGCCCGGCTCGACGTCTTCCCGCTCGCGAGCGCGGCCGACGTCTACGCCGCGGCGCGGATCGCGGGGCAGTGGCCCCTGGTCGCCCTCGAGACGACGCAGGCGATCGTCGTCGGCAGGCGGGCCGCCGAGACGCTCCGCCGGCACGCGGACGAGGGGCCGACCGAGGTGGTGGAGTTCGCCCGCGCGCTGCAACTGGTGAGCCGGCTGCTGTGCGTCTCGGACCGGATCGAGGAGTCGGCGACCGCGCTCGACGAGGCGATCACGGCGATGTCCGGCTGGGCCCGGCGCGGGCCTTCGCTCGCCGCCTTCCTCCAGGGCCTGCGGGCCGAACGCGCGGGCCTGGACGACGTCCTCGCCCGCCGCGCCGCGAACCGCGGCGGGCCGTAGGTCCGTCCCTGCGCGAGGTCAGCGTGGGGCGAGGCTGCGGTTGAGGGCGCTGTCGGGGCGGGCGGTGAGCTCCTCCCAGGTGCCTTCCTCCGTGACGCGGCCGGCTTCGAGGACGGCGATGCGGTCGGCGCGGCGGATGGTGGTGCGGCGGTGGGCGATGACGACGGTGGTGCGGTCGGGGTGGTGGAGCGCGGTGGCGAGCTCGGCGTCGCTCGTGTTGTCGAGGTGGGCGGTGGACTCGTCCAGGATCAGGACGCGCGGCTGGGCCAGGAGGGCGCGGGCGAGGGCGATGCGGGCCCGCTGGCCGCCGGAGAGGGTGGCGCCGCGTTCGCCGATGACGGTGTCCATCGGGGCGATGCGGTCGACGCCGCAGCGGCGGGCGGTCTCGGCGAGGAGGTCGTCGTCGGCGTCGGGGGCGGTGAGCCGCAGGTTCTCGGCGAGGGTGCCGTGGAAGAGGGGTGTCTCCTGGCCCACCAGGGCGACCGCGCGGCGGAGTTCGGTGTCGTCCACCTCGCGCAGGTCGACGGGGTCGCCTGTCGCGGGGAGGAGCTGGGCCTGTCCTTCGGACGGGTCCCAGAAGCGGGCCAGGAGGTGGGCGCAGGTGGACTTGCCGGCGCCGGAGGCTCCGACCAGGGCGAGGGTCTGCCCGGCGGGGACGGTGAGGTCGACGCCGTCGAGGACGGCGGCGCCTCCGTAGTCGAAGCGCACCCCGTGCAGCCGGATGCCGAGCGGGCCCGGGGGCAGCGCGCGGGGGGCGGCGGGCGGCGGGGCGAGGGCGGGGGCCCTGACGGCGGCGCCGACGCGGGCGGCGGCGGCGCGCAGGGACACGGCCTGGCTCAGGGAGCGGGCCGCTTCCGCGACCGGGCCCAGGACGGCCAGGGCGAGGGCCATCGCGGCCGGGGCCCAGGCGCCGTGCAGCCGCCCGGAGGTCACGGAGTGGCCGGCCGTGGCCACGACGCCGAGGACGGCCGTCACGATGAGGAGGTCGCGGATCGCGGCGGCGACGGCTTCCGAGGCCGCCTCCGCACGCTGGGTGTCGCCCAACGTCCGCCCGTGGGCGGCCAGTCGGCGGCGCCTGGCGGGGAGGGTGCCGAAGGCGAGCAGTTCGCGGAGTCCGTCGACGGTCTCCACGGTGTCGGCCGAGAGCGTGGCGAGGGCGGCGCGGGTGCGGGCGCCGTGTGCCGCGCGGCCGCGCGCCTGGGCGAAGGGTGCCGCGGTGAGCAGGGCCGCGGCCGGGAGGACGGCGGCGAGCAGCCAGGGTTCCACGGTGGCGAGGACCGCCGCGCCGCCGGTGAGGACCGTGCCGGCCGCGAGGAGTTGGGCGGTGGTGTGGGCGTAGAAGAACTCCAGCGCCTCCACGTCGGCCATCGCGGTGGCGGCGAGGTCGCCGCTGCGCCGGCCGGCGACCCGGGCGGGCGCGCTGCGGGCGAGGCCGTCGAAGACGCGGACGCGGAGGGCGGCGAGGACCCGGTAGGCGAGGTCGTGGGAGAGGTCCATCTCGCGCCAGGTCATGAGGGTGCGGAGGAGGACGAGCGCGGCGAGGGCGGCGACGGTGCCGGCCGAGGGGGCGACGTCCTCGATGACGGCCGTGCCGACCGTGTGGGCCGCGAGGGTCAGGAGGGCGACGAGCGAGCCCTGTTCGAGGAGGGCGGTGGCGCAGGTGCGGGCCGTCATGGCGCGGTGTTCGGCGAGGGCGGGGAGCAGGGCGCGCAGGGCGCCCCGGTCGGGTGCGCTCGGGGCGGCGGGGTGGGTCGTGGTGTTCATGCGGCGAGGTCTTCCGGGTGGGTGTGGCCGGCGGCGACGAGTCGGGCGTAGACGCCGCCGGCCTCGACCAGGTGGGTGTGGTCGCCGGTGGCGTCGACGCGTCCGGCGTCGAGGACGACGATGTGGTCGGCGTGGCGGACGGCGGCGAGCCGGTGGGCGATGACCAGGACGGTGCGGTCGCCCGCGGCCTTCGTCAGCTCGTGGACGATGTCGGCCTCGCGGCGTTCGTCGACCGCGCTGGTGGCCTCGTCGAGGACGAGGACCCTGGCGTCGGCGAGGAGGGCCCGGGCGAGGGCGAGGCGCTGGCGCTGGCCGCCCGACAGGGTGGCGCCGCGTTCGCCGAGGACGGTGGCGTAACCGTCGGGGAGGGCGGTGATCTCGTCGTGGACGCCGGCGGCGCGGGCCGCCGCCGTGAGGTCGTCGTCCGTGGCGTCCGGCCGGGCCAGGCGCAGGTTGTCGGCGATGGTGGCGTGGAAGAGGTAGGTGGTCTGGGACACCACCGCGACGCCCTTCCGCAGGGCGTCCAGGGTGTACGCGGTGGTGGGGAGCCCGTCGAGGGTGATGCGGCCCGCCTGCGGGTCGTGGTGGCGCAGGAGCAGGGCGAGGAGGGTGGACTTGCCGGCGCCGGAGGGGCCGACGATCGCGGTGGTGCGCCCTGCCGGTGCGGTGAAGGTGACGCCGTCCACGGCGGGCGCCGAGGCGCCGTCGTAGGTGAACCCGACGTGATCGAAGCGGAGTTCGGGGGCCTCGGGCCAGTCGGCGGGGGCGGTTCCGGTGTCGTGGACGGCGGGTTCGGCGGTGCGCAGGGCCGCGATCCCGTCGGCGGCGGACGCCCCCAGGTATCCGGCGTGCCATTCGCGGGCGAGGTCGCGGACCGGCCGGAAGCATTCGGAGGCCAGGAGCAGCACGAGGTACGTGCCGGTCGGCGTGGTGGAGCCGCCGGCGGCGGACCAGCAGGCGAGGAGGGCGGCGGCTGCCGTGCCGCCCTGGACGGCGAGGTCGGTGATGCCGGTGGTGACCAGGGAGACGCGGAGCTGGGCGACGGTGGAGCGGTGGAGGGCCGCCGAGCGCTCCTCCAGGCGGGCGCGGGTCCGGCCGACGGCGCCGGCGGCACGCAGGGCGGGCATGCCCTGCAGGGCCTCCAGGTAGTCGGCGCCCAGCCGTTCGTACGTGTCCCAGTGCTCCTTGCCGCGGGCGGCGAGGAGGCGGTCCCACGCCCGGGGGGCGAGGAGGGCGAGGAGCAGGGCGGGGACGAGGCCGAGCAGGGCCGTCGGTTCCACGGCGGCCGTGACGGCGAGGAGGAGCGGCGGGACGGTGAGGGTGATCAGGAGCTGGGGCAGATAGCGGGAGACGTACGCGTCGACTCCCTCCACGCCGTCGACGAGGGTGGTGCGGACGGCTCCGGCGCGGGCGGTCGTGAGGTACGCGGGCCCCAGCCTGCCGAGTCGGGCGAGGAGCTGGTCGCGCAGCGCCACCCTGACCTCGGCCCCGGCGCGGGTCGCGGTGCGCCGCTGGCGGGTGGCGACGGCGGCGCGCGCGGCCACGACGGCGAGGACGGCGGCGAGGAGCCACGGCAGCCGTTCGGTCCGTCCGCGCGCGAGGTCGGCGAGGGCGAGGGCCAGCAGGACGGCCTGCGCCAGGTGGGTGAGGGTGACGGCGCCCTGCAGCAGGGTGGCGGCGAGCAGGGGGCGGCGGGCGGTGCGGGCAGCGCGGCGCAGCTCGGGGTGGACGACGGTCATGGGGTGTTCTCCTCGTCGGCGTGGCGGGTGCCGAGGGCCAGTGCGTGGACGATCCAGTCCCGGCCGGGCGGTGCGCCGAGCGCGGCGCCGAGGTCCGCCTGCTGCCAGGAACCGACGGGCCGGGCGGCCAGGCCGTGTCGCCTGGCGGTGAGGTGGGCCAGGTGGACGGCGAAGCCGGCGCGCAGGTGGGTACGGCGGATGTGCGGCGCGTCGGCGTCGGTGGGGCAGCCGTGGGCGAGCAGCACGGCGCCCGCGCCGGCGATCCATGCCTGGCCCGCCGCCCAGGCCGCGAGGGTGGGGCGGGCCTCTCCGGCGGCGGCCAGGCGCAGGCCGGTGCCGTCGGGGGCGGGTTCGAGGAGGCCGGGCCGGGGGCCGCCCACGGCCGCACACCAGCGCAGTTCGTCGCCGCCCGCCCGTGCGGCGGTCGAGAGGACCGCCAGGAGCGCGTCGGCGGGCGGGGTGCCGGGCAGGGGCGGCGGGTCGCTGCGGCGGGCCAGGAGTTCGGCGGGGGCGGGCGCCGACGACGGCGGGGCTGCGGGGCCGGCCGGTGGGGGCACGTGGACGGCGGCCAGTGGGGTCCCTTGGGCGCCGGGTCGGTCCAGGCTCGGCGTCGGCTCGGCGCCCAGTGCCCGGGCCGCGAGGTACAGCGCGGCGGCGGCGTGCCCGGTGTCGAGGAGCAGGAGCGGCCAGGCGCGGTGGGCGTAGTGGGAGGCGGTGCGCTGTGCGGTGACGGAGAGTTCGGCGGTCGCGCCCGGCGGCGTGCCGCCGGGCGGCCCGCCGAGGCGGTGGACGCGGTGGCGCAGCGGGTCGTAGCCGTACCGCCCGGGCGGCAGGGAGCAGCCGTCTCCCGCGACCAGCACGGTGTCCACCGGGTGGAGCGCTCCGGCCGAGGAGGCGGGCCGCAGGCGTCCGGAGCCGTCCGCGGCGGCCAGGGACAGTTTCAGGAGGGCGTCCAGGTCGAGTGCGGCGGGGCCGGCTTCCGGGAGGGCGAGCGGCCGTCCCGGCCAGGCCGGGACGGGGGTGCCCGCCGGGGTGTCGGGGCCGGGGCGGCCGGCGGAGCGGGCGAGGGCGAGCGCGGTGGGGAGGTCGTCCGGGTCGGGGTGGTTCACGGCGGTCCTCACATGTGCGGCGGGGGCGCGAGGGTGAAGTCCTCCGGGGCGCTCGGCGCGGTGGTGCGCCAGCCGCGCCGGACGGCCGTCTCGGCGAGCCGGGGGCAGCCGAAGTAGCCGAAGGCGGCGGGGGCGTTGGGGAGCAGTCCGGAGACGAGGACCCGGGCGACGCGCAGCGAGGTCTCGGCAACGTCCTCGGTGGTCAGGTCGAAGGTCATGACGCGGTGGCCGGCGGAGTGGAGGGCGTGTGTGAGCCGTGCGCGGCTGCCGGTGCCGATCGCGTCGACGGGTACGGTGCCGAGGGCGGGGTCGGTGAACCGCCGGGCCTCGGCCGCCATCCGGGGGTCGAGCCACACCTGGACGTGGGCGCCCAGGTCGCGTACGTGCTCGAACCGGTCGCCGCACGCGTCGAGATAGCGGGCGTCGGCGCGGTGTTCCAGATAGAGCCCGCGGGCGAGCAGGCCGACGTCGACGGCCTGGAAGACCCAGCCGTCGGGGCCGGTGAGGCCCTGGGTGAAGACCCAGGTGTGGACCGCTTCGAGGACCGCCTTGCGGGCGGCCTCGGCCGGGTCGTACTTGCAGGCGAAGCCGGCGGCGTACAGGCCGAGGGCGGGGTCGTGGACGAGTGCGCCGACGCAGGGCGCGAACTCCGAGGGCATCTCGACGAGGTGGACGTCGAGGGCGGAGCCGGCGAGGTCGTCCAGGAGGCCGGGCACGCTGGCGGGGTCGATGCCGCGGGTCGGGCCGTCGAGGTGCCACCAGAGTTCCAGGGCGTCGCGTTCGACGATCTCCAGGAGGCCGCGCTCGAAGGCGTCGTCGAGTCCCTGGCCGGTGGCGATGCCCGCGTAGTTGAGGTGGTGGGTGCGGGGCAGGTCCCGCAGGTCGCCCTGGCGCCAGTTGAGGTGGGTGAGGGCGACGGGCGCCCAGACCTCGGTGGTCGCGCCGTCGGGCAGGTGCTCGGTGCCGCGCGTCCAGAGGGAGGGGGTGTCGGGGGTGAGGGGCCGGTAGGGGAACGTGTCCTGGGCGTACTGCCACGGCGCGTAGGCGGGCAGGTCTGCGGGGCCGTAGAGCCGTAGTCCCTTGTCGGCGAGTTCGGCGGCGGTGGCGCGCAGCGGGGCGTCGGGGTGGCCGGGCGGCGGGACGCGGTTGCCGCAGTACCGCTCGACCCCTTCGGCGATGGCGGCGACGCGGGCCTGGTCGGGGTCGCCGAAGGTGGTGCCGAGGGAGACCCGGTCGGCGGGCCACAGTCCGTGGCGGCGGGCGTCGGATATCTCGGCGGTGAGCGCGGTGTAGCGGGGTGGTGTGCCCGGGGGGTGTTCGACGGGCTTGACCTTGCGGACGAGGCCGCAGACGGGGTCGACGAGTGCTTCGAGCGGCAGCGTCGTCATCGCAGGATCTCCTTGGCGGGATCGGTGGTGGCGGGGGGACGGGCGGACAGGGTGGGGAGCGTGAGCGTCACGCTCTCGGCGTCCACGTCGCGGCGGGAGGCGAGGAGCCGGGTGGCGGTGACGGGGTCGTCCCGGGTGTGGGGGTTGCGGGCGTGGGCGGGGAAGTGGTGTCCGGCGATCTCGAGCCGCAGCCGTGTGCCCGCCGGCAGCCGGCGTGCGATCCGGCCGAGTTCGACGGTGAACTCGGCGTGACAGCCCGGGGGTTGCTCACGGCGCAGGACGCCGACGGCGAGTCTTTCGGCGGTCCCGTGCGGGGTGAGGGCGACCAGGCGGGCGGCCCAGTCGGCGGAGGGGGTGTCGGCGGTGGCGCGCAGGCGTACGCGGACGGGTCCGACGGCGTCGAGGGGGCGCGGCAGCGGGGGTGTGGCGAGGAGGAGGCGGTCGGGTACTCCCCCGGTGGGGACGGTGAGGTCGTCGGAGCGGACGGGGTGGTCGGGGTCGGCGGTGAAGGCGGCGCCGCGCAGGGGTCTCAGCCGTGGCGCGTGGGGCTCCGCGGCCGCGTCGGCGGGCAGCCAGTGGTCGCTGCCGCCGAGGGCGAGGGCGCCGTGCCGGCCCGGGGCGAGGGCACCGCTCAGGGCGTGGCGGGCCCAGCGGACGTACAGGTCGCCGAGGTTCAGCCGGTGGGCGGGGCGGGCGTCGGGGCCGGGTGCGGTGACGAGCCCGTGTCCCCAGGGGCCGAGCAGGAGTCGCGCGGCGGGGCCGCCCCAGGTGCGCCAGAGGGCGACGATGTCCTCGGTGAAGTGGTCGTGGTGGCCTCCGACGGCGAGGAGCGGCACGTCGGCGTGGGCGGCCCGGGCCGTGAGCCGGCCGCGGTCGTGCCGCTGCCACAGCCCCGGCCAGGAGGGCAGGGGGCGGCCGAGTCGCCGGGGCAGGGTGGTCAGCGGCAGGTGGGTGAGGAGGGCGGGGTCCTCGGCGAGGGCCCGGGTGAGCGCGGACTCGTCGGAGGCCGGCCGGTCGCCGTGGGCGGCCCACCAGCCGGCGCGGGCCAGGAGCCGTTCCGGGCCGCTGGGTTCGCGCGCGGTCTCGGCGGCGCCGAGCGCGGGCACGGCGGCGATGACGGCGTCGGGGCGGGCGTCCTCGGGGGCGTCGAGGGCGAGGGTGACGGCGCAGTGGGCGGCGTAGGAGGCTCCGGCGGCGACGAGCCGCCCGTCGCTCCACGGCCGGCGGCGGATCCATCGGGCGGTCGCGGCTCCGTCGTCGGTCTCGCACGCGTACGGCCGCCACCGGCCCGGGGAGGCGTGCCGGCCCCGGACGTCCTGGACGACGGCGGCGAAGCCGTGACGGGCCCAGGCGCGCGCCTCGGCGGAGTGGCGGGTGCGGTCGTAGGGGGTGCGGATGAGGACGGTCGGGAAGGGGCCGGGGCCTTCAGGGAGGCGTACGTCGGTGACGAGGCCGTCGACGCGGACCGTGTGGGCCGCGGCGGGCGGGCCCCCGGCGGCTCCGGTGGTCACCTGTCCCTCCGCGGTGCGGGGGCGACCGGGGGCACCGGCAGGACGGGGTGCTCGGTGACGGTCAGCGTGCGCAGGTCGACCGCGCGGAGGCGGCGGCGGGCGGGGAGGCCCGCGGTGCCGGGGGCGTCGGTGGCCCAGCGCCTGAGGTCGTCGGCGAGGAGGGCGGCGAGCAGGGCGGCGGCGGGGAGGGTGAGGCGGACGGGGGCGCCGGAGGTCCGGGGCCCGGTCCAGTAGGCGGCCAGTTCGCGGTGGGCGGGGGTGGCGGCGAGGCGGCGGGAGCGGACGTGGGCGGCGGTGACGTCTCCGGGGCCGGCGGCGAGCGGTTCGACGTACGCCTGCCAGCCCTCGCGGTGGCAGCGCAGCCAGGCGATCCCGTGGCCGGGGAGCCGGTCGGCGGCGTCCCAGAGTCCGTCGGGGACGGGGCCGTCGAGGCACCAGACGACGGCGGCGGGGTTCCCGTCGAGCAGGGCGTCGAGGTCCGGGGGCGGTATCTCCGCGGCGTCCGGTGCGGGGGCGGTGCGGGGTTCGGCGCCGAGGGCGGTCAGGTGTGCGGCGAGCGGGCCGGTCAGCGCCGGGGCGCCGAGCAGAAGGATGTCGCGCCGGGCCGCGGGCCACCGGGGGGACGGCGGGTCGTCGGCGAGGTAGCCGGCGTCCTCGAAGGCTTGGACGACGCGCCGCAGTTCGTCGTCCTCGGGAGGGGCGGCGGCGCCGGCGAGCCGGGCGAGCAGGGCGCTCTCGTCGGCGTCGCGGGTCCTGACGCTGAGGAACTCTCCTGCGGGGGTGCGGACGGCGAGACCGCGGCTGGGCACGGCGACGACGTCGACTCCGGGGACGAGCCGGCTGCGGGTCACGGCGATCTCCTGACGACGGGGGCGGGGAAGGGGCGTGTGTGGGGGTGGAACGGGCGTGGGCCCGCCCGAACGGCAACGGGCGGGCCCACGGTCGAGGGACGAGGTCCCCCGCTCTTACTCCTCGGTGTCCTCGAAGGGGTTCTCGACGAGGGCGTTGGAGTGGGAGGCCGAGTCGTGCGCGAGCTGACCCGGGTCGACGATCGGGGAGAAGACCTGCTCGTTGTTCATGAACTCACCTTTTCTGTAAGGCAGTTGAGGCGTTCGGTCGAGCGCCGTGGACGACACTAATGGAAGTGGTTTTCATTTTCTAGATCTTTCCGGGCCGGGAAGAGGGTGATCTGGGTAACACACCGGCCAGCCGCCCTCGGGGTCGCTCCCGACCCGCCCCGCCACGTTCAGCACGTCCGCGAGCAGCCCCGGTGTGACGACCTCCTTCGGGCTTCCGTCGGCCACCACGCGCCCGTCGCGCAGGGCGACGATCCGCTCGGCGAACCGGGCCGCGTGGGCCAGGTCGTGCAGCACCATCACCACCGTGAGCCCGCGCTCCTCCCGCAGCCGGACCACCGTCCGCAGCACGTCGAGCTGGTGGTGCAGATCGAGGTACGTCGTCGGCTCGTCGAGCAGCAGGACGCGGGTGTCCTGAGCGAGCGCCATCGCGAGCCGCACCCGCTGCCGCTCACCCCCGGACAGCGCGTCGACGTCCCGGTCGGCCCATTCCTCCACGCCGACGTCGCGCAGCGCGCGCCGTACGACCGGGTCGTCCCCCTCGCGCAGCATGCCGAGCGGGCCGCGGGCCGCGTACCTCCCCTGCCGCACGAGATGACGGACCGTCATGCCGGGTACGGAGGGAGCGGATTGGTGCAGGATCGCCACCCGGGCGGCCGTGGCCCGCCGGGAGAGCCCGGCGAGGTCCTCATCGCCGAGCCGCACCCGTCCCCGGTCCGGCTTCAGCAGGCCGGCCGCCAGCCGCAACAGCGTGGACTTCCCGCAGCCGTTGAGGCCGATGAGCGCGGTCAGCTCGCCCGGCCGCACGGTCATGTCGACGCCCCGCAGCACGGGGCGCGCGGGGTAGCCGAAGTGGACGCCTTCGACGTGGATCCCCATGGACTGGGTCATGTTGTTCTGTCCTCCGTGGGCTTCAGTACGTACGGTCCGGCGCGCGCCGCACGACGACGAGCAGCAGCGCGGCGCCGAGGCAGGCGGTGAGCGCGCCGACCGGGAGCGTGAGCCGCCCGGCGCCGAGCGTGTCGGCCAGCAGCCGCGAGGACAGCTGCGCCGCGGCGTCCGCCCCGCACACCACGGCCGCGCCCAGCACCGCCGCGCCGGGCAGGCCGGCCCGCAGGTCCGCGCCGAAGACGGCCACGGCGAGGTGCGGCACGAGGAGGCCCACGAAGCCGAGCGCCCCGACGGCGGCCACGGCGCCCGCCGTCAGCGCCACGGCGCAGAGCAGGGCGAGCGCGCGGGCCCGGTGGACGGAGAGCCCGGCCGCCCGGGCGGTGTCGTCGCCGCAGCGCAGCAGGGTCAGCGGCCCCGTGAGCAGCCAGGCCGCCGCGCCCCAGAGCAGCGCCCAGGGCCAGAGCAGACGCCAGTGCTCCCACACCCGGCCCTCCGTGGTGCCCACCAACCACTGGACGACGCTGCCGAGTTCACCCGGCTCGACGAGCAGCACCATGGCGGTGAACCCGCCGAGCACCGCCGACACCAGGACCCCGTGCACGGCGGTGCGGGCGGGGTCTCCCCCGGTCCGGCCGGCGAGCAGCCAGAGCAGGAGCGCTCCGGCGCATCCGCCCACGCAGGCGGCGACGACCACGGCCAGGGGCGAGTCCCAGCCGGCGAAGCCCAGGGCGGTCGCGGTGACCGCGCCGAGGACCGCGCCCGGTGTCACGCCGGTCACCTCGGGACCGGCGAGGGGGTTGCGCAGCGCGGACTGCAGGACCAGGCCGGCGACGGCCAGACTGGCTCCGGCCCCCAGGGCCACCAGCATCCGCGGGATCCGCAGCTGGAAGACGATGTGCCGCTCCGTCGTGTCCCCGCCGCCTCCGAGCACCTCCCACGCGGTGGCCGGGGACATGCCGCGTCCGGCCACCAGTTCCGCCCCGGCGCACACGACGGCCAGGGCCACGAGCAACGCGAAGCGCCGGCTCATCGCGGGCCCTCCGATCCGGTCGTGTCCACGGAGGACGGCGGGCGCGGGGCGGGTGGGGGCGGATTCGGTGGGGGCGTGCCCTCGGGCGCCCCGTCCGTCGCCGCGGCGGAATCCGGCGTACGCGGTCCACCCGGCGGTACGCGTACGGCGCCGCCGCCCGTGGAAGCGCGCCCCGTCGTACGGCTCCGGCGCCGGGTCCGCATCAGCGCCACGCCGGCCGGCACGCCCAGCAGGGCCGTCCAGGCGCCGGCCGGTGTCTCCACCGGGGCCAGTGCCAGCCGGGCGGGGACGTCGGCGACGGCCACGACCACGGCTCCCCACGCGGCGGACCACACGAGCCACCGCACCGCCCCGGCCTCGGGGCTGAACCACCGGGCCAGGTGGGGGGCGAGGAAGCCCACCCAGGCCACCGGCCCGCACACCGCCGTGACGGGCGCGATCAGCACGACGGCGATGGCGAGGGCCGCCAGCCGGGCCCGCTGGGCGCGCACACCCAGCGCCTCGGCGTCGGCGTCGCCCAGCCGCATGACGGAGAGCACCGGCGCGCACAGCACGAGGGCGGGGGCCGCGACGAGCAGCCACGGCCAGAGTCCGGCGACGTCCTCCCAGGTCCTGGCGGAGAGGGAGCCCAGCAGGTAGCGGTAGATGAGCTGGAGGTCGAGCTGGTCGGCCATCACCATCAGGACGAGCAGGGCCGCCTGGAGCGCTGCGGCGACGGCGGCGCCGGTGAGGAGCACGGCGGAGGGGCTGCGCCCCAGCCCGGCGGCGAGCAGGGTGAGCCCGCCGCCGAGCACCGCCCCGCCGAGGGCCGTCAGGGGCTGGACCGCGGCGGGCAGGGACACCGCGAGGACCAGCGGCGCCGCGACGCCCAGGGCCGCGCCGGACGAGACGCCCAGCATCTCGGGGACCGCCAGGGGGTTGCGGAGCGCTTCCTGGAGCACGAGCCCCGCCGCCCCCAGACAGGCCCCGGCCGCGATCGCCAACACCAGCCGTGGGATGCGGAGTTCGGTGACGACGATGCCGGCGAGCGTGGACTCTCCGTCCAGGACCGCAGCGAGCAGCCGGTGCGGCGGGACGAAGGGGGTGCCGAGACACAGCGCGCACACCGACGCGGCGCTCAGCATCGCGATCACGAGGACCGGCTGCCAGGCCCGGCCCCGGCCCGGGCGCGGGAGCCGGCCGGCCGCACCGGCCGGCTCCTGGGACGTGACGTCCGCCGGGGCGGGGCCGGCCGCCGGGGAGCGGCCGGTCCCCGTGGAGGGGGTGGCGGTCACCGCAGCGCGGCCGTGGCCTCGTCGAGGACGATGCCCATCGAGCGGGTGCCGCGCCCCTTGGCCCAGACCTCGGAGTCCACCTCGTGGACCGCGCCGTCGCGCACCGCCGGGATCTTGCCCCACAGCGGGTTCTTCGCCAGCTTCTCCGACAGCTTGCCGTCGGCGCCGCCGAAGCTCATCGTCTCGACGAACAGGACGTCGACGTCCTGGGCGAGGATCTCCTCCAGGCTGTAACTGCCTTCGACGCCACGCGACTTCCACGGGTACTCCGCGAACCGGGGGAACAGGCTGGCGGTCACGTCGCCGTCCGGGGTGGCCACGCCGAAGTTCTCGTCACTGCCGTAGATGATCAGCGCGGTCTTGTCGCTCGGAGTCTTCTCGGCCGCCGCGAGCTTGGCGCGGAACGCCTTCTCGGCCTTCTCCCCCGCCGCCGTACGGCCGGTGAGGGCGGCCGTGTCGCGCAGGTAGCCCACGCTGTCCTCCCACGTCTCGGGCTGCATGGCCCAGAACGTGGTGGCGCCCTTCAGCGCCGGGGCGAGCTTGCCGTGGGTGTCCCCCAGGCCGATGACGAGGTCCGGCTTGTGGGAGAGGATCGCCTCCACCTCCGGGGCGATGAACCCGCCGGGGACCACGGGAACCTTCTTCGCCCCGGCCTCGCCGAGGAAGCGGGGGCGGGAGAGCAGGGCGTTGTTGGTGGCGGCCGGGACGATGCCGAGCTCGGTCAGGATGTCGTCGCAGAGCGCGAAGAGGCAGACGATCCGCTCCGGCTTCTTCTCCAGGGCGATCCGGACGCCGTTGACGTCGGTCAACTCCGTTGCCGCCTTGATGGGTTCGACGGTGACCTCGGCCTTGGCGACCGGACGGGCCTTGCCCTGCGCGGGCGCCTCCGAGGGCGCGCCGCAGCCGACCAGGACGGATCCCAGCACGACTGCGGTGAGCCGGCTGCGTACGGCTCTCGACGGTGCGCTCAGCATGGGTGCCTTCATTTCTTCTCGGGAACCTGGAACGCACAGAACATACATGATAATCATTTTCACCAGACCGCTCTGGAGGACCCCTTGCCCGATACCGCGCTCCTCGTCTCCGACCATGTGGCCGGATCCGTCTACGTGCTGGCCGTCCCCGACGGCAGCGTCACGGCCCGCCTCACCGGTCGCCATCTCTCCGAGCACGCCGGGTTCCTGGCCCTGCCGGGCGGCCGCGTGGCCTGTGTCGACGACCGGCGGGGCGAGCTCCTGGTACTGGATCCGTTCGGCGAGGAGCTGGTGGAACGCGCGGTCCCCGTCGGCGTGCCGGCGGAGCACCTGGCCTGCGATCCCACCGGTCGCCGGCTGGCCGTGACGACCGGCCTGGGCAAGAACACCGTGCCGTGGTCGGACCTGCTGACGGTCGTCGACCTGACCACCGGTGAGAGCGCCCGCGTCCGCACCCGCGCCGACGAGCCGGGCGTGACGGTCCTGGGCGGCGGCGAACCGCTCGCCGTCCTACGGCACAGGACGCCGGGCGGGCTGGCCGCCCACCGGTTCGCGGACCTCCTCGCGGCCCCGCCCGGGTGTCCCGTCGCCCCGCCCCACGCGCTGCTGCCGCTGCCCGACGACGGGCACGGCGACGCCCACGACCCGGGCACCGGACGGGTGTTCGCGGCCACGGCCGCCGGGGTGCACACGGCCCGGCGGGACGGCGACACCCTGCGGGCCGGCGCGGTGATCCCGTGGGACTCCCCCGCCCGGGGCTGGTACCTCCGCCTCGACACCCGCCGGCCGGCCCTGTGGACCACGCTGCGCGGCGGCTCGCCCGATCCGCTGAACTGGCAGGAGTGGACGAACCAGGCGTGGCGCCACGACCTGACGACGGGCCGCACGTCGCTCACCGACCTCGGCCCCGGGCTCGTCTTCCGGCTGGCCCTGGCCCGCGGCCACACCGCCTTCACCCGGATCCACCCCGACGGCGACGAACTCGTCCTCCTGGACGCCGACCACACCCTCCGGCGCGTCCCCCTGCCCGCGATGGACGGCGCGCCGAAGGCGGGCGGCACCCCCTGGGAAGGCGTCGAACGCCGCGCGGTCGCCGCCTCACCGGGCTCCGACCTCGTGGCCGTCACCCGTGGCGGCCACGGCGAGATCCACCTCGTGGACGCGAGGACGGGCCAGGAGACGACGCGCGTGCGACTGGGCACACCGCTGCGTCACGGCGGCCACATGACGCTGGTCGGCCGCACCGACGGCGCGGACGGCGACCCCGTCGGCCGCTGACAGCCCCGAGCATGTCACGCTCGAATCGAGCGTCGCACCTCTTGATTCGAGCGTACAGGTGCGCCATCGTGCTGGAAACAGCATCAGGGCTCGCTGTCCCCGGGGACGGGCCGACGAGCGTCCGCCGCCCGCAGCCCGCCCCTCACCAGCCGAGGACCCCCTCATGTCGCACGACGAGCACCGCACGATCGACTTCTTCGCCGAGGACGCGCTTCCCGCTCCGACGGTGTCGTGGACGGAGGCCGAGCGCATCGCCGCCGAGCTCCTCGGCCTCCCGGGGCGGGCCGAGGAGCTGGGCAGCCAGCAGGACGCCAACTTCCTGCTGCGTGCGGCCGACGGGACCCCGCTCGCGGTTCTGAAGATCGCCAACCCGGCCTTCGGGCCCCTGGAGGTCGCGGCCCAGGACGCCGCCGCCGACCTGGTCGCCTCGGCCTGTCCGGAGCTGCGCGTGGCCACCGTCCTGCGGCACCCCGACGGCACCGCCCGGCGGGCGACGGTGGAGACGGACGGCGGACCGGCCGTCGCGCGCCTGCTGCGCCACCTGCCCGGCGGTACGCTGTCGGGCCCCCGGCACCTCTCCCCCGGCACGCTCACGGCCATGGGCACGATCGCCGGGAAGGTGAGCGCGGCCCTGCGCGGCTTCACGCATCCGGGTCTCGACCGGGTGCTCCAGTGGGACCCCCGGCACGCCGACCGCGTCGTCGCCCGGCTCGCCGCGCACGTCGCCGAGCCCGACCGGCGTACCGCGGTCCTGGCGGCGGCCGCCGAAGCCTGGTCGTGCGTACGGAGGTTCGCCGACGCGCTGCCGTCGCAGGCCGTGCACCTCGACCTCACCGACGACAATCTGATCCGCACACCCGGCGCCGTCTGCCCGCCCGTCCCGGACGGCGTCATCGACTTCGGCGACGTGACCTCGAGCTGGGCGGTGGGGGAACTCGCGGTGCCGCTCACGTCGATGCTCCACCACGACGGGATCGAGCCGCACCACGTGCTGCCCGCCGTCCGCGCGTTCCACGCCGTTCGGCCGCTGTCGTCCGAGGAGGCGGAGGTGCTGTGGCCGCTCGTCGTCCTGCGCGCGGCCTGCCTCGTCGTCAGCGGGCGGCAGCAGGCCGCCGTCGACTCGGACAACGCGTACGCGAAGGCGGCGCTCGACCGCGAGTGGCGCATGTTCGAGCAGGCGACCCGGCTTCCCCTCCCGGTCATGACCGGGCTCGTCAAGAACGCGGTCGGCCTGGCCGACGCGCCCGTGCGGGCCGAGGCGCCCGTACGCCCCCTGCTGCGCGGCCTCACCGCCGCCGACTTCACCGTCGTCGACCTCTCGACCGGCGCCGACGCCATGGACCACGGGGCCTGGCTCGACGCCGGCGCCGAGGACCGGCTCGCGGCCGCCGTCCTCGCCGGCGGGGCGGCGGCCGCCGTCACCCGGCACGCCCAGGCACGCCTCACCCGGACGCCGGCGCTGTCGGCCGTCTCCGCCGCCACCGTGCCCACCGGCGTCGACGTCCGGCTGGGGCGGAGCGGCGTGGCGCAGGCCCCCGCCCCCGGAACGGTCCTCGCGGCGGCGCCGGGCCGGCTGGAGGTCACGTACGGACCGAGCGCCGCCCTGACGCTGTCCTTCCCTTCCACCGCGCACCCGGCACTCGCCGCGGGCGCGTCCTTCGAGGCGGGCGAGGTCCTCGCCCACCTCCCCGCCGGATCCCCGGTCCACCTCACCCTGCGCCGCGTCGGGGCACCCGCCGTCCCGCCGCTGGTCCGTCCCGAGTACGCCGCCGGCTGGCTGGCGCTCACCGCCGACCCCGCCCCGCTCCTCGGCCTGCCGGCCTCCTCCCCGGTGGCGTACGACCGACGCGACGACCTGCTCGACCGGCGCGGCGCCGTCTTCGCGACCGTCCAGGAGCACTACTACGCCCGCCCGCCCCGTATCGAACGCGGCTGGCGCCACCACCTGCTCTCCACCGAGGGCCGCTCGTACCTCGACATCGTCAACAACGTCACCCCGCTGGGCCACGCCCACCCGCGCGTCGAGGCCGCGGTCGCCCGCCAGTTGCGGCGCCTCAACACCAACTCACGTTTCCACTACGCCTCGGTGGTGGAGTTCACCGAACGCCTCGCCGCGCTGCTGCCCGACCCGCTGGACACCGTCTTCCTGGTCAACTCCGGTTCCGAGGCGGTGGATCTCGGCCTCCGGCTGGCCATCGGCGCCTCGGGCCGGCCCGACGTCGTCGCGCTGCGCGAGGCGTACCACGGCTGGACGTACGCCTCCGACGCGGTCTCCACCTCGCTCCAGGACAACCCGAACGCGCTGAGCACCCGCCCGAGTTGGGTGCACACGGTGGACTCGCCCAACTCCTACCGCGGCCTGCACCGCGGGACGGAGGCGCGGCGCTACGGCCCCGAGGCCGCCGCGTTCATCGACGGACTGGCCACGTCCGGCCGCCCGGCGGGGGCCTTCATCGGCGAGACCTTCTACGGCAACGCCGGCGGGGTCGCCCTGCCCGACGGCTATCTGGCCGAGGTGTACGCGGCGGTGCGGCGGCACGGCGGACTGGCCGTCGCGGACGAGGTGCAGGTCGGCTACGGCCGTCTGGGGCACTGGTTCTGGGGCTTCGAGCAGCAGGGCGTCGTCCCCGACATCGTGTGCGTCGCCAAGGCCATGGGCAACGGACACCCGCTCGGCGCCGTCATCACCTCGAAGGAGGTCGCCGACCGCTACCGCGAGCAGGGGTACTTCTTCTCCTCCACCGGCGGCAGCCCGGTCTCCAGCGTCGTCGGCCTCACCGTCCTGGACGCCCTCCGCGACGAGGACCTCCAGGGCAACGCGGTGCGCGTCGGCGGCCACCTGAAGCACCGGCTCGAGGCGCTGGCCGCCCGCTACGACCTCGTCGGCGCCGTCCACGGCTCCGGCCTCTACCTCGGCCTGGAACTCGTCCGGGACCGCACCGGCCTGGCCCCCGCCACCGAGGAGACCGCCGAACTCTGCGAGCGCATGCTCGACCTCGGCGTGGTCGTCCAGCCCACCGGCGACCACCTCAACATCCTGAAGATCAAGCCGCCGCTGTGCCTCGACACCGCCGCCGCGGACTTCTTCGCCGACATGCTCGACCTGGCCCTCACCCAGCTCGGTCACGGCCACCGCCACGCCGGCTGACGCCGCCGTCGATTCGAAGAGAGAGGTGCCTCATGGACGACATCGACCAGGCGATCCTGCGGGAGCTGCAGGTCGACGGCCGCATCCCGTACGCCGAGCTCGGGCCGAAGGTGGGACTGTCGCCCTCGGCGGCGCGGCTCCGGCTGCAGCGGCTGATCGACAGCAAGGCGGTCCAGGTCGTCGGCGTGACCGACCCGATGACCATGGGGCGGCAGACCATGGCCCTCCTGGGCCTGCGCGTCGACGGCGACCCCCGGGCGGTCGCCGACGAGCTGTCCCGGCACGACGAGGTCGTGTACACGGTGCTCACCGCGGGGAGCTTCGACCTCTTCGCCGAGGTGGTGTGCGCCCACCCCCGTGACCTGCTCGACTTCGTCAACGACGTCGTCCGCGCGGTCGAGGGCGTCGCGGCGGTCGAGAGCTTCCCCTACTTCGCGATCCACACCCACCGCTTCCTCTGGAACGTCGAGTGACGGGAACGCCGAGCAAGCCGAACGTCGAGTGAGCCGAACGACGAGTGAGCCGCAGCCCCGCTCCGGCGCCGGTCACGCCGTCCACCTCGAACGGCCCGAGGAGTTCGGCACGGCGCTGCTGGAGGTCCTGTCGGCATGACCGTGTGCCGCACGCGCCAGGGGGAGGTCCGCGGCCGGACCTCCCCCTCCGGCGTGACCTCGTTCCTCGGCGTCCCGTACGCCGCTCCGCCCTTCGGCGCCCTGCGGTTCCTCGCGCCGGCGCCGCCCGAGCCGTGGACCGGTGTCCGTGACGCCAGGGTCCACGGCCCGACGGCGCCGCACGCCCCCTACGCACCACCGTTCGACGCCCTCGTCCCGGACGACGTGATCCCCGGCGAGGACTGCCTGAACCTCAACGTCTGGACCCCGGCTCCGGAGGCGGGCGCCGGGCTGCCGGTGCTGGTGTGGCTGCACGGTGGCGCGTTCGGCAACGGGTCGGGCTCGGTGTCCGCGTACGACGGCAGCGCCTTCGCGCGCGACGGCGTCGTCTGCGTCACACTCAACTACCGCCTGGGGACGGACGGTTTCCTGCGGCTGCCCGGCCGGCCCGACAACCGCGGCCTGCTCGACCAGATCGCCGCCCTCCGCTGGGTCCAGGACAACATCGCCTCCTTCGGCGGCGATCCGCGGCAGGTCACCGTCTTCGGCGAGTCCGCGGGCGCGATGAGCATCGGCGCGCTCCTGGCCATGGACGCGGCGCGGGGCCTGTTCCACCGGGCGATCCTCCAGAGCGGGGCCTGCCATCACTTCCTGCGTCCGGCCACCGCCGGGCTGGTGACGGCCCGCCTGGCGGAGAGGCTCGGCATCGAGCCCACCTGGGAGGCGTTCGCGGGCGTCCCGCTGCGGGAGCTCCTCCCCGCCCAGGCGGAGCTGCGCGCGGAGGTGACCGCGGACCCGGCGCGGTGGGGCGAGGTGGCGCTCAACCTGATGCCCTTCGAACCGGTGCTCCCGGGACTCGCCCTTCCCCGGCCGGACTGCGGTGTCGACCTCCTCGTGGGCAGCAACCGCGAGGAGTACCGCCTCTTCCTCGTCCCCACCGGGCGTCTCGGCTCCGTGCCGCTGTCCGCTCTGCACGCCATGACCGCGGCCTACGGTCTCGACCCGGCCGAAGCCCTGCCGGTCTACCGGGCGTCCCGCCCCGCCGCCACGCCGGGCGAACTGCTCGACGCGGTGGCGACCGACTGGTTCTACCGGGTCCCCGCCATCCGTCTCGCCGAAGCCGTCCCGGGCTCGTACCTCTACGAGTTCGCCTGGCGCTCCCCGCGGTTCGACGGGGCGCTCGGCGCCTGCCACTCGCTCGAACTGCCCTTCGTCTTCGACCGCCTCCACGATCCGTCCTCCGCGCCGCTGCTCGGCGCGGACCCGCCCCAGGCCCTCGCGGACGCCGTCCACGGAGCCTGGGTCTCCTTCGCGAGGACGGGCGACCCGGGCTGGCCGTCGTACGACCCGGAGTGGAGCCGTACGACGATGACCTTCGGCGCCGCGGCCACCCCCGCTCCGGTCGACGACCCGCGGGCGGAGGAGCGGCTCCTCTGGGAAGGCGTGCGGTGACGCCGTGCCCGTGGGATCCACGGGCACGGCGTCGTGCCGGGGGCAGGGCGTCAGCACTTCACCCAGTAGCCCGGGGAGGTCTCCTTGACGGTGCTGGAGACTCCGAGGCTCCACAGGCCGAGGCTCTGGCCGGAGCCGTTGGCGTAGGCGTAGCCACCGGACTGGTGGGCGCGGCCGGCCTGGGTGTGGGCGTAGTTGGTGGCGGTCACGCACACCGCCGTGGTGCCCGTGGTGGTGGCGTTCACCGCGCCGGAGCGGGCGCCGACCGCGCCGGCGGAGTCCACGGCGGCGACCGTGTAGCCGTACGTCCTGCCGGCGGTCAGGCCGGAGTCCGTGAAGGCGGTGGCGGTGACGGGGGCGCTGGTCACCTTCGTGCCGTCGCGGTACACGTGGTACGAGGCCGCGCCGGGGACCGCGCTCCAGGACAGGGAGGCGGTGGTGTCCGTGGTGGCCGTGACGCTCAGGCCGGTGGGGGCGGGGAGCGGGCTCGGGGGGCTGGTGGTGCCGGCGGCGCCGAGGGCCTTGGCCATGTTCATCACGGCCGTCATCTGCGGGCCGCTCTTCTGGGCGTAGTCGGCGGACTTGTATCCCCACCAGTCCCAGCAGCCGCGGGGGTTGCCGGACATGGTGGTCGCCTGCGGGTACAGGACGATCATGTCGTTGGTGTCGGCGTACTCGTTGAGGTACGCCTTGTCCATGAGCGCGTTGCCGACCAGGCCGAAGTACTGGTAGCAGCCGTGGAGGGTGACCATCAGCCTGCAGGAGGCGCCGCTCTGGCAGGACTGCGGGACGTAGGCGAAGCCCTCGTTCCCCATGCTGATCGCGCCGGGGCTGCCGCCGGGCGTGTACGTGCTCTGGTCGAACCGGACCAGCTTTCCGGTCAGGGCGGAGGTGCTGGCGGGCTTCACGCTGCCGAAGAGGTGGGACAGCATGTCCTTCACCGGGTCGCCGCCGCAGTTGTTGACGTACGGCGAGCTGGTGGAGGTGCAGGAGTTGGGGCCGATGGGGCTGACCCAGGCGTGGCCCGAGACGGACGTGTCGTCGTACACGACGTTCGCCCCGAAGTCGCGGTAGTAGGTGGCGAGGTCGTCGTTCACGGGCGCCTTGACGGTGCTGTCGTTGGTGCCGTGGAACAGCCAGACCTTGTCCCCGGAGAGGTTGGCGACCGGGTCCACCTTGCCGGCGGCCGCCCGGTCCCGGGTCACCTGCTCAAGCTGGGCGGGGGTCTTGCGTGCCTGGAAGGTGTCCATGCACGCGTACAGGGCCGTGTTGAGGTTGTTCTGGGCGCAGTCGTACGGGCCCGCCGAGAAGATGCCGGCGCCCTGGATCACGTCGGAGTAGGCGACGTGCATCTGGTTGGCCATGAACCCGCCGGACGAGAGCCCGCTCACGTACGTGGAGCTGATGTCGTACCGCTGCAGCGAGCCCGCGGTCGGTGCCGGCACGGCCGCCGTCGCTCCGCCGGCCGTCGACGCGGCGATGCCGACGGCCGCCAGAGCGGCGACAAGGATCTTCCTGATCTTCATTTCGCATCTCCAGATGGGGGTGAGATGCGGACATCCTGATGAACGGCGGGGATCCGCGCCCACATGTCGTCCCACCACATCCGCGGACGCAGGTGTGGCGCGCCTTGCCATAGAAGCGGAAGGTGCAGACCCGCATCCTGTGGTGATCGGCGGACCGGCCGGTGACGTCGCCGGCTCCTACCGTTCGACCCTCACCTGCAGGGGCGCGCGGAACGACAGCAGGCCGAGCATGGGCGGCTGCGCCGACGCGTCCGCCGGCCGGACGCCGGGCAGGCGGCGCGCCGCCGCCCGCAGGGCGACCGCCGCCTCCGTACGGGCCAGTGTGGCACCGGGGCAGAGGTGCCGGCCGGCGCCGAACGCCAGGTGCCTGCGGGCGTTCCCGCGTCCCGGGCACATGCGCGCCGGGTCCGGGAAGAGCTCCGGGTCGGAGCCGCTGCCCATGAGCATCAGCAGCACGTGCGCGCCCGCCGGCAGCTCCATGCCGCCCAGGCGGGTCGGTCGGGCGGTCACCCTGCGCCAGGTGGTCACGGGCGGCTCACGGCGCAGCACCTCCTCCACCCACGCCTCGGCCAGGCCCGGTTCGGCCGCCGCGCGCGGCCAGACGCCGGGCTCGGCGAGTGCACTGCGGAGCACGGTCGCGAGGAGCTGGCCGGTGGTGGACTGGCCGGCGACGAACACGAAGAAGCAGGCGGCCACCGCCGTGTCGACGTCCAGGGGCGTGCCGTCGGGCAGCCGGTGGGCGGCGAGCGCCGCGACGAACGAGCCGGGCGGCGCGGTGTCGCCGCGGACGGTGGCGGCGAGCCACTGGTGGAACTCGGCGACGAGCTCGGCCAGCTCCAGCTGCCGTGCGGGCGTGGGCCTGCCCCAGAACAGCTCCAGGGAGGCGTCGCTCCAGGCGATCAGGGTGGCGGGGTCGACGCCGTGGATGCCGAGGAGCTCCATCAGCACCCGGCAGGGCAGGATCTGCGCGAAGGAGCCGAAGAGGTCGAGGTCGGGGTCGGGGTCGGCGGAGTCCGTGGCGCCTGCGGTGAGTTCGTCGAGCAGTTCCCGGGCGATGCGCTCGATCGCCGGTACGGCGGCGGCGACGCTCCGCGGGTCGAAGAACCGCGCCACCACCCGGCGCAGTCCCGGGTGGCTCGGGGTCCCGTTGTTGGCGAGCGCGGGCGGCAGCCGGAAGCCGGCCCGGACGAGGATCCGCATCACGGCGACGGGCAGCGGGGTGACCGCGCTCTGGGCGTTGTCCGGGAGGTACGTGTCCGTGTCGAGCAGGACGTGCCGGATGTCCTGGTGGCGGCTGACGAGCCACAGCCCGGTGGCGGGGTCGTGGTGCACGGGCGCCTCGGACCGCAGCCGGTCCAGCCACGGGTGGGGGTCGCGTACGAAGGAGTCACCGAACAGGTCGAGCAGCTCCAGCGGGAGCCCCAGCGGGTCTGCGGTGCCGGCCCCCGCGGGCTCGGCCACCGGGCCGTGAGCGGACGGTGCCGCGCCGTTTTCGCGGCCGTCCGCCGCCCTGAACATCACCGCCGGAAGCTAACACGGCCGGCGCGGGGGCTCCGCCAGGTGTGCGCGGCATCACGTCGCCCGCCCCTCACGGCCGTCCCTCAGTGAAGCCGGGTGGTCTCCAGGAGCTCGCGTGCCATCGTCCGGGCGGGTCCCTCCGTCTGTTCGGCGACGCGGCGGAAGGTCTCCTCGGCCGCTCGGGCGGGCCAGCCGGGTGGGAGGTGGCGGGCGGGGAGGCGGGGGTCCGTGCGGATGGTCCAGAGCCATTCGTTGACGAGCCGCAGGCGGGTGGCGAGGGGGTCGTCGCCGGGGCCGGTGCCGGGGTGGGCGGTCCAGCGGGCGTCGAAGGCGGCGTAGCGGCCGGCGATGGACGGCAGGTCCCAGGTGTCGCGGATCATCTGCTCGACGTCGGTGAACTCGGCCGCCTCGGCGTGGAAGACCTTGACGTGCGCCGAGAGACCGAGGTCCTCGACCGTCGCGGCGACGTCGACCCGCCCGGGGGCGATCCACAGTCCGCTGTACAGCGCGCCGAAGCCGGACCAGGCGAGGCGTGAGCGCAGGTCGTGGCGCTCGCGTCGCCAGGAGTCGGGGAGGGAGAAGCCGAGCAGGGTCCAGGTGCCGTCCCAGTCGTCGTTGACGGCGCTCTGCTGCCAGATGCGGGTCCGTCCGTCGTCCAGGACGCGCCGCGCTTGCGGGGTCAGGCCGAAGAACATCTTGCGGCCCTCGCGCCGGCGGAGCAGGAGGCCGCGGCTGACCATGCGCGTGAGGGTGGAGCGTACGGCCGGCTCACCGATCCCCACCCGGCCGAGGACGTCGATGACGCTGCCCGAGGAGACGCCCACTTCGCCCTCCTCCAGCACGTGGTTGCCGAAGAAGGCGAGCATGACCGACTGGGGCCGCTGCTGCGGCCCCTCCGACGTCTCCCGCCCGGCGTCGTCCTCCACGCGGGCAAGAATACGACTGCGCGCCGGGCGGCCGATCCCGGCGTACGGGAGCGGGACGGGGAGCCGTTCGTCTCGGGCTCGCCGGCGCCGGAGAAGTCACCTGGCCTGAAATGTTTCATTAAGCCCGCCAGGAAGCAGACCCCGCCTACCCCGCCCGGCCTAGGGCCTGTGTTCGCCATATCGCACCCCTAAGGCACCCCTGCGGCGAGGCGACGGCGATTGAAGTGCGTGAAGGTGCGGTCGCCCAGGGCTGTTCACAGCCGCATGAGACGGTTCGGCAAGGCGGCCGCGGGCGCCGCCGTCATCCTGTCCGGCGCCTTGACGGGGCACGTGCCTGGGGTTAGCTTCCTCCTCGGAATGAATCGATTCACTCACTCGATCGTCTCCGCGCTCACCGCCCCGCCCACGGGCCCCGCCCTCCCCGTCAATCCCGAGGTGACCCATGCCTGACACCGCCGCCGTGAAGGCCGCACTCGCCGGCCAGCGGATCGAGACACCCTCCTGGGGTTACGGAAACTCCGGCACCCGGTTCAAGGTGTTCGCGCAGGCGGGCGTGCCCCGGGATCCGTACGAGAAGCTGGACGACGCCGCCCGCGTGCACGAGTTCACCGGGGTCGCGCCCAGGGTGTCGCTGCACATCCCGTGGGACAGGGTCGACGACTACGCGGTGCTGAGCACGTACGCGAAGGACCGCGGCCTGGAGCTGGGCGCGATCAACTCCAACACCTTCCAGGACGACGCCTATAAGCTCGGCAGCGTCTGCCACCCGGACCCGAAGGCGCGCCGCAAGGCCGTCGACCACCTCCTGGAGTGCGTCGACATCATGGACGCAACGGGTTCGGCCGACCTGAAGCTGTGGTTCGCCGACGGCACCAACTACCCCGGCCAGGACGACGTCGTGGCCCGGCAGGACCGGCTGGCGGAGGCGCTGGCCGAGGTGTACGAGCGGCTCGGCGACGACCAGCGGATGCTGCTCGAGTACAAGTTCTTCGAGCCGGCCTTCTACACCACCGACGTGCCGGACTGGGGGACCGCGTACGCCCACTGCCTCACGCTCGGCCCGAAGGCGCAGGTCGTCGTGGACACCGGCCACCACGCGCCGGGCACCAACATCGAGTTCATCGTGGCCTTCCTGCTGCGGGAGGGGAAGCTCGGCGGCTTCGACTTCAACTCGCGCTTCTACGCCGACGACGACCTGATGGTCGGCTCGGCCGATCCCTTCCAGCTCTTCCGGATCATGCACGAGGTCGCCAAGAACGGCGGTCTGGACCGGGCCGCGAACGTGGCCTTCATGCTCGACCAGTGCCACAACATCGAGGCCAAGATCCCCGCCGTCATCCGGTCCGTGATGAACGTCCAGGAGGCAACCGCCAAGGCCCTCCTCGTCGACCTCGACGCCCTCACCGCCGCGCAGGCCGCCGGTGACGTCCTCGCCGCCAACGCGGTCCTGATGGACGCCTACGACACCGACGTACGACCCCTGCTGCGCGAGGTGCGCGAGGAGCAGGGCCTGCACCCCGACCCGGTGGCCGCGTACGCCGCCTCCGGATGGCAGGACCGGATCGCCGCCGAGCGCGTCGGCGGCGAGCAGGCCGGCTGGGGCGCCTGACCGCCCCGGGCCTCCCGCGAGTCCCCCTCTTCCGCCCGGACAACCAAGAGGAACCGTCACCATGACCTCCCACCCCGCCGTCGACGCGCTGATCGGGCGCTCGAACCGTCTCGGATCCGACCCCCGCAACACCAACTACGCCGGCGGCAACACCTCCGCCAAGGGCTCCACCACCGACCCGGTCACCGGCGGCGACGTGGACCTGCTGTGGGTCAAGGGCTCGGGCGGCGACCTCGGCACCCTCACCGAGGACGGCCTCGCCGTGCTGCGGCTCGACCGCCTGCACGCCCTCAAGGCCGGCTACCCGGGGGTGGAGCGCGAGGACGAGATGGTCGCCGCGTTCGACCACTGCCTGTACGGCAAGGGCGGCGCCGCCCCGTCGATCGACACCGCCATGCACGGCCTGGTGGACGCGGCCCACGTCGACCACCTGCACCCCGACTCCGGCATCGCCCTCGCCTGCGCGGCCGACGGCGAGAAGCTGACCGCCGAGTGCTTCGGCGACACCGTCGTCTGGGTGCCGTGGCGCCGCCCCGGCTTCCAGCTCGGCCTGGACATCGCCGCCGTCAAGGAGGCGAACCCGCGGGCCGTCGGCTGCATCCTCGGGGGGCACGGGATCACCGCCTGGGGCGACACCTCGGAGGAGTGCGAGCGCAACGCGCTGCACATCATCCGCACCGCCGAGACCTTCCTCGCCGAGCGAGGCCGTCCCGAGCCGTTCGGCCCCGTGGTCGAGGGGTACGCGCCCCTGCCCGAGGAGGAGCGCCGGGAGCGGGCCGCCGCCCTGGCCCCGCACGTCCGGGCGATCGCGTCCCAGGACCGGCCGCAGGTGGGCCACTTCACCGACACGGACGTGGTCCTGGACTTCGTCTCCCGCGCCGAGCACCCGCGGCTCGCGGCCCTGGGCACGTCCTGCCCCGACCACTTCCTGCGCACCAAGGTCCGCCCGCTGGTCCTGGACCTGCCGGCCGGCGCTCCGCTGGACGACGCCGTGGCCCGGCTGAAGGAGCTGCACGCCGGGTACCGCGAGGAGTACGCGGCGTACTACGCCCGTCACGCCACCGCCGACTCCCCCGCGATGCGCGGCGCGGACCCCGCGATCGTGCTGGTCCCCGGCGTCGGCATGTTCTCCTTCGGCAAAGATAAACAGACGGCCCGCGTGGCCGGCGAGTTCTACGTCAACGCCGTCAACGTGATGCGCGGCGCCGAGGCGGTGTCGACGTACGCCCCCATCGAGGAGTCGGAGAAGTTCCGCATCGAGTACTGGGAGCTGGAGGAGGCGAAGCTGCGGCGGATGCCGAAGCCGAAGCCGCTCGCCACCCGGGTGGCCCTGGTCACCGGCGCCGGCTCGGGCATCGGCAAGGCCATCGCCCACCGGCTGGTCGCGGAGGGCGCCTGCGTCGTCGTCGCCGACCTGGACGGGGACAACGCCGCCTCGGTCGCCGAGGAGCTGGGCGGTCCCGACAAGGCCGTGGCGGTCACCGTGGACGTCACCTCCGAGCAGCAGATCGCCGCCGCGTTCCGCCAGGCCGTCCTCGCCTTCGGCGGTGTCGACCTGGTCGTCAACAACGCCGGCGTCTCCGTCTCCAAGCCGCTCCTGGAGACCACGGCCCGCGACTGGGACCTCCAGCACGCCATCATGGCCCGCGGCTCCTTCCTCGTCTCCCGCGAGGCCGCCCGGATCATGATCGAACAGGGTCTCGGCGGCGACATCGTCTACATCGCGTCCAAGAACGCGGTCTTCGCCGGCCCGAACAACATCGCCTACTCGGCCACCAAGGCCGACCAGGCCCACCAGGTCCGCCTCCTCGCCGCCGAGCTCGGCCAGCACGGCATCCGGGTCAACGGCGTCAACCCGGACGGCGTCGTGCGCGGCTCCGGGATCTTCGCCGCCGGCTGGGGCGCCCAGCGCGCCGCCACGTACGGCATCGAGGAGGAGAAGCTCGGCGAGTTCTACGCCCAGCGCACGCTGCTCAAGCGCGAGGTGCTGCCCGAACACGTCGCCAACGCGGTCTTCGCCCTCACCGGCGGCGACCTCACCCACACCACCGGCCTCCACGTCCCCGTCGACGCGGGCGTCGCCGCCGCCTTCCTGCGCTGACGGCCCACCCCATCCGCCCTGACGCCGGCTCTCCGAGGGGCCGGCATCAGGGTGCACGCCCACGAGCCCCCTCATCCCGACGCGCCAGCCGCCCCCGCGGAGGAAGCCCACGTGACCACCACTCCCCCGTCCTCCGCCTTCGCGTCCGCGTTCGCCGCGGTCGATCTCGGCGCCACCAGCGGGCGCGTGATCCTCGGCCGGGTCGGCCCCGACAACCTCGACCTCACCGAGGTCCACCGCTTCCCCAACACACCCGTGCGCCTGCCCGACGGGCTGCGCTGGGACGTCCTCGCCCTCTTCCAGGGCATCCTCGACGGGCTCCGCGAGGCCGCCCGCGCCGGCGTCGTGGCCTCGATCGGCGTGGACACCTGGGCGGTGGACTACGGGCTCCTCGACGCCGACGGCACCCTCCTCGGCCACCCGTACCACTACCGCGACGAGCGCACCGACGGCGTCGCCGAACGCGTCTGGGCCGAGGTCTCCCCCGAGGAGCTGTACGGCATCACCGGCCTCCAGCACCTCCCCTTCAACACGGTCTTCCAGCTCGCCTCCACCACCGGAACCGTCCAGCGGGACGTCGCCCGCACGCTGCTGCTCGTCCCCGACCTGCTGATCCACTGGCTGACCGGGTCGATCGGCGCGGAGGAGACCAACGCCTCCACCACCGGTCTCTTCGACGCGCGCACCGGCATCTGGTCCCAGGAGCTGCTCAACCGGCTCTCCCTCGACCCCGCCCTGTTCCCGCCGCTCCGCGCCCCCGGCGACCCGGCCGGCACCCTGCTCCCCCACGTCGCCGCCTATACCGGGCTCGATCCCCGTACGCCGGTGACGACGGTCGCCTCGCACGACACCGCCTCCGCCGTCGTCGCCGTGCCCGCCACGAAGCCCGACTTCGCGTACATCTCCTGCGGCACCTGGTCGCTGGCCGGTCTCGAACTGGACGCCCCGGTGCTGAGCGAGGAGTCCCGGGCGGCGAACTTCACCAACGAGCGCGGCGTCGACGGCACCGTCCGCTACCTGCGCAACATCATGGGCCTGTGGCTGCTGGAGGAGTGCCGGCGCACCTGGGACAAGGAGAACCTGCCGACCCTCCTCCCCACGCTGCTCGCCGACGCCGCACGGGCCGAAGCCCTCGCCTCCGTCATCGACCCGGACGCCCCCGAGTTCCTCGCCCCCGGGGACATGCCCGCCCGTATCCGCGCGTACTGCGCCCGCACCGGTCAGCGCGTCCCCGGCAGTCAGGGCGCGGTCGTCCGCTGCGTCCTGGAGAGCCTGGCCCTCGCCCACCGCCGCACCCTGCGCGAGGCGGCCGGGCTCGCCGGGCGCGACATCACCCGCGTCCACCTGGTCGGCGGCGGCGCGCGCAACGACCTGCTGTGCCGGCTCACCGCCGACGCCACCGGCCTGCCCGTCGTCGCGGGCCCCACCGAGGCCACCGCGCTGGGTAACATCCTCGTCCAGGCCCGCGCCGCCGGCCTGGCCGGAGACCTCGCCGACATGCGCCGGCTCATCGCCTCCACCCAGCACCTGCGGCACTACACCCCGCGGGGTGACAGCGCCGCCTGGGACGCGGCCGCCGCCCGACTCGACTCCGCCCCGAGGAACCCCTGATGCGTGTCGCCCTCTTCGCCACCTGCGTCAACGACGCGGTCTATCCCGCCACGGCCGTCGCGACCGTGAGACTCCTCGAACGTCTCGGCGTCACCGTGGACTTCCCCGAGGCGCAGACCTGTTGCGGACAGCCGCAGTACAACACCGGCTACCGCCGCGAGACCGAACCGCTGGTCCACCGCATGGCCCGGGCCTTCGAGGGTTACGACCACGTGGTCACCCCGTCCGGGTCCTGCGTCGCCATGGTCCGCGACAACTACCCCCGGATCGGGCGGAAGGCGAAGGCCGAGGGGCGCGGCGCCGCACTGAGCGAGGCCGCCGACTCGCTCGTCCCGAGGACGTACGAGCTGACGGAGTTCCTGGTCGACGTCCTCGAAGTGACGGACGTGGGCGCCTACTTCCCCCACCGGGTGACGTACCACCCGTCCTGTCACGGCCTGCGGATGCTCGGCCTGGGCGAGCGGCCGCGCCGGCTCCTGGAGGCGGTGAAGGGCCTGGAGCTGGTGGAGCTGCCGGGGGCCGAGGAGTGCTGCGGCTTCGGCGGCACGTTCGCCGTGAAGAACCCGGACGTGTCGGCCGCCATGGGCGCCGACAAGATCCGCAACTCCCTGTCCACCGGCGCCGACGTCCTGTGCGGCGCCGACAACTCCTGCCTGATGCACCTCGGCGGGATGCTGCGCCGCCAGGACGCCCCGCAGCGCGCCCTGCACCTCGCCGAGATCCTCGCGAGCACGGAAGAGGAGCCCTTCGCATGAGCGGGACCTTCATCGGCATGCCGGCCTTCCCGAAGGCCGCCCGCGACGCCGTACGCGACACCACCCTGCGGGCGAACCTCCGCCACGCCACCCACACCATCCGCGACAAACGGGCGGTCGCCGTCGCCGAACTCGCCGACTGGGCCGAGCTGCGCGAGGCCGGGAAGCAGATCAAGAACGAGACCCTGCTCAACCTGGACACGTACCTGGTCCAGTTGGAGGAGGCGGTGACGGCCGCCGGCGGCACCGTCCACTGGGCGGCGGACGCGGCCGAGGCCAACCGGATCGTCGCCGGCCTGGTCAAGGCCACCGGCGAGACCGAGGTCGTCAAGGTCAAGTCGATGGCCACCCAGGAGATCGGGCTGAACGAGGCTCTGGAGGCGGAGGGCATCCGCGCCTACGAGACCGACCTCGCCGAGCTGATCGTGCAGCTGGGTGAGGACCGCCCGTCACACATCCTGGTCCCCGCCATCCACCGCAACCGCGGCGAGATCCGCGACATCTTCGCCTCCGAGATGGCCACGTGGGGGCGCGAGGCACCCGACGGCCTCACCGACAGCCCCGCCGAACTCGCCGAAGCGGCCCGGCTGCACCTGCGGGAGAAGTTCCTCCGCGCCAGGGTCGGCATCTCCGGCGCCAACTTCATGGTCGCCGAGAGCGGCACCCTCGTCGTCGTGGAGTCGGAGGGCAACGGCCGCATGTGCCTGACCCTCCCCGAGACCCTGATCTCCGTCGTCGGCATCGAGAAGGTCGTCCCCACCTGGCGGGACCTGGAGGTCTTCCTCCAGACCCTCCCCCGCTCCTCCACCGCCGAGCGCATGAACCCGTACACGAGCATGTGGACCGGCACCGCCGACGCCGACGGCCCGACCGCCTTCCACCTGGTCCTCCTCGACAACGGCCGCACCGACACCCTCGCCGACGAGGTCGGCCGCCAGGCCCTGCGCTGCATCCGCTGCTCCGCCTGCCTCAACGTCTGCCCGGTGTACGAGCGGGCCGGCGGCCACGCCTACGGCTCCGTCTATCCCGGACCCATCGGCGCCATCCTCACCCCGCAGCTGCGCGGCACCCAGAGCGAGGTCGACGCCTCCCTCCCGTACGCCTCCTCCCTCTGCGGCGCCTGCTACGACGTGTGCCCCGTCGCCATCGACATCCCCGAAGTCCTCGTCCACCTGCGGGAGAAGGTCGCGGAGCAGGGCGGTCCCGGCCACCGCCTGGAGAAGGCCGCCGTCAAGGCGGCCACCTGGATCCTCGACCACCCGGCCGCCCTCGCCGCGGGCGAGCGCATCGCGTCGAGGACGCGCGCCCTGCACCCGAAGAAGCTGCCCGGCCCCGGCGCGAGCCAGTGGACGGAGAGCCGCGACCTGCCCGAGATGCCCGCCGAACCGTTCCGCGACTGGTGGAAGAAGAACCGCACAGGAGACCGCCCGTGAGCCAGAACTCCCGCGAACGCGTCCTGCGCCGCATCCGCCAGGCGCTCGCCGACGCGCCCCACGCGCCGGAACCCGCCCGCGACTACCTCCCCGCCCACACCCCCGACGACCCGGCCGCGATCCTGGACCTCCTCCACGAGAACCTCGCCGACTACCGCGCGATCGTGCACCGCGCCACGGAGGCCGAACTCCCCGCCCTCGTCGCGGAGCTCCTCGACCGGCACGGCGCCACCACGGTCGCCGTGCCGCCCGGGCTGCCCGCCGCCTGGCTCTCCGCGACGACCGCGGAACAGCGCCACGACGCGGACACCCCGCTCGCCCCACGCGACCTCGACGCCACGGACGCCGTGGTCACCGGCTGCGCCCTGGCGATCGCCGAGACCGGCACGATCGTCCTGGACGGCGGCCCCGGCCAGGGCAGGCGCGCGCTCACCCTCGTCCCCGACCTGCACATCTGCGTCGTACGCGCCGCCGGCCAGACCGTCGCCTCCGTCCCGCACGCGCTGCCGCGCCTCGACCCGACGCGCCCCCTGACCTGGATCTCCGGCCCCTCCGCCACCAGCGACATCGAACTCGACCGGGTCGAGGGCGTCCACGGCCCCCGCACCCTCCAGGTGGTGCTGCTCACCGGCGCGTGATGCCCGCGCGCCCCCGCGTACGCACGAAGACGGCCTCCCCCCCACCGCGACGTCGGTGGGGGGAGGCCGTCTCTTCGGGGGCTATGCCGGGGCGTCGGCGGCGGTGCGGGGCGCGTCGCCCTGCGCGGCGTCGCCGGCGTCCCCGCCGTCTCCGGCTTCCTCCGCGAGCCGCTGCATGCCGCTGGTCGTCTTCAGCGGCTTCTCCTTGACGAAGAGGACGGCGACGAGCGCGAGCGCCGCGAACGGGGTCGCGATGAGGAAGAGTTCGCCGGTGGCGACGCCGTAGGCGTGCTCGACGATCTCGCGGATCGGGGCGGGGAGGGTCGCCATGTCCGGCACCGCGCCGTGCCCGGCCGCGCCGCCGCCGGCCGGCACGCCGGCGTCCGCGAGGCCCTTCGACATCTCAGAGGCGACCCGGTTGGCGAGGATGGCGCCGAGGACGCTGGTGCCGATGGTGCCGCCCAGGCTGCGGAAGAACGAGAGGACCGAGGTGGCGGCGCCCAGCTCGGTGGCCGGGACGTCGTTCTGCGCGGCCAGGACCAGGTTCTGCATCAGCATGCCGACGCCGACGCCCATGACGGCCATGTAGAGGCTGGTCAGGGCGAAGGAGGTGTCGGCTCCGATGGTGGAGAGGAGTCCGAGGCCGGCCGTCATGGTGAGGCCGCCGGCCACCAGGTAGATCTTCCACCGGCCGGTCTTGCTGATGATCTGGCCGGCGACGGTGGAGGAGACCAGGAGTCCCAGGATCATGGGCAGGCTCATCAGGCCGGCGACCGTCGGGGACTTGCCCAGGGAGATCTGGAAGTACTGCGAGAGGAAGACGGTGCCGCCGAACATCGCCAGGCCGACGAAGAGGCTGGCGACGGTGGTGAGCGAGACGGTCCGGTTGCGGAAGATCCCGAGGGGGATGATCGGCTCGGGCACCCGGGACTCGACGAAGACCGCCGCGACAAGCAGCAGGAGTCCGCCGCCGGTCAGGGCCGCGGTCTGCCAGGAGGCCCAGTCGAAGCTGTTGCCGGCCAGCGTGACCCAGATGAGGAGCGCGCAGACGCCGGCGACGATGAGGAAGGCGCCCAGGTAGTCGATCTTCGCTTCGCGGCGCAGGTCGGGGAGGGTCAGCGTCCGCTGGAGCAGCACGATCGCGAGCAGCGCGAACGGGACGCCGATGAAGAAGCACCAGCGCCAGCCCAGCCAGGAGGTGTCGACCAGGACGCCGCCGATGAGCGGTCCGGCGACGGTGCCGACGGCGAACACGGCGCCGAAGATGCCGGCGTACTTTCCGAGCCGGCGCGGCGGGATGACGGCCGCCATCACGACCTGGGCGAGGGCGGTGAGACCGCCGGCGCCGATGCCCTGGGCGACCCGGCTGAAGATCAGCAGCCCGACCTCCTGGGAGAAGCCGGCCAGCAGCGAGCCGACGACGAACAGGCCCAGGGAGATCTGGAGGAGGAGCTTCTGGTTGTAGAGGTCGGCGAGCTTGCCCCAGAGCGGCACGGTGGCCGTCATGGCGAGGAGTTCGGCGGTGACGACCCAGGTGTAGGAGGACTGGGTGGCGCCGAGGTCGGCGATGATCCGGGGCAGGGCGTTGGCGACGACGGTGCCGGCGAGGATGGAGACGAACATGCCCGCCATCAGCCCGGACATGGCCTGGAGTATCTGCCGGTCCGACATGGCGGCCGGGGGCGCCTGGACCGGCGCCGCTGGTGAGGTCACTGCGTTCTCTTTCTCGGGGGTTCGTCAGTCGTGGGAGGCGGGGGGTGGGGGAAGTCCGGCCGCGAGGTGTTCGAAGGTCTCGCGGAAGACGTCCGCGAAGGGGACCTCCCCCTGCCGGACGCTCCAGTGCTCGACGGCGACACGGACCGCCGCGCCGCCGACGGCGGCGAGCAGGCGCGGGTAGAGCCCGAGGGCGCGCCGTCGTTCCTCGTCGCCCGGCGAGGCGAACTCGGGGCGGTCCTCGGTGAAGAGCGGCGAGCCGGCGCCGATGCGTTCGGCGAGGGTCTCGGCGAGGCCGAGTTCGTCGGCCATGTGGGCGCCGATCCGCCGCGCGAGGAGTTGGGGTGCCTTGCGGAGGACTTCGGCGTGGAGCCGCCACAGCTCCTGCTGCCGCTCGACCTCCTGCAGTTCCGCCGCGAGGGCTTCGCGGAGCGCCTCCAGCGGGGAGAGCGCCGGTGGAGCGGCGAGCACGGCGCGGCGGACCCGGTCGCTCGCATCCGCGCTGACCATGACGAAGACCTCGTCACGGGAGTCGAAGTAGTTGAAGAACGTACGCGTGGAGACCCCGGCCGCGGCGCTGATGGCGTCGACGGTGACGTGTTCGGCACCGTGCTCCGCCGCCAGTCGTACCGCCGCCTCGACCAGTGCGGCACGCGTGGCCCGCTTCTTGCGCTCTCTGAGCCCGCCCTCGGCGGGCACCCCCTCCACCATAGGTGCATGGTACGCAAAAATGCAGACCCTGCAAAAATGTCTTCCGTGGGCCGAGTCAGGCCGGACGTTCGGTGACCAGCAGCTCTGCCAGGTGGTCGGCGAACCGGGTGATCAGGTCCAGCCGAGGCCCACTGCGAGCGACCCGGAAGCCGTGTCGCCGCGCCCAGAAGGCGGCCTGCACCGCATGGAACTGGGCCCAGCGCCGGACGCGCTCGCGGTCGAGCTCCGCCGCGTCGGCGAAGACGTCGAGGAGCCGATGGACGGCCCTGCCCAGGTCGTCCGCCTCAAGGAGCGTCAGCGCGCGGGACTTCAGCAGGGTGCCGCCGTCGTAGGCGGGATCGCCCACGAGCCCCTTGGGGTCGACGGCGAGCCAGGGCTCCCGCTCGGCGCGCAGGATGTTCCGGGCGTGCAGGTCACCATGGACGAGGGTGTCCGGCTGGACCCGGCCCAGCTCGCGTACGGTCGCGCAGGCGGCGTCCAGCACCCGGCGCGGCAGGGCGTGCGACAGCTCCTCGGCGTCCCCGCGCAGCTCCTCCTCCCAGGCGTCGGCCCGCTCGCTCAGCCGCGGCAGGCCGGCCGGCGCGGGAACGGCGAGACGCCGCCCGAGCCGCCCCGCGACCGCCACGACCTCCTCCCCGTCCTCGACCTCCGCGAGGGTCGTCGCGTGGACCCGCTCCAGCAGCATCGCGAACCGCGCGTCGTCGCGCTCGTGCAGCAGCACGGCGCCACGCCCGCCCCAGGCCACGAAAGCGTCCGGCTCGTGGACGTTGCCGGGATGCGGGAACGACACCTTCAGTACGGCGCTCTCCCCGCCCCGCCGCCGTACGGGAACGATGACGCCGACACCCCCGTGCATGACGGCCCCGTCCAGCGCGCACCCCCAACGCCCCAGCAACTCCCCCACGATTCCGGGCAGTTCGGCCGTCCAGACCGCCCCGGCCTCGCCCTCGCGCTCGACAGTGCTCCGTACGAATTCCTCTGGCATCGCGAACATCCCGGCACCCTACGCGCCGCCCCGCCGCACCCGCCAAGGCCCGATCCCCGATGCCCGGCGGCGCGGGTCCCCGTCGACGCGGCGGGGACCCGCGCCCCCCTCACCTCAGATGCCGGGCGAGGAACCGGGCCCCGCTCTCCAGCTCGAACCACGGCACGCCGGTGTGCCCTCCGAGATTGGCGTGCAGGGTCTTCTCCCGGGACCCGAAGGCGTCGTACAGGTCCAGCGCCGCCTGACGGTCGTTCCCTTCGTCGTCCCACTGCAGGAGCATGTGGACCGGAACGGTGACGTGCCGGGCCTCCTCGAACATGACGGCGGGGATGAGACTCCCGGCGAAGAGCCCCGCGGCCACGAGGCGCGGCTCGACGACGGCAAGCCGGACCCCGAGGGAGATCACGCCCCCTTCGTACCCGACCGGACCGCCGATGCCGGGCAGCGCCAGGAGCGCGTCCAGGGCGGCCTGCCATTCCGGCACCGCCTTCTCGACCAGCGGCAGCACGAGCGCGTCGACGATCTCGCCGCCGACCGGCTCACCGGCCTCCCTCGCCCGCCGCAGGTCGGCCCGGGCCTGCTCGGCGGCCGCCCACCGAGGCCGCTCACCGCTCCCGGGCAGCTCGATGGTGGCCGAGGCGAGGCCGTACTCCGCCGCGTAGTACCGCGCCCGCCCCGCCAGCCGGGGATACATCGTGCGCAGGCCGAGCGGAGGGTGGCCGATGAGGACGAGAGGCGCCGGCTCGGGCGCGGACGGCGGCGTCCACAGGATGCCGGGGATCTCGCCGAGGGTGAACGCGCGCTCGACGACGCCGTCGTCGAGAAGCTGCTCAGAGGTGAAGGTGAGGTGCACGGTCGTGCCCTTTCAGGAGTGCTCGAACGGCGCTCCCGGACGACACCTACCGCCCGACCGTGACCCCGGAGAGGAGCACCCATGTCGAAAATGCGTTCACGGGTACCACCTCCTCGTTCTCTCGCACGGCCTGCGGGAGGCTAACAGAGCGCGGCCACCCCCCGCCGGAGATTTTCCGCGCCGGCGCCGGCGCCGTGATCACGCAGCGGACCGATGGCGTACCGTCCCTGGAGACCGACTGAGAGAGGACGCCGTGACCACGCCCGTCAGCCCCTTCGGCTCCCCACCGCGCTGTGCCTCGACCGTCGCGGGCGTCCGCCCCGAGGCCGTGGCCGCGTGAACCGGCCGGCGCACGGGACGCTGCACCACGTCGAGATCTGGGTGCCCGACCTCGACCGCGCGCTCGCGTCGCTGGGCTGGCTGCTGGAGGCGCTCGGCTACACCGTGTCCCAGAGCTGGGCCACCGGCCGCAGCTGGCTGCTCGGTCCGACGTACGTCGTCCTCGAACGGTCCCCGGCGCTCACGGCCGACCGGCACGACCGCCGCCGCCCCGGGCTGAACCACCTGGCGTTCCACATCGAGGACGCCGCGACCGTCGAGAAGCTGACGGCCGAGGCCGCCGAGCACGGCTGGCACCTGCTCTTCCCCGACCTCCACCCCCACGCCGGCGGCCCCCGGCAGTACGCCGCCTACCTGGAGAACGACGACGGCTTCGAGGTCGAACTCGTCGCGACGTCCTGGCCGGAGCGGTCGGCGGAGGGCCCGCCGACGCCGCCGGTGCCGTAGAAGCGTCCCTCCTCGCACAGCGCGTCGATCTCGGCGTTCTCCTCCTCGCTCAGCTGCGCGTCCAGGGCGACGCCGATGACGTGGCGCGCCCGGGCCAGGCGGCGGGCGACGTCCCAGTCGGCGACGAACGTGCCGACGGCGTGCGCGTCGGCGGTTCCGGACGCCCGGCGGGATCCGAGTCGGTCGAGGGAGACGACGAACTCGTTCAGGTCCCGCAGCACGGCGACCACCTCGCCGAGCGGCAGGCGGACCTCCCGGGATTCCGTGTCCATCAGCCGGTTCGTCCCTGCGGATTCGCGTTGAGGTCGGCGAGGAGCTCGGCCTGCCCGGCGAGTACGCCGGAGAGGATCGTCCGGGCGACCGCGAGGAGATCGACCACCTCGGGACTGGTCAGGGAGTAGAACACCGCCGAGCCCTCGCGGCGCGCGACGACCAGGTTCGACCGGCGCAGCACGGCGAGCTGCTGCGACAGGTGCGCCGCCTCGACGTCCACCTCGGCCAGCATCTCCGACACCGCGTGGTCCCGCTCGCTCAGCAGCTCCAGCACGCGGATGCGGACCGGGTGTCCGAGCGTCTTGAAGAACTCGGCCTTCAGTTGGTACAGGGGCGCCTTCACCGGGCCCACCGCCCGTGCGTCCGTCGCCGCGTTCGCGGTATCCCTCGTCGTGAGCACGCAGAACTCTTCGCCATGGGGACATCCTCGCTGCTGCGCCGTCCTGACGGACGCCCGGCCCCGGGTCAGTCCCCGGGCCGGGTCGCCGGATTCCGCGTACCGGGCCAGTCGTCGCTCCGCCACTCGCGCTGTTCCCGGCCGCCGCCGTGGTGTGCGGCGAGCGCGGTCGGCAGGTCGCAGTGGACCGGGATCGGCGGGGTGTCGCCGGTGGGGACGAGGGAGCCGTCGGCGGGGATCGCGGCGAGTTCGAGGCCGCGCCCGTCCGCCGCGAGGCGCCGGGCGGCCTCGGCGACGGCGAGCTGACCGCCCGCCGACCAGCCGCGGAGGCCGGTGAGGTCGAGGACGACCACGCCCGTCCCACGGGCCAGCACCCAGCCGACGGCGCCGCTGAACCGGCCGACGGCGTCCGCCCCGAGGTAGCCCGACAGGGACAGCACACCGAGGCCGGGGTGTGTGGTGTAGCGCCATTCGATGGTCATCGTCCTTGCCTTCGTCTTCCTCGGGGGGGGAACCGCACGGGAGCGGCCTCCGCGTCTGCCGTCACGCGGTTCGCGCCGCGCCGAGCCGGTGTCCGGTGACGGTCTGTGGGGTGATCCGCAGCAGCGTGTCGTGCGGTCCGTACGCCCAGCCGGGCAGCGTACGCGCCCCTGCGCCGGAGACGTCGGTCATACGACGGGTCGTGGCGGCGGTCATCGGGACGGCTCCTCGGCGGCGGTGCGGGGGTGCGGGGCGGGGGTGGGGGTCAGGACGCCGGCGCCGTGGAGGTGGGCGCGCGCGGCGGCGATCGCCTCGGGCGTGGTCGCGAACTCCCGTCCGTCGAGGCGTAGCAGGTCCAGGGCGCCGACGGAGTCGAGGGCCTGCCGCTGCCCGGGCCGGATGCCGGAGGTCAGGACGGCGATCCCACGCCGGTGGAGCTTCTGGACGACGTCCTTGAGCACGAGGGCGCCGGTGGCGTCGACGGTCGTCACCCGGGACATGCGCAGGATGACGACGCGGACGTCGGCCACGTCGGACAGTTCGAGGAGGAAGCGGTGGGCGGCGGCGAAGAAGAGCGGTCCGTCGATCCGGTACGCCACGATGTGCTCGGCGAGCAGCGCGTGCTCCTCGGCGCTGTGCTCGCCCGGCAGGTCGGCCGTGACGTCCGTCTCGGCGAGCCGCGCCTGCTGGGCCACGGCCCGCAGGGCGAGGGCGCCGGCGACGACGAAGCCGATGACGACGGCGTACACGAGGTCCAGGGCGAGGGTGGCGACGGCGGTCAGGACCAGGACGACGGCGTCGGAGCGGGTGGCCTTCGCCATGGCGCGCAGCGAGCCGACCTCGACCATGCGGACGGCGGTGGCGAGCAGGACGCCGGCGAGGGCGGCCAGCGGGATCCTGGAGACCAGCGGGGCGGCCGTGTAGACGATGGCGGCGAGGACGGCCGCGTGGGTCAGCGCGGCGAGCCGGGAGGTGGCGCCGGTGCGGACGTTGACCGCCGTACGGGCGATGGCGCCGGTCGCCGGGACGCCTCCGAAGAGGGGCGCGGCGAGATTGGCGAGGCCCTGGCCGAAGAGCTCCCGGTCGGGGTCGTGCTTCTCGCCGACGGTCATGCCGTCGGCGACCTGCGCCGACAGCAGGGACTCCAGGGCCGCGAGGGCGGCGACCGCCACGGCGGGGGCGATGAGCGAACCCAGTCGGGACGGGTCGACGAAGCCGAGGGAGGGGGCGGGGAGTCCGGCCGGGAGCGCGCCGATCGGGGGCGCCTCGTCGAGGTGGCAGAGCTGGGCGACGACGGTGGCCGCGATCACGGCGACGATCGAGAAGGGGACGGTCGGCCGCCACCGGGCGCCGCCCAGCATGAGGGCGGCGACGCCCAGCGCGAGTCCGAGGGCGGTCCAGTTGGGGTGCTGGACGAACTCCCCGACGGCGCGCCAGGTCACCTCCAGGACCCGCTCGCCCTCGGGCTTGGGGACACCGAGGGCGGGGGGCACCTGCTGGAGGCCGATGACGAGGGCGATGCCCAGGGTGAACCCCTCGACGACCGAGGCGGGGATGTACGCCATGTACCGGCCGACCCGCGCCAGGGCGAGTCCGATCACGATCACGCCGGCCATCAGGCCGACGGTGAGGACGCCGCTCGGCCCGTACCGGGCCACCAGGGGGACGAGGACGACGGTCATGGCCCCGGTCGGCCCGGAGACCTGGAGGTTGGAGCCGCCGAACAGGGCGGCGACCGCCCCGGCGACGACGGCGGTCGCGAGGCCGGCCTCCGCTCCGAGTCCGGAGGAGACGCCGAAGCCGAGGGCGAGCGGCAGCGCGACGATGGCCACGGTGAGCCCGGCGAGCAGGTCACGCCGTGGCTCACGGCGCATGGCGGCGACGTCGGCGCGTCCGGGCAGCAGCGCGCGCATCCGGCCGACAAGCGTGTTCATCGGGCGGTGGCCTGGGCTTCCCGGAGCTCACCGAGGCACTCCAGGACACGTCTGCGGACGGGGTGTCCGAGCCTCCGGAAGAACTCGGCCTCGGCCCTGGCCTGGTACAGCGGAATCGACACGCTCCAGCCCTCTCCTCGCCGTCGCACCGACAGCATGTAGTGAATTGCCAAATTATGCAATTCATAGAATAGCCGCATGGGCAAGCCCGCCGCCGGTCAGGGGGACCCGGACCGGCGGCGGGGCCGCGGGGAGGGGAGGGGGAGCGTCAGCGGCTCAGATCGCGGAAGCGCCTCACCGCCAGCGGGAAGAACACCGCGATCAGCACCACGGGCCAGGCCACCGCGAGGAGTTCCGCGTGGGTCGCGGCCCAGGAGTCGCCGCCGGCGTCCGGGTTGCCGAACAGTCCGCGCACCGCCGTGGCCGTCGCCGACAGCGGGTTCCACTCCACGATCGCGCCCAGCCAGGAGGGCATCGACGCGGGCGAGGCCAGCGCGTTGGAGAGGAAGCCGACCGGCCAGACCAGGATCTGCACCGCCTGCACCAGTTCCGGCTTGCCCGCGACCATCGCCAGGAAGATCCCGACCCACAGCATCGCGAAGCGCAGCAGCAACAGCAGGCCCACCGCACCCAGGAAGGAGCCGAACCCCTCGTGCCAGCGCCAGCCGATGGCGTACCCGACCGCGAGCATCACGGCCAGGCCGACCGCCGACTGCAGCATGTCGGCGACGCTGCGCCCGACCAGGACCGCGCCGGAGGTCATCGGCATCGAGCGGAACCGGTCGATGACCCCCTTGCCGAGGTCCTGGGTCACGGCGAGCATCGTCGATTCGAGACCGAAGACCATGGTCATGGCGAGCATGCCGGGGACGAGGTACGCCTTGAAGTCCCCGTCGACGCCCTGTCCGCCGCCGATCAGGTAGCCGAACATCAGCAGCAGCATCACCGGGAAGACCAGGCCGACGACCACCTGTACGGGCTGCCGCGCCCAGTGGGCCAGCTCGCGCCTGGTCATCGTCCAGGAGTCGGCGGCCGCCCAGCCCAGCCGGGAACGCGTAGCGAGAGCGGTGCTCACCTCGTGGATCGTCGCACTCATGCCGCGTCCTCCTTCGTCAGACGGATGAAGACCTCGTCGAGGGTCGGCCGGCGCACGGCGATGTCCTCCGCCTCGATGCCGGCCGCCTCCAGGGCCCGTACGGTCTCGGTCAGGGCGGCCATCCGGTCGGTGACCGAGGCGCTGACCATCCGCCGGTCCTCGTCGACCCGCACCTCGCCCGGGAGGAGCGCGGCCGCTCGGGCCACCTGAGCCGCGTCGCGCAGGACCACGTCGACGCGGTCGCCGCCCGTTCTGGCCTTCAGCTCGTCCGCCGTGCCCTCGGCGATGACCCTTCCGTGGTCGACCACCGCGATCCGGTCGGCCAGCTGGTCGGCCTCCTCCAGGTACTGGGTGGTCAGCAGCACGGTCGTGCCGCCGTCGACCAGCGAACGGACCGCGTTCCAGACCTCCGTGCGGCCGCGCGGGTCGAGCCCGGTGGTGGGCTCGTCCAGGAAGAGCACCTCCGGCCGGGCGAGGAGCGACGCCGCCAGGTCGAGCCGCCGCCGCATGCCGCCGCTGTACCGCCCGACCGCCTTGTCGCCGGTGTCCGCGAGGCCGAACCGGGCCAGCAGCTCGTCGGCCCGCGCACCGGCGCGGCGCGCGCCGAGGTGATGGAGCCGGCCGAACATCTCCAGGTTCTGGCGGCCGCTGAGCTCTTCGTCGACGGCCGCGTTCTGGCCGAGCAGCCCGATGCGCGAGCGCACCTCGTCGGCCCGGGTCCGCACGTCGAGGCCGGCGACCTCGATCCGCCCCTCGTCCGGGCGCAGCAGCGTGGACATGATGCGTACCGCCGTGGTCTTCCCGGCGCCGTTGGGGCCGAGGACGGCCTGGACGGTGCCGGCCCGGACCGTGAGATCGAGGCCGTCGAGGGCCTGCTTGTCCCCGTACCTCTTCCGTAGGCCGTCCGCGACGATCGCCAGATCGCGGTCAGACACAACGTCCTCCCTCAGAGCCAGACATCAGATGCCGAAATCAGTAGTCAAACTTGACTAGAGCTTCACCGTACGCCACCGCCTCCCTACTAGTCAAACTTGATTAGCAAAAATCCCTCGACGCCCGCTGCCGCTAGTCAAACTTGTAGAGTGGCCTGGTGATCACCGCCCAGAGCGGACGGGAGGGGAAACGCACATGTCAGCGATCCGGCTGCTGATCCTCGGCGCGGTCCGCCAGCACGGCCGGGCGCACGGCTACCAGGTGCGCAACGACCTGGAGTACTGGGGCGCCCACGAGTGGTCCAACGCCAAGCCGGGCTCGATCTACCACGCGCTGAAGCAGATGGCGAAGCAGGGACTCCTGGTCGCCCACGAGATCGCGCCGAGCACCGCCGGCGGCCCGCCGCGCGTCGAGTACGAGATCACCGACAAGGGCACCGAGGAGTACTTCACGCTGCTGCGCGAGGCCCTGAGCTCGCACGAGCAGAAGACCGACGTCCTCTCGGCCGGCATCGGCTTCATCGTCGACCTGCCGCGCGAGGAGGCGGTCGCCCTCCTCAGGAAGCGGATCGCCGGCCTCGAACAGTGGCGGTCCGCGGTCACCGAGTACTACACGCCGGAGGACGGTCCGGAGCAGCTCGGGCACATCGGCGAGATCATGAACATGTGGGTGCACGCGGCCGACAGCGGCGCGGAGTGGACGCGCGGGCTGATCGAGCGGATCGAAGGCGGCGCTTACACCTTCGCGGGTGAGGGCGAGCCGTTCGTCGGCGTCCTCGCGGACGGCGAGGAGAACCCGTACGCGACGGGGCCCCATCCGGAGGACGACCCCCGGTGAGCACGCGCCTCCATCTGAACAGCGCACGCTCCCCGCGTACGCCCGTCGGGTCGGCGGGTGAGTGGGCCGCCTTCTTCGACGGGTCGACGGAACTGGCGGCCAAGGACTGGCCGCCGCTGCTGTGGTGGGCGATGTTCGGCCCCGGCGACCTCGCCGAGGCGAGGATCGCCGACACCGAGGACGCCGGCACCGAGGCGCACGCGGAACTGCTGCGCGACTGGGGCGAGGCCACGTACCCCTACCTCGTCGTCGACCACCGGACGGCGGTGGCACGGCTGCACGCGAGGCGGGAGGCGCTGACCGGCCGGATCGGTGCGCGGTACGCGCCCGTGTACGAGGCGTTCACCGCGCTCGTCGACGCCCGGTTCGGCCCGTACGTGCTCGTGCGGACCGAGGCGCTCGCGGACGGCGGCGGCGAAGGGGGCGTCCGCGGGCACTTCGAGGAGACCCTGGCGGACCTGGACCGCCTCGACGCGGGACGGACGGTGGCCGGCGGGCGGCTGGACGGTCTGATCGCGGACTTCCGGCGGTGGCGGCACACGGACCCGGTCCGCCTCCTGTCCGGCGTCGGCCCGGGATGGCCGGACGACGACCTCCGGGAGCGTCTCGACGCCGCCGGGGGCGGGCGGTCCGCCGCCGTGGGGTGGACGGTGGCGGTTCTCGTCCTCCTCGGCGTCGTCGCGTGCGCCGTACTGGCGACGACGACGTCCTCCTGATCTTCGGAACGCCTGAACAGCCTCTGACCGGTCGACCGGTCAGGGGCTGTTCAGCGGATCGAGGGTGAACTCCCACTGGTGCTTGCTCTTGTCGATCACGATCAGGAGGGGCCCCTCGGGAATCCGGACCTTCTCCTTGACCCGGCGGCCGTTCCAGGCGTACGCGAGCCGCTCGGCGGGCTCCCGCAGCGCGCCGGGCGCGTCCCCCCGGTGGGAGAAGACCTGGAACCAGCCGCTGTGCCGGTCCGACGCCCGGACCGTCAGCTCGGCGGCCGGGCCGGTGTGGACGAAGACCTCCCGGCCGCTGCCCCGGACGGTCCCGGGCCCGATCGGGAGCGCGGCCGTGAGCGGCCGGAAGGTCAGCTCCCAGTTGCCCGAGTGGCGCACTTTCAGCTTCACGGGGCCGCCGCCGGGCGGGGGCACGAACAGGGCGCGGCCGTAGTGGTCCGGCAGGTCGTTGCAGAACACGTCCTCGTCGGACCCGACGATCTGGACGTGGAGGAAGCGGAAGTGGGCGTCCGTGAGCCGCGCCTCCAGGATCACGGGGTCGGAGTGCGGCGGGAAGGGGAGGTCCACGGTGATGGTCTTGGCGCTCTTGCCGCGGTGGACGATCGGCTCGAAGTCGAGGAGGTCGCGGCCCCAGGCAGGGGACGCGGGCTCGGGTACCGGTACGGGCTCGGGTACCGGTACCGGCTCGGGTGCCGGTACGGCCACGGGTACGCGCTCGGCGGAAGGCGCCGCCTTGGCCATGACGGGAGCCGCACCCGAGGCCGGAGGCGTCGGGGCCGGGGACTCCCCCAGGGGTACGGCTCCTGCCTCGGAGCCCACCTTGACGACGTCCTGCAGTGTCACGGGACCGGCGGTCGGCGGCGCGGGAACCGGTGCCGCGGCCTGCGCCGCGCGCCCTCCGAAGTCCTGTGCCAGCCCCGCGAGGCCCGTGTCGTACCCCTGCCCCACGGCACGGAACCTCCAGGCCCCGTCGCGCCGGTAGAACTCCCCGAGCACGAACGCCGTCTCGGTGGAGGCGTCCGTCACGTCGTAGTGGGTCACAAGCCCGCCGTCGGCGGTCACCACCTGCGCGTAGAGGCCGGGCACCGCGCCGAACGCGGCGCCGTCGCCGTACCCGGCGACCAACACCCGCTGGACCTCCGGCTCGACGAGCGGGAGGTCCAGTTCCAGCCACTCGGCGATCTGCCCGCCGCCGTCGCCCGCTCCCAGGTGCCGTACCGCACCGGACGGATGCACGGACATGCTCCGGAAGACGAGGTCGCCGTCACGGCGCACCGCGCCCGTCGCGTCGAGCAGCAGGGCGGCGGCGTCCACACCGGGCGTGCCGGGCACCTGTCGGCGCCCGACCGCGACCCTCAAGGGAGCTGTGGGGACAGGGATGTTGGCGCCCTTGGCGATGTGCGTCATGGGCCCATGGTGCCAGTGGGGCAGCGTGAGGAACAGATGATCGCTTACGGCCGGCGGGGCTACGCCTCCTTGAGGAGGCGGGGGAGGTCGCGCATGTCGTGGAAGACGGTCGTGCCGGGTCCTTGCAGTCGCTCGGCCGCGGTGAGCCCGCCCGCGTAGCCCAGGGCCCGCATCCCGGCGGCGCGGGCGGCCTCGACGCCCGGCCGGCTGTCCTCGACGACCACGCAGGCCGCGGGGTCGACCCCCATCCGTCGTGCCGCGTGCAGGAAGAGGTCAGGGGCCGGCTTGCCGCGCGGGACCTCGCCGGCGCTGAAGATGCGGCCCTCGAACCGCTCGTACAGGCCGGTCACACCGAGCGTGTGCCGCATCTTCTCGTGGGTCCCGCTGGAGGCGACGCAGACCGGCAGAACGATCTCCGACAGCGCCTCGGGGAGCCCGTCGACGGCCTCCAGGCCGGCGTCCACCTCCTCCCGGTGCCGCCGCATCAGCCGGTCCCACCAGAACCGGGCGGTCTCCTCCCCCAGCTGCTCGGCGATCTGCGCGCAGATGGACTCCCTGGACCGCCCGATGAAGCGGTCGACGACGTCCGCCTCGGTCAGGGGCCAGCCGAGTTCCGAGCCCAGCGCGACCTGGATCCGTACGGCGATGCGCTCGCTGTCGACCAGCACGCCGTCGCAGTCGAATATCACCAGCTCTATCGGCTTGATCATTTCCGCAGGATAGAGGCCGGCCAGGCGCGTACGAAGCGGCCGGTGGCGCTCGCGCCCCGCGCGACGGCGGGAGCGGCCCCGTTTCACCGCTCCGTCGCTGGGCAGGCGCGGGAGTCCGGGACCCGTCACCGTCCATGCGGCACAGTCAGAGGGGGTCGGCACATGTCCACAGGAACTCTCCTGGCCATCATCATCCCGATCGCGGTGGTGATCGTCGTGATCACAGTGGCGATCGTCCTCGACCGGCGCCGACGGCGTCGGCTGCGGGAGCGCTTCGGCCCCGAGTACGACCGCACGGTCGAGGAGGCGGGCGGCCGGAGGGCCGCCGAGCACGACCTCGAACGACGCGAGAAGCGGCACGACGACCTTGACGTACGACCGCTCGACCCCGCCGTCGCGGACCGCTACGCGCGGGAGTGGACCGGGGTGCAGGAGCAGTTCGTCGACCGTCCCGAGGCGGCGGTCCACGACGCGGACCGGCTCGTGACCGCCCTCATGCGCGAGCGCGGCTACCCGACGGACGACTTCGAGCAGCGGGCCCGCGACCTGTCCGTGGAGCACGGCCGCACCCTGGAGCACTACCGGGCGGCGCACGAGGTCGACCGGCTGAGCTCCGAGCACCGGGCCACCACCGAGCAGCTCCGCGGAGCGATGATCCACTACCGGGTCCTCTTCGACGAACTGCTCTCCGACGGAAGTGGGTCCGGCTCCGGCCGGTCCTGAGAGGCGTACGACATGCGCGAGAACGACACCCCCGACCGGTCCGGGACCGGTCTCTCGACCGACGACATCGCCCGCTCGTCACGGGCCGGGGCCGCCCCCGGCACGGACCGGGACGAGCAGGGCCTGGACTCCGGCAGGCCGCCCCTGTACCCGGGCGAGGCCGTCGACACGCCGGACGACCGGGGCGACACGGGCGCGGGGACGGCGTCGGACACGGGTCGCGGCGACTCCGCCGACACCGCCGCCACTGACACGGGCACCGACACGGGCACGGGCGCCCGCGCCGGCGCCGCGTCCGTCGACGGCTCCTACGGCGCCATGGCCGGCGACGGCTCCTCCGGCACCACGGACGCGGACGTCGGCGACCACCGCCCGGCGGAGGAGTCGCCGCGGCTGATGGATCCGGCCGACGAGGAGGGCTTCAACACCCGCTGGCAGGAGCTGCAGAGCCTGTTCGTGGACGACCCCCGCCGGGCCGTGCACGAGGCCGACGCGCTGGTGGCGGACGTGATGCAGAAGCTCGCCGCCACCTTCGCCGACCACCGCAGGAGCCTCGAAGGCCAGTGGCGGCAGGGCGAGGACGTCGACACCGAGAGCCTCCGGACGGCCCTGGTCCGCTACCGCTCGTTCTTCCACCGGCTGCTCAGCACCGGCGCGGACCGTGAGACGGCAGGATCCGATGACGGCGGCGACCGCGCCGAGCGGGACCACGCCGCCGGATGAAGGACGCGGCCCGGACGGCCGCCGCACCGGCAGGGAGGAGTGACCCATGGACGGCATCGTGCTGCTGCGCGAGGACCACAAGACCGTGGAGAAACTGTTCAAGGAGTTCGAGCGGGCGGGCGACGACGCCCAGCAGCGCAAGCGGGAGCTCGCCGACGACGTCATCCGTGAACTCACCACGCACGCCTGGATCGAGGAGCAGGTCTTCTACCCGGCGGCGCGGGAGGCCGCGCCCGACACCACGGACCACGTCCTGGAGAGCGTCGAGGAGCATCACGCGGTGCTCTGGATGCTCTCGGAGCTCGACGGTCTCGACCCGGAGGACGAGCGCTTCGACGCCAAGATGACGGTGCTGATGGAGAACGTCAGGCACCACGTCGAGGAGGAGGAGAGCGACTGGTTCCCCGAGGTGCGCAAGGCCATGGGCCGCAAGCGGCTGGTCGAGCTCGGCGAACGGATGGCGGAGGAACGGAAGAACGCGCCCGGCAGTCCGCTCGAGGTACCGAGCGCGGATTCCTGACCACGACCTGTGGCACGGCGGTGAAGCCAGGACGGCCCGGGCCGTCCTGGCTTCACGAGAGCCGTCAGGGCTTGAAGAGGATCTTCACCGCGCCGTCGCGCTTCGTCTGGAACATCTCGTACGCCTCCGGCGCCTCCCCCAGCGGCAGCCGGTGGGTGGCGAAGTCGTCCACCCCCAGGGGATCGTCGTCGGTCAGCAGCGGCAGGAGCCGGTCGACCCAGCGCAGCACGTTCGCCTGCCCCATGCGGAGCGTCAGCTGCTTGTCGAACATCACGAGGAGGGGCATCGGGTCGGCCGCTCCCCCGTACACCCCCGAGAGCGACACCGTCCCGCCGCGGCGGACCATTTCCACGGCCAGGTGCAGCGCGGAGAGCCGGTCGACGCCGAAGCGGCGCATCAGGCCGCGGGCGACGGCGTCCGGCAGGCGGGCCACCATCGAGTGCAGGCCCCGGGCGACGGGCGCGCCGTGCGCCTCCATGCCGACGGCGTCGACGACGGCGTCGGGGCCCCGGCCCTCGGTGACGTCCCGGACCCGCTCGATCGGTTCGGCGCCGTCGGCGGCCGGGTCGATGGTGTGTACGCCGCGGGCCGCCGCGCGGGCGCGTCGTTCGGGCACCGGATCGATGCCGACGACGAGTCCGGCGCCGCGCAGCAGCGCGATGCGGGCGGCCATGTCGCCGATGGGCCCGAGGCCGAGGACGGCGACGGAGCCGCCGGGCGGTACGTCCGCGTACTCGACGGCCTGCCACGCCGTCGGCAGGACGTCCGAGAGGTAGACGAAGCGGTCGTCCGGCGGCCCCTCCGGGACCGGGATGGGCAGGGTGTCGCCGAACGGCACGCGCAGGTACTCCGCCTGGCCGCCCGGCACCTGCCCGTACAGCTTGGTGTAGCCGAAGAGGGAGGCGCCGGTGCCGTAGGCCCGCACCTGCGTCGTCTCGCACTGGGAGTGGAGGCCGCGCCCGCACATCGCGCAGGTGCCGCAGGAGATGTTGAACGGCACCACGACCCGGTCGCCGGGGGCGAGGCGCCGCACCTCGGGGCCCACCTCCTGGACCACGCCCATCGGCTCGTGCCCGAGCACGTCGCCCGGGTCGATGAACGGTCCGAGCACCTCGTACAGATGCAGGTCCGATCCGCACAGCCCGCTCGTCGTGATCCGCACGATCACGTCCGTCGGCTCCCGGATCTCCGGATCGGGCACGGTCTCCACCGAGACCTTCCGCCTGCCCTGCCACGTCACGGCCCTCATCGCGGTCACCTTCCTTCCACGTGCCGGTGAAACACCTCACGGCCGGGTCACCTCGCGCCGCGGCACACCGCCGGACCGGGCGGTCACGCTGATGCGGGCCGGCACGCACGGGGCGCGCAGCCGCCGGGAATCGGTCGGGCCACTACCCGGGCCGGGCGGCGGTACTCCTCGCACGCTCCGCCTTCTGCGCGAGATGACGCCTCTCGGTGAAACCGTGAGAACAGAACGGAATCCGTGAGAGCGACTCAGCGTCGGCGTGCCGGGTAGGCGCTGCTCGACACTTCCGGCCGAAGGCCGGACCCGGATCGAGGAGATGGCCGCGATGGACACGCGGACCGACACGGAATCCGCCGACGAGATCTTCTGGCACGACAGCACGCTGTCCACTCACCGGCCCGCCGTCAGCACCCCGGACGCGGGGGCACCGGACGAGCAGGTCGACGTCGATCAGGAACAGGGCGTCGCGCCGCGCGAAGAACGGAACATCATCCGGGGCGAGGACTGACGCCCGCCGTCCTTCCCCCGATCTCCGGCCCCGGTGCCGTGCGTGCGTCCTCTCCACGCCGCATGGGCGGCCGGCTCGCGGGCATCGCACGGACATGGAACCGGACAGAAGAAGCGTCGTCACCGTCCACCGGCCGTCCCGGACCGGCGGACGCCGGGTCACCCTGCGCGGCGGCATCCTGGGCCTGGCCTACGACGACTGGGACCTCGTCGAGCTGTTGCGCGGTGCCGGCTTCGAGGACCCGGAGGGTCTCGTCGGTGCCGACTCGCACCTGATCGAGTGGCGCGGCGGACATCCGCACCAGTACGTCGCCGCCTGAACGCGATGGCGGACGGGTGGTGGCGGCGCACCGCGTTCCGCGGCCGTTCCCGTTCAGTCGTGCGGCACGACCGCGACCGGCGCCAGGCAGTGGTGCAGGGCCGCGTGGGTGACGGCCCCGATGTGGGCGCCGATCCCTGACCGGCGGACCCTGCGGCCGACGACGACGAGCCGGGCGTCGCGCGACAGCTCCGTCAGTGCCTGGGCCGGCCGGCCTTGGTCGCAGTCGCGCACCACCGCGACGTCCGGGAACTTCTCGGCCCAGGGGGCCACCGCCTCGTCGAGCGCCCGTCGTGTGTCCGCGGCGACCTCCGTCAGGAGCAGCGGCCGTGCGCCGACCATGTCGGGTCCGTAGAGCGCGGGGACGGCCCAGCGGTGCACCACGCGCAGCCCGCAGCCGTACCGGTCCGCGGCGGCGAAACCGAAGGCGAGCGGCTCGTCGCCGGCGGAGGCGACGTCCAGGCCGACGACCACCCCTTCTGTGCGCTCCTCACCGGGCTCCAGCAGGTCGTGTGGGCGCACGAGAACGACAGGTCGCCGCGTGCGGGCGAGCACCGCCAGGGAGACCGACCCCGCGAGGAACCCGGCCAGGCCGCCCAGGCCACGGGAGCCGAGCACCAGTGGGTCCGCTTCCTCGGCGGCGGCGCACAGCTCCTGGACCGGGTCGCCTGCCACCCACGCCGTCTCGACGCGCAGTCCCGGGTGGCGGCGCCGCAGCCGCCTTTCGACGGTGGCGAGGGTGCGCTCGCCCCATCCGCGAGCCGTCTCCGGGTCGACCACGCGCGTACGGGGGTTCTCGTCGACGTCCCACGCGAGGAGCAGCCGCAGCGGCACGGCCCGGCGCAACGCCTCCAGGGCGGCCCACTGTGCGGCGGCGAGGCTCTCGGGGGATCCGTCGAGACCGGCGGTGACGGTGCGGGGCATGGTGACTCCGGGGGTCGGGCGGCCGGGCGGGCCGGTCGCGGCATGGGCAGGCCGGGCCTTCAGCAGCCCGACGACCGCCGTCCGGCGCTCCCCGGCGCCGCTGGGCGGGCCTGCTCCTCCACATTGATCGGCCGGGACGCTGCGCGCAGGGGGCCGAAGGTCCCCGCACCGGGCCCAGGGGGCCCGGCCCTCGGGAGCGGCAACGGCGCGGCGGTGTGCTGCCCACGTCACGCCGTGTTCCGGTTCCCTGTCGAGGTTCCGTGTTCCGGTTCACGGCGGGTGCCCGTCCGACTGCACCTCGGTCAAGGCGCGAGGGGCCGGCGACCTGTCGCAGGGCCCTCGCCTTCTCCGTACGCCGGATATCGACGCCCGCGGGCCCTGTCCGGCTCTGGCGGCGGCGCCGGACTCAGGCGCGGCCGTCCCGCCCTGCCGCCCCGCCCTGGGCAGCCAGCGCCTGGGTGGCGATGACGGCGGCCTGCACCCGGCGCTCGACGCCCAGCTTGGCGAGCAGCCGGGAAATGTTGTTCTTGACCGTCTTCTCCGCCAGGAACAACCGCTCGCCGATCTGCCGGTTGGTCAGTCCCTCACCCACCAGGGCCAGGATCTCGCGCTCCCGCTCGGTCAGTCCGGGCAGACCCTGCGGCTGCTCCTCCCGCGGAGATCCGCCGCGAAGCCGGGCCATGACCCGGGCCGTGGCCCCGGAGTCCAGCATGGACTGGCCGGAGGCGACCGTACGCACGGCGTGGACCAGGTCGGTGCCGGTGATCTGCTTGAGGACGTAGCCGGACGCACCGGCCATGATCGCGTCGAGCAGTGCCTCCTCGTCGTCGAACGACGTCAGCATCAGACAGGCCAGGTCGGGCATGCGCGAGCGCAGCTCGCGGCACACGCTCACGCCGTCCCCGTCGGGCAGGCGCACGTCGAGGACGGCGACCTGCGGTCGCAGTGCCGTCACCCGCACCAGCGCCTGCTCGGCCGTGCCGGCCTCCCCGACCACGGTCAGGTCGGGCTCGGCGTCCAGCAGATCGTGCACGCCGCGGCGCACCACTTCGTGGTCGTCGAGAAGGAAGACCCTGATCGGCTCCCGCTCGGTGAGCCCACCCCTGATGTCCGTCATCACACACTCCGTGTTCGCCGAGTTCTCCGCCCCCATGGGCTCCCCACGCATCCTGCCGCGCCTGCGGGACCATCGACAGGGCCGGACGGCCCTCAGTTGCGAGCCCCCGGCGGCAGCGGCCGGCGACCGGCACCGCTGGAAGGGGCCGTTCGGCCCTACTGGGGCAGGCGTGTGAGGGGAGACGCTGGCCGAAGGCGGCGAAGGCGTCCGGGGCCGAGCCGGAACAGAAGGCGAGCACGATGAAGGACGAAGCCACGCGCACCACGGTGGACGACCGCCGTGAGTCGGTGGCGCCCCGGCGAACGGGACAGCTCGACCGCGCCGAGGCCCTGCGGCTGCTCGGCAGCATCTCGCTCGGACGCATCGTCTTCACGCACCAGGCCCTGCCGGCCATCCGCCCGGTCAACCACTTCATGGACGGCGAGGACATCATCGTCCGCTTGCACGACGGCGCCACGCTCGCCTCCATCGTGACGCCCACCCAGGCCGCAGGTGTGGTGGTGGCCTACGAGGCCGACGTCATCGACCCCGAGACGCACCTCGGCTGGAGCGTGGTGGTCACCGGATACGCGCGCCGGGTCACCGACGAGAGCGAACTCGCGCGGTTCGCCGCTCGTCTGCGCCCCTGGGCGCAACACCCCGCCACGAACGCCGCTTTGCGCATCCGGCCGGACCTGGTGACGGGCCTGCGGCTCACCGTGTAGGCGTGCCGGGGCTCCGGAGGTCACCCGGCGTGGTCGGACCCGAGCGGCGCGCGCCACACCAGTCTGCTGCCGCCCTGCTCCGGACGCTCTATCGTCAGGGTTCCCCCCACACCGCGAGCCCGCTCCTCCAGGTTGTTCAGGCCGCTGCGCCTGCCGCCTTCGGGGATTCCCCGGCCGTTGTCCGTGACGGTGAGGACGACCTCGTGCGCGGTGGCCTGCAGGGCGACCTCGACCCGGGTGGCCTGTGCGTGGCGGGCGGCGTTGCTGAGCATCTCGGTCAGGGCCGCCGTGACGTGGTCGGCCACCTGGGGCCGTACGTCGGTGTCCAGCAGGCCCTCCATGCTCAGACGGGGCGGGAAGCCGAGGGTCGTCGCCGTCTCGCCGACCGCACGGGCCACGCGGGCCCGCAGGCTCGGTCCCGCGTCCTCGTCACGGGCGCGCAGACCGAAGATCGTGGAGCGGATGATCTTGATGGTTTCGTCGAGGTCGCCGACGGCGCGCGAGACGCGTTCGGCGGCGCCCTCGTGCTGGACGAGCCGGGCGGCGCTCTGCAAGGTCATTCCGGTGGCGAAGAGCCTCTGGATGGCGAGGTCGTGCAGGTCGCGGGCGATGCGGTCGCGGTCCTCCAGAAGGGCGAGCTGCTCGGCGTCGCTGCGCCGCGCGGCCAGCTCCAGCGCGAGCGCGGCCTGCCCGGCGAAGGCGAGCAGCGGCTCCAGTTCCCCGTCGGTGAAGACCGGTTCGGTCCGGTGGCGGGCGAGCAGCAGGACGCCTCGGGTGTCCTCTGCGGTGGTTCCCAGGGGGACGGCGACCGCGGGGCCCAGACCGTCGAAGCGGCGGGGCCCGGCGGTGCAGCGGTCGTCCTGCGGGAGGCAGGTGGTGGTCACGGGCGCGCCGCTCCGGAAGGCGGCGCCGGAGAGGGTGCCCGCGACCGGGACCACCAGGCCGCGTCGGGTCTCGCCGTCGCCACCGATGGCCAGCTCGACGACGAGGTCGTCCGTCCCGGCGACGGGCACGGAGACGTCGGCGAGTGCCGCCCCGGTGATCTCCTGGGCGCGGCGGGCGATCAGTTCCAGGACCTCGAGCCGGGGGCTGCCGGAGAGCAGGTTGTTGGTGATCTCCGCGTTGGCCCGAAGCCAGCGCTGCTGGCGCTGCGACGCCTCGTACAGCCGCGCGTTGTCGATGGCGACACCGGCGGCGACGGACAGGGTGGAGATCACCGACTCGTCCTCGGAGTCGAAGTCCAGACCGCCGTGCTTGTCGGTCAGGTAGAGATTGCCGAAGACTTCGTCGCGGACGCGGATGGGCACGCCCAGGAAGGTGCGCATCGGCGGGTGGTGGGCGGGGAAGCCGTAGGACGCCTCGTGGGCGCCGAGGTCCGTCAGCCGGAGCGGCTCGGGGTTCTTGATCAGCTCGCCGAGGATGCCGTGCCCCGCCGGCAGGGGACCGATCTTCGTGCTCTCGTCCTCCGTGACCCCGACGGTGAGGAACCGCGACAGGGTCCGGCCGTCCGGGCCGATCACTCCCAGGGCGCCGTACCGGGCGTCGACCAGGAGCGCCGCGGCCTCGACGATGCGCCGCAGCACCTGGGAGAGGTCCAGCTCCCGGCCCACCGACACGACGGCCTCGAGCAGGCTGTGCACACGGTCCCGCGTCCCACGAGCCGCGTCGATGCGCGCCTGCAGCTCCTCCAGCAGCTCGTCGAGCCGCATCTGTGGCATCCGCGACAACGGCTCCTCGCCCACCCTGCCTCCTGAAGTCGATCACCTGCTCCTGGGCGGCAGCCTATCGGCCGTGCGGGTGGCCGGGCCGTCGGCAGCGGCCCCGGCCTGGGCGGCGGTGGAAACCGTCGGCCCCAGGACCGTCCGCCGCCCCAGGTTCCGCACGGTCAGCTGGCCGGTCTGGTCCAGCGGGCCGAAGGCGGAGTCCTCCCGCGTGCCGAGTGGCCCGGCGGATCCCGGGCCGAACGGCCCACGGCGCGGGTCCTGATCGGTTCTGTCCCCTTCACCTCGCCTCGCAGCACTGTGGAAGCAGCGACGATCAGGAGGAGCGAGTCATGAAGGCAGCAGTGGTGAAGGCCCTGGGAGAACCTCTGGTGCTCGAGGAGCGCCCCGATCCCGAGCCCGGCCCCGGCCAGGTCCGCATCCGCGTCGAGGCGTCCGGGCTGTGCCACACGGACATCCACGCCGCACGCGGTGACTGGCCGGTGAAGCCCACGCCGCCGTTCGTCCCCGGGCACGAGGGCGTCGGCATCGTGGAGGCCCTCGGGGACGGCGTCACGGACCTGTCGCTCGGACAGCGCGTGGCCGTACCGTGGCTGGGCTGGGCCTGCGGACGCTGTGAGCACTGCCTCACCGGCTGGGAGACGCTGTGCGAGGAGCAGGTCAACACCGGTTACGGCACCGACGGCGCGTACGCCGAGAAGATGCTCGCCCACGCCGCCTTCGCGCAGCCCGTCCCCGACGGCGTCGACCCGCGCGAAGCGGCCCCGCTGACCTGTGCGGGGGTCACCACCTACAAGGCCCTGAAGGTCGCCGGCGTCGGACCGGCCGACCTCGTGGCGATCTCCGGCGTCGGCGGTCTGGGGCATCTGGCCGTGCAGTACGCGAAGATCGCCGGTGCGACGGTCGCCGCCATCGACGTCTCCGACGAGAAGCTCCGACTCGCCGCCGAGCTCGGCGCCGACATCCTCGTCGACGCCCGCAAGGAGGACCCGGCGGCGGTGCTCCAGCGGCACGGCGGAGCCCACGCGGCCCTGGCGCTGGCGGTGAACGAGGATGCCTTCGCGACGGCCCTGGCCGGCCTGCGCCGCGGCGGCAAGCTGGTCATGGTCGCCCTGCCCGCTGACGGCATCGTCCGGGTACCGGTCTTCTCCACCGTCCTCGGCGGGACATCCGTCATCGGGTCGATCGTCGGTACCCGCCAGGACCTGGCCGAGGTCTTCCAGCTGCACGCCGCCGGTCGTACCCGCGTGGTCTACGAGACCCGCCCGCTCTCGTCCGTCAACGAGTGCGTCGACGAGGTCCTTCACGGGCGCGTCAAGGCCCGCGTCGTCTTCGAGATGTGAAGCGCGGACTCCGTCGCGGCGCCGCGGCGGACGGAACCGGTGATGCCGTGCGCCGCACCCAAGGGACCCCCAGGTGAAGGGAGCTGAGAGCACCGTGGTGCAGTACCGGACCGTGGGTGAGGTGATGACCGGCGAAGTGGTCCAGGCGTACCCCGGCACTTCCTTCGAGGAGCTGGCCCGCCTGCTCACGACGCACCACGTCGGCGGTCTGCCGGTGGTGGACGACGACGACAAGGTCGTGGGAGTGGTCTCCCTGGGCGATCTGACCCGACGGCAGGGGGCACGCGGCCGGACCGGGTCCGGCCGGGACCGCGTGCTGCGGACCCTGGGGCGGATCGTCCGCGCCCGCCCCGCCGCGGGACCGGCCGCGACGGCCGGCGGCCTGATGTCCACTCCCGCGGTCACCGTCCATCCCGAGCAGCGCGTGGCCGACGCGGCGCGCATCATGGAACGCCGCCACATCGACCGGCTGCCGGTGGTGGACGAGGAGGACCGCCTCATCGGCATCACCACACGCCGTGACCTCCTGCGCGTCTTCCTGCGCACCGACGAGGAGATCCGCGAGGCCGTCGTCGACGCCGTGCGTCCCTACGGTCCGGGCCACGACGCCGCCACGCTCCGCATCGGTGTCCGGGACGGGATCGTCACCATCGAGGGTGCCGCCGGACCGGAGGACGACGTCACCGTGCTGCTTCGGGCCGCCTGGCGGGTGGACGGCGTCGTCGGCGTGGTCAACCGGCTGACGGGCGACGGGCGTGACGGCTCGCCCGCGCTCCCCACGTCACCGCCCGCTTGACGACGTCCCGAAGCCGGACAGGTCGGCCCGCTGATCTCCGCCGCCGCCCCGCAACCGGCCGCACTCCCTCAACGGCGAGGGAACTGGGCGTGGAACGCCGTGTCCAGGCAGCTGTCATCGCCGCACGGACTCACGCGCACGACGCCTGGGCGAAGCAGCTCTGTCACCCCTCGTCGGTCGGCAGCGGGACGCGCCATTCGAGCACGGTTCCGCCCGCCGTGCCCGGGGGCCCCGGCCTCACGTGCACGGACAGTTCGCCGCCCAGCCACTCGGCCCGCTCGGCCAGGTTCCGCAGGCCGCTGCGGGTGCCTCCCGGCCTGACCCCGACTCCGTCGTCGCTCACGGTCACCGAGAGAACGCCTTCCTCGACGACGACCGCCACCTCCCCTCGGCGGGCTTGAGCGTGACGGGCGACATTGGTGAGCGCCTCGCCGATCACCGCGACGACCTCGTCGGCCGCCTCCGCCGGCACGTCTGTGTCGAGGAGTCCCTCCATACGCAGGGCAGGGGCGAACCCGAGGGGCTCGGCGGCTTCGTCCACCACTTTGACGACGCGGTTCCTGAGCTTCGGCGCGGTTCCGGATGTTTCGTGGTCCCGGAGGCCGAAGATGGTCGACCGGATGATCTTGATGGTGGCGTCCAGGTCGTCGATCGCCCCGGACAGCCGGTCCGCTGCCTCCGGGTGCTCGACGAACCGGCGGGCGCTCTGCAGCGTCATGCCGGTGGCGAACAGGCGTTGGATCGCGAGGTCGTGCAGGTCGCGCGCGATGCGGTCGCGGTCCTCCAGAAGGCTCACCTGCTCGGCGTCCCGACGCCGGTCGGCCAGTTCGAGGGCGAGGGCCGCCTGGCCGGCGAATCCGGGCAAGGCGCTGATCTCGGCGCCCTCGAAGGGCGACCGTCCATGACGCCGCGCGAGGATCATCACCCCGCTCAGCCGTTCCTTCGTGCCCACCGTGACGGCCACCGCCGGTCCGAACCCCTGCCAGCGCTCGCGCTGCACCGTGATGCGCGCGTCGTTCTCGACGTCGGCGGCGGTGACCAGGCCGTCCCCTTCCAGAGCCGCCGCGGCGAGGGTTCCCTCGGTGCTGGGCAGCACAACACCTCTGTGGGTTTCGGCACCCTCGCCGCTGGCCAGGGAGCCGCGCAGCTCACCGCCCGATCCGACGAGATAGAAGACCCCGACGTCGGCGCCTGCGATGTCCACGGCGTGCTCCAGCATCCCTCCGAGGACCTCCGTCTCCTCCGCTCCGGACAGCAGGGCGCTGGTGAAGTCGGAACTCGCGGACAGCCAGCGCTGCCGCAGTCGTCCCTCCTCGTACAGGCGGGCGTTCTCGATCGCGATCCCGGCGGCGACGGCCAGGGTCGCGACGACGGCCTCGTCCTCGCCGTCGAAGTCCGCGCCGCCCCGTTTCTCCGTGAGGTAGAGATTGCCGAACACCTCGTCGCGGACGCGGATCGGGACGCCGAGGAACGTGTGCATCGGCGGGTGGTGAGCCGGGAAACCGTACGAGGCGGGATGGTCGGACAGCTCGGCAAGGCGCAACGCCTCGGGGTTGCGGATCAGCTCGCCCAGGATGCCGTGACCGGACGGCAGAGCGCCGATCTTCTCGCGCAGCTCGTCGTCGATGCCGATCGGCAGGAACTCGGAGAGTCTCTGGTCTTCGCCGATGACGCCCAGGGCCCCGTACTCCGCGTCCACGAGGGTCACGGCGGACTCCACGATGCCGCGCAGCACCTGCGGCAGGTCGAGTTCGCGGCCCACGGACATGACGGCTTCGAGCAGCCCGTTCAGCCGGTCACGTGTCCCCCGCACCTCGTCGATGCGGACCTGGAGCTCGTCCAGCAGTTCGTCGAGCCGCAGCCGTGGCAGCCGCGCATCAGCGGACTCGATGTCCTCCCGGACCATCGAAACCTCCGGTCGCGTCAGGCGCGCGGACGGCACCCGCCGCTCTCGTTCTCACGGTAGTCCCGATGCTCATGCCCTTCCTGCTGGGCTCGGTCCCCGGAAGGCCGTCCGGACCAGACGTGCGGCGAGGAATCCGGCCGGTGCGCAGGCCGCGGCGATGCCGATGCCCGCCCAGCCGAGTGGTTCGGTCTCCAGGACCGAGCTGAGGAACGGCACGTAGAGGGCGGCGGCGGCCAGGAACCCCGAGGCGAGGACCGCGAGCGGGAGGAAGAGGTTCTGCCGGGTCAGCAGTCGGGCGCGCAGGCCCATGACGACGCCGAGCTGAGCGGCGAGCAGGGCGAGGAAGAGGACGCTCTGCCATGGGAGACCCAACGCCCGGGCGGCGAGTCCCGCACCGAGCGTGGCGGTCGTGACCACCACGGCGAGGAGGAGCAGTCGCTGCCAGGCGCCGCCGCCGAGGATGTGCTGGTCCGGCGGGCGGGGCGGTCGTCGCATCACGCCCGGGGCGGCCGGTTCGGCGCCCATCGCGACGCCGGTGAGACCGTGCGTGAGCAGGTTGATCCACAGTATCTGGCCCGCTCGGAGAGGCAGCGGCAGTCCAAGCAAGGGGCCGATCAGCATGACAAGGATCTCGGCGGCGCCGCCGGCCATCCCGTAGACCAGGAAACGGCGGATGTTGTCGTAGACGCGCCGGCCTTCCTCGACGGCGGCGACGACGGTGGAGAGCTCGTCGTCCGTGAGGACGACGTCGGCCGCCTGCCGCGCCACCTCGGTGCCACGCTCCCCCATGGCGACGCCTATGTCGGCCCGGTGCAGGGCGGGACCGTCGTTGACCCCGTCACCGGTCATGGCGGTCACCGCGCCCCGGCCGCGCCACGCCTCCACGATGTCCAGCTTCTGCTGCGGGTCGGTGCGGGCGAAGACCCGGACGGCGGTGAGGTCGGCGACGCTTCCGGCTGCTACGTCCGCGCCCGTGACGACACGTCCGAGCGCCTCGCTGTCGTCTCCCAGCAGTGCCACGCGGGACGCCACCGCTCGGGCGGTCGCGGGGTGGTCGCCAGTGATCAGTACGGGGGTGATGCCGGCCGCGCGGCAGGTGGCAAGGGTCGCTGCGGCGTGCGGTTTGGGCGGGTCGCTGAGGGCGACGAGGCCGAGCAGCGTGAGCCCGGATTCCACCGCGGTGATCCGGTCCGGCACACCGTCGCGCACCCCCGAGCCCACGGCGAGCACGCGATAGCCGCGCTCGGCCAGGCGTGCGGCCTCCTGGCGGGCCTGTGCGAGCGGGCCCGGGCCGTCTTCGAGAACAGCGGTGTCGAGTACGGCTTCGGGGGCGCCCTTGAGGCAGATGAGCACCCGGCCCTGCCCGGCGGCGTGCAGCGTGGTCATGCGTCGGCGCAGGCTGTCGAAGGGCGCCTCCCCGATCCGTGGCCGGCTCGCCGACAGCTCCGCCGGCGCCGGGCAGCCGGTCTTGGCGGCCGCCGTGAGCAGAGCGGCCTCCATGGGGTCGCCCAGGGCCGTCCACCGGGCCTCGGACGTGGCGGGGTCCGGTGGACGCAGTGTGGCGTCGTTGCAGAGGGCGGTCACGGTCAGCAGGTCCCGTACCGGCGCGAGCTCCGCCTCGCGTGCCGGTCGCCCGTCGACCAGAGCCTCACCCTCGGGCTCGTATCCCACGCCCGTGAGTTCCGCGCTCACCCGCGGCGTCCAGACGTGCTGGACGACCATGCGTCCTTCCGTGAGGGTGCCGGTCTTGTCGGTGGCGAGGACGGACACCGAGCCGAGCGTCTCCACCGCGGGCAGCCGCCGCACGAGCGCGTGTCGGGCGACCATGCGGCGGGCCCCGAGTGCGAGGGCCAGGGTGACGACGGCGGGGAGGGACTCGGGGACTGCGGCGACCGCCAGACTGATGGCGGTGACCGCCATGGTGCCGATCGGGAGGCCCCGCATCAGGCCGAGCGCGAAGACACGCACAGGCCCAGGGTCACCGCGGCCAGCACGCGGCCGAGGGCGGAGAGGCGTCGTTGCAGTGGGGTCGGCTCGCGGCGGTCGTCGAGAAGGGCCGCTATGCGGCCCAGTGCGCTCGAGGCGCCTGTGGCCGTGACCGTGGCCACGCACCGCCCTCGTACGATGACCGAGCCCGCGCTCAGCGTGCCCCCGGTGTCCTTGTCCACCGGCACCGACTCCCCGGTGAGCATCGACTCGTCCAGCAGCAGAGCGGACGCCTCGGCGAGTTCGGCATCGGCGGCCACGACGTCACCCTCTCCCAGGAGCAGCACGTCTCCGGGGACGACCGCGGCAGCCGGGAGGTCGCGGACGGTGCCGTCACGCCGCACTCGCGCGTGTGGGGCGCTCAGGGCGGAGAGGGCGGCGACGGCGTTGTCGGCCCGGATCTCCTGGGCGACACCGACGGTGGTGTTCACGATGATGACCAGTGCGATGACGATCGCGTCCGGGTGGTCGCCGATCGCGAGGGTCAGGACGACGGCCCCGAGGAGCACCATGATCAGCGGGTCGCGCAGCTGCGCCAGGATGCGGCTGTGAAGCGGTACGGGCTTCCTGGCAGCCACCTCGTTCGGCCCGGTTTCGGCGAGCCGGCGGGCGGCCTCCACCTCGGTGAGGCCGGCCATCTCAACGGTAGAGGCGGTTGCCGAGGTCGTCATGGTGGCTCACTCGACAGGGACGGTGATCACCGGGCAGTGGGCGCGGTGAAGCAGACCGTGGACGACGGATCCGACCCGCATCCCGGAGTATCCTCCCCGTCCCCGACGGCCGACGACGACGGCAAGGGCGTGCTCGCCGGCTTCCGCCAGCATCTCGACGGGCGAACCGATCAGGACCTCGTGGGTGAGCCGCACGTCCGGGTACTTCTCCGCCCAACCGGCGGTGGTCTCGGAGAGCAGTCGACGCTCGGCGTGGAAGAGGGTGTCCCCGGTGTGCAGGGTGAAGACGGGCGGCTGCCAGACGGCGACGGCCCGCAGCGCGCAGCGCCGCAGGTCCGCCTCCTCGAAGGCCAGCGCCAGCGCTGCCCGTGAGGACTCGCTGCCGTCGACACCGACCACGAGGTATGCCGGGTCCTGCGTGCCGTGCTCGGCGTCGCCCACGACCACGACGGGGCAGCGTGCCTGTGCCGAGACGGGGACGACGAGGGAGCCGGCGCTGAGGAACTCCTCGGTGCGGCTGAGGTGCCGAGAGCCGAGAACGACCATGGCGGCCTGACGCGACAGGCCGGCCAGCACCTTGACGGGTGCACCATCGAGGAGCGCGGTGGTGACACGGACGCCCGGCTGCCGACCGTGTGCCCACGCCGATGCGGTACGCAGTGCGTCCTCACCGGCAGCGGTCTGAGCTCGACGCCGAGGGGTGTCGTCGACGTGCTGCGTGTCGTGCGAACTCGGAACGGCGACCACGAGGTGGAGGGCGAGACCACGTCGATCTGCCTCGTCCGCAGCCCAGGCGAGCGCGAGACGCCAGTTCCTGGCCGGGTCGATGCCCGCGACGATACGGAGACGCTCCGGGGTGGCGGTCATGGTGTGCTCCCGTGTCCGAGCCCGAGCCGGGGGATGAGCTCCACCGGGCTGTGGGCGTGCTGCGGCAGGGTGAGAGTGGTTCGGCCGATCGTCGGCCCGAGGCATCCGGGTGCGCGGCGGCCGCCGACCACGAGGGCCCCGGCGCGGCCCGCGTCGTTCTCGTCGCGGACCGCCGCCAGAACGGCACCGGTCTCGGCGGGCTCCGGTGCGCCGCGCACCACGACGACCGGTGTGGTCCCGTCAGCGGCGATAGGGAGACCGGGGTGGCGCGCCGCGACCGCTGCGGCGGTTCGGTCGAGCAGCTCCTGGCCGGCTCGCCGGTACAGGTCGGTCTCCGCCTGGGAGAGAACGGGTGGGGCGGCGTCGCTGTCCGTCGTACGGAGGAGACAGAGAGCACCCTCACGCAGCTCCGTCGCGGCCCAGGTTGCCGCCGCATCCACGGACTCCGGTCCGTCCACGCCGACACCGACTCCGCCGAGTCCGGGACGGGCCGTGTTTCCGTCCATGGCTCCTCCTCCGGTCTCCGGAAGTCCGATCCGTGGGACTGGTCTCACCCTGACACCCGGCCTCCCGGCGCCTGGAGGGCCGCTGGGGGCAAGGGAGGGGCCGAACGGTCCCTTCCCGTTCTCGCGGGTCCGGTCGGGCCCGGGGCGTGGGCCGTTCGGCCCTCGCAGGTCGCCGGGCATGCGTCGGACGGTGGTGGAGAAGGGAGCCGGCCGCTCGGCCGCTCGGCCGCTCGGACAGGAGGTGCGGCGATGAAGCACCTGAAGGTCGGCACCCTGATGACCGACAACGTGGTTTCCGCCGTGCCGGACATGTCGTTCAGGGACGTGGCGAAGCTTCTCGCCGAGCACGACATCACCGGTGTCCCCGTCATCGACGACGACGACCACGTCGTCGGAGTGGTCTCCGAATCCGATCTGCTGGCTCGCCGGCAGCTGACCGCGCGGGAGCTCATGAGCGCACCGGCGGTGACGGTGCACGCGGAGGAGACGGCGGCGGACGCCGCGCGGCTGATGGTTCGCCGCGGGGTGGAGCGCCTTCCCGTCGTCGACGAGGAGGAGCGGCTGGTGGGGATCGTGACCCGTCGCGATCTGCTTCGCGTCTTCCTCCGTCCGGATCCGGAGATACGACGCCGCATAGGCGAGGAAGTGCTGGCGGATGCACTGGGCCTCGACGCCGACGCGGTCGACGTCCACGTCCTGGACGGTGTGGTGACACTCGAAGGCCGGGTCCGGCGACAGGGCCAGGCCACGACGCTCGTCGGACTCTCCGAGCGCGTGGACGGTGTCGTCGCCGTCGTGGACCGGCTGTCCGTCGACGAGGACGCCGCACGGCGCGGGGCTCCCGCCCGCGGCGCTCACGACGTCGCCTGGTGACCTGCGCGGACAGGACTGGCACAACGCCCAGCCATGGGGGTTCGTCCACCGAACCGGCACCGTCGAGCCGCATGGCGACCCCTCACGCCGGATGTCACGCAGGGATCCCGACCACCGCGCCCGCCACCTCGGCTGCGGTGCCGCCCTGTTCGGCCCGCGCGTCGCCGCCGCGCGCCGTGGCCGACAGGCCGAGATCCGGCTGCTGCCCGACCCGGGAGATCCCTGGCATCTCGCCGACGCGCGTCTCGTGGACCCCACCGGGGCGGCGGACCTGGCCGCGCCGCACGGCGCCCTGCGGGGCAGGAACACCGTTTTCCCCTTCACCGAGGAGCCCGGTCGGCGCGGCCGGGGAGGGACCGGAGTCGGCGGGAGTCCCGTCGTACGCCTTCGGCCCGCTGCAGTAGGACGTCATGTCTTCCGTCCGGGACTGCGACGCCCGGCACCGTGCCGCGGGCCGCTCCTCGGCTCGCTTCGAGAAGAGGCCCCGGATCGCCCTGCTCGGCACGGCCGAGGACGCGCCCGAGGAGTGGCCGCGGGCCGGGTAGGCCATGCGGCGGATCCTGCTCCGGGCCACCCTCGACGGGCTGTCCCTCTCCCTCGTGGCGCAGCCGCCGGAGGGGCCGACGGTGCGCTCAGCGGCGCGGGACCCGGGGTCGTCGATGGGCTACGTCCACGAGCCGCTCACAAGCGGAACCAGCGCTCCTGTCCCGGTGGCACCGTGAACCGCCGTTCGCCGGGGAGCACGATGATGAGCGGGTCCTGCGTCGAGGGCGGGACGCGGACGGCCAGCCGCCCGGGAAGCATGCGAACCCGCACGCCTCGATGGCCGTGGAAGCAGAGCGTGAAGGCGAACCGGGGGATCTGCGCCAGCGGCACCGGGGCCACCCGGAGTCCGTCCGGCCCGGCCTCCAGACCGGTGAACCCGCGTTCGACCAGGTCGAGCGTGCCCGCCATGGCGCCGAGGTGGATGCCCTCCCCGGTGGTGCCGCCCTGAACGTCGGCCACGTCGGCGAGCAACGCCTCCTCGCAGTAGCGCCATGCGTCGGCGCCCTTCTGCCGGGCCAGGACCCAGCCGTGGACGAGGCTGCTGAGCGTCGATCCGTGGCTGGTGCGGCTCAGGTGGTACGCGACCGTGGAGCGCCATACGTCGTCGTCGAGGCGGTAGCCGAGCCGGGCGAACAGCGCAGCCAGCTCGTCGGGGCGGAACAGATAGCCGAGCATGAGGGTGTCGGCCTGCTTCGACGCCTGGTAGCGGTTGACGGTGTCGCCCTCGGCCTCCAGGATGCGGTCCAGCCTTCGGATGTCCCCGTACCGGGCGCGGTACGTGTCCCAGTCGAGCTCAGCCAGGTGACCGTAGCCCTCGAACTGGCTGACCACCCCCTGGTGGAACGGCACGTGGAGGCGTCGGGAGACGTCCTCCCAGCGGTCGGGTTCGCCGTCGTCGAGCGACAGCCGCTCGGCCAGTTCGGTGCGCCGGGAGTCGGGCAGTTCGCCCAGCAGGTCGATGCCTCGGGCCAGTACCCAGGCGGCGGTCACGTTGGTGTAGGCGTTGTCGTCGATACCGGGCGTCGTGGCGTCGGGATAGGCGTCGTGGTATTCGTCGGGGCCGACGACCCCGCGGATCCGGTAGCGCCCCAGTTCCGGGTCGAACGCGGCGGAGCCCGCCCAGTGTCGGGCGACCTCCAGCAGGATCTCGGCTCCGGCGGAGTGCAGGAACCCGAGGTCGCCGGTGGTCTGCGCGTACCGCCACACGTTGTAGGCGACGGCCGAGCCCACGTGCCGCTGGAGCCGTGAGAGGTCGGGCAGCCAGCGTCCGGAGCGCGGGTTGAGATGCAGTTCCTGCGTCTCCTCCCGGCCCGAACTCGCGCTCTGCCAGGGGTACATGGCCCCGGTTCCGCCGGCCCGGCGCGCCGCGTCGCGGGCGGCCGGGAGCCGACGGTGCCGGTACATGAGCAGGGACCGGGCCACCTCCGGAAAGTGCAGGCTGAGGTAGGGCAGGACGAAGAGCTCGTCCCAGAAGACGTGTCCCCGGTATGCCTCGCCGTGCAGACCGCGGGCGGGGACACCGACGTCGAGCTCGACCGTGTGCGGGGAAAGTGTCTGGAGCAGGTGGAAGAGGTGCAGGCGCAGGACGCGGCCCGCCTCCCCGGGCACGTCCAACTCACCCTGCTCCCAGAGCCGCTGCCAGGCGGCCCGGTGGGTGGCGAGCAGTCCGGGGAAGGCGGGGGCGCGGTCGAGGTCGTCCCGTGCCGCCGTGAGGGGATCGCCGGCCGGTCTGTCCGTCGAGGCGCGCAGGGCCAGAGTCTTGACGACCGTCACCGAGCGGCCGGGGCCGATCGGCAGGTGGTAGGTCTGGACGGTGCCGGTGCTCGTCGCGGCCTCACGGGCGGGGCGTACGGGGCGGGTGACGGTGCGGACGGCCATGGCGATCCCGATGCCCGGGTCGGCCGTACGGCAGGTGAGCCAGGCGACGCCACCGGGGTCGAACCCGGCCCGGTGTTGCGTGAGGTGGTGCTGCTCCAGGTGCCGGTAGCGCTCGACGCCGGAGTTCGTGACGGTTCCGTCGACGGCGGACTCGACCTCGACGGCGCCGCTCCAGCCGTAGGCACGGAAGAGGGTGAGCTGCGCTGCCAGATGGGAGTCCCCCATGTGCACGATGCGGGTGTGGCCGACGCGCAGTCCACGTCCGCGGGCGTCCCTGAAGAGCACGCTTCGGGTGAGCACTCCTCCCTGCAGGTCGACCTGTACGTCGTGGTGCCGCAGGTACTCGGAGTCGGGCGTCAGCCAGTCGCCGGGCGGACCGTCGTCCGGCAGGCAGCGGTAACGCAGTAGCGTCCAGTTCGGAAGGTTGACGAGGTCCTCGTTCTCGACCCGCCGACCGGCGACGGCCGACGTGCGCCGGTCGTAGCAGCCCGCCAGGTAGGTCCCCGGGTAGTGAAGGACGCCGGCGTCGCATTCGGGGGCTGACCCCCGCGTGGCGAAGCGGCCGTTGCCGAGGGTGCAGAGGGCCTCGACGAGCCGTTCGCGCTCCGGGTCGTAGCCGTCGTAGCGCCACGTCCAGCCGGTGGTCATACGCGGTCACCCCACACGATTCGGACCAGGGTCGCGAGGTCGGGGACGACGAGATCCGCGCCTTGTTCCCGCAAGGCGGCGGCGCCGCGACCGTCCGGCGTGCGGTCGACGCCCACGACGAGACCGAAGCCGCCTCGACGGCCCGCCCGGACGCCGGCGAGCGCGTCCTCCACGACCGCTGTGTCCTGCGGGCCGACGCCGAGGAGACCGGCCGCGTTCCGGAAGAGCGCGGGGTCCGGCTTGCCTGCGAGGCCGAGCCGGGCGGCGTCCTCGCCGTCGACGACGGCGGCGAGAAGCCGGTCGAGACCAGCGGCGCCCAGCAGGGCCCGTGCGTGCCGGGAGGCCGACACCGCGGCGCACGGCACGCGCAGCGAGCGCAGGGCGGTGAGCGCCCGCTCGGCATCCTCGTAGGCAGCGACCGGCCTGGTCCGGAGGGCGTCCTGGAACGCCTGTTCCTTGCGCGCCGCGACGGCCCAGACGGTGTCGCAACCGGGCGGGTCGTCCGGCCCTCCGGGCGGCAGTCGAATGCCACGGGCCGTCAGGAACGCCTCGGCTCCGTCATACCGCGACCTGCCGTCGACGAACCGCCGGTACTCGGCGTCCGCGTCGAACGGCACCCACGTCCCCGGCCCGGACGCAGTGTCTCCGAGGCACGCGTCGAAAGCGGCCTTCCACGCCGCCGCGTGCACGACGGCGGAGTCGAGGAGCACCCCGTCGGTGTCGAGGACGACACCTCGCGGCGGCGAGCCAGCGGGCGGACCGTTCATCTCGCGTCCGGGGAGCCGGTGCGGAGCGCGACCTCGACGGCCCCGGTGTCGGCATCGCGGCCGAACACATCGTACGCCTCCTCCATCCGCTCCAGAGCGAACCGGTCGTCGAGGAGCAGCGAAGCGGGCTTGCCGTGGAGTCCGATGCCGGCGACCCGGCCGCCGGGCCGAACCATCCGGGCGCACGTCTCGAAGGACTCGGCGAGGTCGACGGCGATGATCCGGCCCGGGCTGGAGAGGCGGGCGGTGGCGAGGCCGACGGGGCCGCCGCCGACCACGACGACGGTGTCGCCCGGCCGTACGCCGCCGTTCAGGACGCCCACCTCCTGGGCGGTGGGGCAGAGGTCCGCCGGCAGGACCGCCTCGACGCTGTCGACCACATTCGGGAGCGGGTGTACGGAAAGGTCCGCGAACGGCACGCGGACGCACTCCGCCTGCGTGCCGCCGACAACACCGCAGGCCGAGACGCAGGAGATGAGGACGCGGTCCCCGGGCCGCACCGGACGGACGTCCCGCCCGGTCTCGACCACCGTCCCGACGGCCTCGTGGCCGAGCACCCGTCCCGGGGACACCTCGGGCACGTCTCCCTTCCGGATGTGCGGGTCGGTGCCGCAGACAGTGACGACGTCGACCCCCACGATCGCGTCGCCAGGGTCGTCGACGTCCGGATCGGGCACGTCCCGCCCTGAGATCTTGCCCGGTCCCTGGAAGACCGCTGCCCTCATGGCGCCCACCTCCCCGTCACGCGCGGACGGCCTCATCGCTCACGCTCCGCGATCACGCGCTGAAGACACATGTGCCGACCGGCCCCACGGGAGGGCCGATCGGGCCCTGCGGCCCGGGCGGGTCCGGGTGCAAGGGTGGAAACCGGCCCGCTCTGCGAAGGAGGGCGCTCATGTCCGAGGCAGCCCAGAACCCCGCTCCCACCGCGCCCGCCGGTCCTCCCCCGCGACCGGCCCTGCTGAGTTTCCTGGGCGGTGTGGGGACGGTCACCGGCAGCAAGTTCCTGGTCGAGAGCGACCATGCGCGGATCCTCCTCGACTGCGGTCTCTTCCAGGGTTTCGCGGACCTGCGCCGGCGCAACTGGGAGCGGTTCGCCCGTGACGCCTCCGACATCCGTGCCGTGGTCGTCACCCACGCGCATCTGGACCACTGCGGCTATCTGCCGCGTCTGGTGCGGCAGGGCTTCCGCGGGCCGATCCTCACCAGCGCCCACACCGCCCGCCTCGCGGGGATCGTGCTGCGCGACAGCGCCCGGCTTCAGATGGAGGCCGCCCGGCACGCCGACGAGCACGGCTGGTCCAAGCATCGCCCGGCGAAACCGCTGTACGACGACTCCGACGTCGAGAAGACGCTGGCGTTCTTCGACCCGGTGCCGGTCGGCGGGGACGTGGAGATCATGGCCGGCACCCGGCTCACGCTCCACCACGGCGGGCACATCCTCGGCTCGGCATGGGCCCGGCTCACGCTGGAGGACGGACACACCCTGGCCGTCTCGGGTGACCTGGGCCGCCCCGGGCACCCGCTGCTGCTGCCGCCGGAGCCGTTCTCGGGCGCCGACGTGCTGCTGATGGAGTCGACGTACGGCGACCGACGCCACGACCAGGAGACCGGTCGGTCGGCCTTCGCCGACGTCATCGCCCGGACGGTGGCCAGGAGCGGCACCGTGGTGATCCCCGCCTTCGCGATCGACCGGACCGAGGTGGTCCTGCACGAGCTGACCCGGCTGCGCGAGAGCGGCGTGCTGCCGCAGTCGGTGCCGGTGTACGTGGACAGCCCCATGGCCCTCGCCGCGCTCGACGTCTACCGGGACGCCGTACGCGAGCGCTCCGCCGAGCTGCGGCCCGAGATCCTGGCCCAGGGCGAGACCGCACTCAGCCCCGCCCCGTTCCAGGCCGCACGAACGGTCCAGGAGTCCATCGAGATCAACAAGGCCCCCGGACCCGCCGTGATCGTCTCCTCGGCCGGCATGGCCACCGGCGGACGCGTCCTGCACCACCTGCACCGACTCCTCCCCGACCCACGCAACGCCGTGGTCGTGGTCGGCTTCGCCGCGGCCGGGACCCGGGCGCGGGACCTGGTCGACGGGGCCCGCGTGCTGAAGATGTTCGGCGAGTACGTGCCCGTGCGGGCCGAGGTCGCCGACGTGCCGCACTTCTCCGCCCACGCCGACGCGGACCAGATCGTCGACTGGCTGCGCGGTGCGCCGCCGCCGCACACGACGTATCTCGTCCACGGCGAGCCGACCGCCTCCGCTGTCTTGCGCGACCGCATCGACCACGAGCTGGGCTGGACGGCCGTCGTCCCCCGCTCCGGTGAGGCCGTCCTGGTCCGCTGACCCGGGCCCTTCGGGCCCCCGGTGTGCCCTGCGTGGCCCTCCCGGGGGACGCCCGCCCCGCGGGAACCTGGGGGGAAGGGCTGGAGGACACCATGACCACCACAAGAACGCTGCCGAACGAACTCGCGCCTGACGCACGCGAGCGGCTCCTGGAACGTTCCCGCCCGGTGCACATCCCGGCGGGTACGCGCATCGCCGGGAGCGACAGCACACCGACCGGTTCTGGATCATGCCGCCGTACCAACGGCATCTCGGCGCCTGTCGGCCCGCAGCCGGCTCCTCCACGACCTCATGCCGCGCGTCGACGTGGAACCCCTGGCCTACGCCCGGTGAGGAGACAGTCATGACAACCCAGCCCTTCATCCTGAGGCTGAGCCCGTCAAACGCGTCGGTGGAGGTCGAGAACGGCGTCGTGGCGGTCGTCGGCCGGCTCGCACGCGTAGACGACGCCACGGCGAGGAAGTGACGACCATGGACACATCGCGCGTCCCGTACGCTCCGGTCAGGGTGACCGCCGAACTCGACGCCCCGCTGTCGCGTTGGCTGTGGCTGGTCAAGTGGATCCTGGTGATCCCCCACTGGATCGTGCTGTTCTTCCTCTGGATCGCGTTCTTCGTCGTGACCGTGATCGCCTTCTTCGCCGTCCTGTTCACCGAGCGCTACCCGCGGGGCCTCTTCGACTTCAACCTGGGTGTGCTCCGCTGGTCCTGGCGCGTGTCGTACTACTCGTACGGCGCACTCGCCACCGACCGCTACCCGCCCTTCAGCCTGGGCGCCCAGCCCGACTACCCGGCCCGGCTCGACATCGCCTACCCGCAGCGACTCTCGCGCGCGCAGGTCCTGGTCAAATGGTGGCTGCTCGCCATCCCCCACTACCTGATCATCGCCTTCTTCACCGGCGGCATGCGCGCCGGCTGGTGGAGCGGCGGTCTGGTCACCCTGCTCACGCTCATCGCGGGCTTCGCCGTGGCCTTCAACGACCGGTATCCGCGCGACCTGTTCGCCCTGATCGTCGGCCTCAACCGCTGGGTCCTGCGCGTCGCCGCCTACGCGAGTCTGATGACGGACGCCTACCCGCCCTTCCGCCTCGACCAGGGCGGCACGGAGGCGGTAGCGGACAGGGGCCCGTGACGACGCCGCCAGGACCGCCGAAGCTCATCCGTGCCCCACACCAGAACGGGGAACGTCATGATGAGCAGGACGACGTCCAGGGGGAGGGCTGCGGTACCGAAGAGGCGCTGAAGCGGGGGCGCGTAGACGAGGGCGGCGGTGAAGGCCAGCTCGAAGGCGATGCCCGCAAGCAGCAGCGGGTTCGAGAGCACGCCGATGGCGCGGAGCGCTGCGTGGTCGGTGCGGGCGGCGAAGGCGGTTCCGACCTGACAGGTGACGATGCCCGGCGAAGGTGGCGGTGGTGGCCGTGACGTACGCGTGGTGCAGGGGACTGCCGGCCTCTGTCGGGTCGCCGGGCTGCCAGCTCGCACGCCAGAGTACGTAGAAGTAGCCGACCATCACGAGGACCGCCGACGTCAGCCCCAGGTAGCCCCAGCTGCGGACGAGCATGTCGCGGGAGATCACGCCCTGGTGTGGCGGCCGTGGTGGCCGTTCCATGATGCCGGGTTCGGAGCGTTCCCGGCCGAGGGCGAGGGCGGGCAGGGTCTCGGTTCCCAGGTCGATGGCGAGGATCTGCAGCACGGTGAGCGGCAGCGGGACCGCCCCTGCGGAGAGCGCGAAGACGAGGAAGGGCACGATCTCCGGGGTGGCGTGGGCGAAGATGTAGACGATGAACTTGCGGACGTTGTCGTAGACGCGGCGCCCGGACTCGATCGCGGTCACGATCGTGGCGAAGTCGTCGTCGGTGAGGACCATGGCGGCGGCTTCGCGGGCCACGTCCGTGCCCGAGCGGCCCATGGCCACGCCGATGTGCGCGCGATGCAGGGCCGGGGCGTCGTTCACTCCGTCGCCGGTCATGGCCACGATCCGGCCGTGCGCCCTCAGGGCGTCCGCCACCTTGAGCTTCGTCTCGGGCGAGGAGCGGGCGAAGACGATCTCCGCGTCGTCGTCCGTCAGGAGCCGGTCCAGTTCGTCGTCCGCCAGGGTCTCTGAGGTCGCGACGACCTGCAGTCGTGGCAGGCCGATGCCGACCTCGCGGGCGACGGCTGCGGCCGTGGCGCCGTTGTCCCCCGTGACGACGTGCACCCTCACCCCCGCCTCGTGGCAGCGGCGGACGGCTGCCTCCACCTCGGAGCGCGGCGGGTCGTACAGGCCGACGAGACCGAGCAGGGTCAGTCTCGACTCGGCGTCCTGGCGACGCGAGGGCCGCTCGGTGACCGTCGCCAGGTCGCGTACGGCCACGGCGAGGACGCGCATGCCTCCCTCGGCCAGCTCCTGTGCCGCCGCACGGGCGCGGTCCCCGCCTCCTTCCGGCCGCAGCCGGGCCAGAACCGCCTCAGGGGCTCCCTTGACCATGATCCGCGCGCGGCCCGGTGCCCGTTCGTCCCGCTGCACCACCGACATCAGCCGCAGCCGTGGGTCGAAGCGGAACAGCGCCAGCCGTCCCGCGTCGCGGCGGTCGGGGTCCACCGGGTCGCCGCGTTCGTCGGCCGCGGCGACGAGGGCCGCCTCGGTCGGGTCGCCGTGCGGTTCGCCGTCGGCGTCCTGGGTGACGGTGGTGCACAGCGCGGCCGTCCGCACCAACTCCTGCGCCCACGGGCCGGGTTCCGCGCCGTGGCCCGGCGTCCACAGGGCACGCAGACGCATCCGGTTGCGGGTCAGCGTGCCGGTCTTGTCCGTGCAGATGACATTGGTGGAGCCGAGCGTCTCCACGGCGCTCAGGCGTTTGACCAGAGCGCCTCGCCGGGCCAGAGCCCGGACGCCTACGGCGAGAGCCAGCGTGATGGTCGGAAGGAGTCCCTCGGGCACGTTGGCGACGAGCAGGCCGATGGCGAACATGAGGGAGTCGGTCACCGGAAGGCCGACCGCCACTCCGACGACGAGGAACACGACCCCCATGCCGGTGGCGACGCCGGCGATGAGCCAGGCGATCTTCTTGACCTGCCGTTCCAGGGGCTCGCCTCGCGCCGGGTGCGCTGGCTGAGCGCTGCGATCCGCCCCAGCTCGGTGCGGTGGCCCGTGGCGAACACGACGGCCCGAGCCTGCCCCTCCACGCAGGTCGTCCCGCTGAAGACGAGGTTCGGTTCCTCCAGGAGCGGGGCGCCGAGGAGTCCGGCGGCGGCCATCCGTTCGGCCGGCACGGACTCCCCCGTGAGCATCGACAGGTCGACCTCGACCCCGCCCTCCGTGACGCGCGCGTCCGCCGGGACCTTGTCACCCTCCTCCAGGAGGATCACGTCGCCCGGCACCAGGTCACGGGCCTCCACGGTGAGGGGCTTGCCGTCCCGCACGACGAGGGCCCGCTCGGGCAGATAGCGGGCGAGGGTCTCGACCGCGCGCTCGGCCTGCCGTTCCTGGAGCAGGGCGAAGGTCGCGTTGACGGCGATCACAGCGAGGATCGCCCAGCCGAGGACGGCCAGGTCCGCGACGAAGGCAAGAGCCGTGGCCGCCCAGAGCAACAGTGCCAGAGGATGGACCAGTTGACGGACCAGCTCCCGCGCGAAGGAGGGGTGCTCCTCGCGCCGTACTTCGTTCGGCCCGTGGACGGCGAGGCGACGGGCCGCTTCGCGGGCGGACAGCCCGTCCGGACCGGTCGCCAGTTCACGGCGCAGCCGGGGCAGTGGTTCGCTGGGGTCGGTGGGCAGCACCTCATCCGGTGCCCTGGCCTCTGCCTCGGGCGAGCGGCCGCCCGTTCGGTCAGTCATCGCCGCTCCCGGGGCCGCCGCCCCGCCGGAGCCGGCCCGACCAGACGGGTTCCACCTGCTCCCGCTCCCGCTCCCAGGCGGCGAGCCGGCGGCCGTCGGAGCGTCGTCGCGCGAGGGTGAGGAGGCCCGCCCTCGACGCCACGACCACTCCTGCGACAGCCGTGCCCCCGGCGAGCGCGGTCGATGCGAGGTCAGCGGTGCTGCCCGGCGGGCGGGTGGGGCTGCCTCGGTCATCCACCCAGATGGTCAGCCTGCGCCCCTGCGGAGTCCCGGGCGGAACGTCGATGGTCCCGGTCCTTCGGACGTCGTCGGGGTACTCCCAGACCGCCGGGTGCGACGGGCGCGGCTTGGCGCCCTGTCGGCTGCCGACGGGCGGGTCCTCGGCCTGCCCCGTCGTGATCGCCTGCACCTGGTGACGGTGGGCGGCGAGTTCGCGGTCTTCTCCGGCTCCGGCGGTCCATCGCATCCCGGCCGCGACGGCGCCACAGACGGGGGCGATCGGCAGGACCAGGATCAGAGCGGCGTGCCCTCCGGGCCTGCTCCCGGCCACGGTGGGCCCGCGGCCCGACGACTCGTGGCTCATGTCGAACCTCCGGGGTGTGGCAGCCCTTCGGGCGCCCGGGCGCCGCTGCTCAGCCCAGGGCGTCGAGCTCGGTTCCGATGTGGTGCGCCCACGCCTGGACCCGTTCCGGGTTGCGGAAGTCTCCGCCCTTGCCGTGGCGGACCAGGGACCGGGCGATCGGACCCGGCGTCTCGGCGGTCACCGCGCCGCCGAAGGTGACGTGCTCGCGTGCGCCGAGCTTCTTCATCCGGCGGGCCACCCCGGGCACGGGCGGGATCTCGTGCTGCTCGGCGGAGCTGTCGACGGGGCCGCTGCTGAAGAGCCAGACCGGCCGGTGACGGAGCTGCTCGGCATTGCGCCGGGCACACCGGCGCGCCTTGCCGTTCCAGTGCCCCGCGTAGAGGGCCCCGCCGAGGACGACTCCGTCGTAGCCGCTGACGTCGGTGACGGTGTCGGCGGGCAGAACGACCGCGTCGAGGCCGTCGGCCCGGAGCGTCCTGCCGATCTCGTCCGCGATGCCGGCGGTCGCGCCGTGCTTGCTGCCGTAGGCGACCAGGACGCGCTTGGGATTCATGACGTTGCCCCCTCGCCCCCGCTGTCGGCTCGGCGGACGGGGATGGTCCGGCGGGTCTCCGCCTTCTCCTCGGGCATCGGGACACGGATGGTGAGAATGCCGTCCGCGTACGAGGCGTCGACGTCATCGGCGGGGATCGTCGCCGGAAGGCGCACGGTCCGGCGGAAGGATCCGTAGCGGAACTCCGAGTGCTCCTTGTCCCTCTTGCTCTCACTGTGCTCAGCGCTCACCGTGATCAGGTTGTCGTCGACGGTGATGCCGATGTCGTCCGCGTCCATGCCCGGCAGCTCGGCGCGCAGCACGTACCCGTCGGCGTCGCTGAGAACCTCCACCGGGATGGAGTGGGCGGCGGTGGCGGGACGCCATCCGGGCAGCCCCGGGAACTCGCGGTTGAACAAGTCGTTGAAGTCGGGGAAGAGGCTGTGCCTGCGCTCCACATGGTGTCCGGTCATCGTTCCGCTCCTCGTCGTCGGATCCCGGGAAAGTGCCTGGGAGACCGGATCAGTCGGGGGGCCGGGTCCGGCTCCTGTAGTTCCGATCCTCCGCCCGGGCTTCCTGCGGCGCAGTGCCCAAGGGGGGTGCCCGGGAGGGCCGAGTGGGCCGTACCGGAAAGGGACCGACCGGCCCAATGGGTCCTGGTGTGCGCTGTTCGTGTGGTCAGCGGCAGATCTCCTCGACGAAGTGGCCCACCTGTTCCTCCGGCAGGTGCCGGGCGAGGTCCGCCTCGCTGATCATGCCGACCAGGCGGTGGTCTTCGATCACGGGGACGCGGCGGATGCGGTGGTCCTGCATGGTGCGCAGCACGTGCTCGGTGTCGGCGTCCGCGTCGACCGTCACCGGCTTGCCCTGGGCGAGGAGTCCGGCCGTCATGTGGTGGGGGTCCTTGCCCCTGGCGAGGCACTTCACCACGATGTCCCGGTCGGTGATGATGCCGTGGAGCCGGTTGTCCGGCCCACAGATGGGCAGCGCGCCGACGTCGAGTTCGCTCATCCGTCGTGCCGCGTCCATCAGGGTCTCGTTCTCCTGCACGCAGCTCGCGCCCGCGTGCATGATCTCCCGTGCGGTCGTCATGGCCTGCCTCCTTCTTTTCGAGCCCCCTGGTCGCGATCGGGTCGATTGCCGCGGTCAGAGAAGACCAGCGGGCACCTGGATGGTGTGGACCGCCCGCACGGGGCGCGCGTGCATCTGCACAGCGCTCGGGAGGCTCCCAGGTCCCGTGGGCAGCACATCACCCGCCTTCCGCCGCCCGGGCGACGGGGGTCGCGGCTCAGCGTCACGGGCGAGACTGCGTCGTGTCCTGCGGGGCATGGTCACTCCCCTTCCTTCGGAGACCCCGGCGAGCATCGCCTCCGCCTGGGCCAGGTGGCCTCCTCCGCTTCGAACGGTCGGCCGCCGAGGAGAGGAGGAGATGGCCGCTCCGACCCCGTCGAGCGGGGCCCCTCGTGCAGCCGGTCGATCTGTGCCTCCACGTGGCGGCGCAGGTCCCCGGTGGCGAGCAGTTCCCGGTATGCCTCGGCGGTGGTGGCGAACCCCGGAAGGATTCGGATGCCGGCGACGCCGAGCCGGTTGGTCAGTTCGCCGAGCGCGGCGTTCTTGCCTCCCGCGCGTCCGGCATCACGCCGCCCCGGCTCCGTGAACGGTACGACGCGGCGTATCGGTCCCCTGGTGTCCTCCACGGTTCTCACCGCGGCCTCAGTACGGGGCCGGACGGCCGGAGGGCGTCCGCGGTCGACTGATCCGGATCTGCTGCATGGTGTTCACCTCTCCCGGGATCCGGGGATCCGTCTGGCGGTCCGGAACCGATCTCGTCCTCCCACGGTGCCGCCCGGGGCGTGACACGGCACGGTGCCGAGCGGGTCAGCCGGTCGGAGCCGGTCGGTCCGTACGCGGCCGGGTCCGGTCGGCCCCGGCGGAGGTATCGTCCGCCCCCGCCGCATCGGGCAGGGGAACGGTGATCACAGGGCAGGCGGCATGGTGCAGCAGTCCGTGCACCGTGGAACCCAGCCGCATGCCGGAGTAGCCGCCACGGCCCCGTCGGCCGACGACCACGGCGAGGGCCTCCCGGGAAGCGCGGGTGAGCTCATCGACGGGGTGGCCGCGCATGACCTGCTGTTCTACGTGGAGGTCGGGGTGGCGTTCCGCGCATCCGGCCACCGCCTCGGCGAGCAGCCGACGGCGATCGGCCAGGCCCTCGGTCTCGTCGCCATGGGGCAGCAGAGGGCGGGGCCACACCCAGATCGCCATGAGGCGTGCCTCGCGCAGACTCGCCTCCGCCGCCGCGAAGGCGACGGCGGCCCGGCAGTCCCGGCTGCCGTCCACGCCGACCACGATCAGCGGCGGACGGACGGCCGTGTGCTCCGGTTCGCGGACCACCACCACGGCACAGTCGGCACGCGCCGCCAGCGGAACGGCCACCGAGCCCTCGCTGAGGACCTCGGCGGCCCTGCCGAGGCGCCGCGAGCCGACTACGGCGAGCGCGGTGCCCCGCGTCCTCTCGCGCAGCACGGTGGCGGGCGCTCCGTCGACGAGCTCCGTCACGGTCCACAGTCCCTCGTGCAACCCCCGTACGAGGTCCTGTGCGTGGGCGAGCGCCGACTCCCCACGGATGCGCAGGGATCTCTGGTGGGCACGGGCGTCGTATCCGAGCCGGTCGTGGACCGGGGGAACGGCGACGACCAGGCGCAGCCGGGCGCCTCTGCGTACGGCTTCGTCGGCGGCCCACACCAGGGCCGGGACGGACAGCTCGCGGGGGTCGACGCCGGCCAGTACGTCGCTCACGGCTCCTCGTCTCTTCTCACGACGGCAGACGGGACGATCTGCACCGGGCAGGGGGCGTGGTGGATCAGGGCGTGCGCGACGCGCCCCAGGGCCGGTCCGACGCCCAGTCGCCTGTGGCCGCGGCCCATCACGATCAGGTCGGTGCGGCTGCTCGCCTCGACGAGGATCCCCCCGGAGTGCTCGTGCCGGTCTCCACGTGGTGGCCGACGACCAGATCGGGGTAGAGCTCGCGGACGCGGTCGGCCAGGGCCTTCACCTCGAGTACCCGCTGCCGGGCGATCCCGTCCAGGTCGTCGAGCATGGTGGCGACGCTGCCGACATGGGTGAGGACGTTCCAGACGCTCACGATCCGCAGGGATGCCTTGCGGGCGTCGGCCTCGGCGGCGGCGAGGAGCAGACAGTCCAGATCCGTGGTGTCGCGTACGGCGGCGGTCACCGAGCCTGTGTCGGGTCGTTCGCCCTCCCCGCGTACGACGATCACGGGCACGTCGGCCCGGGCGGCCACGCCGAGCCCCACCGAGCCCAGCAGGAGGGCGGAGAAGCCGCCGAGGCCCCTGCTGCCCACGACGATCGTTCCCTGGTCGCCGGCAGCCGCCTTCAGTCCGGAGACCGGCTCCTGACGACTGAGCTCCTTGGTGACGTCGAGGTCCGCGAAACGCTCGTGGATCGTGCTCGCCGTCTCGGTCAGCAGGTCACGGCCCGCCTCGCGTACCGCCTGGATCGTCTCGGCGTCGGTCCAGTAGGCGCGCCGATCGGTGTCCGCGGCATGCACGAGGTGCAGGGGACGGCCCCGGCGATCCGCCTCGGCGGCGGCCCAGAGCGCGGCGGTGCGGGCCGCGGGAGACCCGTCGACTCCCACGACGACGTTGCCGAGCTCCGGCCGTACGGGGATGTCACTGGTCATGGTTCCTCCTGCGGAGTACCCGGGCCCCGAGGGCAACGCCCCGGAATCGGCATCTCCACGGTGACACCGTGGCGGGTCTCCCGGGGATGGGCCGTTCGGCCCTGATCAATGCCTGCTCGGCCCTCTGGTCGGGGTCCGCATCTCGGCCACGCGGCCCACGCGGTCATCCACCCCAGTCCCGCGCCGGTAACCGACGTGCCCTTGGGGTAGGCCGACGACGGCGTGTCTCGGCCCGGACCGGGAGGCGTGCATCGCCTCAAGGTCGAGGCCGAGGCCCGGACGACGTCCCGGGCGCGCCCTGCACCAGCACGCGTCGCCCTGTCACCCGGCGGGGGGAGAGCACGACGACGGTGTCCCTCCCTTCACCGGCCCACGGGGTCGAGTACGCGGCTGCTCGGAGCGTCTGGGCCGTGGCCGGGTCGGACACCTTGCGTACGGGGCCGGCCAGGAGAACGCTCCAGCCCTGGCTGAAGGCGTCATCCACGCGATCCTCTTCGAAGGCGATCGCCGCGCCGGTGACGGCCGCCCGCGCGAGCGGCGTGTCCTCCGCGGTCATGAACAGGACCTCTCTGCCCACGACCTGGTAGTTCACGGGGTAGATCTCCGGCCCGTCGCTTCCGGTGACGGCGACGCGACCGACGCCGTGGTCGTCGAGCAGCGCCCAGCATTCCGTCTCGTCGATGCCGACCATCCCGGCATGATGGCCGGCGTGGGCCTTTCCGGGCGCGAGATCCGCGGTGTACCCGGTCAGGTCCTGGACGGTCGTCTCCAGTGCGTTCGCGAGCCGGACCAGGAACTCGATGCCCGGGCTGGGCAGTTGCTCTTCCAGGAGTTCGATGTAGCCCGGTGTGGATCCGGCTCGTGCGGCCACGTCCTCGCGAGACAGGCCGAGACGGGTGCGCCTGGCCTCGATCCTGCGGCCGAGGTCACTCATCTGATGCCGGGCAGCGGAGGTCATCGTTCTTCTCCCTCGGGTGGGGCGGAGTGGTGCCGGGGAACGACGGCGACCGGACATGAGGCATGGTGGAGAGCCCGGTGGGCGACCCTGCCGAGTTCCAGCCCGATATGCCGGTCCCGGCGTCGCGCCCCGACGACCAGGAGGTCGGCGGCGGCGGAGCGGTCGGTCAGCGCTCGGTGGGCGGAGCCCTCGACCGTACTTCGCCGCAGCCGTACGTCGGGGTACTCGTTCGCCGCCGCCTCGAGGGCCTTGTCGAGCAGTTCGGAGGCGCGGTGTTCGAAGTACACGCCGGACTCACCGGTCATCAACGGGTGGTCGACGGGTTCATGCGCAGGGCGTCGCCAGGCCCGTACGACGTCGAGTTCCGCGTCCCGCGCCGCGGCCTCGCGGAAGGCGAAACGCACGGCCGGCGCGTCCACGTCGTGGTCGCCGACCCCCAGGAGGACCCGCTGATGGCGCGCCTCCAAGCCGTGCCGGTCCCCACGAACGACGACCACCGGGCCGTGTGCCCGGGCGGCCACGACGAGGCCGACGGACCCGAGCAGAAGATCAGCCAGCTCACCCCGGCCACGGGACCCCACGACCAGGAGCGCGGCCTCCTGTCCCTCCCTGAGCAGCGCCGTGGCAGCGTCCTCCGCGAGGACGTCCGCCGTGACGGCGAGACCGGGCGCGCGCCGCCGGGCCCGCTCCTCGGCGGTGCCGGCGATGTTCTCCGCGAGGACCTGTCCCTCCGGCCGGTCCGTGCTCCAGGACGGTACGACGCCCTCGTAGCGTTCCCACAGCGAGGCGTGCACGATACGCAGCGGGAGGCGGTGCCGTACCGCTTCGTCGACTGCCCAGTCCAAGGCTGTGAGGCTGGCGTCGGAACCATCGACGCCCACCACCAGGGGGCCCACCACCAGGCGCGATTCCATCGTCCCCACCACCTTCCGCGTACGAGATGGCTCCCTGCCACGCTCGCACCGGGCGCGGTGGCCGGATAGGGCCGGTCGGTCCCGGCCTCTGCCCGCCCAGGCCCTGCCGGCGCCGTGCGGACGAGACCGTCGGCAGGGCCTGGGCGGGCGGAAGGACCCCTCCGCTTCTCGCGGATCCCGATTGCGCGGTGCGCGGTACGAAGCCGCTGCTCCGCGTTCTCACGCGGGCTTTCCCCAGCTGCAGCGAACCATGGAGGCTCGGCGCACACCAGACGGTCGACCGGGCCCGAGCGGACCCCGGTCGGCCCCTTGGGCGCACTGTTGGGCGGCGGGAGATTGTGTGAGGTTCCGGTGCTGTCGCCCGGAGCTCCTCACGCGTCCGATGCCGGAGGGTGACTCCATACTCACCGTCCGGGTCGAGGACGGGTCGGTGACGCTCATGGGGTGCCTGCCGGACTCCGTCCCCGCGGATCTGGTCGTGCGACTCGCCCGTGCGGTGCCCGGGGTGGTCGACGCCGCTGCCGAGTTCACGGCCGCGGCGTGACCGACGTCCTGCCGGAGCGCGGGAAGTGCTGAACGTGCGCGTCCGGGCCCGGGAAGACCAGGGTGACCCGGCCCGTGTCCGACCAGCGGACATCGTAGGGCGGGGTACCGTCCGCGTGGTGCAGACCGACGATCTCTCCGTCGCGGCCTTCGTGACCGACGATGGCGCCTCCGACGATCAGCCGGTCGCCGACACGGGCCCACAGTCCGGCGCGGTCCTCGTCCGAGTGGTGTCGTGTTGCGGTCCCGGTCATGGCCCTCTCCTCCCGGCACGAGCGCGGAGCCACGAGGTCTCCGCGACCGTCGCTTCATCTCTCTCCACGTTGCGGGCGAACCGGCCGGCCCTCATAGGGGCCATCGGTCCCGGGTGGGGACCGTTCGGCACTGCTGCCGGGAAGGTCCGCGTATCAGGGTGGGATCCACGGGGACCGCCCGACCCGTGCAGGAGGAGCGTCATGGAGCACCGCACCGTGTTCGAAGTGATGACGCACCACGTGGTCACCGCGGCCCCCGCCACCTCCTTCGAGGAGATCGCGGGTCTGTTCGCGGATCACGACATCTCGGCGGTACCGGTCGTCGACGATGACCGACGCCCGCTCGGCGTGGTCTCGGAGGCAGATCTGCTGCGGTCCACCGCCGAGCTTCGCCTGGTGTCGGCAACGGACGTGTCCACATCGGAAAGGAGCGGGTGATGCGCCACCGCAGGATCGACGAGCTGATGACACGTGACGTGGTGAGCGTCCGCGGCGACGCGCCGTTCAAGGAGATCGTGCGGATCCTCGGACAGCACCGGGTCACCGCGGTGCCGGTGGTGGACGGCGACGGCCGGGTGCTCGGAGTCGTCTCGGAGGGTGATCTGCTGCGCAAGACGGCCGACCAGGCCGCATTCCCCGGAGACATGCCGGCCGTGCCGGGGCTCGAGGCATGGGCGCGGGCGAAGGCCGAGGGCACGCGCGCGGAAGAGCTGATGTCGGCGCCCCCGGTGTGTGTTCGCCCTGACTGGACGGTGGTGGAGGCGGCACGTCTGATGGAGGTGCAGGGCGTCAAACGGCTCGTGGTCGTCGACGAGGCGGACCGTCTGGTCGGCATCGTGAGCCGCCGGGACCTGCTGGGGATCTTTCTCCGCGACGACGACGACATCCGCCGCGAGATCACCGGCGACGTTCTCGGCGGCACGCTCGGCCTCGACCCGGGCGGACTGTCCGTCGAGGTGCACAGCGGTCGGGTGGAACTCGGGGGCACCGTGCCGTACCGGGGCATGATCCCGGCGATCGAGCGCATGTGCGCGACGGTCGACGGAGTGGTCTCGGTCTCCCGCACCCGGCTCACCTACGAGAACGACGACATCCCCACGGGAGGTGGACGGCCATGACACAGAGCATCGTGGTCGGAATCGACGGCACGGCGCAGGCGAACGCCGCCGCCGAGTGGGCTGCGGACGAGGCCGTGTTGCGCGGCACCGGAGTACACCTGGTCCATGCGAGAGAGCCGTGGCCGGAGTCGGTCGCTTCGCTCGCGGCGCGGGAGTCCCAGGAGCCCTGGGCCGAGGAGCTGCTCGCGCGTACGGCCGAAACACTGCGCACACGCCATCCGGAGCTGCCGGTGACGACCCGACTGCTGGCAGCGGGCCCCGTCCCTGGGCTCGTCGCCGCTGCCGAGGCGGGTGACCTCCTGGTCCTGGGATCACGCGCGCTGGGCGGTGTGGCCGGCTATCTGGTCGGCTCGGTCGGCCTGACCGTCGCCGGGGCCGTCGATCGGCCCCTCGTCCTCGTACGCGCCCTGGACAGCTCCGGCTCGGACGGGCCGGTCACGGTGGGGGTCGACGCGGAGCAGCCCGCGGACGTCGTCCTGGAGTTCGCGTTCGGGGAGGCATCCCGGCGCGGCACCGGTGTGAAGGCCGTGTACGCCCAGCAACTGCCTCCCTACGCCGGCCTTGGCCCGGCCATGGTGCCGGACATCCGCGCGGCCGTGACGCCGGAGATCGAGCGTTCCCTCGACGGTCTGCTCGATCCCTGGCGGGCCAAGTTCTCCGATGTCGACGCCACCGCACGCGTGGTGATCGGATCGGCCGGCGCCGAACTGGTGCAGGCAACCGGGGACGCCGGGCTCGTCGTCGTGGGCCGCCGCACGCGTCGTTCGGCTCTGGGCGCTCATATCGGCAGCGTGGCCCACGCCGTGCTGCACCACAGCCGGGCGCCCGTCGCCCTCGTGCCACACGACTGACGCCACGACCCTTCCTCCTGGTGGCACGGAGGTCGCGTTCGGCATCGGTGATGCCGGTCAGGGGCTTCCGGCGGGCACGAGAGGCCAGGGACACCGCCCCTCCGGCGGGGCACCCTCCGGAGTGGTCAGGCCGCGGTGCCGATGCGGGCGATGAGCAGCGCGATGTCGTCGTCCGCGGAGGCCGGGACGAGGTGGGTGAGCAGGCGGTCGCAGAGGGCGGGCAGCGACGGAGGGGGCTCCGTGAGCAGGTCGGTCAGTTCGGCGAGACGTGCGTCGATGTCGCTGTTGCGGGCCTCGACGAGGCCGTCGGTGTACAGGACGAGGAGGCTCCCGGGCGGCAGGGTGACCTCGGTGGTGGTGAAAGGGATGCCTCCGACGCCCAGCGGCAGGCCCGGAGGTACGTCGAGCAGCCGGGCCGTACCGTCGGGCAGGACGGCCGCCGGTGGCGGGTGGCCGGCACGGGTGATGCGGCAGTGGCCGGTGGCGGGGTCGACCACGACGGACAGGAAGGTCGCGAGCATGGGTTCGGCGAGGTCGTGCAGGGCGGCCTCCAGCTGGTACAGCACCTCCTCGGGGGCGACGTCGAGGCGGGCGAGGGCCCGGACGCTCGAGGACAGCCGCCCCATCACGGCCGCCGCCGCGGTCCCGTGTCCCATCACGTCGCCGATGACGAGCACCGCCCTGCCGTCCTCCAGGGCGATGACGTCGTACCAGTCGCCGCCGACCTCGTTGACGTCGCTGGCGGGCAGGTAGCGGTGGGCGACCTCGATCCCCGGCGGCGGGGTGATGTGCTGCGGCAGCATGCTCCGCTGCAGGACGGCGGCTGTGTCGTGTTCGCGGCGATAGAGGCGCGCGTTGTCGACGCACACCGCGGCGCGTGCCGCCAGTTCACCGGCGAGGGCGACCTCGTCCTCCGTGAAGGGTCCGACCGGTCGGTTCCGGTAGAAGGTGGCCAGGCCCAGCACCACGCCCCGGGCCGACAGCGGGGTCATCATGAACGAGTGCACTCCCAGCCGGAGCAGTTCCGCCGGCGTGGTGGAGTGGCCGGCCGCCGGGGCGATGGCCTGCTCGTCGAGCTCGGCTATGACGAACGGGCGGCGCGCGCCGAGCGCCCGGGTGTAGGGCGCGTTGGCGGGAAAGACGAGCGTGTGTCCCAGGGGGGCGAGGACGGTCGTGACGCGAGATCCGGTCAGTGGCGCCTTGGCCAGTCGGCGCAACGTGGCGCCCCCGATCAGGCCGGCGCCGAGTTCTTCGCCGGCCGCAAGGGTCTCCAGGACGTCGACGGTGACGGCGTCCGCGAGGTCGGGCACGGCGACCTCGGCGAGCTCCTGGGCGGTGCGTTCAAGGTCCAGGCTGGTACCGATCTTGCGGGTGGCCTCGTTGACCAGGGCGAGGTGGCGTCGGCCCGCGTCGGCTTCGATCTGCGCCCGCTGCTGGGCGGTGATGTCGATCAAGGTGGCGGCCACCCCGATCGGGCGTCCGTCGGCGTCCTCCAGCCGGACGTACGATCCCGACCACACGTGGTCGTGGTGAGGGTCGGCCGGGGTGCGGCCCGTACGGCGGGAATCCAGGACGGGCCTTCCCTCGTCCAGGGCCCGGCGCATCGCCCGCTCCATGTCCGCGGCATTGACATCAGGAAGGATCTCGACGAGGCGGCGTCCGATGTGCGCGGCCTGCGGGAGACCGTTCATCGCTTCCAGCGCCGGGTTGACCCGAAGGAACCGCAGCTGGGTGTCCAAGACCGCGATGCCTACCGGAGAACGGGAGAACAAGCCGTCCCACACCGCCGACGAGCCGCGAATCCTTCGTGCGGCCTCGGCCTCCGCGGCGAACACCAGAACCGTGGTCCCACCCCGGTGCCGGGCCGGAACCGGGCACGCCCAGACCTCCAGGTCCAGCGGGCGTCCTTCCTTGTGCCAGGCGGTCACCGTGCCCATGACCCCGCGCCCCGTGGCCGCGCCCTCCCACAGCGACCGGCCGAGACCGCGGTCCGCGCCCGGGTGGAGCAGGTCGGCGATGTGCCGGCCGAGCACTTCGTGCGCGGTGTAGCCGAGCAGGTCCTCCGCCGCGTGGTCCCAGCGCACGATCGCCCCGTCCGCGCTGGTGGCCACTACGGCGACCGGCAGGGCCCCGAGCCATCCGCCCGCGTCCCGGGCCGCGCTGGTGGTCACTTCGTCGAAGGGCACCTCTTGCATCGCGCATCGCCACCGCGATTCTCGTCCGTACGCACCCCTGGACGGCTGCCGTCATCCTCAGTATGGGCGTACGCGGCCGGATCGTCGCGCGAACCGGGCGCGCCGGTCTCCGCCCGACAAGCTCAGCCGCGGGCCCCGACAGGTCGCAGCCGTACCGCCGTGACCTTGTACTCCGGGCACGAGGTCACGGTGTCTGCGTTCTCCGACGTGAGGGAGTTGACCCCCTCGTCCGGGAAGTGGAACGCGCAGAAGACCTGCCCCGGGGCGACGTCAGGGCCGACTCGGGCGATCAGCCGTGCCTGCCCGTGGCGGCTGTCGACGGTGACGGGGGCGCCGTCCCGCACCCCGTACCGAGCCGCGTCCTCGGGATGAAGGTCCAGCAGCCCGCGGGCGTCGAGCAGGAGGTTTCCACCGCGCCGGGTCATGCTGCCGGAGTTGTAGTGGGCCCAGCGGCGTCCCGTGACGAGCAGGATCGGGTAGTCGCCGTCCGGCTCCTCTCCAGGCGGCAGATAGGGCGCGGCGGAGAGATGGGCGAGGCCGTCGGGTGTCGCGAACCGCTCCGCGTACAGGGTGGCTTCGCCGGGGCGGTCCGACGAGGGGCAGGGCCAGGGCACGGCGCCCTCGGTGTCGAGGCGGGCGTGCGAGAGGCCGGCGAAGACCGGAGCGACGCGTCCGCACTCCGTCAGGGCCTCGGCGGGAGCGGGGCATCCCAGGTCGGCGCCCATCGCGGCGGCGACGGCTTGAACGACGGCGAAGTCGGTACGGGCCGCGTCCGGCGGCCGCACCGCGGGCCTTACGCGCTGGAACCTTCGGTCGAAGTTGACGAAGGTTCCGTCCTTCTCCAGCCAGGAGGCCACGGGCAGGACGACGTCCGCGTGCCGGGCGGTCTCGCTGAGGAACAGTTCGTTGACGACGACCAGCGGGCAGGCGTCGAGGGCGTCGGCGACGCGTCGGCTGTCCGGGTCGGTCGCGCACACGTCCTCCCCGATGATCCACAGCGCGCGCAGTCGCCCCTCGCGGGCAGCCTCGAACATCTCGGGGATCCGCATCCCCGGTGTCGGCGGGACCGGCCGGCCCCACACCGCTTCGGCGCGGGCACGGGCTTCACGGTCGGTGACCCGGCCGTACCCGGGCAGCAGATCGGGCAGGGCGCCCATGTCCGACGCGCCCTGAACGTTGTTCTGGCCGCGGAGGGGGCTGATGCCGAAACCACGCCCGGTGCCACCGACGGCGCCGCGCAGGATGGGCAGGTTGGCGAGGGAGCGTACGCCGTCGGTGCCGTGCAGGTGTTCGGTGACCCCGAGCCCGTACAGGACGGCAGGGCGGTCGGCCCTGCCGTAGAGCCGGGCCGCCTGAGTGATGTGGTCGGCGGGGACGCCCGTGATCTCGGCGACCCGCTCGGGCGCGTAGCCGGACAGCAGCGTGGTGAGTTCGTCGAGTCCGGTGACGCGTTCGCGCAGGAACCCGGGGTCGGTCAGACCCTCGGCGACCAGGACGTGGGCGAGGCCGTGGAAGAGGGCGACGTTCGTGCCGGGCCGGGGCCGGAGATGAACGTCGGCGTGGCGGGCGAGTCCGACGGCGCGCGGGTCGGCGACGATGAGTCGAGCGCCGCCGAGGGCCCGTTGGAGGAGTCGGGCGCCGACGACCGGGTGGGCCTCGACGGGGTTGGCTCCGACGACGAGGAAGCAGTCGGCGGTCTCGACGTCGCCGAAGGGGTCGGTGCCACCGGCCCGCCCGAAGGACGCGGTGAGTCCGGCCGCGGAAGGTGCGTGGCACAGGCGGGAACAGTTGTCGACGTTGTTGGTGCCGATGACCGTCCGCAGGAACTTCTGGACGAGGTAGTTCTCCTCGTTGGTGGCGCGGGCGGAGGAGATCGCGGCGACCGCGTCGGGCCCGCCCTGCTCGACGGCGGCGCGCAGCCCGTCCACGACGACGCCGATCGCCTCGTCCCAGCTCACCGGTGTGAGGACGCCGTCGCGGCGTACCAAGGGCTCGGTGAGGCGTTCGGCCGACGTGAGGTAGCCGTACGAGAAACGGCCCTTCACACAGGCGTGCCCCCGGTTGACCGGCCCGTCCGGCGCAGGAAGCACGGCCGCGACCCGGTCGTCGCGGACGACCACGTCGAGGGCGCAGCCGACACCGCAGTACCCGCACGTGGTGCGGACCCGGTCGGGATCCGGCTGCCGGGAGGTAAGGCCCTCGCCGGGCCCGGGCTGGGTGATCGCGCCGGTGGGGCAGGTGTCGACGCAGCCGCCGCAGGCCACGCAGTCGGAATCGGCCCATGCACCGCCCGTGCCGGGGGCGACGACCGTGTCGGCGCCGCGTCCGGTGAGGGTGAGGGCGAAGGTGCCCTGCACGTCGGAGCACATGCGGACGCAGCGCCCGCAGGCGATGCACAGATCCCGGTCGAGATGGACGTACGGGTGCGTGTCGTCGCGCCCGCGCAGGGGTGTCAGGGATGTCCCGTCGCTGTCGGGCTCGATGCTCAACGTCCGGCACACTGCGGCGAGTTCGCTGGGAGCCTCGTCCGCGAGCGCATGCGGCGGGAGCGCCGAGGCGATGAGGGCGACGGCGTCCCGGCGCAGGTTGCGTACCTCTTCGCCGGAGGCGTCCACCGTCATGCCCGGTGTGGCGGGCGTGACGCAGGCGGCGACGGTCCGCCCGTCGGCTTGGACGAGGCAGGTCCGGCAGGAGCCGGCCGAGCGGAGGCGGTCGTCGTGGCAGAGGGTGGGCAGCTCGGCGCCGGCGGCCCGTGCCGCGTCGAGCAGCGTCGCTCCGGCGGGCAGGTCGACCGTGCGCCCGTCGATCTGGAGGCGTGTCATCGGTCCCACCCCGCCAGGGCTGTGCCGTACGCCCGGGCGAGGCTGCGGACGGCGAAGGGGACGCGCCGGCCGAAGGCGCACAGGCTCGCCTCGGTCATCAGGCGGGCCATCCGCTCGATCGTCTCCCCGGGCGGGCCGCCGGCACGGGCGATGGATAGACCACGCCGGGTGCCGACGCGGCACGGCGAGCAGGCCCCGCAGCTCTCATCGGCGGCGAATTCCCAGATGTGGCGGAGTAGTTCGACCGGCTCGGTGTCCGCGTCGAAGGCGACCATCCCGGCATGTCCAAGTGCGGCGCCGCGGTCCGTGAGCGCCTGGCTGGACAGCGGGGTGTCCAGCGCGTCGGAGGCGAGGAAGCCGCCGAGGGGGCCGCCGATCTGGAGGGCGACGAGCTCGCGACCGTCCTTGAGTCCGCCTCCGTACCGGCGGACGATGTCCTGTACCGGCAGTCCGAGTTCGACCTCGTACGCGCCGGGGCGGGCGAACCGCTCGGACAGACAGACCAGTTTCGTGCCGGTCTCGCCCGGGGCGCCGCGCCGCGCGTAGGCCGGCCCGCCGTGCTGGACGATCCAGGGAACGGAGGCGAGCGTCTCCACGTTGTTGACCGCCGTGGGCGCGTCCCACAGGCCGTGGTCGGTCGGGTACGGAGGTCGGGGGCGCGCCACCCCCCGGGCGCCCTCGAGGCGGGCGATGAGCGCGGTCTCCTCGCCCGCGACGTAGGAGCCGGCCCCTTCGACGATCTCGACGAAGGGCCGGGGTCCGGCCGTCTCCGCTGAGGGAGCCAGTTCTCCCGCCGCTGTCGCGGACTCCACCGCACGGCGCAGCTCGGCCATCGCCCTCGGGTACTCGGAGCGCACGAGGACGACCCCGCGCCGCGCGTCGCAGGCGAGGCAGGCCAGGGCGAGCCCGGCGAGGACCCGTTCGGGATCCTCTTCCATCAGCAGCCGGTCGGCGTACGAGCCCGGGTCGCCCTCGTCCCCGTTGGCGACGACGACGGCGCCCGCTCTGCCCGACACGGCCCGCCACTTGTCCGACACGGGGAAGCCGGCGCCGCCCCGCCCGCGCAGCCCGGAGGCCGCCACCTCTTCGAGCACGTCGTCAGGGCGCAGGCTGTCCCGCGCACGTCGCCAGATGTCCCAGGCGGACTCGCCGTTCACGATGCCGGCGAGCAGCACCGGCGCACCAGTGGTGTCGGCGGCGGGGATGCCGGGTACGCGGGGTTCCGCACGGCCGGCGAGCTGGTCCGCGAGATCGGCCCCGGCCCGAGGCCGGGTTCCGTCGAGGGCGGCGGGGCCCGCGTAGCAGTAGCCGAGGCAGTGGACCCCCTGCAGCGAGGTGCGGCCGTCGGCGGAGACGTTCCCGGCTGTCACGCCGAGCACCTCCTCCACCTCCCGCACATGCCGTCCGCCGCGGGCGGCGAAGCACGCCGTCGCCGTGCACACACGCACGTGGCGCTCGCCACGCGGGGCGGCGAGGTCGGCGAAGTACGTGGCGGGGCCGAGCCCGGCGGCGGCGGGCAGTCCGGCCGCCGCGGCGGCCTCGGGCGCCCATTCCTCGGGCGCACCGTCGGTACCCGCCCTGGCCCGCTCCAGCCTGGCCGACAGCGAGTCACCCTGTGCTGCGCGCCGTGCGGTGAGCGCACGGAACGCGTCGCGAGGTCCGCCCGACTCCGCGGGCGACCGACAGGCCATGGCCCCAGAATGACCTGGTGCGACCACGCCCGCATCCCGGCGACGTCATGCGGCGGGTCACGGTTCCCCGCCGCGCAGAGCGCTCAGCCGCCTGCGGTACTCCTCCTCGTCGATCTCACCGCGGGCCAGCCGCTCGCCGAGGATCTGTTCGGGCGTCGGCGACCCCCGCCGCACCGGACGACCCGAGGCATGGTCCAACGTGCGGAAGATCAACACGACTACGGTGATCAGCAGCCCCCAGAACAGGACCATCCCGGCCGCCATGGCGAACCAGCCCCATCCGTTCATGCCGTCCCCGTACCAGAACATCATCTCTCCTCACGCTCCCGACGGCCGGACCGGCTCGTGCAGGGCGTCCCTGCTCCCGGTCGGGCCCGCACACCTCCACGGTGTCCCGGTCGACACACCGGGGACAGGGCCGGACGGCCCCCTGCGAGGGCCGTCCGGGCAAGGAAGGGGACAAGTGGCCCCTGGGTGCGGGACACCGGCTCCCGGAAGGTGGGAAACGAGCGGAGCTCCGCGCCGACGACGCGGCCTGTCGCCCAGGAGACATCATGATCCGGAGTACCGGGAGGCCACCTCCCACGGACGCTGCCTCCCGACCGTGGCAGATGCTGCTGCTGGCCACCGTCGGGTTCACCCTCTGTTTCTGGGCATGGGCCCTCCTCGCACCGCTCGGCCCCCGGCTGCGGGACGACCTCGGTCTCAGTTCGTTCGAACAGTCCCTCGTGGTCGCCGTACCCGTGGTCGTCGGCGCGCTCGGCCGCATCCCGGCCGGGGCGCTGACCGACCGGTGGGGAGCCCGCCGGGTGTTCCCCCTCGTCGCGGCGCTCACGATTCTGCCGGTGCTGTACCTGGGGCACCTCGCCGACTCGTTGGCGCAGTTCCTCGCGGGCGGATTCCTGCTCGGTCTCGGGGGAACGGCCTTCGCCGTCGGCGTCCCCTTCGTGAACGCCTGGTACCCACCGGCGCGGCGGGGCGTCGCACTCGGGATCTTCGGCATCGGCACCGGCGGCACCGCCCTGTCGGCGTTCACCACTGTCCAGCTGACCGGCGCCCTCGGGCGCGCCTTTCCGTTCGATCTCGTGGCCGGCCTCCTCGCCGTGTACGCCCTGGTGGCCCGGTTCCTGTTCCGCGACCGTCCCGGGCGCGCGACGGCAACGGGGTCCCTGTGGTCACGCACCGCAGCGGCCATGCGCACGCCCTCGACCTGGCACCTGGCGTTCCTGTACGCCGTTTCCTTCGGCGGGTTCGTCGCCTTCAGCGTCTACCTGCCGACCTATCTGACCCGGGCCTACGAGCTCAGCCGCTCCGACGCGGCGCTGCGGACCGCCGGGTTCGTGGTCCTCGCGGTCGCCATGCGGCCGGTGGGCGGCTGGCTGTCGGACCGGGCCCACCCCGTCCCCGTACTGGCGGGCTCGTACGGACTCGTCGCCGTGTGTGCGCTCGTCGCCTCGTTCGAGGCCGAGCTGGTCCCGGTCGGCACGGTGGGCTTCCTCGGCACGGCCGCCGGCCTGGGAGCCGGGTCCGGTGCGGTCTTCGCCCTCGTCGCTCGTCTCGTTCCCGCCGAGCGGGTCGGCTCTGTGACGGGCGTGGTAGGAGCGGCGGGCGGTCTCGGCGGCTTCTTCCCGCCTCTCGTGATGGGGGCCGTCGACAGCGTCGTACACGACTACACCTGGGGTTTCGTCCTTCTGGCGGTCACTGCGGTGATCGCCGGCGCTCTGACGTCCACGGTCGTCCGGCGACGTGCGCGGGTCGCCGCTGACGCGTGACCTCACCTTGCGGCTCCGGATGGGCCGGTTGTCCCCCGACACGGGCCCGGACGGCCGTAGCCGTCCCTACCTCCCGGGGTTGGTATGGAAGGCATGAACAGCGACCGACCGCGGCTGGTCGCCACGGGAGTCCGCAAGATCTACCGGACGGGCTCGGTGGCGGTCACCGCTCTGGACGACCTTGATCTCGTGGTGCGCCACGGAGAGCTCGTGGCGGTCATGGGCCCCTCCGGTTCCGGGAAGACCACCTTGTTGAACTGCCTGTCCGGGCTCGACGACATCGACGGCGGCCGGGTGGAGATCGACGGGCATGACCTCTTCGCGATGTCGGACGCCGCGCGCACCGAGCACCGGGCCCGCACGATGGGTTTCGTCTTCCAGTCGTTCAACCTCATCCCGGTCTTCTCCGCTGTGGAGAACGTCGAGCTCCCTCTGCTGCTTGTCGGCACGCAGCCCCGCGAAGCGCGGCGCAGGGCGCTGGCCATGCTCGACCGGGTCGGACTCGCCCACCGCGTCGACCACCGACCCGCTGAGCTGTCCGGCGGTGAACAGCAGCGGGTGACCATCGCCCGCGCGCTGGCCGGGCGGCCCGCCATCGTGTGGGCGGACGAACCCACCGGCAACCTCGACAGCGCCATGGCCGACCAGGTCATGGACCTGCTGTGCGAACTCAACCGGGACGAGGGCCAGACGATCGTCCTGGTCACCCACGACAGCACCATCGGCGCACGCGTCCCCCGACTGATCCGGATGCGCGACGGACGGCTGGTCGACGACCTGACGCAGGGCGTCCCGGGCGCAGGCTCGGTCATCGACATGTCCCGGGACTGACGATGTATCCGAATCTGCTGGCCCCGCTTCTCATCGCCCTCGCGCTCGCCTTGGCGGCTCTGATGCTGGTCGCCGTCCGGCAGCCGGTCGCCCGCCGACTGGCCTTCCGCCAGCTGGCCCGACGGCGCACCGAGGCCGCACTCGTGATCGGCGGCTCGGTGCTCGGAACCGCCATCATCATCGGGGCGCTGGTCGTCGGCGACACCCTGAACTTCTCCGTCCGCCAGGAGGCGTACCGCACCCTCGGTCCCGTGGACGAGCGCGTGGTCGCCCCACCCGGCCCCGCCGGGCGCGCGGTCGCCGAACGGCTGGCGGTCCTGGAAGACGATCCCGACGTCGACGGCGTACTCGACGCTCAGGCCACGCAGTCGTCGGCCGTTTCCCGAGCCGGCGGCCAGACAATCGCCGAACCCCGCGTCCTGGCCTGGCAGATGGACTTCGAGAAGGCATCCGGCTTCGGCGCGGCAGACGGGGAGTCCGGGATCGACGGACCGGCCCCGGAGCCCGGCGAGGTCGTGATCAACACGCCACTGGCACGGTCGCTCCGTGTGGGAGCCGGGGAGCCGATCACGCTCTACCTGTTCGGCACCCCGCACACCTACCGAGTCGACCGCGTGGTGCCGGAGCGGGGTCTGGCCGGTGTGGGGCTGGGCGGCAGGCTGAACCGCGACGCCTTCCTGGCACCTGGGACGCTGGACGCGGCCGCCCGAGCCGCCGGCGCGGAGCCGCGCTCGGTCACCTTCGTCTCGAACCGCGGCGGCGTCGAGAGCGGCGACGCCCTGACGCCGCAGGTCACCTCGGACATCCGCCGGGCCCTGGGTCCGCTCGCGGCCCAGACCGCGGTCGAGACGCCCAAGCACACCGTGCTGCGCGACGCCAAGCAGGCCGGAGACTCGCTGGGTGCGCTGTTCCTCATGATCGGCAGCTTCAGCATCATCGCGGGCGCCCTGCTGCTCGTGAACATCTTCGTCATGCTGGGCGAGGAACGGAAGTCGCAGATGGGCATGGTGCGGGCGATCGGCATGAAGCGCTCGCGCCTGGTCGCGTCGTTCACGGTGGAAGGCGCCTCCTACGCCCTGCTGTCCGCTCTGCCAGGCGTGGTCATCGGTCTCGGCGTCGGCTGGGGCGTCGCCGTCGTGGCCGCGGAGATCTTCAGCGGCTGGTCGGTCGGCGGCAGCAGCATCCGGATCGCCTTCGCCGTCACGCCCACCAGCGTCCTCAACGGCCTCGCCATGGGCCTGCTCATCGCCTTCGCCGCGATCCTCGCGACCAGTGTGCGCATCAGCAGGTTCAACATCATCGCCGCCATCCGCGAGCTGCCCACGACGCCTGGCCGCGAGCCGCGTCGCCGACTGCTCGTCGCGTCCTCCGCGCTGGCGGTCCTGAGCGCGCTCGTGGCCGTTCCGGCGGTGGCGCGCAGCCAGCCCGACACGACCTACCTGATGCCGGCGCTCGCCCTCGCCTTCGCCGTCCCGGCGTTGCTGCGCTTCCTCCCCCGACACACGGTCACGACGTCCGTAGCCGGAGCGGTCCTCGCCTGGACCCTGCTGGCACCCGTGCTACGCCCGCGGATCTTCGACACGCCCTCCATGTCCGTGTACGTCATCCAGGGCGCCCTGGCGGCCTTCTCCGCGGTGGTGCTCGTCAGCGACAACCAGAAGGTGCTGCTCCGTCCCCTGCGGCGGCTCCTCGAGCGCCCTTCGGAGGCGGGACTCGCGACCCGGCTCGCGGTGGCCTATCCCCTGGCGAAACGGTTCCGTACGGGTGCCACGCTCGTGATGTACACGCTGATCGTGTTCGTGCTCGTCCTGCTGACCGAGATCTCGGGAATCCTTCGCGCCGGAGTCGACGGAGTCGTCGCCGACGCCACGGCCGGCTACACCCTCCGCCTCGATTACAACCCCCAGGTCACGAGCGAGCAGCTCATCACCGAGCTGCGGAGCGGCCCTACGGCCGCCGCGGTCTCCGCCGTCACACCGTTGCTCAACGCCGCCGGGCGGGCCACCGACCCGGGGCACCGAAGCTCCCAGCCGCTGGACGTCGCGGCAGTGGGCGTGCCGGACGGCGCGATCAGCGGCATCACCTTCCGTGAGCGACTGAGCGACCTGCCCGACGACCCGGCAGTGTGGCGGGCGCTCGCCACCGACCCTCGCTACGTGGTCATCGACGGGTTCTTCGGGAGCACCGGCGGCCCGGCCGGCGACTACTACGACCCCGGCGACACGCTGACCGTGACCGACCCGCAGACCGGCCGCAGCGAACAGAAGGTCATCGCCGGCGTACTCAGCAACGGGATGGTCTTCTACCCCGGGACCGGCGCCAGTTCGACCACGTACCCCGTCGTGATGGGAGAGCGGGGCCTGCGCGAGCTCTTCGGCGACCAGGCCCAGAACGCCTCCGCCCTCGTCAGCACGAGCCCGGGCACCTCCCCCGACACCCTGGCGACCCGGTTGCAGGGCGAACAGTTGTCGTCCAGCCTGGTCGCCACGCCGATCGCCTCCGAGATCCGCCACCAGTTCGACTCCAGCACCGCGTTCTTCCACCTCATGCAGGGCTTCCTCGCCCTGGGCCTCGGCGTGGGCATCACCGGCCTCGGCGTCGTCATGGTCCGGGCCGTACGCGAACGCCGGCGCACCATCGGCATCCTGCGGGCCCTCGGCTTCCGCGCGCGGACCGTCCAGCGGTCCTTCCTGTGGGAGAGCGCCTTCGTCGCCGTGGAGGGAATCGTGCTCGGATCGCTCCTCGGAGTGCTCACGACCTGGCTCATGTACGCCAACAGCGCGGCGTTCACGGGCCTCGAAGGCGGCTTCCCCGTCGAATGGGCCAGCATCGTCGGCCTGGCCACGGCCACCTTCGCCGCATCCCTCCTGGCCACGACAGGCCCGGCGCACCGCGCCGCCGCGATCCGTCCCGCACGGGCGGTCCGCGTCGCGGATTGACGTACGCTCCGAGCCCCAGACCGACACGTCGCCACGAGACACCGTGAGCGCGCCGCGTGTTGAGCTGCCGGGCGATGCCGTCTGCCCGGCCCCCGGCGGCGGTCGAGGTACTCGCGCCGGATCACTCCCGAGAAGCGCCACTCCCGCGACCACGGGACCCCCGGTGAAGGGGAGCGGGCCGCGCCGGCGCTGCGACGTGGACAACACCAAGGCACTCCCGCCCCACCTATACCCGCGCTTGCACATTGCACGCGCCTGCAACTATTGTCGAAGCATGCAAAGGGATCGTTCAAGTAATTCCGGGAAGGGGACAGCCATGCCCCTCGCTCTTCTCGCGCTCGCGGTCGGGGCCTTCGGCATCGGCACGACCGAGTTCGTCATCATGGGGCTGCTGCCCGAGATCGCCGCCGACTACGGGGTCTCCATCCCGACCGCCGGTCTGCTCGTCACCGGGTACGCCCTGGGTGTCGTCGCCGGCGCGCCCCTGCTCACGGTGCTCGGCACCAAGGTGAGCCGCAAGCGGATGCTCATGCTGCTCATGGGGCTCTTCGTGATCGGCAACCTGGTGTCGGCCGCCGCCCCGAGCTTCGGGCTCATGCTGACCGGCCGCGTGGTCGCCTCGCTCGCCCACGGCGCGTTCTTCGGCATCGGCTCCGTCGTCGCCGCCGAGCTGGTCGCCCCGGACAGGAAGGCCGGCGCCATCGCGACGATGTTCACCGGCCTCACCGTCGCCAACATCGTGGGCGTACCGCTCGGCACCTTCATCGGGCAGGCCGTCGGCTGGCGCACCACCTTCGCGATCGTCGCGACCCTCGGCGTGATCGGCCTCCTCGGCATCGCGAAGCTGGTCCCCGCCATGCCGCGCCCCGAGGGCGCCCGCCTGCGGGGCGAGCTGGGCGCCTTCCGCAACCCGCAGGTGCTGCTCGCGATGGCGATGACCGTCCTCGGCTTCGGCGGCGTGTTCGCCGCGATCACCTACATCGCGCCGATGATGACCGAGGTCGCCGGCTACTCCGACGGCGCCGTCACCTGGCTCCTGGTCCTCTTCGGCGTCGGCATGTTCCTCGGCAACCTGATCGGCGGACGGTACGCCGACCGCGCGCTGATGCCCCTGCTCTACGTCACCCTCGCCGGGCTCGCGGCCGTCCTCGCCCTGTTCACGGTCCTCGCCGAGGACAAGATCCTCGCCGCGATCGCGATCCTCCTCATCGGCGCGCTCGGCTTCGCCACCGTGCCCCCGCTGCAGAAGCGGGTCCTCGACCAGGCGCACGGCGCCCCGACCCTGGCGTCCGCCGTCAACATCGGCGCCTTCAACCTGGGCAACGCCCTCGCCGCCTGGCTCGGCGGCCTCGTGATCGCCGGCGGGTTCGGCTACACCTCCCCGAACTGGGTCGGCGCCCTCCTCGCCGCCGCCGCGCTCGGCCTCGCCTTCTGGTCCGCCGCGCTGGAACGCCGGGCCCCCGCGACCGCGCCGGCCGAGGCGTCCGTCACCGCCGCCCCGGCAGCCGTACACCACTGATCCCCACCTCAGCCGCACCCACCACCGCACACCCGAGGAAAGACCCCATGCACACCACCGCCACCACCCTCACCCCGCTGACCACCGCCGACGCCGAGCTCCTGGTCGCCACCGCCGCCCGTGCCGCCGAGGCCGCCGGGGTCACCGTCAGCGTCACCGTCCTGGACGCCGGCGGCCACCTGCTCGCCTTCCGCCGCGACGACCGCGCCGTGCTGATCTCCGGCGAGACCAGCACCCGCAAGGCGTACACGGCGCTCCAGCTCGACGCCCCCACCGCCGACCTCGTCGACCTGGTCAAGCCGGACGGCCCCTTCCACAGCCTGACGACCGCCCTGGACCGGCCGCTGCTCTTCATCGGCGGCGGCCTCCCCGTCCACCGCGACGGCCGCCTCGTCGGCGCCATCGGCGTCGGCGGCGGCGCCCCCGACCAGGACCACTCCTTCGCCACGGCCGCCCTCGCGGAGCTGGCCCGATGACCGGCTCCGACCCGCGGACGCGGTGAGCGCACGCTCCCGGCTACCGCTCCTCCGCCAGCCGTTCCAGGGCGGTGAGGGCCTTCTCCCAGTGCTCCGGGAGCCGGTCGGCGCCCGGGAGGGCGGCGTCGGCGAGGAAGGTGGTGTGGAGGCGGCGCCGGTGGGTGGCCCAGGCGACGAAGAGCGACTGCCCCGGCACCCGTACCGGCAGCGCGTGGACGGCCGTGGCCGGTGTGCCGTCGAAGCCGAGAGGGCGGCGGATCCGCAGGTCGGCGACCATCAGCGGGGTGTAGCGGGCGTCCACGGCCCGCCCGAGGGAGAGCTTGCCGACCCGGTACGGGAGGCGGCGCAGCACCGCTCCCTGCGCGTCGGCCAGCGCGGCGAGGCGCCCGTAGTCGACGGCCCGGGCGAGGGCGCCGAGCCGCCGGCCCGGGTCCGGTTCGCCGCAGGGCAGGTCGAGGCCGGCGACGGCGACCCGGTTGCCGAGGAGCGGGTACGGCTCCTCCGGGTCTCGGACGCCGATCCCCATGCCGGTGCGCAGTCCGCGCCCATGGCCCGGCCCGCCGGGCGCCCAGTCGTCCGGGTGCCAGGCGCGGAGGGTGTCGGCGGTGAGCGCCAGGCACAGCTGGGGGACGGTGGCGCCGAGGCGGCGGCCGAGGGCGTGGAGCCGGGCGAGCGCGGTGTCGGCGAGGGCGACGGCGGGGCGGTGGGAGGGCGGGGTGTCGAGCGCCGACCACCAGGTGTTCCGGCCCGGCGGGCGGAACTCGGGCAGGACCGCGCGCCAGCGCACCGGCCGGCGGCGGGCGAGCCCGCCCCGGACCCGGGCCGACCGGTTCTCCTCGTCGCCGAAGAGGTGCTCCAGGGTGGCGACGGCGGCGGCCCCGTCCTGGAAGGCGTGGTGGGCGCGGTAGCAGAGCCCGTAGCCCGCGCCGACCCGGCGGACGAGCCACACTCCCCACAACGGCCGGTCCCTGAGCAGGGGTTGCTGGACGGCCTCGGTGACGGCCGCCGCCGGATCGAGTGAGCCGGGTAGCTCGTACAGGTGACGTCCGGGATCGAATCCGGGGTCGGGCTCCCAGTGGGGGCGGCGGGTGGTCCCGCCCAGCCGGTAGGCCAGTTCGGGCAGGCCCGCCACGCGCCGCCCGAGCCACCGCGCCACCTGCTCGCGGGACGGCGGGGCCCCTTCCAGGGTGACGAAGCCGCCGAGGTGAAGGGCGGTGTCGCTGGGGTGCAGCGCCGCCGTGTCGAGGGAGAGCCGGTCGAGGAGGGCGAGGGGCACGGCGTCGGACCGTCGCTGAGAAACTGAAGATCGCACAGACCGCTACGATACGTCATCATGCAGTCACCCAACGTGAGTTCGACGTCAGGCGCCGTTCCCGCGCCTTTGTCGCCCGAGGCCCCGGTCGTCGGGCGGCTCCCCGACCTCCTCGACGACGCCGTGGTGGCGGCCTGGGCGGCCTCCGGTGCCCCGCTGGTCGAACTGCTGCGCACGGCCTGGGTTCCGGGACGGCTCACCGGCTTCCGGCGGGGCGGGCGGGACGCGGTCCTGGTGACCCACCCGCGCCACGTCCACCAGGTCCTCGGCGTCGGCGGCGACCGCTTCGTGAAGCGGGCCCATCGCGCCCGCCCGCTCGTCGGGAACGGCGTGATCAGCGCCGCCGGCGAGGAGTGGCGCTCCCAACGCAGGCTGCTGCAGGCTCCGTTCACCGGACGCGGGATCCAGCGCTGGGAGCACCACATCGCGGGGGCGGCGCGGGCGATCGCGGACCGGTGGGCGGAGCGGGCGCGCACCGGCGAGCCGGCGGACCTCGCCGAGGACGCGCAGTTCTTCACGGTGGACACCATCTGGCGCTCGCTCACCGATCACCCCCTCGACCCTGCGACGTACGAAGACCTGGCGGGGGTGCAGGACATCGTGGCCGCGCTCCCCGCCGACGTCGGCGGCGGGGCCGAGCTGCCGGCGCCGGCCGCCGCGGCGCTCGCCGCGCTCGACGAGCGGATGCACCGGGCGATCGCGGACGCCCGCGCCCGGCACACGGCGGGGTCCGCCGGGACCGGGCTGCTGTTCCGGCTGCTCGACGCGGCGGAGAGCGACGCCCGCTATGACGACCGGCTGATCCGCGACGAGTTGGTCACCCTCCTCGTCGCCGGCTACGAGAGCAGCGCCCGCACGCTGACCTGGGTGTTCGTCCTGCTCGACCGCCATCCGGAGGTCGCCCGGCGGGCGGCGGGCGATCCGTCGGCGATCGAGGGGGTGCTCGCGGAGACGCTGCGCCTCTACCCGACGGGGTGGCTGCTGCCCCGGCAGGCCGAGGACGACGCATGGCTGGACGGCGTACGGGTCCCGGCCGGCACGGACGTCCTCGTCTGCCCCTATCTCACCCACCGCGACCCCGGCGTATGGCCCGACCCCGACGCGTTCCTGCCCGACCGCTTCCCGCCGCGGACGCCGCCGCCCCCGGGTGCGTACCTCCCCTTCGGCATCGGTCCGCGGGCGTGCCTCGGCACCCGCTTCGCGATGCGGGAGATGGAGGTGCTGCTCGGGCTGCTCCTTCCCCGCTTCGCGATCGAGGCGGCCGCGCCGGCCGGCGAGCCCGTCTTCGGCCTGAACCTCCGGCCGGACGGCCCGTTCCTCGCCCACGTCCGCGCGCGCGGATGAGTTCCCACGCCGCACAGCGGGTGCCCGACGGCGGCGAGCGCGTGGACTTCGTCGACCCCGGAGACCGGGTGGTGGCCGGGGGCAGCCGGGACGGCCCGGCCCCGCACGGACTGCTGCGCCGGTACGCGGCGACCGTCTGCACCGACCACGCGGGCCGGGTCCTGCTCTACCGGCGCTCCTCCCGGGCCCGCGCCTACCCCGCGCACTACGACGTCCTGATCGGCGGCGCGGTGCGCGCCGGCGAGGAGTACCGGACGGCCGCGCTGCGGGAGCTGCGCGAAGAGCTCGGCTACGAGACGGCGTGCGGCCTCACCGAGGCGTACCGCCACCGGGTGGACGACCCGCACGGCGCCGCCTTCCTGACGGTCCATCAGTGGCGGGCGGACCGTGCGCCCCGGCCGGATCCCGGCGAGATCGCCTGGTGCGGGTTCGTCGCGCCCGCCACCGTGCTCGGCGACCGCTACGCGCCGCTGGTGCCGACGGGCGCGGAGGCGCTCCGCCGCCTCTTCCTCCACGCGCCCCGCTCTCCCTGATCTTCCGCACCCACTCCCGACTCCCTCAGAGGACTCATCGACATGACCTTCTGCGCGCCGCCGTTAAGCGGTGCCTCCCTCGCCGTCCCCGGTGTCCGCGGCGACTCCCCCGGGCCCGACGGCCGGGCTCTCGACCGGGCCCGGGCGCGGCTGGCCGCCCGGCTGACCACGGCCGCCGCCCCGGACGGGCTGCTCCGCGCCCCCTGCGACAGCCGCCTCCTGGAGTCGGCCCTGGCCCTGCGCCTCCTCACGGAGACGGGGGTGGACCCCGGCACCCGGGACCGGCTGGTCCGACGGTTGAAGACGGGGGTGGACGAGGGCGCACCCGATCCGTTCCAGGAGGCCGCGGCCCACGCGGCACTGGGCGAGTACGCGGACGGGGCCACCGCCCTGGAGCGACTGCTCGGCGGCTTCGCCCACTTCACCGCCGGACGCAAGCTGCTGATGTTCCGGGAGGTCCTGACCGAGCTCGGCGCCCACCCCCACACGCCCCTCGACGACCCCGCGACGGCCTTCGACGTCCGCGGCCAACAACGGTGGCTCATCACGGAGATGACCGCCCTGAAGGTCCTGCACTGCTTCCGGGCCGGCATCCCCCGTCTGGTCACGGAGGAGGACTGGTGGACGCTCGCGCCCAGCCTGCGGCCCGGCCCGCCGCCGTACGCCAACCACCTCGCCCGGCTCCTCGCCCTGCTCGCCCTGCGGCACAGCCCCCGGCACGCCGAGGCGGTCCGCCAGCGGGCCGGGGAGGTGCGGGGCTGGCTGCGCCCGGACGGCGGGGTGCCGTTCATCACCGGCATGGACGTCTTCGCGACGGCCACCGGCGGCCTCGCGCTGACCGGGGCCGGTGCCCCGGCGCACACCCTGGTGGTGCTCGCCGACGCCCTGACGGGGCAACAGAACACGGACGGCGGCTGGGGTTTCGACCGGTCCGTCGCGCAGAGCGACGTCGACGACACCACGTACTGCGTGGAGTTCCTCCGCACGGTGGCGCAGCGGGCCAGGGACGAACGGCCCGTCCTCGGGCGGGCGGTGGCGGCCGGTGAGGGCTTCCTGCTGGCCCGTCGGGGTGGAGACGGCGGCCTGCCCACCTTCGAGAAGGGGACGGACTCCGAGACGGCGATGACCGCCGCCGCCGTCCACGCGCTGGCGCCCCGGCCGGGGCTGGGGCCGGTGGTCGCGGAGGCCGTGCGGTTCCTGATCGACCGGGAGGCCGCGGGCGGCCCGTACGAGCGGAGCTGGAGCCTCAACGAGAGCAACGCCCTGTTCCGTACCGTCCTCGCCCACGACTCCTTCCGGGCCTCGGCACCGCACGACCATCCCGCGCTCGCCGCTTCGGCCCGCGCGCGGGCGCGGGCCGTCGCCCGGCTCGTCTCCACCCAGCGGCCGGACGGCGGCTGGGGGCAGGTGCCCGGAGAACCGGCCGACCCGATCAGCACGGCGTACGCGCTGATCGCGCTGGCCCGCACCCCCTCGGCCGCGGACCCCGCGCGCCGCGCCGTCCGGTACCTGCTGGAGCGCCAGCGGCCCGACGGCGGCTTCGACTCCCGACCCGATCAGGCGGGCCCGCGCCCGCTGGCGTACCACGTGCCGCTGCTGACGGACGTGTGCGTGCTGCTCGGCCTCAACCACGCGGCTGCCGCTGGGCACCGCCCCGTACATCCCACCGAGGAGACCTGATGACCTTCGAGGAACTCACCCTGCTGCTCGCCGAACTCGGCCTCGACACCGCCGGTTCGACCGCGGAGACCGGCCGCGAGGAGGCCGGTCTCGACTCCCTCCTGCTGACCGAGCTGGCGCTGGTGCTGCGCAAGGAGCGGGGCGTCTCCGTGGAAGAGGAGGAGCTGTACGCGGCCGTCACACTCGGCGACATCGAACGGCTCGTCGCGCGCGCCTCGGAGCCGGTGTGACGGCGGCGGGCGCCCGGCCCGCGGGCCGGGACCGGGGGGCGGGGATCGCCGTCACCGGGATCGGGCTCTTCACCCCGGCGGGCGCCGACCGGGCCACGACCTGGGAGGCCGTCCGCGCCGGGAAGCCGACCGGGGTGCTCGCCGGGGCGGGCGGGGTGCCGTTCGTGGCCTGCCGGGCGCCCGAACCGCCGGTGCCGGGGGGAGCGGTGTCCCGGCGTCCGGACCGGGCCGCGCTGTTCGCGCTGTGCGCGGCGGGCGAGGCGCTCGCCGACGCGGGCCTGACGGAGGCGGTCCGGGACGGTGCGCGGACCGGCGTGGTCGTCGGGACGGGCGCGGGCGGCGCGGAGACGTACGAGCGGGAGCTGGGGGCGCTGCGGGCGGACGGGCCGAAGGACCTGTCGCCGTTCGCGGTGCCGGGGGCGCTGCCGAACGGGGTGGCGGGGCAGCTCGCCGTCGAGTTCGGCCTGCGCGGACCCTCGCTCGCGGTGGCCACCGCCTGCGCGGCCGGCGCGAGTGCGCTCGGGGTCGCCGTGGACCTGCTGGCGGCCGGGCGGTGCGACGTCGTGCTCGCGGGCGGCGCGGAGGCGAGCCTGACCCCGTTCCACGTGGCGGGCTTCGACCGGCTGCGGGCGCTGTCGCACCGCTTCCACGACCCGGCCGGCGCCTCGCGCCCCTTCGACGCGGCCCGTGACGGCTTCGTCATGGGCGAAGGGGCCGGCTTCCTCGTCCTGGAGCGGGCGGCGGACGCGGCGGCCCGCGGGGCGGGGGTGAGGGCGCTGATCGCCGGGTACGGGGCGGCCTCCGACGCGCACCATGTGGTCGCGCCCCGGCCGGACGGGGCGGGCCTGCGGGCGGCGGTGCGGGAGGCGCTCGCCGAAGCGGGCCGTGAGCCGTCCGACGTCGACCTGGTGAACGCGCACGCCACCGGCACGCCGCTGGGCGACCGGGTGGAGGCGTCCGCCCTGGCCGCGCTCTTCCCGCACCGGCCGCCGGTCACGTCCACGAAGGGGGTCACCGGTCATCTCCTGGGCGCCGCCGGCGCGGTGGAGGCGGCGCTGACGGTGCTGTCGGTGGCGCACGGGACCGTGCCCCCGACGGCGAACCTCGCGGCGGCGAGCGAGGACATCACGCTGGACCTCCCGACCACCGTGCGCGCGGCCCGGATCCGTACCGCCGTGTCGACCTCGGTCGGCTTCGGCGGACACAACGTCGCCCTGGTCGTCACCGCTCCGTAGCCCCGCCGGCCGGCGCCGGCGTCTCGCGGGAAGGGCCCTCCGCCCGCCCGCGAGGCCCCGGCGCGCGGCGCGGCGCGCCGGCCGACCCGGGCCCCGCGGCGCGCGGTTGGAGATCCCCCGGGGCCTCTGAGAGGGTGGCGATCAAGCCGGTCGGGTCGAAGGGGCATCTCATGGAGAAGACGGTGGTCACGGAGATAGCGGAGCTGCTGGGCGAGCCCCGCTTCCACTGGACGGACCCTGGGCCGTGGGAGGAGATGGAGCGGGAGTTCGGGATGCGGTTCCCCGACGACTTCCGTGCGATCGTCGACGCCTACGGATCGATCCTCGTCAACGACCAGCTCTACCTCACCCACCCCGCCCGGCACCTCCTGCACAGTCTCCACTCCCACGTCCGGGACGACCTGGAGATGTGGCGCGAGGAGGACATGGCGGAGTTCCTGCCCAGCCCGGTGGGCGCGGGCCCCGGCGAGCTCATCCCGGTGGCCACCTGTGTGACCGGGGAGGCGGTCTTCCTGTGCGTGCCCGACGACGACGCGGCGAAGTGGCGCGTCGTGGTGCAGGAGTTCGACAGTCCGGCGTGGACGCTCTACGAGCTGACCTTCCGCGAGTGGCTGCTCGCCTACCTCAAGGGCAGGGACGTCACGGTCTGCGTCCGCGACCGCGCGCCCGACGGTCCGTTCTACGAGTTCCTGCCCGGCGGACCGGAGTGAGCGGACGCCCTCCGGACCGGGGGCGTGCAAATTCGCTGGTCGGAGTGGCTGTTCGCGCTGAAGAATGAGCCTCCTCGCAACGGGAGGGAATCCAATGAGCCAGGCGTACCTGACTCTCGACGCGCTGCTGCCGCCCCAGGAGCTGGCCGCCGCCATCGATGCCGGGCATGTGACCCGCAAGTCGCATCCGGAGCTGCCGCTGTCCATCTACACGTACACGCGCAGCTGTCAGTACGAGGCCGTCTGGACCAGCGTCACCACCCGCTGCCGCGGTCTCGTCGCCGACGACCGCACGGGCCGGATCGTCGCGCTTCCGCTGCCGAAGTTCTTCAACGTCTCCGAGCACGAGTCGGGCCGCCCCTACGCGCCCGCGCTGCCCGACGAGCCGTTCGAGGTGTACGAGAAGGTCGACGGGAGCCTCGGTCTGGTCTTCCACTACGAGGGGCGCTGGCGGGTCGCGTCCAAGGGCTCCTTCATCAGCGCGCAGGCCACCTGGGCGCAGCGCCGTCTGGACGCCGCCGACACCGCGCGGCTGGTGCCCGGGGTGACGTACCTCATGGAGATCGTCTACCCCCAGAACCGGATCGTCGTGGACTACGGCGACCGGCGGGACCTCGTGCTGCTCGCCGCGTTCGGGGCCGACGGCACGGAACTCGGCCTGGCCGAGGCCGCACCCGCGTGGGAGGGCATCGGGTCGGTCGTGACCGTGCACCCGCCCATGCCGCTCGACGCGCTCGTGAAGCTCACCGAGACGAACACGCTGCCCGACGGCGCCGCCGCGACCGGCACCGACGCCGAGGGCTTCGTGCTGCGCTTCGCGTCCGGGGTGCGCGCCAAGGCCAAGCTCACGGAGTACGTGCGGCTCCACAAGGTCCTGACCGGGGTCACCGAGCGCGACATCTGGCGCGGCCACGGCGTCCAGCGCTTCGCCGGCACGTCGGCCAAGCGTCTCGCCCAGGGCCTCGGCCTGTCCGTCGCGGAGCTCGGCGGCATCCGTTCGCAGGGCGGGCGTCCGCTGGACGCGCTCCTGGAGCAGGTGCCGGACGAGTTCGACGCCTGGGTGCGGTCCGTCATCGCGGGTCTGGAGGAGGCGTTCGCCGCCCGTGAGCGCGCCATCGACGAGGCGTACGCGCGGCTCGCCCCGCTGGCCGGCGACCGGGGGGCGTTCGCCCGGGCAGTGAAGCGGCTGCCGGACCCGGCGCTGCGCTCGGCCATGTTCCTGCGCCTCGACGGCCGCCCCACGGACCTGTTCGTGTGGCGTAGCCTCCGTCCCGAGACCGCCGACCCCTTCACCACCGACGAGGAGAACTGACCGTGCCCGTGGTCCACGTGATGACCGGACTGCCGGCCTCCGGCAAGACGACCGCCGCCCGCGCCCTGCAGGAGCGCTCCGAGGGCCGGATGCGCCGGGTCAACCTCGACGACCTGCGGAGCATGCTCGACCTGCCGAGCGGTGACCGCCGCTCGCGCGCCCACGAGCAGACCGTGCTCGACATCCAGGACGTCGCCCTGCGCACCGCCGTCGACGACGGCTTCGACGTGGTCGTCGACAACACCCATCTCACACCGCACGTGCCGCGCCGCCTGAAGGCGGCCCTCGCCGGCCGCGAGGCCACCTTCGTCGTGCACGACTTCACCGCCGTGCCCGTCGACGAGTGCGTGCGCCGGGACGCGGCCCGCGAGAGGCCCGTCGGCGAGGAGATCATCCGCATCCTCGCCGAGAAGCACGCCAAGGCCACCCGCGGCGGCTGGCGGCTCACCGACGACTGGCTCAACGACCGGCCCGCGGTCACCCCGTACGTCCCCGACGCGGCGCTGCCGTCGGCCGTCCTGTGCGACATCGACGGCACGCTCGCGCTGCGCGGCGACCGCGGCCCGTACGACTTCACCCGCTGCGACCTGGACCTGCTCAACGTCCCGGTCCGCGAGGCGCTGCGTGCCTTCCGCGCCGCGCACCGGGACCGGATCGTGCTGCTCTCCGGCCGCAGCGAGGACCACCGGCCGCTGACCGAGGCATGGCTGGAGCGGTACGAGGTGCCGTACGACGAGCTGTGGATGCGCGCCTCCGGCGACGGCCGCTCCGACGACGTCGTGAAGGCCGAACTGTTCGACGCGCACATCCGCCTCCGCTACGCGGTGCGGGTGTCGCTCGACGACCGGGACCGGGTGGTCGCGGTGTGGCGCCGGATGGGCCTGCCGACCTGGCAGGTCAACTACGGCAACTTCTGATCCGTCCGGGGCTGCCGGGTCACCTGGCCGGCAGCCCCGCCGCCGGGGTCCGCGCCCTCCTGCCGACACCTTCGTGGACGCGTCCCGGCCGGGCGACGGCAACCGGAGCCCCGCGGCGACGGTCGCGCGTCCGGCGGCGATGCCGGGGGGCTCCTAGGATGGCGGGCATGGCGACACGACTCGTGCAGATCAACATGAAGGCCCATGACGACGCCGCGCTCGGTCGGTTCTGGGCGGAGGTGCTCGGGTGGGGCGTCGACAGCGAGGCGCCCGGTGTGACCAACCTCGAACCCGAGGGCTTCACCTACCCGGACCCCGCGGCCGTCTGCATCGATCTCGTCGCGAGCCCGGAGCCAAAGACGGTCAAGAACCGCGTGCACCTCGATCTGGCCACCACCTCGCCCGCCCATCACGAGGAGCTGGTCGCACGCCTGAAGGACCTCGGTGCGACGCTCGCCGACGTGGGGCAGGGTGACGTTCCCTGGACCGTCATGGCCGACCCCGAGGGCAACGAGTTCTGCGTCCTGGAGCCCCGTCCGGTCTACCGGGACACGGGGCCGATCGCCGCCGTCGTGGTCGACTGCGCGGACCCGCGGGAGATGGCCCGGTTCTGGGGCGAGGCGATGGACTGGACGGTGCACGAGGTCACCGACGACCAGGCGACCATGCGCTCCGCCCAAGGCGTCGGCCCCTACCTGGAGTTCATCCGCACGCCCGACGCCAAGAGCGGGTGGAACCGCGTCCACCTCGACGTCCGCCCCTACCCTGGTGACGACCTGGCCGCGGAGGAGGCCCGGCTGCGCGCCCTGGGGGCCACCGCCCCGGACTTCGATCGGTCCGCGATCCACTGGACGGTTCTGGCGGACCCGGAAGGCAACGAGTTCTGCCTCCTCAGCCCCAGCTGACGTCGAGGAAACGACTCCGGCCGGTCTTCTCCGTGACCCGCCGAGGAGGGGACGGTCGTCATGACACAACCGATCACGCCGCAGCCGGGCGAGCCGCGACAGACGAAGCCGGTGAAGCCGCACCCGCTCTTCGCCCGCTTCTACGCCCGGCTCGCCGGCCCGGCACTGGAGCGGGCGGGCATCGCCGCACACCGGCGGCGGCTTGTCGCCGGCCTCTCCGGGGAGGTGATCGAGATCGGCGCGGGCAACGGTCTCAACTTCCCGTACTACCCACCGGAGGTGACCCGGCTCGTCGCCGTCGAGCCGGAACCGAACCTGCGCGCCCTGGCCCGGGAGCGGAGCGGGCGCGTACCCGTCCCCGTGGACGTGTGCGACGCCCGTGCCGAGCGCCTTCCCTTCCCCGACGCCTCCTTCGACGCGGCCGTCGTGTGCCTCGCGCTGTGTTCCATCGCCGACCCGCACGCGGCGCTCGTCGATCTCCACCGGGTCCTCCGGCCCGGTGGACGGCTGCGGTTCTTCGAGCACGTGCAGGCGGACACCCCCGCGATGCGAGGCGTCCAGCGTGTTCTCGACGCCACCGTCTGGCCGCGGCTGATGGGCGGCTGCCACACCGGCCGCGACACCCTGCGGACCATCACCACGGCCGGCTTCCGCGTGACGACGGTCGACCGCTTCGACTTCCCGCCGAGCAGGATCCCGCTGCCCGCGGGCACGCACATCCTCGGCACCGCCGTACGCGACGACGGCGCAGGACGCTAGCCGCAGGTCAGCTTCGGTCCCGGCAGCATCCCGCCCGTGTAGAGGGTCTGGCCGTCCGGCATCCAGTAGCCGAGCTTCGAGACCACGGTGGAGCACGTGGAGCCCACGGTGACGCGGACCGTCACCTGCTCCGGGTTGCCGGGCTGGAGGGTGGTGAGGGCGCAGTCCAGGGCGTGCCGGAGCCGGGTCCTCGCAGGGGAGCGGCCGACGAGCGGGTTGACGCAGCGTGCGTCGTCGGTGGCGAGGCGTACGCCGGACTCCTCCTCGCCGATCAGGCCGAAGCGCGCGCTGCCGTCGCCCTCGTCGCTGTCGCGGCGGATCGTGTAGGTCAGGGTGGTCGTGGCGCCCCGGCGGAGCGTCGAGCGGTCGACGGTGATGGCGTGGGTGGGTTTCGCCTGGGGCGTGGTCAGGGTCAGGGTGGTGTGGACGGTGCCCTGGAGGTCGACGCCGCCCGGTGTGGAGCGGACGCGTACCGTGGCCGTGAGGTCGTACGTACCGGGGCCGGGGTACTCGGCCGCGCCGGGCAGCCTCCCGGCGAGCGTCGTACCGGCGTGCCGGGCCGTCCAGGTGCCGGTGGTGCGGCAGCCGTGGCCGGCCGGGGAGCCGTTCCGTCCGCAGACGGCCGCCGCCGAGACGGTCAGGCGCGGGTGGCCGCCGTCCGCGCACAGGCTGACCGTGGCGTGTCGGCCGTCCGCTCCCCGCAGCGTGCCCGCGACCGCGCACAGCGTGCCCGGCTCCTCGGGTCCCGGGGCCGGCGCGACGGGCGGCCGGCTCCAGGCCGGGGCCACGAGCCCCAGGGACAGCAGTGCCACCGCGGCGGTGGCGCTCCACACAGTCGGACGTGCCGGCAACGAGTCCTCCGAAGCAGACGTCGACCGGCCGGGCACCGGTCGCCTGCGCCGATGGTGGACCGGCGTACGACCGCCGGACGGGTCCCACGCCGGGCGGTCACCTCAAGGGGCCAGGCGCCCGGCGCAGGTGCCGGTCCGATGCGCGGCGGCCGGCCTCACGATCTTTCTCGGCTGGGGTGCAACCGTCGCCGCCCGGGGCGCGTGACGTGGGGGTGAGGCGTTCACGAGACGCCGTCCGTCACGGGGCACGCGGGCATCGCTCCGCGCGGCCCGTCCGAGAGGACCAGGAGCCGTTCCATGTCCGACACGATCACGCTGCGCCCCGTCACCGCCGACGACCTCGACGTGTGGGAGCGGGAGTTCAGCGGGCCGGAGGGCTGGGGCGCCCATCAGTGGTTCGGCTTCCAGTCGACGGGCGACCTGCGCCGCCGGTTCGCGGAGACCGGCCTCCTCGGTCCCGACGGCGGGGTGCTCTCCGTCGTCGAGGGGGACGTGACGGTGGGCAGGGTGAAGTGGTTCCCCGGCACCTGGGGGCCGGCCGACCTGACCAACTGGAGCCTGGCGATCGGCCTCGTGCCCTCCGCCCGCGGCCGAGGCATCGGCACGACGGCCCAACGGCTCCTGGTGGAGTACCTGTTCGCGCACACGAGGGCCGACCGGATCCAGGCGTGGACGGACGTGGCCAACCTCGCGGAACAGCGCGCACTGGAGAAGGCCGGCTTCGTGAAGGAGGGCGTGCTGCGCTCCGCGGTGTGGCGCGACGGGCGCTGGAACGACCTCGCGATCTACTCCACGCTCCGGTCCGAGCGGGGCGGGGACGCGGCGTGAACCACGACCGTGTACGCGAGGCGTTCCGCCGGGAGTCGGAAGCGCTCACCGAGGCCGTGTCGGGCCTCTCCGAGGCCGAGTGGAACCTCCCGACGCGCTGCGCGCCTTGGGTCGTACGCGAACTGCTGGGCCACGTCACGGTCGTGATCGACTGGCTTCCGGCGATGCTGGACGCCCCCGCACCCGCCGAGGCCGACATCTCCGCGACGGAGTACTACCGCCCGGACGACCGCTTCTCGCCGCGCACCAACGGCACGCGGATCGCGCTGGCCCAGGACCGTGCGGCCCGGTCGGCGGACGGCGCCGCCTTCGCCGCGGACTTCGCCGCGACCTGGTCACGAGCCGACCGCAGGTGCCGGGACCAACCGGCCGGGCGGACCGTCCGGACGCGCCACGGCGACGCGATGCTCCTGTCGGAGTTCCTGCTGACCCGCGTGGTGGAGGTCGCCGTCCACGGCCTCGACCTGGCCGACGCGCTCGGACGCGCCCCCTGGCTGACGCCACCGGCCGGCGAGGCCGTGACCGAACTCCTGCTCGGCCCCGGACACGCCGCGGCCCTCGACGAGCTGGGCTGGAGCCGCCCACGTCTCCTGCGCAAGGCCACCGGCCGCGAACCTCTGGACGAGCCGGAGACCGAGCTGGTCGAACGGCTCGGGATCCGGTGGCTCGCCCTGGGGTGACCCGGCCGGGCGTCTGGTCTGCGGAGCACGGCGTCCGCCTCAGCGGCGCCGGCGGCCCACAGTTCGACGATCCGGCTCATGTCCCCCGCCTTTCCCGTGTGCACGCTGTCCGTGACGGGTCCTCGCCGGAGCGGTCTCCGCGCAGGACGGGTTGTCAGTGCCCCGTGGCAGGGTGTCCGTGGACGGAGGAACCGTCCGCGAAAGGCCCCGACCAGGGAGATGGACGTGAACGATCCCGGCAGCAGCCAGGCCGGCCGCCGTGTGCGGCGGGGGCGCTCGGACCTGGCCGAGATCTCGGCCTGGTGGCGGGGGCTCGGCGGTGACGGGTTCGTGGTGCTGCCGCCGCCGGGGCGCGGTCGGTACACGCAGTCGGACGGGCATGAGGACGCCGCCGAGCTCGTCGCGGCTCGGGGTCTCGGCGGGCCCGTCTCCTTCGCGTACTGGCACTGGCAGTCGCATGGGCGGGCCTTCGACCGGTCCGGTGTCCTGACGGGCGAGCTGCTGCTCCACTGGGGCGGTGACCACGCGGTCGTCGCCGCCGGGCTCGGCGCGGGGCCGGCCGGCTTCCGTGTCGTCGACGGCGGGCCGCAGGGCGCGTTCCGGCTGGACCGGATCACGCGGCGGGGCGACGACGGGCTGCCCGATCCGGCGGACCCGGACGGCGTACGGCAGTTCCTCGCCGCGCTCGACGAGCCGGTGCGTCGCGGCGCGGTCCACCCTCAATACCGGCCCTTGTCCCCTGGTGAATCCGGGTGGCTGCACGAGCGGCTCGACGGCGCTGCGGACCTCGCGGACGCGACCCGTTTCGCGATCGCGCTGGAGCGGCGCGACGGGCTGACCTCCGACCAGGCGGTACGGCTCCACCGCGCGTGGGCGGAGGAGTACGACGGGCGGCTCGTTCGGTGGACGGGGTGGCGGGAGCTGCTCCACGCCCTCCTGCGCCACGGTCGCGAGGAGGCGTGGGACACCGTCGCGGCCCTCGGTCCGCCGGCGGCGGGCGTCGTGGCCGAGGTGCCGTCCGAGCGGGGGCTGGAGGTCGTGCGGGCGTACGCGCTCACCGGCGTCCCGGGCGCGGTCTACGCCTGGCTGAAGCTGCAGCGGGCGCTGCGCGAGCCCGACGCGGTGCAGGCGGTGATCGCCCTCGCGGCGGAACTCGACGCCCATGACGCGCCGGAGGCCGCCCTGCGGGCGCTGGCGGCGGCGCTGACCGGAGCGGTCACGGCCGACTGGCGCCGGGAGACCGGCACGGACGCCTTCGCCGGCCGGTCCTACGCCGCGCTCCTGGCCGTCCGCTTCGCCACCGACGATCGGCTGCCGCGCGCCCTGCGGGTCCTCTTCGCCCAGACCGCGCGCGACCACGTGGACCTCGTACGCGAGGCAGCCCTCCGCGCCGAGCCCGCCGCACTCCCCGGAACCGCGCACGGAGCGGACACCGACCCTCCGACCACCACCGCCACCGCATACGTCACCGATCGGGCCGACGTCCTGGCCGCGATCGAGCGTTACGAGGCCGCCCGCGACGGGCTGCTGTCCGGCAGCGGCCCCGACCTGACCGCTCCCGAAGGCGTCCTGAAGCGGGTGTGGCACCGGTACCGCACCCTCACCGAGGGCGACGTGCGCTGGCTGCGGGAGCGGATCGCGGACCCGGACACCGGCCTGCAGGGGCTCGGGTTCTGCCTCGAACTGCTCTACGCCCACGGTTTGGCAGGTCCGGCCGAGGTCGAGGCGCTGCTGCCGCGCCGGATGAAGGACCTCGCCAAGAAGTACCCGACCACGTACACCGAATGGCGCCACCCCCTCGTCACCCTCACCTGCCTCGCCCTCGACCTGGGGCACCCGGCGGCCGGGAAGCTGCTCACCTGGTGGGACGGCGCCCGCCCGGTCTGGAAGAACGAGCTGCGGCTCCTCACCCACCTCGGTGCGCCCGACGAGGCGAAGGCCGCCGCGCTGTGGGAGTTCGTGACCTCCCGCGCCCATGACGTGGGCCAGTTGACGACGTGGGTGCTGGTCCGCGCCCGCCTCGACGGGGAGCACCCCCTCGTCGTGGCCGACCGGCTCCTCGGCACGCCCGGCGTTCATGAGCACAAGCTCCGCCAGGTGCTCGTCGGCGTCGCCGACCCGGGGCAGCCGCTGTGGCACTACGCCGTCGACGTCCGCAGCCGGGGGTGGTGGCAGCGCGCCCAGGAGGTCGCCGAGCACCCCGGTCTCTCCCCCGCCGCCCGCGCGATCGGCGTGCGGACGGCGCGCGAGCACTTCCTCGTCCGTCACCCGGACCAGCTGGAACCGGCGCCGACCGAGGCCGAGCGGGCCGCCGCCCTGGAGTGGACACGCCGTCACGACGGCAGCTGACGGATGCGCGCGGCCTCCTCACCCGTGGGGGTGGAGCGCCGCCGTCCAGTAGGCGCAGTGCGGCCCGTCGGGGGCCGGGGGCCCGTCGCCGTCGCAGAAAGCTGTGGTCCCCAGGATCCGACGGACGGAGTGGTCTCGCATGTCCCTGAAATCCCCATGGCCCCGGGCCGGACGCGCGGGCGCGGTGGGCGCCACGGCGCTGGCGCTCGTCCTCGGCCTGCCCGCGGTGGCGACGGCCGCGCCCGGCGATCTGGACCCGACCTTCGACAACGACGGCCGGGTGGTCACCGACCTGGGCGGGTACGCGGGGGCCGAGGGCATGGTCATCCAGCCCGACGGGAAGATCGTCACCCTCGGGTACAGCTACACCACGGAGACCTCCGGGGACTTCACGCTGACGCGGTACAACACCGACGGCGCCCTGGACCCGACCTTCGGTGGTGACGGTATCGTCACCACCGACTTCGTCGGCGCCAACAACGACGAGGGCCGCGGTCTGGCCCTCCAGCCCGACGGGAAGATCGTCGCGGTGGGCGGGTCCACCGACTGGGGCGGCAACGGCGCGTGGGCGGCGGCCCGTTACCTCCCCGACGGCAGCCTCGACCCGACCTTCGGCGAGGGCGGGAAGGTCCTCACCGAGATCGACGTCGACGCGATCGAGACGGCCGAGTCGGTGGTGGTGCTGTCCGACGGCAGGATCGTCGCCGGCGGGTCGAGCAACGGCGTGTGGTCGCTGGTGCGCTGGGACGCCTCCGGCGTCCCCGACCCGGCCTTCGACGGCGACGGCCGCGTCACCACCTCCTTCGGCGCCGGCTGCTGTCAGGGGGTCAGCGACCTGGTGGCGCAGGCCGACGGCCGGATCGTCGCCGTCGGCCACGCCGGTGGCCTGGCCCTGACCCGCTACCTCGACAACGGCAGCCTCGACACGAGCTTCGACGGCGACGGGCGGGTCACCACCGGGCTCGGCACCGGTTCCGGAGTGGAGCTCCAGTCCGACGGGCGGATCGTCGTCACCGGCAAGGAGGGCAACTCCTTCCTGGTGGCCCGGTTCACCGCCGGCGGCGCCCCGGACCCGAGCTTCGACGGCGACGGCCGGGTCCTCACCTCCTTCGGGCCCGAGGACGGCGGCGCGACGGACATCGCCCTCCAGTCCGACGGCCGGATCGTCGCGGCCGGCACCTACGCCGGCGACTTCGCCCTGGCCAGGTACAACACCGGCGGCAGTCTCGACCCGGACTTCGGCGGCGACGGGAAGGTGACCACCGACTTCGGGGGCCCCTCGGACGCCGCCGCGCGCGTCGCGCTGCAGAGCGACGGCAAGATCGTCGCCGCCGGGCTCGCCGGTACCGCCTACAGCTTCGACGCCCACCGTGGTCTGGCCCGGTACCTGGGCGGGGGCGGCATCGAGCCGCCGGCCGGTGTGGACGTGTCGGTGACGAAGGCCGGGCCGAGCGCGGTCAGCATCGGCGACACCGCCACGTACACCGTCCGCGTGACGAACAACAGCACCTCGACCTCGGCGACGAACGTGCAGCTCGTCGACACCCTGACGGGCACGGCGACCATCCTGTCCGCCACCACCGACCGGGGCACCTGCACGACCGTCCCGGGCCGGGTCACCTGCGCGATCGGCACCCTCGCCCCGACCGGCAGCCCCTCCGGTTCCACCGCCACGGTGACGATCGTCGCCGAGCCCTCCCGGACCGGGACCCTCACCGACACGGCGACCGTCACCGCCGCACAGAGCGACCCGACACCGGGCAACAACACCGCGACCCGTAGCACCACGGTGAGCAACACCCGCGGCTGCACGATCATCGGGACCAGCGGCGCCGACACCCTCAACGGCACGTACGGCGGTGACGTGATCTGCGCGCTCAGCGGCAACGACACCGTGAACGCGGGCTTCGGCAACGACACCGTCCACGCCGGACCGGGCAACGACCGGGCGGACGGCAGCTACCACAACGACACCCTCGTCGGAGGCCCGGGCGCCGACACGCTCCTCGGCAACTACGGCAACGACTCGCTGAACACGGTGGACGGGGTAGCCGGGAACGACACCGCGAACGGCGGCCTCAACACGGACACCTGCACCACGGATCCGTCCGACGTCCGCATCAGCTGCCCCTGACCGGCCGACGGCACGCCCCTGGCGGACGGCGCGCGGGCGCCGTCCGTCGGGGGCCGCCCCGAACCCGCTTGCCCCGGCCGGTCGCCGCTGCCGAGGATGGCCCCATGGGTACCCCGTCCGCGCACCCCGGCACCGTCCGGCACCATGACCACGGCATCCACCTGGCGTGCTTCACCGGCCGGATCCTCGTGGTCTGCCCGCGCTGCGGCGGGCGCGCGCTCGTCGTCCCCCAGCCGGGTCTCGCACCACCGGAGCACCTCGGCGAACTGCTCTGCACCCCGCGCCGACTGGCCTGCCCCGGGTGCGGTGCGGTGGCCGACCACCAGCCCGAACGGCGCGGCGCCGGCATCGTCGGCGCCCGTCCGGGCGGTACCGAGGATCCCTTCTTCCGGCGGCCGCTGTGGCTCCAGACGCGCTGCGCGGGACGGATCCTCTGGGCCTACGACGAGGAGCACGTCGACGCCCTCGCCGCGTACGTCGGCGCGCACCACCGCGTGCGGCACGCCTCCCCGACCCTGTCGATGTTCGCGCGGCTGCCCGCCTGGATGAAATCCGCCCAGAACCGGCCCGAGGTCCTGGCCGGCCTGGCGACCCTGCGGACCCTCGCCGCGCTCTCGGCCCCCGCCGACCGCTCCGACGCGGCCCACCCACGCGGCGACCGCTCCCGTCACACCGGCAGCCTCGGCTTCTACCGCAGCCGGTAGCCGACCGCCGACGCCGTCCGCGGTCCGCCGACCGGCACCGGCATGCCCAGGTCGGATCGTCATCTAGGATTCACGGGGGTTACGGGAGGCCGGCTCCCCGTCCGCGAACAGAAGAACTCCAGGGAGAAGTGAGGGATGCCGGTGATCTGCGTCGGTGGCATGATCGGGATCGGCAAGACGAGCGTGGCCGAACTGCTCGCCAAGGAGCTGGGCACCGAGGTCTTCTACGAGAGCGTGGACGACAATCCGATCCTCCCGCTGTTCTACTCGGCGAGCCCCGAGGAGATCCAGGCCAAGCGCTATCCCTTCCTCCTCCAGCTGTACTTCCTCCAGACGCGGTTCGCCGCGATCAAGGAGGCGTACAAGCAGGACGACAGCGTGCTCGACCGGTCCATCTACGAGGACTGGTACTTCGCCAAGGTCAACCACGACCTGGGTCGGATCAGCTCCCTCGAGATGCAGGTGTACGAGGGGCTGCTCGACGAGATGATGCGCGAGATCGAGGGCCTGCCGTACCGCAAGGCGCCCGACCTGATGGTCTACCTCAAGGCGGACTTCGAGACGGTGCTGCACCGCATCGGGCTGCGGGGACGCGACTTCGAGCAGGACGAGAGCCTGGTCGAGTACTACCGGACGCTGTGGTCCGGCTACGACGAGTGGGTGCACCAGCACTACTCCGCCAGCGACGTCCTCGTCGTCGACATGAACCACACGGACGTGGTGAACAACCCGGACGACGCGGCCCGCGTGGCCCAGGAGGTCAAGAACGCCCTGGCGGAGGTCGCGGGCCGGCGGTGAGCCCGCGTGCCCTGCCGCGGCCTCGACGGGAGGTCCGGCGGGGCGGGTCCAAGATCCGTCTGTGGTAGCTTGCCCAGGCCAGTCGTACCTCTGTACGTACCGACACGGTACGTACACGGGTCAGGGAATCCGGTGGGAATCCGGAACTGACGCGCAGCGGTGAGGGTGACGGGCGGGACATCGGCCACTGGGCCCCGAGGGGCCTGGGAAGGCGTTCCGTCCGGATGACCCCGAGTCCGAAGACCTGCTGGCACCCGGGGGGCGCCGGTCGTCGTCCGGGGTGCACCGTACGACAGGCTCCGCGCATGAGCCGTGACGCAGAGGACTCCTCACCGTGCCCTTCGCACCTCCCGTCCGTTCCGCCGTGCTGCTCGTCGCCGGCGGTCTCCTCGTGGCCGGCTGCGCCGGCGGCGGTCCGGCCTCGCCGGCCGCCTCGCCCGGCGGGAAGGGGTCCGACTCCGGCCACCGGCCCGTCAGCCTCGACAACTGCGGGCAGCGCGTCGAGGTCGCCCAGGCCCCCCGCCGCGCCGTGGCGCTCGACCAGGGTTCGGCCGAGATCCTGCTCTCGCTCGGTCTCGCCGACCGGATGGTGGGCACCGCCACCTGGACGGACCCCGTCCTCAAGGGCCTGGAGAAGGCGAACGCCACGGTTCCCCGGCTCGCCGAGCGCTACCCGTCCTTCGAGAAGGTGCTGGACACCGAGCCGGACTTCGTCAGCGCCTCCTTCCTCTACACGCTCGGCAAGGGCGGCGTGGCGCCGCGGGAGCGGTTCACGCAGCTCGGCGTGCCCACGTACCTCTCCCCCGCCGACTGTGTCGGCAAGGACAACAGCGGCGACGGCGACGGCGTCCGGACCGCGCCGCTGACGATGGACACCGTGTACGGCGAGGTCCGCGACCTCGCCGGGATCTTCGGCGTCCCGGAGCGCGGCGAGAAGCTCGTCGGCGAGCTCCGTGCCCGGGTGGCGAAGGCCAAGGCCGGCGCCGACTTCGGCGACGCGTCCGTCCTCTACTGGTTCTCCGACTCCCAGGGCCCGTACATGGCCGGATGCTGTGGCGCACCGGGAATCGTCAGCCGGGAACTCGGGGTGAAGAACGTCTTCGACGACACCAAGGAGGAGTGGCCGCAGATCAACTGGGAGACGGTCGTCGACCGCGATCCGGACGTGCTGGTGATCGCCGATCTGACCCGCAAGGCCCAGTCGGCCGAGAGCGCCGCGAAGAAGATCGAGTTCCTGGAGTCCCATCCCGTCACCCGGAACATGACGGCGGTGCGGAAGAAGCGGTACGTGATCCTCAGCGGCCAGGCCATGAACCCGACGATCCGCACCGTCGAGGGCATCGAACAGGTGGCCGCCGCGCTGCGGACGTACGGACTCGCGAAGTGACGCGGCCGGGCACGGGAATCCAGAGCACGACCGACTCCGCGGCCGGGGCCGGGGCCGGGGCCGGGGCCGGTACCGACACCGCGGCCGGGACCGGGGCCGGGGAGAAGCGACATCAGGGCGCCGTCACCCCCGCCTCGCCGCCCTCCCTCCGCTCCTCCCGTGCGCTCCCTCCGGTCGCCGGCGCCGCCGGGGTCCTCCTCCTGTGCGCGTCCGTCGCGCTCGCCGTCACCGTCGGTCCGGCCGACCTCCGCGTCGCGGACGCCTGGTCGGTGGTCGCCTCGCACCTCGGCGGCAGCCCGTCCGGCCTGAGTCCGATCCGGGAGGGCATCGTCTGGGACCTGCGGCTGCCGCGCACGCTCCTCGCGGCCGTGTGCGGCGCCGGGCTCGCGGTCTGCGGGGCGGTGATGCAGTCGCTGCTGCGCAATCCGCTCGCCGACCCGTTCGTCCTCGGCGTCTCCTCCGGTGCCTCGACCGGGGCCGTCGCCGTCGTCGTCCTCGGGGTGGGCGGCGGTGCGGTGTCCATCGCCGGGGGCGCGTTCCTCGGCGCGCTCGGCTCCTTCGGCCTGGTCCTGCTGCTGAGCCACACGCTGGGCGGTTCGACGGACCGCGTCGTCCTGGCGGGGGTGGCGGCGATGCAGCTCTTCTCCGCGCTGACCTCGTTCGTGGTGATGACCGCCGCGGACGCCGAGACGACCCGGGGCGTGCTCTTCTGGCTGCTCGGCTCGCTGAGCGGCGCCGACTGGGCCGACGCCGGGGTGTGCGCGGCGGTGCTCGCCGTCGCGCTCCTGGTGTGCGGCGGCCACGCCCGTACGCTGGACGCCTTCGCGTTCGGCGAGGACGCGGCGGCGACGCTGGGCGTGCCGGTGGCCCGGACCCGGCTGGTCCTCCTCTCGGTCACCGCGCTGCTGACGGCCGTGCTCGTCGCCTCGGCCGGTGCGATCGGCTTCGTCGGGCTGGTGCTGCCGCACGCGATCCGGGCGCTCGCCGGTCCTGGGCACGCCCGGCTGCTGCCGCTGACGGCGCTGGCGGGCGCGGTGTTCCTGGTGTGGGCCGACACCCTCGCCCGTACCGTGCTCGATCCCCAGGAGGTCCCAGTCGGGGTGGTGACGTCGCTCGTCGGCGTCCCCGCGTTCGTCCTCGTCCTGTACCGCACCAGGAGCACGCGATGACCGGCACGCGGCCGCGCACCGACGCGGAGGCGGGGCTCCGCGCCGCGCACGTCTCCCGTACCGCGGGCGGCGCACTGGTCCTGGACGGTGTGAGCCTCGCGCCGGGCCCGGGCACGCTCACCGGGCTGCTGGGCCCGAACGGCTCGGGGAAGTCCACCCTGCTGCGCGTCCTGGCGGGCGTCCTGACCCCGGACATCGGGGTCGTCACCCTCGACGGCGATCCCCTGCGCGCCGTCCCGCGCCGCGCGCTGGCCCGGCGGGTGGCCGTCGTCGAGCAGCACGCCGACACGCAGGTCGATCTCACCGTGGCCGACGCGGTCCGCCTCGGGCGCGTCCCGCACCGCCGGGCGTGGTCGCCGGCGACGGCCGCCGACGAGGCAGCGGTACGTTCCGCGCTCGCCCGCACCGGTCTGGCCGAGCGGGCGCACCGCACCTGGCGCACCCTGTCGGGCGGCGAACGCCAGCGCGTGCAGCTCGCCCGCGCCCTCGCCCAGGAGCCGCGCGAACTCCTCCTCGACGAGCCGACGAACCACCTCGACGTCCAGCACCAGCTCGATCTGATGGCCCTGGTCGCGGACCTGCGCCTGACCTGCGTCATGGCGCTGCACGACCTCAACCTCGCGGCGATGTACTGCGACCACGTGGTGGTCCTGCGCGAGGGCCGGATCGCGGCGGCGGGCCCGGTGACCGAGGTCCTCACCGCACGCCTGATCGCGGACGTCTACGGCGTCCGCGCCGAGGTGACCCACCCCGCCCCGGACGGCCGCCCCCACATCCGGTTCCTCGGCACCTCGCCGAGGAGGTCCTAGGAGGTTGCCGTGGCCCGGTTCGACGAGGTCAAGGAGACGTTCTGGGGCGAGGGGCGGTACGGGGTCCAGCCGGCCCTGACCGACGCGGCCGTCCGGGACGCCGAGCGCCGGCTCGGTGTCCGGCTGCCGGCCTCGCTGCTGGAGCTCCTGCGGGTCCAGAACGGCGGCCAGGTGGCGGAGGCGTGGAACGCGTTCCCCACCGAGGTGCCGACGTCCTGGAGCGTGAACCACGCTCCGCTGGACAGCGTGCTGGGCATCGGCCCGTCCGACGACTGGATGTCCCTGCTGGACACGGGCTGTCTGGTCGAGGAGTGGGGTCTGCCGTCACCTCTGGTGCTGCTCTCCGGCGACGGGCACTACTGGATCGCCCTCGACTACCGGGCCTGTGGCCCGTCCGGCGATCCGTCCGTGACGTGGTTCGACGTGGAGGACGGCCTGGAACTGCCGCTGGCCGCGGACTTCCGGACCTTCGTCGAGCGGCTGGCCTCCGCCGCGTCGCTCGATCCCGACGACGCGGACGGCGACTGTTCGGCAAGGTGATCCCGAGCGGGTCACACGTGTGTCGCCGCGTGCTGTTCCTCGCGTACGGCGATGCGGGCGAGTTTCGTCAGCATCATGCCGTTGCGGATGGAGACCAGGTAGTCGACGGGCAGGCCGTGCATGCGGGTGCCCGGGCCTCGCAGGGGGTGCCACTCCAGGAGGAAGAGGGTGTTCCCGCCCCAGGGGATCAGGTTCATGGCGATTCGGGCCGCGCCGAAGGGGTCCGCCTTCGCCTCCAGCTCCAGGCGGCGTTCGGGCTCGCAGATGCGGACGACGCAGGTGTCGTCCAGGGTGACCGGGCCGACGCCGACCCGGACGCGGAGGCGGGCGCCGACCTCGGGCCAGTGCGGATCGGCGGCGAGGACCTGCTGCGTACCCGAGACCCACTCCCCGTAGCGGTGGCCGTCGGAGAGCAGGCCCCACACGCGGGAGGGCGGGCTCAGGATCAAGCGGCGGTTCCGGGACACTGCGTCTGCCTTCCGTCCTCCGGGGTGGGAGCGCGCGGCGGGGGGCGCCTCGGCCCGACGCTATCCGCTGCGCGCGTCACCGGCGTGGACGACGGCCCGTGTGTCGCCGGCCCGCGGCGAGTCGCGCCGTCCCGGTCGGCGACTCCCGGACAGGCGGCATATGCGGTCTCCGCCGGCTCCTTGTCGGCGGCGGGCCGGGCCACGACGATGTGCGCCTGGAAGCCGTACGTCCTCGATGAGGAGGCCGAGTTGAGCGAGGCGACGACGCGGAGGAGCGGGCCGCGCGAGCCGGGGCCGGAGCAGGGCACGGCGCCGGGGTCGGGTACGCGGGCGGCGGTGCGGGCGCTGGTCGCCGAGTCGTGGCGGCGGTCGGAGCGGGCCCGGGTGAGCCGGGACGGCGCGGCACCGACGGAGCTGGAGGAGGCGGAGGTCGCGGCGTACCGGGAGCAGCATCCGCTGGCCGCGGCGATGCCGGTGATCCGGGAGCTGCTCGGCGCGGACGCCCGGGACGGCGGGCATCTGCTCGCGGTGTGCGACGCGGCCGGGCGCCTGCTGTGGGTGGAGGGGGATCCGGCGACGCTGCGGCAGGCGCGGCGGATGAACTTCGTGGCCGGCGCGGGGTGGGCCGAGGCCGCGGCGGGGACGAACGCGCCGGGGACGGCGCTCGCCGTCGGCCGGCCGGTACAGGTGGTGTCGGCGGAGCACTTCCGGCCGCCGGTGAAGGACTGGACGTGCGTGGCGGCGCCGGTGCACGACCCGCGCAGCGGGCGGCTGCTCGGGGCGGTCGACCTCACGGGCGGCGAGCCGCTCGCGCATCCGCACAGTCTCGGTCTGGTACGGGCGGTGGCGCGGGCGGCGGAGGCGCAGCTGGCGCTGCTCGCCCCTCCCCCGCCGTCCGGACGGCTCCGGCTGACGGCGCTGGGCCGGGACGAGGCGCTGCTGACGGTGGACGGGCGGCGGCTGTCGCTGAGCCGGCGGCACAGCGAGATCCTGGTGGTGCTCGCGCACCGCCCGGAGGGGGTGACGGGCGGGGAGCTGCTGACGCTCCTCTACGAGGACGAGTCGGTCACGCCGGTGACGCTCCGCGCGGAGCTGTCGCGGCTGCGGGCCCTGCTCGGTCCGGAGCTGCTGTGTTCGCGTCCGTACCGGCTCGCCGTCCCGGTGGACGCGGACTTCGCGGCCGTGGACCGCCGTCTCGCCTCGGGGGCGGTGGCGGCCGCCGCTGGCGCGTACCCGGGCCCCCTGCTCCCGGGGTCGGCCGCCCCCGGGGTCGTACGGCTGCGGGAACGGCTGGCGGACCGGCTGCGGGCGGCGCTGGTGGCGCGGGCGGATCCGCGGCTGCTCGCGGACTGGGCGTACAGCGCGTGGGGCGAGGAGGACGTGGAGGTGTGGCGGGCCCTGTGCGCCGCGGTGACGGCGGCGCAGCTGGCGCCCGTGCGGGCTCGGCTCGACGCGCTGGAGGCGGAACTCTCCGCGGGTGCAACGGGGTTGCAACGTCCCTTTCCGCACACTCGGCGGTGAGAGCGCGCCGGCCGGGACGCCGGGCGCTCGCCCTGTCCGGCCGCCCGTGCGCGCCCCGCTTCCGGGGGCCCCGGCGGCCCGGCTCCGTCCGACCCGCAGGAGGACCGCCCATGACCCGCTACGCCGCACCCGGTACCGAGGGCGCGCTCATGGCGTACCAGCCGCGTTACGACCACTGGATCGGCGGCGCGTACGTCGCCCCGGCCGGCGGCCGGTACTTCGAGAACCCGAGCCCGGTCGACGGCAGGCCGTTCACCGAGATCGCGCGGGGTTCGGCCGAGGACGTCGAGCGCGCCCTGGACGCGGCGCACGCGGCCGCCCCGGCGTGGGGGCGCACGGCGCCGGCCGAGCGGGCGGGGGTGCTGCTGCGGATCGCCGACCGGATGGAGGCGAACCTGGAGGCGCTCGCGGTCGCGGAGACCTGGGACAACGGCAAGCCGGTCCGCGAGACCCTCGCCGCCGACATCCCGCTCGCCATCGACCACTTCCGCTACTTCGCGGGGGCGCTGCGGGCGCAGGAGGGCACGCTCAGCGAGATCGACGAGGACACGGTGGCGTACCACTTCCACGAGCCGCTGGGGGTGGTGGCGCAGATCATCCCGTGGAACTTCCCGATCCTGATGGCGGTGTGGAAGCTGGCGCCGGCGCTGGCGGCGGGCAACGCGGTGGTCCTCAAGCCGGCCGAACAGACCCCGGCCTCCGTGCACTTCTGGCTGAGCCTGGTCGCGGACCTGCTGCCGCCGGGCGTGCTGAACATCGTCAACGGCTTCGGCGAGGAGGTCGGCAAGCCGCTCGCCTCGTCGCCGCGCGTCGCGAAGATCGCGTTCACCGGTGAGACGTCGACGGGCCGTCTGATCATGGAGTACGCGTCCGCGAACCTGAAGCCGGTGACGCTGGAGCTGGGCGGCAAGTCGCCGAACATCTTCTTCGACGACGTGTGGGCGGCGGACGACGACTTCCGCGACAAGGCGCTGGAGGGCTTCACGATGTTCGCCCTCAACCAGGGCGAGGTCTGCACCTGCCCGTCCCGGGCGCTCGTCCAGCGGGGCTGCTACGGGGAGTTCATGGAGGCGGCGGTCGCCCGCACGGAGGCGATCGTGGCGGGCCATCCGCTGGACCCGGCGACGATGATCGGCGCGCAGGCGTCGGCGGAGCAGCTGAAGAAGATCCTCTCCTACCTGGAGATCGGCCAGCAGGAGGGTGCAAAGATCCTGACGGGCGGTCAGCAGGTGGGCCACGGCGGCGATCTGGAGGGCGGCTACTACATCCAGCCGACCGTCTTCGAGGGCGACAACCGCATGCGGATCTTCCAGGAGGAGATCTTCGGCCCGGTCGTCGCGGTCACCTCCTTCACGGACTTCGACGACGCGATCCGCACGGCCAACGACACCCTGTACGGCCTGGGCGCCGGCGTCTGGACCCGCGACACGAACACCGCCTACCGCGCCGGCCGCGCGATCCAGGCGGGCCGCGTCTGGACGAACTGCTACCACGCCTACCCGGCCCACAGCGCCTTCGGCGGCTACAAGCAGTCGGGCATCGGCCGGGAGACCCACAAGATGATGCTGGAGCACTACCAGCAGACGAAGAACCTGCTGGTCAGCTACTCCCCGAAGAAGCTGGGCTTCTTCTAACGGAACGAAAGAGGGCGCCTGACCTGGGCTTTTGCCCGGGCCAGGCGCCCCTCGCGGCCGCCGGGGCGGACGCTGCCGTTCGGCGCAGGGACATGACGTGGGACCGCCTGCCGAGCCGGGGTGTCCGCGCCCGCACCGGCGGGCGCGACCGCGGGTGCGGCATCAGGCGGTCGGGGGCGGGGCGGCCAGCGTGGAGAGCAGGCCCAGGTCAGCGTGGACCAGGGTGTCGAGGAGCGTGATCCGCTCGCCCGCGCTGATCGGCACGCTGGACGGCACCGCCAGCACCGAGCAGCCTGCGGCGTGCGCGGAGGCGGCGCCGGCCGGGGAGTCCTCGACGGCCACGCAGGATGCGGGGTCGAGGCCGAGCCGGTGGGCGGCGGCCAGGTAGGGGGCCGGGTCGGGCTTGGTGTGCTCGGTGTCCTCGGCGGCGAGGGTGACGGTGAACCAGTGGTCGCCGATGCCGCCGAGGACCAGGTCCACGACGCGGCGGGGAGAAGCCGAGACCAGTGCGGTCGGCACGGCGGCAGCCTTCAGTTCGGCGAGCAGTGCCAGCGCGCCGGGCCGTGGGACGGTCTCTGCCGCGACCTTGCCGCTGAACGCGTCGTCGAGGCGCTCGGCGAGGGCGTCCGCGGTGAAGCGGGTCCCGGTGATGTGGTGCAGATGTGCGGCGGTGTGGTCGATCGCGCGGCCGAGAACTTCGGGCAGGTCCTCGTCGGTGAGGGAGTGGCCGAGTTCGGCGGCGAGCTCTTCGGCCGCCCGCAGCCAGAGGCGCTCGGTGTCGACCAGTGTGCCGTCCATGTCGAAGAGAACGGCGGCGGGGAATACGGGCACGTCGATTCCTTGGGGAGTAGGGGTGCGCGAGGCTGCGCGGGGTCGACGGGCGCGCTCCGGGGCACGAGGCCGGCCCCTGGCTTCGCAGGCATCTGGGGACCGGCCCCGAATCCACTGGACCGGGCCGCTGGGGCCCCTCGCGTGGGTGAGGGCCCGGCACGACGCCCTGGGGCCACAGGACGCGTACCGCGCCGGGCGCCCCGGTCAGCCACCCGTCGAGGGCCGCAGCCGGAGCGTGAGGATCTGGAACGGGCGGAGTGTCAGGTGCAACTGCTGACCATCCCGCCGGACGGCGTCCGCGTTCTCCGCCGGCTCGATTTCGCGCTCCAGCAGGTCGGTCACGGCCGCGGACGCCAGCGGGAAGCCGGCGGCCAGGACGGCCCGGGCGCGTCCGCCGTGCGCTTCGTACAGGCGGACGACGACGTCGCCGGACCGGTCGTCGGCGAGTTTGAGCGTCTCGACGACGACCGCCGGGTTGTCCGTCGTGACCAGCGGGGCGACCTCAGCCGAGCCGGGGACGGCGCGTTCCGGCTGGTTGAACACGTACCCCTCGCGAACGGCGTCGGTGATGTCGGCGCCGACGACGAGGCCGTAGCGCAGGCGGTGGTGGCCCTGGTCGGCGTCCGGGTCGGGGTAGCGGGGGGCACGCAGCAGGGAGAGCCTGACCGTGGTGGTGGTCCCGCCGTCGGTCCGTACGTCGCGGGTGACCTCGTGCCCGTAGGTCGAGTCGTTGACCACGGCCGCGCCCCATCCGCGTTCGCCCAGGTGCAGGAAGCGGTGCGCGCAGAACTCGAACCTGGCCGCGTCCCAGCTGGTGTTGGTGTGGGTGGGGCGCTGGACGTGTCCGAAGGGGATCTCCGCGCTGGAGTGGTCGGCCCGGACGTCGAGCGGGAAGGCGACCTTGAGGAGCTTCTCCTTCTCGTGCCAGTCGATCTCGGTGTCGATGTCCAGACGGCGGGAGCCCTCGGCGAGGGAGACCCTCTGTTCGACGCGGGAGTCGCCGAATGCCCGAACGATCCGGACGCCGCCGTCGTGCGCGCTGACCGACTCGGCTTCGAGCAGGTCGTGGACGGTGTTGCGGTAGAACTCGTCGATGTCCCAGGCGTCGTACTCGTTGGGGAAGTCCTGGTGCAGCTGGAGGAGGTTGGCCGCGGCACCGGGGGCCAGGGCTTCTCGGCCGGCCGCGATGTCGTGGGCGGAGGTCACGAGTCCGCGGCGGTCGATCAGGATCCGGACGAGCCCGTTGTCGAGTACGAAGCCGTCTCCATGCCGGGTCGGGACGACCGGCCGGCCCGGCGCCCCGGTCCTGAGCGAGGCGCCGAGGGCGGGGACGCCGGCGCGGGTGTACGGGGCCGCGTTGAAGACCACGGTCTGGTCGCCGTCCCCGGCCAGGGCGCGCTGGGCGGCGTCCACGATTCCGCGCAGCTCGGCGGTGACGGCGGCGTACGTCCGCTCCGCCTCCCGGTGCACCCAGCTGATGGAGGAGCCGGGCAGGATGTCGTGGAACTGGTGCAGCAGGACGGTCTTCCAGAGCCGGTCGAGTGCCTCGTACGGGTAGGCGAAGCCGGTGTGCACGGCGGCGGTGGCCGACCACAGTTCCGCCTCGCGCAGCAGGTGCTCGGCGCGGCGGTTGCCCTGCTTGGTCCGCAGCTGGCTGGTGAGCGTGCCGCGGTGGAACTCCAGATACAGCTCGCCCACCCACACGGGTGCGTCGGGGTACTCGGCCTGCGCCCGTGCGAAGAAGTCGGCAGGGCTCTCGATGACGACCTTCGCCGAGCCCTCGAGGTCGGCGAGGCGTGCGGCACGGGCCAGCATCTCGCGGTTGGGGCCGCCGCCTCCGTCTCCGTAACCGAACGGCAGCAGTGAGCTCTCGGCCGCGCCCTTGTCCTGGAAGTTGGCGACGGCGTGCGCGATCTCCGCACCGGACAGCTCGGCGTTGTACGTGTCGACCGGCGGAAAGTGGCTGAAGATCCGGGTGCCGTCGACGCCCTCCCACCAGAAGGTGTGGTGGGGGAACCTGTTGGTCGTGTTCCAGGAGATCTTCTGGGTGAGGAACCAGCGCACGCCGGCCAGCTTCATCAGCTGCGGCATGGCCGCGTTGTAGCCGAAGGTGTCGGGCAGCCACATCTCCCGCGTCTCGACGCCGAATTCGTCGAGGTAGAAGCGTTTGCCGTGGACGAGCTGCCGGGCGAGGGCCTCGCCGCCGGTGATGTTGGTGTCGGGTTCCACCCACAGGCTGCCGACGGGGAGGAACTGCCCGGTCCTGACCTTCTCCCGGACGCGGCCGTACACCTCGGGCCGGTGCTCCTTCAGCCAGGCCAACTGCTGGGCCTGGGACATGACGAACGTGAACTCGGCGTGTTCGTCCATCAACTGGGTCACGTTGGAGACGGTCCTGGAGACCTTCCGCACGGTCTCGCGCAGCGGCCACAGCCAGGCGGTGTCGATGTGGGCGTGCCCGACGGCGGACAGGCGATGGGCGCTGGGCGCGGCGGGGGAGGCGAGCGCGGGGCGCAGCAGGGCGCGGGCGGCGGGGGCGCTGCCCGCGATGTCCTGCAGGTCGACGGCGTCCAGGGCCCGCTCGATGGTGGTGAGCAGCTGCCAGCGGCGCGGCTCCTGGTCCGGCAGGGCGCGCATCAGGCCGCCCAGTACGTCGAGGTCCTGGACGAGTTCCCAGACCTGGCGGTCGAAGACCGCGAGGTCGGCCCGGAGCACTCGGTAGAGGGGCTCGGGGTCGGGGGCGAGGTCGTCGAACCAGGCGGGGCGGTCGCCCAGGCGGGTCGGCCGGTGGTCGTCGCACAGGACCGGATTGGCGGCGGCCTCGATGTAGTACGAGAACTCCTCGCCGCCGACTGCGGGTTCGGCGACCGGTACCCAGGCGTTGCGCGGGTTGAGCGCCTTCACCACGGTGCCGTCGGCCCGGTGGACCAGGCCCTCGGCCGAGAATCCGGGACCGGTCTTGTCGAAGCCGATGTCGAGGACCGCCTCGACCCGCTCCCCGGCCCACGCCTCGGGGACCCGAGCGGTGATCCTGAACCAGCTGGTGGACCAGACCGGGCCCCACCGGTGGCCGACCGTGATCGGCCGGTAGGGCGCGGCAAGCCCTTCCGCGACCGGCACCGGCTCGCCGGGGGCATCCCAGATCTCGACGTGGAGCGGGACCGAGCGGGCGTGGACGGCGGGCCGGATGCGCTCGTTCAGCACGCGGTCGAGCCGCTGCTCGGTGAGGCGTCGCCTGCTGTGCATGGTGTCTCTCCGTACGGAAGGGCGGGGTCGCCTGTTCGGTCCTCGGTCGGGCCGGGATCCGGCCGGTCCCGCAGGTCCACGCGGCCGGTGGCCGGGGCGTGCGGTTCGGGGACGGTGATCTCGTCGCGGCCTGTCCTGAGGACCGGTGCGGGGACGTACAGGGTGGGCTGCGGGCCGGCCTCACCGTGGCGCGGCGGAGGACGGCGGACAGGTCGAGACCTCCGTCCAGCCGGAGTTCACCAGGCCGGGGGCGTGGCGGTTCCGGGGGACGTAGGTCTCGACGTGCTGAGGCCAAGGAGGCGTGCCTTGTGGAGCCGGGCGGCCCACCGCCCCGGGCGGACGCGGAAGTCGTGCAGTCCGCCCGGGGTGGTGCGCAGCTGCCGGTCGTCGAGACGGAATCCGTCAGCGGCGATCTCCGGTCGAGGCATGCCGTGTCACGCGGGTCAGGTCAGCGGGCGGCAGAGCAGGACGTCGAGGACGGTGCCCGTGTGCGCGTAGTACGCCATGGCGACGCCGGCGAGGTACTCGTCGTCCCTGCACTGGCCCTTGTAGTAGCCGGGTGCCCAGTCGCTGCCCACCGAGCCGCCTTCGGCGGGCCGGTTGTCACCCCGGTCGAACCAGACCAGCCGGTTCTGCGTGGGGAGCGGCTTGGCGGAGGGGGCGCAGAGCAGTCGGTTGACGGGCCCGTTGGCGCTGTAGCCGACGGCGAAGTGGTGGTCCGGGCACTGGAGCTTGAAGCGGCCCCTGGCCCAGTCGCCGGTCTTGACGTAACGCTCGTCGACGACGGTGATCCACATGCTGTCGCCCTTGGCGGGCTGGTTCGCGTCGGTGCACAGGCTGCGGTTGGAGCTGCGGGCGAAGGCGATCAGCCGCGCGGTGTCGGGGCAGTTGCCCTTGCGGTTGCCGGGGCTCCAGTCCGACTGCTGCCGCATGGTCGCGGAGAGGTTCTGGTCACGGTCGAGCATGTACCAGTGGTCGACCTCGGCGACCTGGCCGGTCTTGCCGGGGGCGTTGACGAGCTTGAACCAGTCGGCGGCGCGCCAGTCGCCGCCGTCGGCGAGACCCAGCCGGCGGCCCTGGGAGTCGTAGTGGTTCAGTGCCCAGTTGTCGTTCGGGACTCCGTTGGTGGTCCAGCCGACCAGCGGCCACTGGGCGAAGTCGGTGTCGTTCTTCACCAGGATGTCCGTGAAGCGGTGGAACCAGTCGATCTCCTTGGCGTCGGACTGGCCGCGTCCGGCAGTCCCGAACTCGCTGACCCACACGGGAGCCGTGAAGTGCTGGCCGGCCTGGGTGACGAACAGGGCCTGGTCGTCGATGACCTTGATCAGGTCTTCGGGCGAGAGGTCCCGGTAGCGCGGGTCATTGGTCTCGCCGTTCTGCCAGCCGCCGGTGGCTCCGGTGTGGTTGGGGCCGGTGAAGCCGTAGAAGTGGGCCGAGTAGACCAACTTGCCCGATTCGATCAGGGTGTTGGAGAGGTTGCGGACCGGCGTGAGCGTCGGCCGGCCGTGCTCGAACATGCCCTGCGGGATGCCCTGCCAGTTGATGCCCTCCATGATGATCAGCAGGTCCGGGTTGACCTCGAGGATCTTGTTGCCGGCCTCCTGGTAGGCCTTGTACAGGTCGTGCTCGTTGTCCCAGCCCCAGTTGGGGTCGTCGTAGTAGTCCCGGCGGACCTCGTTGCGCAGGTCGGCGCCGACGACGCGCTTGTTCGACTTGTAGCGCTCCGCCAGGAACAGCCAGTTGTCCGTCCACTGCTGAGTGGTCTGGCTGCTGTTCCAGCGCTCGTTGCCGTCCAGGGAGCAGCAGAAGCGGTAGGTGGTGGTGTGGTTGTTGAGGATGACGGCGAAGCCGTCATCGGTCAGAGCCTCGACGACGGCGTCGTACACCTGCAGCGGGGTCTTGCCCTTGAGCTCCGGATTGGCGGCGAGGGCGGAGTCCGGGACCACCGTGGTGTCGCGGATCATCGCGTCGGCGTAAGGCAGCCGGATCGAGTTGATGCCGAGCTCGTGGAAGTCGGCGAGGATCCGCGCCATCGGGACACGGTCCAGACCGAGCGGGACGTTGTTGGACTTCTGGTCCGCCTGGTGGTTCGCGGGGTCCTCGATGTCGCCGCTGCCCTCCCAGGTGCCCTGGACTCCGGACCAGTTGCCGGCCTTCAGCTTGAAGCGGTTGCCGTCGGCGTCGACGATGTAGCGTCCGCGGGTGCTGAGCGGGGCGGTCCAGGAGGCCGCGAGCTCGGGCCCGGTCATGGGGGCGGTCGTCGTCGTGGGTTCGGCCGTGGTCAGCGGTACCGCGGCGGCGCCGGGGGTTCCCCCGACCAGCAGTGCCGTGGTCACGGCCACGGCGGGCAGGAGACGGGGCAGGGCTCTCCTGCCGGTGAGAACGGACCTTTCGGATCTCATGGCTTTCCCTCCAGAGGGTGGGGACGAGGAAGCGGATCTTCAGGTGGTGCGGGATGGGGCGGACCGGACCGACGCTCCGGAGTGGGGGTGCCGGGTCGCCGGTCCGGGGTCATGGAGCCCGGGGGTCCGGGGCAGCGGGCAGGCAGGTGGGCGGCTCAGCCCTTGAGGCCGCTGGTCGCGATGCCTTCGACGATGTAGCGCTGGGCGACCAGGAACATGACCACCAGCGGGGTGATGGTCACGACCGCGCCGGCGAACAGGCCGGGCAGGTTGATGGTCTGCGAGGTGAGGAAGGTCGACAGCGCGATCTGGGCCGTCCACGCGGAGGGGTCCTGCCCGATGACCAGCGGCCACAGGAAGGCGTTCCAGCTGTCGATGAAGGCCAGCGCGCCGAGCGAGGCGAGCATCGCCCCCGAGGACGGCAGCGCGATCCGGCGGTAGAGACCGAACCAGCCGAGCCCGTCCAGCCGGCCCGCCTCCTCGATCTCGCTCGGGAACTGCAGGTAGAAGTTGCGGAACAGCAGGACCGCGAACGGGTTGAAGAGACCGGGCGCGATGATGCCCCACAGCGTGTTGACCCCGCCCATCGAGCCCACGACGACGAAGGTGGGCACGAACGTCACCGAGCCGGGGATCATCAGCGTGGCCACGACGAGAGCGAGCAGGACGCCGCGTCCGGGGATCGGGATGCGCGCGAGGGCGTAGCCCGCGGCCGAGGCCAGGAGGGTGGAGACGGGCGCGGTGATCGCGGCGATCAGCAGCGAGTTTCCCAGGGCCTGTCCCATGTGCAGGGCGGGGTCGTCGAACAGCGCCGTGAAGTTCTCCCAGTGCATCGTCGATGGCCACCAGGTCCACTGCGGCGAGGTCAGACCCTGGGTGTCCATCAGCGCGTTGCGCAGCATCAGGTAGAAGGGGGTGAGGAACACCACCGTCAGCAGCCCGGCCACCAGTCCGCGCACGGGCGTGCGTGAACCGCGCAGTACGTTTCGTACGGTCGTCACAGCGCTCACCCCTCCGTCCTGCCGAAGCCGGTGATCCGGCCCTGGAGCAGGGTCACGCCGACGATGAGGGCGGTGAGCACGAACGCTCCGGCTGATCCGAGGCCGTAGTTCTGGGCACCCATCGCCGTGTTGTAGAGGTACCCGAGCGGCGTCTGGACCGGGGCCGTCCCCGTCCCGCTGAGCCCGCTGCTGAACAGGTTGTAGAACTCGTCGAAGGCCTGGAAGGCGGCGATGAACTGCAGCATCAGGACGGCCACCGAGGTGTTGCGCAGCACCGGCAAGGTGATCCTGCGCAGCAGGCGCAGGCCGGTGGCGCCGTCCAGGGCCGCGGCCTCGTAGATCTCCTTGGGGATGGCCTGCAGTCCGGCGAGGAAGAGCACCATGTAGAAGCCGACCTGGAGCCAGAGCCGCAGGGTGACGAGGACGACCCAGTACAGGGGCGGCGTGGTGGTCTGGATCCAGGGCACGGCGTCCATCCCGAACCAGCCGCCGATCATGTTGGCGATGCCCGCCGGCAGGCCGTTGAACAGGCACATCTTCCACAGCAGCGAGGCGGCCACGTAGGAGACCGCGGCCGGGATGAGGAAGGCGGTACGCAGCAGGGCCCGGCCGCGGCGGATCCGGTGGACGAGCAGGGCCAAGCCCAGCGAGGCGGCGAAGGTCACCGGCACGATGAACGCGGTGAACAGCACGATCTGGACGAGCGACCGGCGGAACGCGGGATCGGAGAGCAGCGCCTGGTAGTTGTCCAGGCCGATCCAGTGGCCGAGTGCGATGGTGCCGCGGGCCTCGCTGAAACTGAGCAGGAGGCTCCAGCCGATGGCGACGTACTTGAAGACGCCCAGACCGATCAGCACGGGTCCGGCGAGCAGGGCGAAGGCTGCCCAGGCGCGCCGGTCCGTACCGGGGCGCCCGGCGGGGGCGGCGGCGCCCCGCGGCGGGGCCGCGGGACGGCCGGCACGCTCGCCGTGAACGGTGGCGGAGGGTGCGGCTTTCATCAGGCCCGCTGCTTGTCTATCTCGGTCTGGGCCTGTGCGGCCGCGTCGGCGAGGAGCCGGGCCGCGTCCCCACCGCCGACGATCTCGGTCGCGGCCGCGCTGAACAGGGTGCTCACCGCGGTGTTCCAGGTGGAGGGGTTGTTCTTGCCGTGACGAGCGGCCAGTTCGACGGTCTCCTTGGCGGCCCCGCCGGTGAGCCTGTCCGCCTTGGCCGCGACGGACTTGCGCGGCGGAACGTGGAATCCGTAGCTCTCCGACCAGTCCTTCTGGAGGTCGGTCTGCTCGACCCAGAGCCACCGGACGAACTTCTTGGCCGCCTCCACCTGCTTGCCCTTGGCGTTGACGCAGCTGGTCCAGCCGCCGACCCGGACGACCGGGGTGCCGCCGGGCTTGAAGGCGGGCCAGGGCAGGACGCCGAAGTCGTCGCCGAGCGCGTCCTCGACCGCGGGCATGGCCCACAGGCCGCACCACTGCATCGGCACGACGTTCTGGGTGAAGGCGGAGGGGTCCCACCAGTCGGTGGTGAAGCCGAGCAGCAGGGACTTGTCGTCGTGCAGGCGCTTCAAGGCCGCGACCGACTCGACGGCCTTCGGGGAGGCGAAGGCCGCCTTGCCGCCGGCGACCAGCTCGCCACCGTTGGAGAACACGGCCAGCACAGGGGTGTCGCCGATGCCGTCGTTGCCCACGAACAGGCCCTTGCCGCTCTTGGTGGTCAGCGCCTTGGCCGCGGCGACGAGCTCGTCGAAGGTACGGGGCGGGGTGATCCCGGCCTTGGCGAGGGCGCTCTTGCGGTAGTAGAGCATCATGACGTCGTCGATCATCTTGACGCCGTAGAGCTTGCCGTCGACCGTCACGTAGTCGCGAGCACCCTGGTTGAAGTCGGACTTCGCACTGCCGTAGACGTCGTCGAGCACCGCCACCTGACCACGCCGCGCCAGGCTCTCGGTGAAGTCTCCGATCTCGAAGACGTCCGGGGCGGCGTCCGTGAGCAGGGTCGCGTTCAGCTTGCCGGTGTAGTCGCCCGGGACCCAGGTGACCTTGACCGCGATGTCCGGGTGGGCCTTGGTGAACTCGGTGGCGTAGCGGGTGAGGGCCTGCTGGGTGCCGGTCTCGCCGTATGCGTGGGACCAGACGTTCAGGGTGGTCTTCGCTCCGGAGGGGGATCCGCCGGCCGGGTCGGTGCTGCAGCCGACGACCGCTCCGGCGGCGACCATCAGGGACCCGCCGAGGAATCCTCTGCGGCTAAGCTGGGTTCTCTGTGCACTCATGTCTCGTCCTCAAGGGTGGGATGTGGGGCACGGGTTGCCGTTCCGGCGGGGCCGGTGTCCGACGATCACAGCTGGCAGGCGGTGACGGACACCGGTCGTGTCGGGGCGGGGTGCGGCACTCGCGGTCCGGGACCGCGGGGTGGTGACGCCTCCTCAGGGGAAGAGCGCCTGGAGGCCGACGACGGCGGCTCCGCGCGCCCACTCCTCCCAGGGAAGGGGACGCAGGGTCAGCGGGCACTTTCCCGCGGCCTTGAAACAGTGCGCCGCGTAGGCTTCCTTGATGTGCGTTCCGAAGAGGTCGTAGGTGTCGAGTCCCTCTCCGGTGACGACGACACGCTCGGGCCCGAAGAGGCTCACCAGGCTGGCGATGCCGACTCCGATCGCGTGGCCGGCCCGGGCGAAGGCGTCGCGGGCGGCGGGGTCTCCGCCGCGGGCCAGCTGGACGGCACCGTCGAAGTCGAGATCCGGACGGCCGGTGGCGCCGCGGACCGCGGCCAGGATGGCTTCGCTGGAGGCGGTCGCCTCCACGCAGCCGACCTGACCGCAGGAGCACAGCGGCCCGGCCGGGTCGATGCTGATGTGCCCCACCTCGCCGGCGACACCGTACGCGCCGGCGAGCAGCTGTCCGTTGACGACCAGGCCGGAGCCGATGCCCGCTCCGATGGTGACCAGAGCGAAGTACTCCGTTCCGATGCCCTCCCCGAACCAGTGCTCGGCGACGGTGATCGCCTTGACGTCGTTCTCCAGGGTGACCGCCAGGCCGGTCGCGCGCGATGCCATCTCGGCGAGCGGAACGTCGTGCCAGCGGGACAGTCCCGAGTACCGTACGCGGCCGGCGTCACGATCCACGTCGCCGGAGACCGCGATGCCCAGGTGCCTCGTGCGGGACCTGAATTCGGGCCTGGTGTCGAGCAGTTCGTCGACCAGGTCCGCCAGCAGCGCGCATACGGATTCGGGGTCGCGGTCTCCCAGCGGACGGTGGGCGGAGGTGCGCGTCCGGGCCCGCAGGTCGCAGACCGTGCCGTAGAGGGTGTCGGCACTGATCTTCACGCCTACGAAGAACTCCCGCTCGGCGGTGACCGCCAGTGGGTTGACCGGGCGGCCGGCGCCCGGAGCGGTGCGCTCCGGCGGGAGTTCGTGCAGGTAACCGTCGTCGATGAGAGGTCTCGCGGCCTTCGTCACCGCGGTCGATGACAGGCCCGTGCGGCGGGCCAGTTCGACCCTGCTGAGCGGGCTCTCCGCCAGCAGCATGGCGAGGATGGCGGTCTCGGCCGGCGCGGTGACCAGGGGATGCGCATGGTTCGGAAACACGGCGGCAACGTACTGGGAAATAAATAACTCTGTCCAGTATTGATTTCCGGACGACCCCGGTCCTACGCTCTGGCCACCTCCGCGCCTGTCTTTCGGAGCCCGTCGTCAAGACCCGGCATCCGCTGAGCGGTTGATGCTCACAGCCCTTCCAGACCCTTTGGGACCACCTGTGCCTGCGACCTCCTCGCCCGTCCGCTTCGACCCCGCCCGAGGTCTCGCCGTCCTGCGGACACCCAACAGCGTCTACGTCATACGTGTCGGCTCCGACGGCAGCCCACGGCATGTGTACTGGGGCGCCGCACTCGACACCGACGACCTGGCCGCGCTGCCCGCCGCGCACTCCCCCGCCGACAGCAGCTTCGAGGCCGACGCCGACCCGGACGAACTCGCCCCGCAGAGCGGTGCGCGCTTCGGACCGGCAGGACTCCAGGTGCGCTACGCCGACGGCACCCGCGGCGCCCAGTGGACCTTCACCGGACACGACATCGAGGGCGGCAAGCTGCTCCTGCGCCTGACCGACCGCCGCTACCCGCTCGCCGCCGAACTGGTCTACCGCGTACGGCCCGACAGCGACGTGATCGAGCGCTGGGTGGAGCTCACCCACACCGGAGGCGACGACTCGGGACCGATCACCGTCGACCGGCTCGACTCGGCCTCCTGGACGCTCCCCACCCTGCCCGACTACCGGCTCACCCACCTCGTCGGCGGCTGGAACAGCGAGTTCCAGCTGCGCCGTGACCGCCTCCCCGTCGCCGAGACCGTCCTCACCAGCCGCCGCGGCCTCACCAGCCACCATGCCAACCCGTGGCTCGCCCTCGACGACGGAACCGCCACCGAGGAGCGCGGCGAGGTCTGGACCACCGCTCTGGCCTGGAGCGGAAGCTGGCGCGTCACCGTGCACCGCGACCCGGTCGGCCGCACCACCTGGACCGGCGGGTTCGGCCACGACGGACTGAGCTGGACCCTGGCCCCCGGCGAGACCCTGCGCACGCCGGTCTTCGCCGGCCTCTACACCCCCGGCGGGTTCGGCGCCGCGAGCCGCGCCTGGCACACGTACGTCCGGGGCGGCGTACTCCCCGACCCCGACCGCGACCGCCCCGTCGTCTACAACTCGTGGGAGGCCACCGGCTTCGACGTCGACCACGACGGCCAACTGCGACTGGCCGAACTCGCCGCGGGGCTGGGCGCCGAACTCTTCGTCCTCGACGACGGCTGGTTCGGCGCCCGCACCAGCGACCGGGCCGGCCTCGGCGACTGGACACCCCGGCCCTCGGCCTTCCCGGACGGCCTGCGCCCGCTGGCCGACGAGGTGCACCGCCTGGGCATGGCCTTCGGCCTGTGGGTCGAACCCGAGATGGTCAACCGCGACAGCGACCTCTACCGCGCCCACCCCGACTGGGTCGTCCACGCCCCCTCGCGGGAGGCCACCGAGCAGCGCAACCAGCTCATGCTCAACTTCGCCCGTCCCGAGGTGGAGGCATGGGCCCACCACACCCTGGACCGGCTGGTCCGCGAGAACGACGTCGACTGGCTCAAGTGGGACGCCAACCGGGTCGTCACCGAAGCCGGATGGCCCGGCCAACGTGACCCCGACCGGCTCTGGATCGACCACACCCGCGCCGTGTACCGCGTCATGGACCGCCTCCGCGCCGACCACCCGCGCCTGCGGATCGAGGCGTGCGCGGGCGGCGGCGGCCGGGTCGACCTCGGCATCCTCGCCCGCACCGACCAGGCGTGGACCTCCGACAACACCGACCCCGTCGACCGGATCACCATCCAGCACGGCTTCAGCCAGCTCTTCCCCGCCCAGACCATGGCCACCTGGGTCACCGACAGCCCCAACGTCACCACCGGCCGCACCACTCCCCTGCGCTTCCGCTTCCACGTCGCCGCGGCCGGAGCGCTCGGCCTCGGCGGAGACCTCACCCACTGGTCCGAAGAAGAACTCGACCAGGCGGCGGCGCTCGTCGCGCGCTACAAGGAGATCCGCCCGCTCGTCCAGCGCGGCCACCAGCACCGCCTCAGCGGCCCCGGCGGCGTGACGGCCGTGCACTACATCTCAGAGGACAGCACCGAACACGCCGTCCTCGCCTGGCGACCCACCACCCGCTTCGGCCACCACTCCCCCGCACTCGCCCTGCCGGCCCTGGACCCCACCGCCCGCTACCTGGACCCGGACGAGGGCACCACGTACAGCGGCGCCGTCCTGACCCGCCTGGGCATCGACCTTGCCCTGCCCGACGGCGACTACGCCAGCAGCCTGATCAGGCTCCGCCGGGTCGGCTGACAGCCACCCACCGCGTCCCGGTGATCGACCCGATCACCGCGGGGCACCCGGCCACCACCACCTCTTCCAGAAGGACGGCGATGCGTCGCACACCTGCGAGTTCCGCTGGGGAACCGGGTGCGTCGACGGCGACCACGGCACCCGGCGCCGGCGGCACCCCGCGTCGATCGAGCGGGATCCCAGGGATGGCGGGAAGGTCCAGACGGAGCCCGCCCGCTGCCCGGATTCGTCCTGGACGTCACCCGCACGGGCGGCGACGTCCTCGCCCATGCCTACCGCTGGACCGACACCGGTACGGAACACCTCGATCTCGGCTCCCTGGGGATCAGCCTCCCGATCCGGGACCTCTACGACTCCGCCGCCTCCGCCCTCTCGGAAGCAGTCCGCACCCAGAGACTCCCGCGACCAGCCGACCGGCTGGTCGCCACCCTCGACACCCGCCCCGCAAAGGACCGAGAACATGACCACACCCCACGTCCTGGTCGTCGGCATCGACGGCGTCCGCCTCGACCTGCTACCGCTTGTCCACACCCCCCACCTCGACGGACTCACCGACGCCGGCTTCCTCGCCCCCGTCCACATCGACGAGGCCACACCGACGATGTCGGGCCCCTGCTGGGCGACCATCGTCACCGGCGTCGGGGTGGCCAAGCACGGCGTCTGGGGCAACCGGCTGGACGGCAACCGCCTTGACGTCTTCCCGGACTTCACCACCCGCCTGGCCGCCGAGCACAACCGACGCACCTTCGTGGCCGGCGGCTGGGCCCCGCTCTTCCTCGCCCAGCAGGGCGGTCCGCTCTTCACCGCGCCCAGCAGACTCGCCTACGTCGCGCCCAGGGCGGACACCCCCTCGGCCTGGGAGGAGTGCGACGAGGCCGTGACCGCCGAGGCCGCACGGGTGCTCGGCTCCGGCGAGGACGTGGACGCGTGCTTCGTCTACCTCGGTTCCCCCGACGAGACCGCCCACTTCCTCGGCTGCGGCCCCGAGTACAGGGAAGCGGTCGAGGCGGCCGACCGGCGCCTCGGACAGCTCCTCACCGCCCTGCGGGAACGGCCCGACGCCTCGGCCGAGGCATGGACCGTCATCGTCGTCACCGACCACGGCCACCGCGACGAAGGCGGCCACGGCGGCCGCAGCACACCGGAACGCACCGCCTGGATCGCCACGAGCGGCCCCGGCATCACCCCCGCGGACACGCCGGAAAGCCTGCGCCACGCCGATGTCGCCGCCCACACCTACGCGGCCCTGGGCATCACGCCCGACCCCCACTGGACACTCGACGGACGCCCCTTCCCTTCTCTCGCACCGCAGACCGTCTGAAACGACCGGCCAGCAAGCGGTTCCGGGGCGTCACCCCGACCGCCGACCGGGAAAGGAGCCGGTTGAACCACCGTCCGACGGCCCGGAGAAGGCATGTCCGAGAGCAGGTCGTCCTCCTGCGGCGCGGTAAGTGCTGGGGCTTCGGCCCCTGTGGCGCTTGAACGCGGCGCTGAAGCCGAAGGCGTCCGCATAGCCGACGGACCTGGCGATCTGCGCTATGCCGAGGTCGGTGTCGGACAGCAGCGCCTCGGCCTCGTCCATGCGGCATTCGGTCACATAGGAAAGGGGCGGGCAGCCCATGAGATGGGTGAAGCGCCTGGCGAACAGCGCCCGGGAGACACCGGCCCGAGCGGCCAGGGCGGCCACCGTCCAGGGCTCGGCGGGCCGGTCGTGGAAGGATTTCAGGGCGGGCGCGAGGACCGGGTCGGCGAGGCCCCGGTACCAGCTGGGCGCGTCGGCACCCGCCTTGTCGAACCAGGTACGCAACGTGCACACCAGCGCCCAGTCGAGGAGCCGGTCCATCATCGCCTGCGAACCGGCCGAGAGACGGGCGGCGTCGGCGGCGGCCGTCTCCAGCCAGGCACAGACCTCGGCGTCCTCCTCGACCACCAGGACGGCCGGCAGCGCACGCAGCAGCCGTTCGTGACGGTGGCCCGAGGCACGGTAAGCGCCCACGATCAGCGCAGTCGCCTCCTCCGATTCGGCGCCCCACCGAATACCGCCGAGCTCCTGGGCGCCGCACCCGGCGCCCTCGGAGAAACAGGAGATCTCGTACGCGACGTGGGAGCTCTGCAGGGTGGCCGGGTGGTCCACGAGGTGGAAGGGTCCGGGGCCGCGCACGACGGCGGTGTGTCCCGCGCCCATCGTCCGTTCCGTTCCGTCGGGGAGCGCCAGGACACCTCCGCCTCGCATCACGCTGATCATGGTGAGCAGCGCGTCGTCGGCGAAGCGGACGGCCCACGGCACCGTCAACACGGCGTGGCTGACGACCGACCCCTCGGCACGGATGCCGCTCAGCAGCGAACTCAGAGGATCCATGGGAAGCACCGTAGACGATCTCCTATGTTTCGGAGCGGTTCTCCCATGGATCATCTACGTCGTCGCGGCTGAACTGGACACGTACATCGGACCGCCGAAACAGCCGGGAGACACCGTGACGCAGCACCACAGCCGTACCAGGACAGCCCTCGTCGTCGTCGCGCACCACCGCACCGATTCCCTCACCGCGCACACGGCCCGCCGTTGCACCGCCCTCCTGGAAGCCGCCGGCTACCGCGTCGACCTGCTGGACCTGCACGCCGAGGGGTTCGACCCCCGGATGAACACGGCGGACCAGCCGGACTGGGGCAACCGGGAGAAGCGGTACTCGGAAGAGGTGCACGCCCACATGCAGCGCATCCTCGACGCCGATGTCGTCGTCGCCGTCTTCCCGGTGTACTGGCAGAGCGTGCCCGCCGTCCTCAAGGGCTGGATCGACCGCGTGTGGAACTACGGGTTCGCCTACGGCCGCAGCAAGCCCCGCCTCGCGGGCAAGCGCATCCTGTGGCTGGGCCTGGCCGGCGCCACCGCCGACGATCCGATCGTGGCCGGCATGCAGACCGTCCTCGAAACCAACCTGAACGAGGGCATCGCTTCCTACTGCGGCTTCTCCCGCTCCACCGTCGGCCTGCTCACCGACGCGGAGGAGCGCCCTCAGCGCGTCGACGCCGACGGCAATCTCCTGGTGGGCGACGTGATTACGGGCGCGGAGCGCGAGGCGCAGTACACGGCTTTCGACCGGCGCACGCGGGAGTTCGTGGCGGCCTTCGTCGCCGAGGAACTCGCAGCGGCCTGACCGCGAGCGGCGTATGGCCGTGAGTCAGGGAGCGTACGGCCCGGGGCCACGGCGAAGCCGGCGACAACGGCTCCGGCGCCGCCCCTGCTCGGACGCCGTCCGCGGTGCAAGCAGCACTTGCCGGTGGCCCGGCCGGCCTGCCGGCCGGGCCACCGGGGGCGCGTCAGTGTGATCTGCTCGTGAAGGCGGCGGCGTTCAGTTCGGCCGGCAGCACCTCGTGCAGCCGCTGCCATGCATTTTTCCAGCGCCGCCGCCGAACGGAGACGGCGTCCTCCGGGACGGGGGCGAAGTCGAGGCGCAGTCGGCGTCCAGCCGGCCGCGCAACCCGCACGTGTCCCTCTTTTCGCGACAGACCAGACGCTAGCGAAACCTCCCTTGGAGCCGGGGGATTCGACAAAGCACGCCCTGCACCCGACCAGCCCTGGGCGTGACACGCTGACCAGACCGGTCTGCTTCACCTACTCGCCACCGGAGGGCAAGGTTCACGGATGCCCGAGGCGTCACCTTGCCGCGGAACGCGTCCGGAACGGACCCCGCCGCGATGGGTTGTCAGGTACACCCTCAGCTCCTACAGTGCACCGAGCCGGGACTGGGAGCGCTCCCACGCCGGTGACGTTCCCGTCATCACTTCACCCACTTCTTCGATCACCACTGTCGATCACTCTTTGAGGGAGGCTCCCGCATGCCAGCGTCACCGCACCGCCTCAGCACCCCTCGTGGCCTGCTCGCCGTGTTGCTCATCGCCCTGGCCACGGTCGCGGCACTCATGACCGCCGCGCCGGTGGCCCGGGCCGACACGCTGATCTGCGAGCAGTACGGCTCGACCACGATCCAGGGCCGCTATGTGGTCCAGAACAACCGCTGGGGCACCGCCGCCGCCCAGTGCGTCACCGCCACCGACACCGGCTTCCGGGTGACCCGGGCCGACGGGGGCGTGCCCACCAACGGCGCCCCCAAGTCGTACCCCTCGGTCTTCAACGGCTGTCACTACACGAACTGTTCGCCGGGGACCAAGCTCCCCGCGCAGGTCAGCGGTATCGCCACGGCGCCGAGCAGCATCTCGTACGGCTACGTCGCCGACGCGACGTACAACGCCTCGTACGACATCTGGCTGGACCCCACGCCCAGGACCGACGGGGTGAACCGGACCGAGATCATGATCTGGTTCAACAAGGTCGGCCCGGTCCAGCCGATCGGCTCACAGGTCGGCACCGCCACCGTCGGCGGGCGCGGCTGGCAGGTGTGGACGGGCAGCAACGGGGCCAACGACGTCATCTCCTTCGTCGCCCCGTCGGCCATCCCCAGCTGGGACTTCGACGTCATGGACTTCGTCCGGGAGACCGTCTCGCGCGGCATGGCCCAGAACAACTGGTACCTGACGAGCGTCCAGGCCGGCTTCGAGCCGTGGCAGAACGGCACCGGGCTGACCGTCCACTCCTTCTCCTCCGCGGTGAACCTCGGCGCACCCGGCACCGGCGAGCCGGGCCCCGGCCCTGCGACGGCCTGCAAGGTGACGTACGCGCCGAACGTCTGGACCGGCGGCTTCACGGCCGGAGTCACGATCGCCAACACCGGTTCGGCTCCGGTCGACAACTGGACGCTGTCCTTCGCCCTGCCCTCCGGACAGCGCATCACCCAGGCGTGGAACGCCACCGTCCCCACGGCCTCCGGGACCGTGACGGCGACCGGGCTCGCGCACAACGCGCGGATCGAGGCCGGAGCCAGTCAGACGTTCGGCTTCCAGGGTACGTACAGCGGCGGGTTCGCCGCGCCGTCCGGGTTCAGCCTCAACGGCACCGCCTGCGTATGACCTGATCCGCGGCCGGTCCGGCCCTGATCCGCCGGACCCGCCCGGCCGCCCGCGCGCCCGACCGGCGCGGCGCCTCCCCAGATCGCCTGGCCCCTCCGGCGGAGTCCCGCCCCGGAAGGGCCAGGCGCACCATCGCACGACACCGCACCGCACCGCACCGCACCGCACCGCACCGCACCGCAAGAGGAGACACTCCCCACCCACACACAGGAGAAACAATGGCTGGACGCAAGAGACGACTTGCTTCCCTGGCTGCCGTACTCGCGACCCTGCTCGGTGGAATCGGCCTGGCGTTACTCGGCCAGGGCAGCGCGCAGGCGCATGGTGTCACGATGACACCGGGCTCGCGCACGTACCTCTGCTGGCTGGACGCCAAGACCAGCACCGGCTCTCTGGACCCGACGAACCCGGCGTGCAAGGCGGCGCTCAGCGAGAGCGGCCCGAACTCGCTGTACAACTGGTTCGCCGTACTCGACTCCCACGCGGGTGGGCGCGGCCCCGGTTACGTCCCGGGCGGAAAGCTGTGCAGCGCCGGCGACCGGTCGCCGTACAACTTCACCGGGTACAACGCCGCCCGCTCCGACTGGCCCCGTACGCACCTGACGTCCGGGAGCACGATCCAGGTCAAGCACAGCAATTGGGCCGCGCACCCCGGCTCCTTCAGGGTGTACCTCTCCAAGCCCGGCTACGTGCCCAGCTCCGAACTGGGCTGGGACGACCTGGAACTCATCCAGACCGTCACCGACCCGCCGCAGTCGGGGTCGCCGGGCACGGACGGAGGCCACTACCACTGGGATCTGAAACTGCCCGAGGGCCGTTCGGGTGACGCGGTGATGTTCATCCAGTGGGTGCGCTCGGACAGCCAGGAGAACTTCTTCTCCTGCTCCGACATCGTCTTCGACGGCGGCAACGGCGAAGTGACCGGCATCCGCGGCTCGGTCGGCACCCCCACCCCGACTCCGACCCCGACCCCGATTCCCACGCCGACCGACCCGCACACCGGGTGCATGGCCGTCTACAGCGTGACCAACTCCTGGAACGGCGGCTTCCAGGGTTCCGTAGAGGTCATGAACCACGGTACGACAGCGCGTGACGGCTGGGCGGTGAAGTGGACGCCCGGCGCCGCCACCCGGATCAGCAGCCTCTGGAACGGCGCGCTGACCACCGGTTCCGACGGCACGGTCACGGTCAGGAACGTCGACTACAACCGGACCATCCCGCCGGACGGCAGCGTCACCTTCGGGTTCACCGCGACTTCGACCGGCAACAACCATCCGGTCGGCTCCGTCGTCTGCGTCAACCCTTAGCACCGCCGCCGGAGCGCGGCGCCGGTTCCCGCCGGCAGGGAACCGGCGCTGCCCGCCTCGTGGCCACGGCCGTTGCGTACGGACGGCCCGCGGAAGCCCTCGGAGAACATCCTGCAGAGTTGCAGCCCCAGGAAGCTCGGGTTCTTCTGAGCGCCTCTCGGCCCCCTCATCCGGCCGCCGGCGGGGGCTCGTGTCGGTGGGGTGATCAGCACGGCGAGACGGTGATCACCTGGTCCGGTCGAGCACGTACGTGAACAACCTGTCCAGTTGCTGTGCGGCGATGTGCGTGAGGGACGCGTCGCGCAGCGCGCGGCGGGCGGTGTCCAGCTGCCGGCGTGCTTCGTCGCGGGTCGCGGTCCGCCCGCCCAGCTCCTCCACGAGTGCCGCGACATGTGCGGCGGCCTCGTGGTCGAGGAGCTGGGGAGGGTCGAGCAGCGCCGCCAGCTCGCGCGAGGCCCGGCCTCCACCGGCCAGTGCGGCGAGCATCGGGAAGGTCTTCTTGCCCCTGCGCAGGTCGGCGTGGACGGGCTTGCCGGTCACCGTGGGGTCACCCCAGATACCGAGGATGTCGTCCACCGCCTGGAAGGCGAGGCCGAGATGACGGCCCGCCCGTTCGAGCGCGTGCACGGTCCGGTCGGGGGCGCCGCCGAGGACGGCGCCGAGCGCAATGGCGCAGCCCAGCAGGGCGCCGGTCTTGTGCTCGGCCATCGACCGGTACTGCTCCAGTCCGACCGCGCCGGGGCCGCACCACGCACGGCTTTCGAAGCGCAGGTCCTGCGCCTGGCCGGACACCAGCACGTTCAGGGTCCGGCAGAGGCAGCGGACCGCGGACGCCGCGTGCCGGCCCGGGGCCTCGGCCAAGGTGGTCACGGCCTGGGCGAGCAGCGCGTCACCTGCGAGAACGGCCGGTCCGGTCCCGTATGCCTTCCACACCGCCGGGCGCTGCCGACGCAGGGCGTCGCCGTCCATGATGTCGTCGTGGAGGAGCGAGAAGGTGTGCACGAGTTCGACGGCCACGGCACCGGGTACGGCCTCCGCGCCCTCGGCCCCGACCGCCTCGGCCCCGAGCACGGCGAGCGCCTGGCGCACTCCCTTGCCCTCGGATCCGCCGGGATCCGGCGTACCGACCCTGTCGGACCAGCCCAGCGCGTACGCCGCCATCTCACCGGTCCACGGATGGAGGCTGCCCACCGCCTCTACCAGCGCGGGTCGGACGAGGTCACGGCAACGCTCCAGGACACGGGTCGGCGCCGCGTCGTGGTGGACGTCATGACAGGCATCGTCACCCCTCTCGCGATCAGTGGCGTGAGCATGAGAGGACCGCACCGTGGCCACGACCGCGACGCCCGGCGAGGACGGCGTCGGGACGGCGCTCACCGCAGGCCCTCCACGTCGGCGGCCTGAAGCGCCTCGGCCCCGACCGACGGCAGCACGGGCCCTGCGGCGCCCTGCTCGCGGCCGCTGTGGTCCGGGAGCGGCCCGACCCCCAGTTCGACCGCTGCCTTGTCCACCATGTCCCGGGCATGCCGCAGCCCGATACGGTCCAGCGTCGAGCGCAGTTCCGCCAGGTCCGCGGCCGTGTGCGCGGCGTCGCGGCCCAGACGGGCGGAGGCCTTGACCAGCCCCAGTCGCGACAGCGCCGTCCCGCGCGGCTCGTCCATCTCCTGGAACTCCTCAAGGGCCAGCGCGTACATCTCACGGGCCTGCTCGTAGCGGCCCGCCCGGTACAGGACGTTTCCGCGCATCTTGTGGTTGTAGGCGAGCGCGCTGGAAAGCCGCATCTCGCGGCATGCCTGCTCCGCCTGGGACAGCAACGACAGGGCGCGTTCCGCGTCGGCGTCGCGCACCGACACCACGTCCGCGATGCCGCGCAGCGCCCAGGCCCACCCGCGCCGGTCCTCGGCTCGGAACGCCGTGTCGGCCGCCTCCTCGAACAGGGCCAGGGCCTCGTCGTATGCGCCGGTGTTGCGGTGCATCTGCGCGATGCCCTCCAGCGCCCACACCGTGTGACGGGCCTCGCCTCGGCGACGGGCCTCGGCGAGCAGCTGCTCGTGCAGCCTCCTCACCGCCGCGTAGTCGCCCTGGATGCGCCCGGTCTCGGCCAGCCCCGCCAGTGAGTAGCCGCGCACGACGACGTCACCACCCCGCTCGCCCGTCTCGGCGGCCAGCCGCAGCAAACGGTACGCCAGCCTGAACGCACCCCGCTGTCGGGCCAGCGTGCCGCCGCTCCACAGAGCCCACGCCATGGCCCCCTCGTGGCCGGCCGAACGCGCCGCCCGGTAGCTCGCCTTCCACGCCCGGTCGGCCTCCTCGACGCGCCCGAGCCTGCGGCATGCCTCCGCCACGGCCAGCCCGCAGCGCGCCTCCTCCCTCCGGTCCCCGGCCCGTTCGGCCGTCCGCAGCTCCTCCATGGCCCGGGCCAGCACCTCGGGCAGTGAGGCGTTCACCGACAACGATTCGAGAGCCCCCTGGTACTCCGGCGCCGACGCCTTCGCCCGCCTCGTCCTGCTCACCTGACCTGCCATCACACCCTCCTCGCGTCGACTCGACGATCAAGCCGACACGGGAACCAAGACGGCGACCGCAGGCCGAGGTTCCCTCTCGGTCGAGAAGTCCCCCTCCCTATGGACGCGGGATCGTCCTCAAGTGCTACGCGGCTGTCGACGACTCGTCAGCGGGATGTACACCCGCGGTGCCGACCCGGCCTGCTCGACGGATGCGCCGCACGCCGGCGCCGACGTACTCCTCGGCCCTCGGGCGTCCGGCCCGTGACGGAGCGCGACCGACCGCACATGGCAGGTCTCGGTTCCGCACGCGGGCTACCGCCAGGAGTATCTCCGCCCCATCCCGCTGGACGACGTGGCGGTACCGGAGCAGGCCACGGAGCGGGCGAAGAAGCAGGTAGGCCCTGGTCGCGGCCAGGAACGCAGGCGGGGGCGCGTTCGAAGAGGAGGGGATCCCGGCTCCCGGCGCCCACGCCCTGGCGACGCCTTCGGGCCGGGTGCGGGGTCGATGAGATGCGGGCGTCGTGCCCTCCGGGCAGAGTGGGGAGGGACGTGTTCGTACCGGAGTGGTCCCCTGGGGTCCCGCGGGCTGGAGACGGGGACGGAGTGATACGAGGATTGTCGTGACGTCGGAGTGATCGATGTTCCGCAGACGGCCGGCCGGCAACAGCGAGGACCTGCTGGTCCGGCTCGCGTCGCTGACCGCCAAGGCTCGGGAACTGGCCGAGACGCAGCGTTCACGTGTCGAGCTCGCGGTGGCCCTGCAGCGCGGCATGCTGCCCTCGGAGCTGCCCAGTGTTCCGGGCGCCCGGCTGGCCGTGCGCTACGAGCCCGCCAACCACGGGCTCAACGTCGGCGGTGACTGGTACGACGCCTTCTCCCTGCCCGGCGGGCAGATCGGCATGTCCATCGGCGACGTCCAGGGGCACAACATCGAGGCCGCCGCCTTCATGGGACAGGTCCGCGTGGCACTGCGCGCGCTGGCCTCCGTCACCGCGGACCCGGGAGAGCTGCTCGGTCGTACCAACGACCTGCTGATCTCCATGGGCGCCGACCTCTTCGCCACCTGCACCTTCCTGCGGCTCGACCCGGCTGCCGGCACCCTGGAGTGCGCCCGGGCCGGACACATCCCCCACATCTGGGCCACCGCCGACGGCCGCTCCGGCATCGACGACAGCGAGGGAGGGCCTCCGCTCGGTGTGCTCCGCGGCGTCGACTACCCGGCCACGCGTCACCGGCTCACGGCCGACGGTGTCTTCGTCCTCCTGACCGACGGGGTGGTGGAGGGGCCCTCGCTCCACATCGACGAGGGTCTGGACCGGGTGGCGCGGCTCGCCGGGATCACCGCCGTCGCCGGGCTGGACGTCGACGCGCTCGCCACCGCCGTCATGAAGCTGGCGGCCACGGTGGGGCACGAGGACGACGCGGCCGTCCTGGTCGTCGGCCATGACGGTGGTCCGGCCCGGTCGACGGCCGGGGGGTGAAGGGGGCTCGCCCCGGGTCTGCCCGCCCCGGTTCGGGCCGTACCCCGGGCCGGTCGGGACTCCACCAGCCGGTCCGGACGGCGTCCGGACCGGACTCGTGCCGTGAGGCGACGCCCGACACGCAGGGTGCCGTGCCTGGTCGTGACGGCCCGGCCGGTGTCTGATGGCTGGCGTGTGGGATATTCGGCGGCTCCGGCCCCTTACCGAGGCGGCGCTGACTTCGCTGGCCGTGGCGGTCTGCTACTACGCGGCCGGACGGCTCGGCCTGATGGGCCGCCTCGTCGTCGACGGCGTGGTGTTCACCCCCATCTGGCCGCCCACCGGCGTGGCCGTCGCCGCGCTGCTGCTGCTCGGCGCGCGGGTCTGGCCCGGGATCGCCCTCGGCTCCTTCCTCGTCATCGCCTCCCTCACCGCTCCGGGGCCCACCACAGTGGTCACCGTGGCGAGCAACACCGTCGCGCCGCTCTGCGCCTTCCTGCTGCTGAGACGGGCGGGCTTCCGGCGCGACATGGCACGGCTGCGGGACGGACTCTCCCTGGTCTTCCTCGGCGGGTTCGGCGCCATGCTGATCAGCGCGACCGCGGGCGTCGGACTGCAGGTGGCGAAGGGCTCCCTGGACAGGAGCGAGTTCTGGCCCGTCTGGCTGGCCTGGTGGGTGGGCGACACGATGGGGGTGCTGCTCGTCGCCCCCCTCCTGCTCGTCCTCGCGGGGCCGGCCGGACGGTTCCGGGTACGGCGCTGGAAGGAGGCGGCCTTCCTGGGGCTGACGACCCTGGTCCTCATGCCCATGGCGGTGCTCAGCCCGATGAGCATGCTCTTCCTCGTCTTCCCCCTGCTGATCTGGGCAGCGCTCCGCTTCCAGCTCGCCGGAGGCGTGCTGTGCGCGCTCTTCGCCTCCGTGCTCACCACCTTCGAGGCGACCGCCGGGCGGGGCGCGTTCCTCCACCTGTCGGACGTCGAGATCATGGTCAAGCTCCAGGCGTTCAATGGTTCCGCCGCCCTGACCGCGCTGCTCCTCGCCTCCGTCATCACCGAGCAGCGTGCGACCCGCCGTTCGGTGCGCCGCGCCTGCGAGGAACTGGCGGAGGTCCTGGAGCACCTCGCGGCGGGCGAGCCCGCCGCCGGTTCCCCGCCCGAGCCCACCGAGAGCCGGTCGGCCCCACCCGGCGGACACCGGGATCCATGACCCTCCGCGTCCGTGACGGCTCCGCTCCACGGTGGCTGCGGCGCAGGCGGGGGACCGTGGCGATCAGCAGCTCATGCCGTCGGAACGGTGTCCTGGCAGCGGACGGGCGTCGGTGCCCGGAGCGAGAACCGGGCCGGCTGGTCGATCCCGGTCGGGGTCGTCGGTCGCCTCCACCTCCAGGACCAGGCACTGCGCCGGGTCCAGCAGCGGGGCCACCAGGCCCAGGTCGGTGAGGACGGCGCCGCGGGCGCGAAGCGTGCCCTGGGCGATCCAGGGGACGGCGGTACTCGGGTGGGCCTGGGTGAAGGGGAACTCCGGGCGGACCGTGACGGTGTAGGTCAGCTCCCGAGCGAGGCCCGGGAGGCGGAGGCGGGGTGGGACCGAGTCCGTCGACGCGGTGAGCTGGGCGAGGGTGAAGAGGGCGTGGCGGCGGTCTTCGGAGACGACGCCGTGGAGCCAGGCCGCCGGGTCCGGGTGGTCGGCGTGCACGGTGGTGCCGGTGTGGAGTAGGGGGCGGAGGCGTTTGTGGAGGCGTACCCACGTCTCCAGTCGGGTCAGCTCGTCGTCGGGGCAGCGGGTGAGGTCCCATTCGATGCCGGCGTGGCCGTACAGGGCGGTCGCGAGGCGGGTGGCCAGGGAGGTGACGCGGCCGGTGGTGTGGGCGCGGGCCTCGCCGACGTGGGAGCCGATGAGTTCCGGTGGGACGAGCAGGCCGGTCCAGCGCTGGATCGACTGGCGTTCGAGGGGGTCGTTGGTGTCGGAGGCCCAGACGCGGTCGGTGCGTTCCAGGATGCCGTAGTCGATGCGGGCGCCGCCCGAGGAGCAGGACTCGATCTCCAGCCCGGGGTGGCGGTCGCGGAGTTCGTCGAGGAGGCGGTAGACGGCCGCCGTCTGGGCGTGGACTCCCGCGGCACCGTCGTGGACCGCTTCCAGCAGGTCGCGGTTGTGGTCCCACTTGAGGTAGGCGATGTCGTACGCGTCGATCAGCGTGTGCAGGCGGGCGGCGATGTGGGCGTACGCCTCGGGGTGCGCCAGGTCGAGGACCTGCTGGTTGCGGGCGGCCGGGGCGGGCCGGCCGGGGGCCGTGAGCAGCCAGTCGGGGTGGGCGCGGGCCAGGTCGGAGTCGGGGTTGACCATCTCCGGCTCGACCCAGAGGCCGAACTGCATGCCGAGTTCCCCGACCCGGTCGACGAGCGGGTGCAGGCCGTCGGGCCAGATCCGGGCGTCGACGGTCCAGTCGCCGAGGCCCGCGCTGTCGTCGCGGCGGCCGGTGAACCAGCCGTCGTCGAGGACGAAGCGTTCCACGCCGACGGCGGCGGCGCGTTCGGCCAGGTCGGTGAGGGTGTCGAGGCGGTGGTCGAAGTAGACCGCCTCCCAGGTGTTGAGCGTCACCGGCCGTGGCGTACGGGGGTGGCCGGGGCGTGCCCGGAGGTGCCGGTGCAGGCGGTCGGACAGGCCGTCGAGTCCGGCGTCCGACCAGGCGAAGTACGTCCAGGGGGTTTGGTGGGACTCACCCGGGGCGATACGGATCTCGCCGGGGCCCAGGAGCTCGCCGCCGCCGAGGACGGGACGGTGCTCGGGGACGCGCTCCGCGTAGTGGAGGTGGTTGCCGCTCCAGCCGGTGTGCACGGCCCACACCTGGCCGTGCCGGAAGCCGAAGCCCGGCCGGCCGACGGCGAGGAGGCCGGTGGCGTCGTGGCCGGTGCGGCCCCGGCGCGATGCGCGCAGGGTGAGGCCGTGGTTCAGCGGGCCGCGCTGCGGGCGGCGTTCGTTGGCCCAGCGGCCGGTGAAGTCGAGGACTTCGGTCGCCTGGTCGCCGGCCGGGAGCAGGCATGCCGCGGAGTCGAGGGTGAAGGTGCCGGGGCCGTCGTTGCCCAGGGTGTGCCGGATTCTGATGACGCCGAAGCGGTCCATCTCGATGTCCGTGCGGACGGTCACGGCGGCGGCCCGGTCGGCGGCCGTGATCCGGAGGTGTCCGCCGGCCTCTTCCGCGGGGACGAGGGCCACGGGCTCGGTGAGCTCCAGGCGGAGGTGCGGGTGGGCTCCGTCGCGGTGCCCGGTGAGGGCGGGGCGTCCGGTCCAGCCGTCTGCCTGCTGCGGGAGGAGCCGCAGGGGGACCGGCTGGTCCACGGAGGCGACCGGCCGTCCGGGGGTGAGGGCGAGGAGCAGCTCGTGCGGGTCGCCGAGGTCGCCGGGGTCGGCGCCCCAGTGCAGGACGGCGGGGACGCCGGGGCCCGAGGTGTCGAGGACGAGGGCGGACCCGGCCGCGGCGAGCACGGCCAGGTCCCGGTGGTGCGAGGTCATGCGCGGGTTCTCTCCGGTGGGACGGTGCTACAGGCCGATGACGGTGAGGTCGGCGCAGGAGGTCCAGGGCTGGCCGTTGACCTCGGAGAGGGCGCGGAACCTCACGTACCGGCCGGTGGTGGCGGGGAAGCGTACGGTCTTCAGGGTGGCGTCCGCGGCGAACGTACCGCCGGCTACCGGGCTCCCCCAGTTCGTGCCGTCGGCGGAGACGGAGAACTCGTACGCGCCGACCCAGCCGTTCTCGTATCCGTCCTGGCGCGGCAGGTACGTGAACCCGGAGACGGTGTGGGCGGCCTTCATGTCGAGCTGGATCTCGTGCGGGCAGGCGGGGTCCGGGTCGGTGTCCGACCAGCGCGTGTGCCAGAAGGTGGACATGGTGCCGTCCAGGACGTTGGTGGCGGGGGTGTTCTCGGCGCTGAGCTCCTGGCTGTCGGCGTAGGCCACGGTCCAGCCGGTGCGGGGCAGGACGTGCGGGCCGCCGCCGTCGATCTGGACGTTGAAGTGGCTGGTGCCGTTCATCGTGAGGGCGAGGGTGAGCGTGCTGGTGGCGGCGTCCCAGGTCTCCGTCCTCGTGTACGGGCGGGTCATGCCCGGGTAGTCGTCGAAGGTCACGCGCGGCCGGCCGCCGTTCCAGGTGCCGACGACGGCCAGCGTGACGTCGCGGACGTCACGGGAGGTCTGGTCCGGGAGGATGCGGTTGCCGACGGTGGTGATCGTTCCGTCCGCGTTGACGACGGGGTCGCCGGCGGCGTCGAGGCGCGGTGCCATGTGGTTCTGGCCGAAGGCGACGGTGTCGGCCTGGTCGGCGACCTGGGAGAGGGCGTCGGTGAGGTCGAGGCGGTAGTTGAAGACGTGGACGCCGAGGTTGTTCGGGTTCTCCTGGATGACCACGCTGGTGTGCTCGTCGGAACTGATGGTCACCTGCGCACCGGGCACGTTGGTCAGCGGGATGACCGAGGCGGTCTTCCGCTGCTCGAACATGACCGGATTGGTGTAGTACCACTGCGTGTGCGTGCCGTCGGAGCGGACCACCCAGCCGTTGCCGGTGCTGGCGAAGCCCGGGGAGACGCTGTCGTAGTAGCTGGTCGGCTGCTTGGTGGTGATCGTGGTGAAGGCCGCGTGGTCGGCGGTCGGCATGGTGGTCGGCACGAGCGGCGGCAGGCCGTAGCGTCCGTCGACGGCCATCGCGTTGTTGACCGATCGGTTCCAGCCCGGGGTGGAGTAGGCGGCCATGCCCTTGGCCAGGACCTGGGGCTGGGCGGCGACCTGGGAGCGGGTCGGGATCTGGATCCAGCCGTTCAGGACGCCCTGCAGGACGGGGTAGACGCCGAACTGTGCTCCCGCGTAGCGGTGTCCGAGAGCGCCGTTGGTGAAGTACGAGGCTTCCGCGAGGAAACAGGTCGCCCCCTGGGACAGGTCGCGCACGATCGACTGGACCTGCAGGCCCTGCGGGTACTGGAGGATGAACTTCCAGTCCTGCCAGCCCTCGCCGCCGGGGAAGACGCCCTTGCCGTCCAGGCCCCACTTCCACCAGTCGGTCGACGAGCCCCAGTTGCCGATGTAGCCGGTGAGCCACAGGCCCTTGATGAGGGCGTCGGTGCTGTCGGTGGCGAAGGACTCCTTGTTCATGAGGACCAGGTTCTTGGCGTTCGCCTTCATGGCCGGCAGGAACCGGGCGTTGTTCTGCATGTAGTCGAGCATCATGCCGTGGGTGCCGTAGATGTTGGTGTCGGTCCAGAAGAAGAACATGCCCTGCTCACCGACGAGGTGGAACAGGTCGATCAGGTAGTCGCTCTGGTCGATGCCGTTGTACAGCTCCGCCGCGTTGAGACCGACGAAGGTCCTCGGGTGGGTCTGCGCCCACGTACGCCACTTGTGCGCCGGGATGGCCCGCGTGCCCGTGGCGCCCTGGGCGACCTGCACGGTCACCGGGATACCGGCGGCCTCTGCGGCGTCGAGCCGGGCCTGGATCCAGTCGGTCGCGGCCGGCACGTCGTGGATCTCGCTGCCGGGGATGAGGTTGACGTAGCAGTACGGCTTGAGGCCGTCCGGAACCGTGCTCCACAGCTGCGCCAGGGTGCCCTGGTACGGCTCGTCGCTCTGCCCGAGGTTGATGAGGTGCGCGGGGTGCGTCGCGTCGATGGTGGCGCGCAGGACGGCGCCGGGCCGGACCTCGGTCGAGGCGGATCGGCCCGCTTCCGGCGTCGCGGCGGCGGCCGTGCCGCCGAGGCCGAGAAGGCCGGAGCCCGCCGCGCCCGCGCCGATGGCCGCGATCGTCCTGAGGAGCTGCCTGCGCCCCGGTCCGCCGACTCCGCCGGCGTGGCCCGCGTCGTTCCCCGCTGCCGGGTTCTCGCGCTCTGCCACCGCTGCCTCCTGCGTCTCATGGGCCCGCCCCGGGGCCATGTCCTGGTGAAGTAGCGGCAACGTAGGCGACACACGTGAGTGACTGAAAGAGTTCGGGAACCCGTCTGGGCGGGCCTTCATATCTCGGGGGTGGATCGGGGCGGAAGCGAGCCATCGCCCATCCGTGGACGGGTTCCGAAAGATCGGCACGATCGCTTTCGGAACCGTTGCAGGCCCGTCGGCACGTCCTCTACGTTCCTGCCACCCGGTTACGAAAGCCGGATTCGAAACCTCCTTGTCATACCGTCGGCCGCCGGTCCCTCGCGGGCGCCGGCCGACGGCCTCCGAAGAGAGCACTCCATGTTCAGGTTCGCCTCCGGTGACAGAGCCTCTGCGCGGACGACCACGGTGGCCTGCGCCGCGGCGCTGCACGCGCTGGGCGAGGCGACGATCAGCGAGCTGGCGAGCGCCACCGGGTTGTCCCGGCCGACGGTCAGGGACCGGCTGGCCGAGCTCCCGCACCTCGTGGAGGTCATCTCGGGGGCCGAGCACGGGGAGTCCCCGACGCCCGTCGGCGGCCGCCCCGCCTCCCGGTTCCGGTTCGGGGGCCGGCACGGCTTCGTGATCGGCGCCGAGATCGGCAAGCACGACGAGCGGATCCTCGTCTGCGACGTCGCCGGCCGGCTCCTCCACATCGGCCGTCACCACGACCCGGAGCCCCGCTCGGGGCGCGAACGGGTGAGGGCGTTCCGGGAGCGACTGGACCGCCTGGTGAACTCGCTGAAGACCACGCACGGCAGGTGGCTCGGTCTCGGCGTCGCACTCACCGGCGGAGTCGGCCCGGACGGACGGATCAGTTACGCCCCGCACTATCCGGACCTGCAGGGGCTGTCCCCCGCCGAGGCCGGGCTGGCCTTCGGAGACGTACCCCTGATCGTCGAGCACGACCTGAACGCCGCGGCGATCGCCGAGCACGCCTACGGCGCCGCTCGTGGTGCCGACACCTTCGCCCTGGCCCTGGCCTGGCACGAGGTGGCGGCCGGCGTCGTCGTGGAGGGACGCATCCAGCGGGGCAGCCGGAACCTGGCCGGGGAGCTCAACCTGATCGACGACGGCCCGGCCGCACCGGCGCACTGGGGCGACGTCGACTCGTTCCTGCCGGTCGTGGAGGCCGCCGACCGCGGCGATCCGGCCGCGCGGCACGATCTGGACGCGTTCGCCGCACGCGCAGCACGCCAGATCGCCTATCTGACCCTGGCCGTGGACCCCGAGCTCGTCGTCCTCGGTGGGCCGCTCGCCCACCGGCGAGCGCTCACCGACCGGATCGCGACGCGTTTACACACCCTGATGCGCAAGGCGTATCCGGTGAAGCTGGCAGTCACCGAGAACCCGACGTTCGGCCCGGCTCTCGGCTCACTCCAGCTCTCGCTCACCCATGCCTTCCACACCCTGCTCGGCGACCCCGCCTTCCCCGCGCGGATCGACGTGCGTCCACTGCAGCCGGGAGCGTACGACGCGGGCCGCGAGAACCACCGCGCCTCCACCGCCGCCGGTTGACCGGCGCGGACACCCGAGAGACTCCCCATCCCCCGCACCTCCTTCACCCCCAGAGCTCGGAGAGGAACCCTGCCATGCGCAGAATCCGGAGAACCGCCCTGATCGGCGCCGCGGCGCTCACCGTCACGGCCGTGGTCGGCGGCTGTTCCGGCGACGGCGGCACCGACGCGAGCGGCCGCACCACGGTCACGTACATGCTCCCGAGCTCCTGGGCGAGCGTCCCCGGCTTCAAGGAGAACGTCGCCGCCTGGGAGAAGAAGACCGGCAACAAGGTCACCCTCACCCCGGTGCCGGACGCGAACTACGACGCGCTCGTGCAGGCCCGGATCGCCGCCAGGAGCGGCGTCGACATCTTCGCCGGCCAGGACACCGCCAAGGACAAGGCCGCGATCATGCGGCCGGCCACCGGACCGTGGGTCCAGCGTCTCAACCCCGACGTCCGCAAGGCGATCACCTCTCCCGACGGCACCATCTGGGGCACGCCCAGCGCCGACGGCCTCAACGCCACCGGCGTCATCTACAACAAGGACGTCTTCGCCAAGGCCGGCATCACCACCCCGCCGACCACCCTCGCGGAGTTCCAGGCCGACCTGGAGAAGGTCAAGAAGACCGGTGTCACCCCGCTCCACCTGGCCGGCAAGGACGGCTGGACGCTGCTTCAGCACCGCAGCTCCGTCAACGCGGGTTTCCTCGGCGCCGACAAGGACCTGGTCGCCAAGCTCGACGGCAACAAGGTCACGTGGCCGGCCGTCCCCGGCTTCGAGCAGGAGTACCAGGCCCTGGAGGGCTGGGTGAAGCAGGGCCTCACCAACAAGGACGCGCTGACGTCGACCTACGAGTCCTCCACGGCCTCGGTCGCGACGGGCCGGTCCGGCGCCCTCATCAACGGCACCTGGGCGCTCGGCGAGATCGCCAGGACGAACCCCGACGCGAACGTCGGGTTCTTCCTGCTGCCGGCCGTGGACGGCCCCACCACCCTCGGTCTGCAGAAGCCCAACCTGCTCAAGGTGGCGACGTTCTCCAAGGTCGCCCCGCAGGCCCAGGACTTCCTGAACTTCATGATCGCGCAGCCGCAGGCACAGAAGTTCCTCGACACCAACCCGGGCGTCTCCGCCTTCACCGACGTCAAGGCGGCCAAGCCCTCCGGGGGCGTCGCCGACCTGCAGAAGCTCGTCGACCAGGGTGGCTTCGTGGCCCCGTTCGACCAGCAGTCCACGATCCCGCAGCCGCAGGACGACATCATCGCCGCCTACCAGGAGCTGATCGGCGGACGGTCGGACGTCGCGGGCTTCGGCGACCGCGTCCAGAAGGCCTGGCAGAGCGCGGGCGCCAAGGCCGGCGCCGCCGGGTTCTGACCCGGCCCGAGATCGGAGACAGCATGAGCCTCGCCTCCATCAGCCGCCGGGTAACGGCGCCGGAAGAGGGACGTGACGCGGAGACAGGACGCAGGAGAGGAGGCGGAGTACGTGAGAACGCGGGGCGCTCCACCAGGTCGGGGGTCATCCGCACCTACCGGTACGCGTTCCTCGTCCCGGCGGTCACGGTCTTCACCGTCTTCTTCCTGCTGCCGGCCTTCTTCGGCATGTACCTCTCGCTCACGGACGCCTCCACCTACGTACCGGACACCCGCTTCGTCGGTCTGGCGAACTACCGGCTGATGGCCGGCGACGGCTCGGTGCTGTGGAACGCCACCTGGAACCAGTTCCTGTACGCCGGCTGCGTCACCGTCGGCAAGACGGTCCTGGGCGTGGCGATCGCCTTCCTCCTCAACCGCACCTTCCGCGGCGCGAAGGTCCTGCGGGCCGTCGTCTATCTGCCGATCATGTTCTCCACCATCGTCGTCGGCCTGCTCTTCGGCTACATCCTCAAGGCCGACGGCCCGCTCAACGCCCTCCTTGCGCCCTTCGGGCTCGACCAGGACTGGCTCGGCAGCTTCGACCTGGCGCTGTACAGCGTCACCGCCGTCGACACCTGGATGGGCGTCGGCTGGACCGTCGTCCTGGTCCTCGCCGCGCTCCAGGCGGTGCCGAAGGAACTGGTCGAGAGCGCCCAGATCGACGGGGCCGGCCCCTGGCAGGTGGCCCGGCACATCAAGATCCCGTATGTCCGGCACGCCATCAACCTGGCCGCGCTGCTCACCTTCATCACCGGCATGAAGGCCTTCGACATGATCTACGCCACGACCGGCGGCGGGCCCGGCACCGCGACCGAGGTGCTCACCTCGTACGTCTACAAGCAGCTCAACACCGGCGCCCTCGGCTACGCCGCCGCGGTCAACGTCGTCCAGTTCCTCATGGTCACCGTCGTCGCCCTGGTGATCAACCGCTTCGTCCGCAGGATGGAGGCGACGGCATGAGCCGCCGACCGGCCGGCCCCCGCGCCCGCACACTCCTCGCCTCCTCGGCCACGTACGCCCTGGCCGCTCTGGTCGCCGTGGTGTTCCTGGCCCCCCTGTACCTGGTCCTGATCACCAGCGTGAAGGGCACGGCGGAGTCGGGGACGATGAGCTTCGCCCTTCCCGACGGCTGGCACTTCGACAACTACCTGACGGTGATCACCACCGGCGACTCGCTGCGCGCCCTCGGCAACAGCGTCCTGATCGCGGTCGGCGTCACCGCCAGCACGGTCCTCGTGTGCTCGCTCGCCGCGTTCGTCATCGCGCGCCGCCCCGGCCGGGTCACCGGCGGCGTCTACAGCTACCTGCTGACCGGCCTGGTGGCGCCCTTCGCCTTCATCCCGGCGATCCGGATGCTCCAGGAGATCGGCCTCGGCGGCTCGTACGCCGGGCTCATCCTCACGGACGTCGCCGTGCAGATCCCCTTCATCACGCTGACCTACGTCGGCTTCATCCGGCAGCTGCCCCGGGAGATCGACGAGGCGGCGCTGCTCGACGGTGCGGGATCGCTGCGGCTGTTCTTCACCATCGTCTTCCCGCTCCTGCGACCGGTCAGCTTCACCGCGCTGATCCTGGTCTTCACCTATGCCTGGAACGAGTTTCAGAACGTGCTCTTCTTGATCCCCGACGCCGATCGGTGGACCCTCCCCATGACGGTGTTCACCTTCCAGACCACGCACAGCTTCGACTACGGGCTGGTCTGCGCCAACCTCGTCCTCACCATGCTGCCCGTGGTCGCCGTCTACCTCGTCGCGCAGAAGTACATCGTGAGCGGGATGGCCGCGGGAGCGGTGAAGGGATGAACCTGGGTCGCTTCGCACGCTCCGAGTGGTTCCGGCACGACCGCTTCGGGATGTTCATCCACTGGGGGCCGTACGCCGTCCCCGCCCGGGGTGAATGGCTCCGCTCCCACGAACGCGTCCCGCTCGCCGACTACCAGTCCGCCGTCGACGGCTTCGGCGCCGAGGACTTCGACCCGCAGTCCTGGGCCGAACTCGCCGAGCGGGCAGGCATGAAGTACGCGGTGCTCACCGCCAAGCACCACGACGGCTTCTGCCTGTTCGACACCGCGCTCACCGATTACGGCAGCATGCACAACGGCATCGGCCGTGACCTGGTCGCCGAGTTCCTGGAGGCGTTCCGCGCCCGCGGCATCAAGGTCGGCCTCTACTTCTCCCTGCTCGACTGGCGCCACCCCGACTACCCGCACTACGGCGACTGGGCGCATCCGGAGCGCGACAACCCCGCCTTCGCCGGCCACCGGCCCGACCTGGACGCGTACCGCGCCTTCCTGCACGGCCAGGTCCGGGAGCTGTGCACCCACTACGGCACGCTCGACATCCTGTGGTTCGACTTCTCGTACGAGGGGATGGGCCCGGAGCAGTGGGGTGCCGCCGACCTCGTGGCGATGGTCCGCGAACTGCAGCCGGACGTCATCATGGACAACCGCCTGGAGACCAGCGGCGAGGGCATGGGCTCCATCGTCACCGACGAACCCACCTCGTACTGCGGGGACTTCGTGTCCCCGGAACAGGTCATCCCCGTCGAGGGCTTCCGCACGCCGGACGGCACGCCGGTGCCGTGGGAGGCGTGCGTCACCCTCAACAACAACTGGGGCTTCCACGCTGACGACGATGTGTGGAAGTCGCCGGAGCAGGTGATCACCAAGCTGGTGGAGTGCGTCGCCAAGGGCGGCAATCTCCTGCTCAACGTCGGACCGGACCGGCACGGCACCATCCAGCCCGAGGCGGCGGAGCGGCTTCGCCGGATCGGCCGCTGGCTGGAGACCAACGGCGCATCGGTGTACGGCGCGGGGCCGGCCAGCATCGGTACGCCCGAATGGGGCTACTACACGCGCTCCGGCTCGACCGTCTACGCCCATGTCCTGCGCGCCCCGATCGGGCCGCTGCCGCTGGTCGGCATGGACAAGGACGCGATCGAGCGGATCACGCTGCTCGCGGACGGCCGGGAGCTGAAGCTCTGCGAGGAGTGGGTCGTGGCCTCGTACCCCGACATCCCGTTCGTGCAGTTCGGCGAGGTCGGCCACTTCACGTATCCGCTGCCGGACCCGGTCGACACCGTCGTACGGATCGAACTCGCGTCCCCCGCCCCGACGGCGGGCACCTCGTGAGGCCGCTCCGCCTCGAAGCCCCGGCACGGGGGTCCGCGGCCCGCCCCGAACGGGCGGGCCGCGGCCACGCGACCGGCAGGGGAACCGCGCGGCCTCCAGCGGCGGCATCCGCCGTCAGGGCTTGGCCGGCTGCACGTTCGTGTCCACGCCGTTCACCCGCACGGCGACGGTCGTCTGCCCGGGCGCCCGGTCGGCCACGATGCGGTAGGACGTGACCTTCCCGTCCAGCCAGTCGCAGCTGACCTCGTAGCCTCCGCGGGCGCGCAGGCCCCTGAAGTAGCCCTTGGCCTTCCATTCGTCCGGAAGCGCGGGCAGCAGGTGGATGACGCCGTCGTGGCTCTGGAGAAGCATCTCCGCCACGGCGCCCGAGATGCCGAAGTTGCCGTCCATCTGGAAGGGCGGGTGGTTGCAGAGCAGGTTGGGCAGCGTGTTGAACGTCAGCAGTCCGCGCAGCATGATCCCGGCGCGGTGCCCGTCGCCGAGGCGGGCGAAGAGGGCCGCCCGCCAGGGCCAGGTCCACGAGCGGCGGCTGTCGCCCGAGACGGTCGCGGCCGTGAACGGGACGCCGTCCCGTTCCCCGCACCTCGCCTTGAGCGAGACCAGGGCGGCGGCCGCGAGGTCCGGTGTCCTCGTGGTGATCTGCCGGCCCGGGAAGACGGCGAAGAGGTGCGAGGTGTGGCGGTGGGTGTCGGTGGGGCTGTCGATGTCCTCCTGCCACTCCTGCAGCTGCCCCCACCGGCCGATCCTGTTCGGCGCGAGACGCGCCTGCATGTCGGCCACCTTCGCCCGGTAGGCGGGGTCCGCGCCGAGTACCGCCTCGCAGTCGAGGTAGTTCTGGAACAGGTCCCAGATGATCTGCTGGTCGTACATGACCCCGTCCTCGCGCGGCCCGTGCTCGGGAGACCAGCCGTTCGGTGCGACGAGCAGCCCGTCCTCGCGTTCCTTGAGGTGCCCCTCCCAGAACTCGCAGATCTCCTTGATCATGGGGTACGCGACGGTGCGGAGGTGGCCGAGGTCCTGGGTGAACGCCCAGTGCTCGTACAGGTGCTGCGCGTACCAGGCGCTCGCGACCGTGTTCCACTCCCACGCGTTGCCGCCGAAGACGCTCTGGCTGGTACGGGCGGTCCAGCCCCGGGAGTCCGCGCCGAAGGCGTTGCGGGTCGCCACGCGGCTGGGGACCGCCACCTGCCGGACGAACCCGACCAGTGCCTCGTGGCACTCCGGCAGGTTCGTCGTCTCGGCTCCCCAGTAGTTCATCTGCACGTTGATGTTGGTGTGGTAGTCGGAGGCCCAGGCCGGCGTGTTGCTGTCGTTCCAGAGCCCCTGGAGGTTGGCGGGCAGCCCTCCCGGGCGCGAGGAGCTGATCAGCAGGTACCGCCCGAGGTCGAACATCGTCTGTTCGAGGGTCGGGTCCTGCCCGCCCGCCGCGTACCGGGCGAGCCGGACGGGGGTGGGGAGGGCGACGACGGCGTCGCCGGTGGTGCCCCAGTCGACGGCGACACGGTTCATGAGGGCCCGCGTTCCGGCGGTGTGCTCCTCGCGCAGCGCCTCGTAGGAACGGGCGGCCGCCGCGTCGAGCGTTCTCACGGCGACCGGCTCCGGCTCGACGCCGCGCCACCCGGCGGCGGCGTCGAGCCTGTAGTCGGTGCGGGCGTCGAGCAGCAGCGTGAGGCTGGTGCAGCCGCTGAACCGGAGCGTCGCCCCTTCCGCACGCACCTCTCCGTCCGTGTGCGCGACCTGGACGGTGCACGCGTGCCTGAGGCCGTTGCCCATGACGCCTCGGAAGGCGATCCTCCTGGCGGTGGCGTCGACGGTGGTCGGAGCCTGCTCCTGTCCGGACGTCAGGGAGATCGTTCCGGACAGCCCCCGGTCGGCGTCCGAGGTGTACCGGAAGACCAGGACGTCCGCGGACCGGCTGGCGAACGCCTCGCGCAGGGCGCGCCGGCCCGGCGCGCCGAAGCGGGTGACGTGGAGGCCCTGGGCGAGGTCCAGGGCGCGCTGGTAGTCGACGAACGCGCGCAGCGTACGCGTGTCGAGATCCGTGCCCGCCAGGGCGACCTCGGCGACCTGGAAGCCGGTGGACGCCTTGCCGGGGGTGAACGTGAGCCGGTACATACGGTAGGCCGTGCCGTTCGTGATCCGGTAGGTCCGGGTCTCACCGCGGCCGGCGAAGGACCCGCCCGGGGTCCGGGAGTCGAGGGTCACCCATGCCTGCCCGTCCCGCGACGCTTCCAGCACCCACCTCCGGGGGTCGTCCTGCGCACGGTCCGGAGCCGCCGTCAGCGCGTACGAGGTGACGACGGCCGGGCGGGGCAGGTCGGCCTGCCAGACGACCGCGGGTGCGGTTCCCTCCACCCGCCAGACGGTGGCGGGATCGGCGTCCACCGAACGCGAGATGTCCTGCGCCCCGGTCCCGGCGCCGGATCCCCCGGAGTGTCCGCTCGGCGAGGACAGGTACATCGCGCCCGCCCCGACGAGGTCGACGCCGGACAGGGCTATCTCGCTCACCTGGAAGTGGCTGACTCCGGCCGTGGGGACGAAGTCGAAGCGGTAGAAGCGGTACGCCCCGCTACCGGCGCAGGTGAACTCCTTCGTCTGGAGGCGGCTCTCGAAAGGCGCCGCCAGGGTGCGGCTGTCCAGCGTGGTCCAGGTGGCGCCGTCGGAGGAACCGGACAGCGTCCATTCCCGCGGGTCGCGCTCCGGAACGTCGTTGGCGCTCGTCAGACGGTAGGCCGCGACCGCTGCGGATTCGGGCAGCTCGACCTGCCACTGCACCTTCGCGCCCGGTCCGTCGATGCACCACTTGGTGCCCGGCGTGCCGTCGTACGTCTTGTCGACGCCCTCCGTCGAGGAGGTCTGGTAAGGGCCTCCGGGCGCCGTGACCTTCGGGCGGGAGCGGAAGGAGACCACGACGTCACCGAAGTTCCGGTACGAGCCGAAGCCGGTCATGCCGGTGTCGAAGTCGCTGTCCGGCCGGCCCGCGAGGGCGTTGTCGTAGTTGTTGACCCCGCCCCACAGGCTCTGCTCGTTGAACTGGATGCGCTCCCGGTCAGGGTCCGCGAAGAGCATGGCGCCCAGTCGGCCGTTGCCGATCGGCAGGGCCTGCGACTGCCAGTCCAGGGCGGGGACGGGGTACGTGAGCGCCGTGCGCGACAGGGTCGGCCACGGGACGGCCGCCGCCGCGGGGGCCATCGCGGCGACGGCCCCCGCGGCGGGCGTCCAGTCGGCCAGCTGAGCCATCAGAGGTGCGAGGGCGAATGCACCGCCGGCCTTGAGGATGCTCCGTCGCTGCGGTCGGGCCTCATCGGGCATGGCGCGGTCTCCCATCCATGGAGGGGCTGGCTTGCGGGGAAGTGGGGGCGCAGCGGCTTTCGCCGAAGGCGTCGTCATCTTGGCGCCGCAAGAGATCCGATGTCTAGAGTCGTGCACCCTCCACGTCCCCGCCGATTCATCGACCCGGCCGCACGGTTGGGTATATACATCGGAGGTTTACTGCGGGCTCTCCTCGATCACGACGATGTCCAGGACCCTGGGCCCGTGCACGCCCTCCACCCGGTCGAGTTCGATGTCGCTGGTGGCCGAAGGCCCCGAGACGAGCGTCAGCGGCCGGTACGGGTCGAGCAGGCCCAGCGCCTCGGGGACGTCGGGGGCGATCCGGTCCGCCCTGATCAGGCAGACGTGCTGGTCCGGCAGCAGGGTCAGCGCCCTGCGTCCCTGCCCGGGTCCGTGGTCGAGGGCCACCGTGCCGGTGACGGCGATGCCGGCGGCGGCGGTGGTGATCACGGCGTCCGCCCCGTCCAGTCGGCCGACCGCGAGGGGCGGCACGTCCGTGAGCCACTCCCACGGCCCCTCGGGGAGCAGATCCGCGGGAAGTCCGGGCGGCACGACCACGGAACGCGCTCCGGTACGCGCCAACGCGCGGCCCACCGCCGCGGCGGCGTCGGCCGCCGCCCCCCTGACCACCACCGCCCGGTATTCGGCGGCGCGCTCGCTGAACAGCCCGACGACGTCCGGCCCCGCGTGGTCGGCGCCGGGGCCACGCGCAGGAGCGTCGTCGGGGCTCTCGGAATCGGGTACGCCGGCCAGCGCCGCCCTCACCGCGCTCAGCACGGCCTCTCGATCACTCATCGTCGTTCCTCCCGCTCCGTCGCCGTACGGCCTTCGTCTCGCGTGCCCGTCCTCGTACGCCGCCACCAGGCCCGCATCGACTCCCGGGGTGGCACGGGCGTGTCCCGGGTACCGGACCAGCGGGCGAACGGACCCGGCAGCACGCCGATCCGGCCGTCTCGGGACAGCAGGCGGGCTCCGAGGGCGGCCGGCCCCTGGACCGCGGCGAGGCGCCGAGGCGACGAGAGGACGGCGCCGGCGGCCTTCATCGCCAGCGCCTCCGTGGTGGGCAGCAGCCGGCGGCGCCGCTTCGCCTCGACGGCTTCGGCGCGCAGATGGACCAGCACCTCCGGAATGTCGATCTTCACGGGGCAGGCGTCGTAGCAGGCACCGCACAGAGTGGAGGCGAAGGGCAGGGAGGCGGCGTTCTCGACGCCGACGAGCTGCGGGGTCAGGACGGCGCCGATCGGACCGGGATAGACGGAGCCGTAGGCGTGACCGCCGGTGCGCTCGTAGACCGGGCACACGTTGAGACAGGCCGAGCAGCGGATGCAGGCCAGCGCCTGGCGGCCCACCTCGTCGGCCAGCGTGGCGGTGCGGCCGTTGTCGAGCAGCACCAGGTGGAAGACGCCGGGTCCGTCTCCGTCGGTGACGCCGGTCCACAGCGAGGTGTACGGGTTCATGCGCTCGCCGGTCGAGGAGCGCGGCAGGAGCTGGAGGAAGACGTCCAGGTCGGCGAAGCTGGGCAGGACCTTCTCGATGCCCATGACCGTGATCAGGGTTTCCGGCAGGGTCAGGCACATGCGCCCGTTGCCCTCCGACTCCACGACCACCACCGTGCCGGTGTCGGCGGCGGCGAAGTTGGCGCCGGACACGGCGACCTTGGCCCGCAGGAACTTCTCCCGCAGATGGAGGCGGGCGGCTTCGGCGAGATCGCGCGGGTCGTCGGTGAGCGTGTCCGGGGCCGGCCTGCCCCACTCCCCCATCTCCCGCAGGAAGATCTCCCGGATCTCGGAGCGGCTCCGGTGAATGGCCGGCACGAGGATGTGGGAGGGGCGGTCGTCGTCCAACTGCACGATGAGTTCGGCGAGATCGGTCTCAAAGGCGCGTATGCCGGCGTCGGCGAGCGCCCCGTTGAGGCCGATCTCCTGCGTGGCCATCGACTTGACCTTGACGACCTCACGCTCGCCGGTCGCCCGGACCAGGTCGGTCACGATGCGGTTGGCCGCCGCGGCGTCGGCGGCCCAGTGGACCGTTCCACCCGCCGCGGTCACCGCCTCCTCCAGGCGCAGGAGGTAGTGGTCCAGGTGGCGGAGCGTATGGCGTTTGACGGCGGCCGCCGTCTCCCGCAGCTCCTCCCAGTCGTCGAGTTCGGCGGCGACCGCGAGCCGCTTGTCCCGGATGGTGCCGGTGGCCCGGCGCAGGTTGGCGCGCAACCGGCTGTCGGCGAGCGCGTGGCGCGCGGCCTCGGGGAATGCCGGAGCTCCCAGCCACACGACGTTGTCGGCACCGCTCACGATGCGTGTCCTTCCGTGGCGGCCAGGATCTCGGCCAAGTGCATGGTGCCGACGCCCGTACGGAGGCGGGAGAGACCACCGCCGATGTGCGCCAGGCACGAGTTGTCGCCCGCGCACAGGATCTCGGCGCCGGTGCCCAGGACATGGCGCGTCTTGTCGGCGAGCATGGCGTTGGAGACGTCCGCGTTCTTCAGCGCGAACGTGCCGCCGAAGCCGCAGCAGGATCCGGCGTCGGGCAGTTCGACGAGGTCGATGCCGCGTACGGCGCGCAGCAGCCGCAGGGGCCGGTCCCCGACCCGGAGCATGCGCAGCGAGTGGCAGGTCGGGTGGTAGGTGACGCGGTGCGGGAAGTACGCGCCGACGTCGGTGACGCCGAGCACGTCGACGAGGAGTTCCGACAGTTCGTAGACCGTCGGCGTCACCCGGTCGACCGCATCGGCGAGGGCCGGGTCCCCGTACCGGGCGGCCACCACCCGGTGGTGGCCGCGCACCATGCCCGCGCAGGATCCGGACGGGGCGACGACGGCGTCGTAGCCCGCGAAGACCTCGGCGAAGCGGCGCACCAGGGGCAGGGCCTCGCGGCGGTATCCGGTGTTGAAGTGCATCTGGCCGCAGCAGGTCTGCCCCTGCGGGAACTCGACGGTGTGGCCGAGGCGCTCCAGGAGCGCGGTCACCGCCCGGCCCGTGCGGGGGAACATCGTGTCGTTGAAACAGGTGATGAAGAGGGCTATGCGCATGGTTCTTCCTTCGGCGACCCCTGAGGGCCGGTGACGGTCAGCCCGTACGTCCGGAGCGCGGTGCCGGCGAACACCTCGTGGCGTTCCCCGGGGTCGAGTCGCTCCGTCACCGCGTGTGCGGTGCCGAGGACTTCGGCGTAGCCGGCGGCGAGACGGCAGACGGGCCAGTCGGAGCCGTACATGAGCCGCCGCGGGCCGAAGGCGTCGAGGACCGTGTCGGCGTAGGGCCTGAGGTCGTCCGGAGTCCATGACCGCCAGTCGGCCTCGGTGACCATCCCGGAGAGTTTGCAGACGGTGTTGGGCAGGGAGGCCAGTCGTCGGATCCGCCCGGCCCAGGGGTCGAGTGCACCGGACTCGATGGGCGGTTTGCCCAGGTGGTCGAGGACGAAGGTGAGTCCCGGCAGGAGCTCGGCGGCCTCGGCCGCCGCCTCCATCTGATGGGGCTTCACCACGAGGTCGTAGACGAGTCCGGCCTCGGCGACCGCGGCAAGGCCGCGCAGCACGCCGGGGCGGGTGAGCCAGCGGGGGTCCGGCTCTCCCTGCACCTGGTGGCGGATGCCGACCAGGTGCTCGCCGCCCGGGCCGGCGCGCAGGCCCGCGAGGGTCTCCGCGACGTCGACGGCGGTCAGGTCGGTCCAGCCGACCACACCGGCGACCAGGTCGCTGCGCGCGGCCAGGGCCAGGAGTTCCGGGGTCTCCTCCGGCACGGTGATCGTCTGTACGAGCACGGTGGCGGCGACACCGGCCGCGCGGGCCTCCGGCTCCAGGTCGGCGAGGGTGAAATCGCGGCGCAGCGGCTCCAGTTCGGGTCCGGAGATCCAGTCCTGGTCGCGTACGGACAGCTGCCAGACGTGATGGTGGGCGTCGACGACGCGGAGCTCGGGGTGGGGGGCGGTCACAGCTGCCACACCACCGGCAGCGAGGCGTCCGCGCCCTCGTCGGAGTAGTCGTGGACGACGTCCAGGAGGCCGGCCATCCGTGCCTGCCAGGCGAGGTTGACCGGCAGCTTCCCGAGCTCGGCGAGCATCGACGGGTAGTCGTCCACCTCGAGGACGTGGAACAGATCGGTGCCGCTGCGCCAGATCGTCCACTCGCGGACACCGGCGGCGCGGATGGCCGCGGTCAGCTCCTCGGGCACCTCCCGGTGGGCCGCCTCGTACTCCTCCACCCGGTCGGCGCGGACCCTGGTGTGCAGGGCGATCCTCATGCCTCCTCCTTCGGCGGTCCGGCCTGGGGAACGGGGACGTCAGGGGCGAGGAGCCCCTCGGCGCGCAGTTCGTCCCACAGCGCGTCCGGAACGGGCCGGCGCAGCTGTTCCACGGTGTCGCGCACCTCTTCGGGGGACCGCGCGCCCGTCAGGACGCTCTCGACGGCGGGGTGAGCGAACGGGAAGCGCAGGGCGGCGGCGCGCAGGGGTACGCCGTGGCGTTCGCTGATCTCCTGGAGCCGCAGGGCACGGTCGAGAACCGGCTGCGGGGCGGGCGCGTAGTCGTAGGTGGCGCCCGGCCTCGGGGCGGTGAGCAGACCGGAGTTGAGTACGCCTCCGATGATCACGCCACGGCCGCGGGCGGTCGCCTCCGGCAGCAGCTCGTCGAGCCCGCCCTGGTCGAGCAGGGTGTAGCGGCCGGCGAGGAGGACGACGTCGATGTCGGTCTCCCTCAGGAAGCGGGCGGGCAGCGCGGACCGGTTCATCCCGACGCCGACGCGGCGGACCACGCCTTCGGCGCGCAGCCGCTCCAGCGCCGGGTACGCCTCGCGCAGGGCCTGTTCGGCGTGGTCGTCCGGATCGTGCAGCAGGGCGAGGTCGACGCGGTCGAGGCCGAGACGGTCGAGGCTGGCCTCCAGGGAGCGCAGCACGCCGTCGGCGCTGAAGTCCCAGACCCGACGGTGGGTCGCCGGGACGGCGAAGCCGTGGGCGAGGTCGTCGCCGTGGCCCCCGGCGTCGGGCACGAGGAGGCGGCCCACCTTGGTGGAGAGGGTGTACTCGTCTCGGGGGCGGTCGCGCAGGGCTGCCCCGAGGCGCCGTTCCGACAGGCCCAGACCGTAGTGGGGCGCGGTGTCGAAGGTGCGGACGCCGGCGTCCCAGGCGGCGTCCACGGTGGCGCGGGCCGTCTCGTCGCTCACCGGTTCGTAGAGGTTGCCGAGGGCGGCGCAGCCCAGCGCCAGTCGTGAGACCTGGAGGGTGGTGGTGCTCACGAGTGGGCCGCCGGGCGCAGGCGCAGTCCCTGCATGCCGCCGTCGACGGCGAGCGCGGTGCCGGTGACGCTGGCCGCGGCGGGGCCGGCGAGGTACGCGATGGCGGCCGCCACCTCCTCGGCCGTGACCAGTCGGCCCAAGGGCTGACGGCCTTCGAGGGCGGCGCGCTCGGCCCGGGGGTCCTCGGCGGCGTCGAGGAGCCGGCTCACCCAGGGGGTGTCGGCGGTGCCGGGGTTGACGCAGTTGACCCGGATGCCCTCGCGGACGTGGTCCGCGGCCATGGCGAGGGTCAGGGACAGGACGGCGCCCTTGCTCGCGGAGTAGAGGGCCCGCTGCGGCAGCCCGGCGGTGGCCGCGATGGAGCAGGTGTTGACGACGGCGGCGTGCGTGGACCGGCGCAGGTGCGGCAGGGCGGCCCGGGTGGTGCGGACCATGCCGACGACGTTGACGTCCAGGACGCGGTGCCACTGCTCGTCGTCGTTGTCCTCGACGGTCCCGGCGGCGCCGATGCCCGCGTTGTTGACGAGGATGTCGATGCCGCCCAGTCGTTCGGCGGCGGCGTCCACGGCCGCGCGTACCGAGGCGTCGTCCCCGACGTCGGCCGTGAGGGCGAGCAGCGGTTCGGGGACCCCGGCGGGGTCGAGGTCGAGCACGGCGACCGCCGCGCCGCGCTCGGCCAGCGTCCGGGCCGTGGCCAGTCCGATGCCGGAGGCGCCGCCGGTGACCACGGCCCTGAGGCCTTCCAGATCGGTCATGCCGCGTTCTCCTGTCCGGTGCGGTCGGCGACCCAGAACGTCCCGTCCGGGTAGTGGTACTCGGCGATGGACTCCGCTCGCATGGTGGCGGAGAAGCCGGGGGCGAGCGGCGCGGTGTAGTGGCCGTCGCGTATCACCACGGGCTCGGTGAAGTGCTGGTGGAGGTGGTCGACGTATTCGATCACGCGGTTCTCGGTGGTGCCGGACAGCGCCAGGTAGTCGAACATCGACAGGTGCTGTACCAGCTCACACAGTCCCACGCCGCCGGCGTGCGGGCAGACCGGCACACCGAACTTGGCGGCGAGCAGCAGGATCGCGAGGTTCTCGTTCACCCCGCCGACCCGGGCGGCGTCGATCTGGAGGACGTCGAGGGCGCCGGCTTCCAGGAGCTGTTTGAAGACGACCCGGTTCTGCACGTGCTCGCCGGTGGCGACCTTCACCGGTGTCACGGCCTTGCGGATCGCGGCGTGGCCGAGGATGTCGTCGGGGCTGGTGGGCTCCTCGATCCAGTAGGGGTCGAATTCGGCGAGGGCGCCGGTCCAGTCGATCGCCTCGTGCACGTTCCACCGCTGGTTGGCGTCGATGGCGATGCGGATGCCGGCGCCGAGGGCGGCGCGTGCGGTGCGCAGGCGGCGGATGTCGTCGTCGAGGTCGGCGCCGACCTTGAGCTTGATCTGGGTGAAGCCGTCCGCGACGGCCTGCCGGGCGAGCCGGGTGAGCTTGTCGTCGGAGTAGCCGAGCCAGCCCGGGGACGTGGTGTAGGCGGGGTAGCCGCCTGCCAGCAGCGCCGTCTCGCGCTCGGCGAGGCCGGCGCGCCCCTCGTGGAGGAGGCGGAGGGCTTCGTCGGGGGTGAGGGCGTCGGCGATGTAGCGGAAGTCGATCTGGGAGACCAGCCACTCCGGGGTGGCGTGGGCGAGCAGGTGCCACAGCGGCCTGCCGGCCCGCTTGGCGGCGAGGTCCCACACGGCGTTGACGACGGCGCCGATCGCCATGTGCATCACGCCCTTCTCGGGGCCGAGCCAGCGCAGCTGGCTGTCTCCGACGAGGTCACGGCTGAGCGAGGCCGGGTCGGCACACAGGTCCGCCACGTCGCGTCCCACCACGTGGTGGCGCAGCGCGTCGACGGCGGCGACCTGGACATCGTTGCCGCGTCCGATGGTGAAGGTGAAGCCGTGTCCCTCGTGCCCGTCGCCGGCGTCGGTGCGCAGGATCAGGTAGGCGGCGGAGTAGTCGGGGTCCGGGTTCATCGCGTCCGAGCCGTCCAGCTCCCGCGAGGTCGGGAAGCGGATGTCGAAGGTGTCGACCGCGGTGATCCGGGCGGGGGTTGCAGTCAAGGGGGTGCCTTTCACGCTTGGCCGAAGGTCTGGCGCTGGCTGCCGAGTCCGTCGACGGACAGCTCGACGGTGTCGCCGGGGGTGAGGAAGGGGGTGTCGGGCAGGCCGAGGGCCACGCCGGCGGGGGTGCCCGTGTTGATGACGTCGCCCGGCTCCAGGACCATGTACTGGCTGAGGTACGAGACGATGTGGTCGACCGGGAAGATCATGTCGCGGGTGTGGCCGTGCTGCCGCTTCACACCGTTGACGCTCAGGTGGAGTCCGAGGTTCTGGGGGTCGCCGGCCTCGTCGGCGGTGACGAGCCAGGGGCCGAGGGGGTTGAAGGTCTCGCAGGACTTGCCCAGGTCCCACTGCGGCGAGTGCTCCAGCTGGAACTCGCGCTCCGACACGTCGTGGCTGACCGCGTATCCCGCGATCACGGCGCGTGCTGCGGCGGGTCCGTCGAGGTAGCGCGCCCGGCGGCCGATGACGACGGCGAGTTCGACCTCCCAGTCCGTCTTCACGGAGCGGCGGGGGATCAGCACCTCGTCGTACGGGCCCACGACCGTGCCGGGGTCCTTCATGAACACGACCGGCCGTGCGGGGATCGGCGCGCCGGTCTCGGCGGCGTGGTCCCGGTAGTTCAGGCCGATGCAGACGACCTTGCCGGGCCGGGCGACGGGTGCCCCGACACGCAGTCCTTCCGGGTCCAGTTCGGGCAGCGATCCCTCCGCCAGCGCCGTACGGGCCCGGTCGAGGCCGCCGGAGGCGAGGAAGGCGCCGTCGATGTCGGAGGCCACGGAGGAGAGGTCGAGCAGCCGGCCGTCCTCGGTCCGGACGGCGGGGCGCTCCTCACCCGGGGCACCGACGCGTAGCAGTTTCACAGACAACTCCCTTGCCATGGCTGGTTCGTCGAGGAGGTCGGCCGCAGCGGGCGTTCGACGACCCGCCACCTGCGGACGTCGGGCCGAGTCATCGGAGGTATGGCGGCAGCGCGACTGTAGACGCAAAGGCGCGGGACTCGCAACGGATACATCCGATGTATCTGCGAGCGCCGGGGTCACACCCCGGGATCCGGGATGGCGAGACGCGCATTCCCTTACGCCAGAAGCCCGGAGAGGCTCACAGGAGCCGCGGGCCGCACGTGGGGAAATCAGCGTGAGCGGACCCTTGTCAATCTCGGCAACACCGCCGTAACGTCCTCGACGTCCGCGATACATCGGAGGAATGCGGGACACCTCCTACGTCCGCTCCCTGGTCTCCGCGAGGTGTGGCCCCTCGCCTCCGAAGCCTCGGTCGACGGCTGGACCTCACCCGCAGTCCCCGGGCACCGTCCCGCACCCACGCGCCGGGTCGCCCGCCGCCCCTCCGGCGGCTCGGCCCGACCCGGCAGGCGGATCCACCACCTCCCACCCCCGCTCTGCGGCTCCCCCGCCCCGGCTACAGGAGAGAACACGGTCATGAAGCCCGCTCGCACCCGTTCCACCGCCACGGCAGCCGCCGCCGTCCTCGCAGCCCTGTCCCTCGCCACCGCGTGCAACCGCGAGGGCGCGGACTCGGCCGCCTCCGCCGGCGGCAAGCCCGCCATCGGCATCGACCTGCCTCGCTCCGACTCGGACTTCTGGAACTCCTACGCGCAGTACCTGAACCAGGACATCGCGTCCGGAGGCATCCACACCCTCCCCCTGAGCAACTCGCAGAACGACGTCACCAAGCTGGTCGCCAACGTGCAGGTGTTCCAGAACACCGGGGCCAAGGCCGTCGTCATGGCGCCCCAGGACACCGGAGCCGTGGCGTCCACCCTCGACACCCTGTCGGCCGCGAAGATCCCGGTGGTCAGCGTCGACACCCGTCCGGACAGGGGCGACGTCTACATGGTGGTCAGGGCCGACAACCGGGCGTACGGCACCAAGGCGTGCGAGTTCCTCGGCAGGCAGCTGAACGGCGTCGGCAAGGTCGCCGAGTTGCAGGGCGCCCTGGACTCGATCAACGGGCGCGACCGCTCCGAGGCGTTCGCCGCGTGCATGAAGACGAAGTTCCCGAAGATCAAGGTCTTCGAGCTGCCCACCGACTGGAAGGGCGACGTGGCGTCCGCGAAGCTCCAGTCGCTGCTCGCCCAGCACCCGGATCTGAACGGCATCTACATGCAGGCCGGCGGCGTCTTCCTGCAGCCCACGCTGTCGCTCCTGGAGCAGAAGGGACTGCTGCGGCCGGCGGGCGAGAAGGGCCACATCTCGATCATCTCCAACGACGGCATCCCGCAGGAGTTCGACGCGATCCGCAAGGGACACATCGACGCCACCGTCTCCCAGCCCGCCGACCTCTACGCCAAGTACGCCCTGTACTACGCCAAGGCGGCGACCGAGGGCAAGACGTTCCAGCCGGGCGCGACGGACCACGGCTCCACCATCGTCAAGATCCCGAACGGTCTGGAGGACCAGCTGCCCGCGCCGCTGGTGACCAAGGAGAACGTCGAGGACAAGACCCTGTGGGGCAACAACGTCGGCTGACCCCGACAGCCGCGGCGGGGAGGGGACACAGCCGTCTCCCCGCACCGCGCCCCGCGTCTCCCCCAGCACCCCCGCATCCGCACACGAAGGACGGTACGCACCATGGCGGACACCGCGACCGGTCCGGCACCCGGCCCCGGGCATCCGGCCCCGGTGGCCGAGGCCACCGGCATCACCAAACGGTTCGGCGCGACCGTCGCCCTGCGCGACGCCCGCATCAGCGTCGCGGCGGGCGAGTCGCACGCGCTGGTCGGACGCAACGGCGCCGGCAAGTCGACGCTCGTGTCCGTCCTCACCGGACTCCAGCGGCCCGACACCGGATCCCTGCGCTTCTCCGGCGCGCCGGCACCCGCCGTCGGCGACATCGACGCCTGGCGGTCCCGCGTCGCCTGCGTCTACCAGCACTCCACGGTCATCGGCGACCTCACGGTCGCCGAGAACCTCTTCCTCAACCGGCAGAGCGCCGGACCGCTGCGGCGCATCCGGTGGAAGCAGCTCCGGGTCCGCGCGGAGGAGCTGCTCGGTGAGTACGGGGTCGAGGTCGACCCCGCCGCACGCGCGAAGGACCTCACCGTCGAGCAGCGGCAGTTCGTCGAGATCGCCCGCGCCCTGTCCTTCGGCGCGCGCTTCATCATCCTCGACGAGCCGACCGCCAAGCTCGACGCCCGTGGCATCGGTCGCCTCTTCGACAAGCTCCGCGACCTCCGGGAGCAGGGCGTCGCCTTCCTCTTCATCTCCCACCACCTGCAGGAGGTGTACGACCTCTGCAGCACCGTCACGGTCTACCGCGACGCGGCGCACGTCCTCACCGCGCCGGTGGCCCGGCTCGGCCGTCAGGCGCTGGTCGAGGCGATGACCGGCGAGTCCGCCTCCGTCACGCCCGTGGCGGAGGGCAGAACCCCGGTGGTGGCGGCCGGCTCGGCGGAGCTGCTGAGGATCGACGGGCTCACGCTTCCCGGAGTCTGCGAGAAGCTGTCGCTCTCGGTCCACGCGGGTGAGGTGGTGGGACTCGCCGGTTCGGCCGCCAGCGGCAACGTACAGGTGGGCGAGGCCGTCGCCGGTCTGCATCGCGCCAAGGGCGGCAGCATCTCGGCCGGCGGCAGGCTCGTGCGCACCGGCAGCGTGCCGTCCGCCCTCGCCGCCGGAGTGGGTCTGGTTCCCGAGGACCGCCATCTCCAGGGGCTGGTGAACGATCGCAGCGTGGCGGAGAACGCGACGCTCACCGTCACCGACCAGCTCGGCCCGTTCGGGACGGTGCTGCCCTCCCGGACGAGGGCCTTCGCCCAGCGCGTGATCCGGGATCTCGACATCAAGACCCCGGGAGCCGCCACCCCCGTCTCCGCCCTCTCCGGCGGCAACCAGCAGAAGGTCGTGGTCGCCCGTGCCCTCGCCACGGACCCCGACGTCCTGGTGGCCATCCGGCCCACGAACGGTGTGGACGTCAAGTCCAAGGAGTTCCTGCTCGGCCGCATCCGGCAGGTCGCCGACGACGGCAAGGCCGCGCTGATCGTGTCCGACGAGCTCGACGACCTCAGGGTGTGCGACCGGGTCGTCGTCATGTTCCACGGGCGAACGGTCGCCGAGTTCCCGCGCGGCTGGAAGGACGAGGACCTCGTCGCCGCGATCGAGGGTGTCGCCGACACCGGCACCGCTTCCCCCGCGTCCGGCACCGACAAGCACGGAAGGTAGTCATGTCCGCCACCACAGATCTCACCGAGCCCGCAGCGAGCACGGCGGAGCCGGCCGCCGCGGCCCCCGCGCGTCGCCGCGTCGACCTCGGCCGCTTCCGTGAGCTGTCCCTCGTCCCCGCCATCCTGGTGCTCGGCCTGATCGGATTCATCGTCTCGCCGGCCTTCCTCACCGCCGACAACCTCATCGGCGTCGCCCAGCAGTCCACCGAACTGAGCCTGCTCGTCCTCGCCACGACGTTCATCCTGATCTGCGGGCGGATGGACCTCTCCCTGGAGTCGACCATCGGCGTCGCTCCCCTCGTCGCCGTGTGGCTGGTGCTGCCCGCGAGCGGAGGCCGGTTCAGCGGTCTCGGATTCCTTCCCGAGTGGACGGCCGTACCCCTGTGCCTGCTCGTCGGCGCGCTGATCGGCGTCGTCAACGGATTCCTGATCCTCAAGCTGCGTCTCAACGGCTTCATCGTGACGCTGGGAGCCCTCACCATGCTGCGCGGCCTCCAGGTCGCCCTGTCCGAGGGCCAGTCCATCATCGACCTGCCGCCGTCGTTCACGTATCTGGGCAAGGCGTCCTGGCTCGGCGTACCGGCCGCGATCTGGGTCTGCGCGGCGCTCTTCGCCCTCGGCGGCAGCGCGCTGGCCTGGCTGCGGCACGGCCGGGCGCTGTACGCGATCGGCGGCAACCCCGAGGCGGCCCGCACCGCCGGCATCCGCGTCGAGCGGATCGTGTGGATCGCCCTCGTCGTCGGCGGTGTGCTCGCCGCCTTCGCCGGCATCCTCTACAGCGGCCACTACGGCTCCATCTCCGCGACCCAGGGCAGCGGCTGGATCTTCCAGGTCTTCGCGGCGACCGTCATCGGCGGCGTGAGCCTCAACGGCGGCAGGGGCTCGGTGTTCGGGGCCCTGACGGGTGTGCTGACCCTCCAGCTCGTGGTCAACGTCATGACACTGGCGGGGGTGCCGCCGCTGTGGAACCAGTTCCTCAACGGCCTGATCATCATCGTCGCCCTGGTCATCTCCCGCTTCGCCTCCGGCGAGAAGCAGGAATAGCCTCACCTCACGAACGGCTCCGCCAGGCCCCCGCAACGGGCGGACGGGGCCGCCGCCCCGTACACACCCGGTTGGAGAGACAGACGCGTGGCACTGACCGACGAGGCCATCGACAAGATCAAGGCGATGATCGTCACCGGCGAACTCGCACCCGGCTCCCGCCTTCCGAAGGAAGAGGTCCTCGCCGAGCAGCTCGGCCTGTCCCGCAGCTCGCTGCGCGAGGCCGTCAGGGCTCTGACCGCCATGCGGATCCTGATCACCCGGCAGGGCGACGGCACCTACGTCTCCAGCCTGGAGCCCCACCTGCTGCTCGAGAGCCTCTCCTTCGCGGCCGACGTCTCCCAGGGGCGGACCGCCCTGCAGCTGCTCCAGGTCCGCCGGCTCCTCGAGCCGCAGGCCACCGGACTCGCCGCCGCCCTGCTGCGACCGGACGACCTGAAGGAACTGCGCCACCTCCTCGACCAGTGCCGCTCCGCGGCCACCGTCGAGGAGTTCGTCGCCCACGACATCGCCTTCCACCTCAGGATCGTCGAGGCCGTCGGCAACCCGGTGCTGTCCATGCTGCTGTCCGTGCTCTCCACCCGCACCCAGCGCGTCCGCATCATGCGCGGAAGCCGGACCAGCCACGCCCTGGAGAACGCGCACAGGGACCACGAGGAGATCCTCCGCGCGCTGGAGGCGCGGGACGCGCTGCTCGCCGTCTCCACCGCGACCACCCACATCAGCGCCGTGGAGCAGTGGCTGGCCGCCGGCCTGGACGACGACTCCCTGGGATCCCTCGACGAGTGACCGGCCCGTCGGGCGTCTCCGTCGTGACCGACCCCAACGGCTTCCCACTCCGCGACCGGCCCGGTCCCGGGCACCGGGCCACGAGGAGGCGGACGGCTGGACACGCCCGACCGCCACCCGCTCAGCTTCGCCCTCGGCGGCCACATGGCCCCCGTGGCCGGCACGGAGGCGTTCGCCCGCGCCGGTTTCCCCGGTCTCGCCGCCGTCCCCGACGTGCCCGGCGGATGACGGTCATGCCGTACGTCACCGCGCGGCGCGACTGCGGCGCCTTCGAACCGGGCGCCTCCTGGTGCGACCTCGACCTGGGGCCGCGGACGGGCTTCGGCGACGAGTGGCTGCGCATCGGGCCGACGAAGGTCCTCTCCGACGGCACGCTGATCGGCCGCTCCGCCGCGATGTGCCGCGACCACCACGACACCCCCGGCAGCAGCGGCCTGCTCGCCTTCGAGTGCGAGCGCCCGCGGCCCGCCGGAGTGGTGAGCACGATCCGCAGTTCGGCGCGCATGAGTGCGACCCCCAGGCAGGGGCGGGGGCCGAGGCCGACGTGCGCGCCGGGCCGCCGCGGCCGCACGGCGACGAGCGACGGGCCGGCGGGCGCCGGTCAGGCGGGGCGGCGGATGCCGACGACGGGGTTGAGGGGGGACGCGGCCACGTCGCCGGGGCGGACGCCGGAGACGAAGTCCCTCCAGGCACCGCTCATCGCGGTCGGTTCCGGGATGATCCTGGTGCCGTCCGCGTAGTACGTGGACGACAGGACGCGCCGCGGCTCGGTGGTCCGGTTCGCTCCCGCGGTGTGGAGACGGTCGACGGCGTGAAAAGAGACCTCGCCCGCCCGGAAGGGCGTCGCCACCGGACGTGTGCCGGAGGCGGGGAGGCGGGCGGTGACGAGCCCGTCGAAGGACCGCCGGTGCGGTGACGCCGGCAGACCGGCCACCGCCCTGGCGGCATCCTGGCGGGACACGCAGGGCTCGCCATCCGCACGTCCTCGCCCTGCTGCCGCTCCGCTGCTCCCACGACACTCCCTCTCGGTCTCGGGTACCGAAGCCGCCCGCCCCGCGGCTTCGCCGGCGCCCGGGTACCTGCCGACGGCCGCGGAAGACATGCCACCGTGCTCATCACCCTGGCGCGCCCCGGGTCCCCGTAGCCGGCCCGTGCGTCCCGAGAGCCGGGACCAGGCTTGCCAGCAGCCGTGTGTTTACGTAAACATACACATGCCGGCGACTTCTCGGCCCGCATTTGCACCCCTCTACACAGGAGCAGCACCCCATGCCCGTTCTCCAGACAGACAAGGCCGGTTTCCTGCTCGACGGCCATCCCTTCCGGATCCTGTCCGGCGGGCTCCACTACTTCCGGGTGCATCCGGACCAGTGGGCGGACCGGCTGCAGAAGGCCCGGCTCATGGGTCTCAACACCGTCGAGACCTACGTGCCGTGGAACCTGCACCAGCCGCGCCCGGACGCGTGGCGGATGGACGGCGGCCTCGACCTGCCCCGGTTCCTCGACCTCGCCGCCGCCGAAGGGCTGCACGTCCTGCTCCGGCCCGGCCCGTACATCTGCGCCGAGTGGGAGGGCGGCGGCCTGCCGTCCTGGCTGCTCGCCGAGCCCGACATCGCGCTGCGTACCCGCGACCCCCGTTTCCTCGCGGCCGTCGACGACTACTTCGAGCGCCTTCTCACCCCGTTGCGGCCGTACCTCGCCTCGCAGGGCGGCCCGGTCCTCGCCGTGCAGGTGGAGAACGAGTACGGCGCCTACGGCGACGACACCGCCTACATGGAGCACATCGCGGACTCGCTGCGCCGCTGCGGGATCGACGTCCCCCTCTTCACCTGTGACCAGCCGGTCGACCTGGAGCGCGGCGCCCTGCCCGGCGTACTCGCCACGGCGAACTTCGGCAGCCGTTCGGCCCACCACCTGGCCGACCTGCGCGCACAGCGCCCCGAGGGACCGCTGATGACGTCCGAGTTCTGGATCGGCTGGTTCGACCGCTGGGGCGCCCGCCACGTCGTCCGCGACCCGCAGGAGGCCGCGCAGGAGCTGGACGAGCTCCTCGCCACCGGCGCCTCGGTGAACTTCTACATGTTCCACGGCGGCACCAACTTCGGCTTCACCAACGGCGCCAACGACAAGCACACCTACCGGCCCACCGTGACGTCGTACGACTACGACTCCCCGCTCGACGAGGCCGGCGACCCGACCGCGAAGTACACCGCCTTCCGGGACGTCATCGCCAAGTACGCGCCCGTGCCGGCCGAGCCCGTGCCGGCGCCCGGTCCCAAACTGGCCGTCCCGGCCGTCGCGCTGACCGAGAGCGCCGGTCTGCTGTCGTGCGCCGCCGCCCTCACGCCGGGCACCGACGCGCCGCGCCCCCTCACCATGGAGGAGCTGGAACAGGACTTCGGCTTCGTCCTCTACGAGACCGTCCTGCCCCTGGAGGGTCCGGCGCTGCTGGAGGTCGGGCAGGTCCGCGACCGTGCCCAGGTCTTCGTCGACGGGCAGCCCGTCGGCGTCCTCGAACGGGAGAACCACGAGCACTCCCTCGCCTTCCACGCGCAGCGCGCCGGCGGCAGGCTCCAGATCCTGGTCGAGAACCAGGGCCGCGTGAACTACGGCCAGGGCATCCACGACCGCAAGGGGCTCCTCGGGAACGTCCTCCTCAACGGCCGCGAGCTCGTCGGCTGGACCAGCCGTCCGCTGCCGCTCACCACCCTGGAGGGCGTCCCCTTCGCGCCCACCGCGGCCACGCCCGTCGGCCCCACCCTGCACCGTGGCACCTTCGAGGTGGCCGGCCCCGCCGACACGTACCTGCACCTCGACGGCTGGACCAAGGGCAACGCCTGGGTCAACGGCTTCCCGCTCGGCCGCTACTGGTCACGCGGCCCGCAGAAGTCGCTGTACGTCCCCGCGCCGGTCCTGCGGGCCGGCGCGAACGAGGTGGTCGTGCTCGAACTGCACGCCGCGCACCGGGCCCGTACGGTCGACTTCCGCGACACGGCCGACCTGGGGCCCACCGAGGAGTAGCCGGCTCCCGGCCCACGCACGAGCGGCCGGACACCGACCTGAGGGAGTCGGTGTCCGGCCGCTTTCCTGTGCGGAGGCGTCAGCCGATGCGGAGCTGCTGGTTCGCGCCGCCGTTGCAGGCGTACTGACGGACGGCCACCCCGTCCGCGGTCGAACCGCCCGCGATGTCCAGGCACTTGCCGCTGTGCCGGGCCATCAGCGTGACGTGGCTCGCGTCGACGGTGTGCACGGCCCATTCCTGGTTGCGGTCGCCGTTGCAGCCGTACTGGAGGACCTGGGCGCCGTCGGCGGTCGAGACGCCGCTCACGTCGAGGCACCTGCCGCTGTGGCGGGCGACGATGTTCACGTAACCGTCGGAGGCGGGACGCAGCGCCCACTGCTGGTTGGCGCCACCGTTGCAGCCGTACTGGAGGACCTCGGCGCCGTCGGCGGTCGAGACGCCCGCCACGTCCAGGCACTTGGAGCTGTGCCGGAAGACCGGGGTGCGCCAGACGTCGGCGGCCGTGGAGCGGAACGTCCAGGACTGGTTGGCGCCGGCGGTCGGCCGGTACACGCCGACGGGGGCACCGTCGGCCGTCGACTCGCCGGCCACGTCGAGGAGTTGTCCGGTGGCCCTGTTGACCAGGGTGGTGTGGCCGTCACCGGCGGTCGAGCGCATCCACTGCTGTTCGGCCCCGGCGCCGGGGGCGGCGAAACCGAGCGCACCCCCCGTGACCGTGAGCGCCTTGCCCGTCTTGACGCTGGTCACGCGGTACGTGGCGGTGCTGCTCCAGTCGGTCGCGGAGGTCTTGGTGAAGGTCCACTGCTGGGCAGGGTCGGTGGCGTTCGGGGTCCGCTGCACCAGGCTGTCCTGACCGGCCGTGGTGGTGACGGCGAGGGCCTTGCCACTGTGGTCGTTCAGGATCTGCCGGGGCGCGCCGGTGGGCGCGCCGGTCGCGCCGGCGTTCACGCCGGTGACGCCCGGGAGCACGAAGGTGGTGACGGAGCCGGGTGCGACGGTGGCCCGGAGGGTCTTCCCCGTCACGGTGAGGTCCGTGCCGCGCTCGACGTTCCGCGTGGCGTCGGTGGTGTGGCGCTCGACCGTGCCGCCGGCGGTCTGGAAGCCGCCGAGGTCGAGGGTGAGGTCGCGGGCGGCCGAGCCGTGGTTGGCGTGGACCAGGACGAGGCCCTGGCCGTCGGGGCGCACCGCCGCGAGGGTGTCGGGGTCGTCGGTGGGCACGACACGGGCGCCGGGACGGATGAACCGGCTGTACTGGGCCATCGTCCAGTACTTCTTGTTCTTGCGCAGCGGCTCGGTGGCCGCGTCGGCCGGGGTGAAGTCGGTCTGGATCAGGCCCCAGTTGGAGTTCTCGTGCTCCGGGGTCATGTTCTCGTAGTCCTCGACCGCCTGCCACAGCACCCAGGCCCTGGGCTCCAGCTGCCGGATGTCGGTGGTGATCTTGGCGGCGAGGTCGAGTCCCGGTCGCATGTCGGTGAAGCTCTGGCCGACGCTGCCGCCGAGGTCGTTCTCCGACATCCAGAGCGGGGTGTTCTCCCCCTTGGCGATGTCGCGGACCGCGGTGCGCCCGTCCGTGTTGTAGGTGTGGACGTTGAGCCGTCCGACGGCGTCGCGGACGGCGGGGGCGTACTGGCTCCACTGCCAGGCGGCGACGCCCGGGCCGAAGTCGTCCATGGCGGACACCTCGGTGGACTGGCCGGCCGCGTCGAGGGTGGTCCGCAGGGCGCTGACGATCCTCGCCACGGAGGCGGGGTCCCAGTGGGAGCCCTCCTGCCGTCCACCCGCCTTCCAGTAGTTCGCGGAGGGCTCGTTGACCGGGGAGAGCGACGTGAAGGTGACGCCGGAGCCCTGCTCGGCGCGGCGCAGGGAGCCGGAGAGGTAGGCGGCGAACCGGTCGTACTGGTCGGAGCGGAGGTTGTCCGAGGAGCCGTCGACGGAGCCGGAGACGAGACCGCTGTGGGTCATGAAGTACGGGGCGGAGTTCGAGAACGCCTCGAAGGTGGTGGCGCCGCGGGCCTTGGCGGCGGTCAGCCACCAGCGCTGGTTGGCGTCGGCCCGGTCGTTCCAGTGGGCGGGGTCGTTCGGGTTCCACCAGTCCGGGGTCTCCGCTCCCGGTCGGTTCCAGTAGCCCGGGACGGCGCCGCCCGGCCGCATGTAGGGGGCGGTCTCGGGGCTGTCTCCGCCGCCGATGTTGTAGCGGGCGATGGTGAAGCCCAGGCCGTCGGACCCGTAGAGGGCGTCCGCGAGGGCGTTGCGCTGGGCGTCCGGCCAGCCGCCGGTCACGTTGGCGAACCAGGCGAGCGCGGTGCCCCAGCCCTCGAAGGCGGGCTGCTGGTAGCTCGGGTCGGGGCGGACGGTGAGCGCCGTGGGTGCCGCGGCGGCGCCAGCCTGGCCGACCGGCGCCATGACGAGGGCCGGCAGGGCGAGGACGGGAACGGCCGCGAGGGCGGGCAGCCTGCTCCGTCTGCGGCGGGACGCCGCCGAACGATCGCGTGGGGACAGCACGTAGTACTCCCTGGTGGGTGCGGGTGTCGTGGGGGCTGGGCCTGTGGTGCCCGCGTCCGGGGACGCGGGCACCACGGGCCAAGGCGCGTGCTCGGGACGGGAACACGCGCCGTCGGAGGTGGACGGAGCCTGTTCCGGGCACCGTCGGGGCATGCCCGGTTTGAGACCGAGCGGGCCCCGCCGTCGCGCCGCGAGGGGGTACCGGGGTACGACCTCGCGATGTTCGCGTAAACACGGCTCGCCGTGAGGGAGAGTCTGGGAGCGGCGAAACCAAGGTGTCAAGAAGTCCCGGGCCCCCATGCGCAGGTTTCACGCGTCACCGTGCGGAACGACACGCGGCCGGGGGGCCTGGGACGCCGGAAGTCGGCGGGGGCGGATGCGGCGCCTGGACTCCCGGCGGTGAGCCGCGCCCACCGGCCGACCGCGCCCAGGACCCGTGCCCCGCCGCGTGCGAGGCCCGCGCCCGGCCGCCTCCTGGGGCCGGGACCGGCCTCGCCCGAGCCCCTGGGTCACCCTCCCGGTCTCACCGCCGGCGCCTCGCGGTGGTCGGGGCCGTACCAGCCCCCCACTCCCCCGCACCGGTCCCTACCGGCCCCACGTCACGCCGCCCGGGCCGATCCCTACCGGCCCCCGCGTCACGCCGCACGGGCCACTGCCCGCACCCCCCGCCCCACGGGCACCGCTTCCGCGACGGTGCCGCCCCTGCCCCCGTCCCGCCTCACGCCCCGGGGGCGGGGCGCGGAGCCGCCGTGCTCGACCGTTCCACCAGGGCGGTCGGCACGAGCCGTACGCCGGTCACCGTCTCGCCGCGCAGCTCGCGCAGGGCGGCGTCCACGCACAACGCCCCGACCTGGGCGAAGTCCTGCCGGACGGTGGTCAGCGGGGGGATGTAGGAAGCCGCGTCGGGGATGTCGTCGAAGCCGACGACGCTCACGTCCTCGGGCACGCGCCGCCCGCGCTCATGGAAGGCCCGCAGGACTCCGAGGGCCATCTGGTCGTTGGCGACGAAGACGGCCGTACAGCCGGGTTCGTCGGCGAGCCGCAGGCCCGCTTCGTAGCCGGACGCGGGGGTCCAGTCGCCGCGCAGGGCCGGCGGGACGACCCGGCCCTCCTCGCGCAAGGTGGCCTCCCAGGCGTCCGCGCGCCGCCCGGCGGCGAAGGACTCCTCGGGCCCGGCCAGATGCCACACCGTCTCGTGCCCGAGGTCCAGCAGGTGCTGGACGGCCTGCCGCGCGCCCTGTCGCTGGTCCGTGTCCACGACGGGGAAGCGCCCGGTGGCGTCGGAGTCCACGACGACCACCTTGACGTGCGGGGGAAGGGTCAGGGCGGCCGTGTCGAGCAGGTGGACCTCCATGATGAGGACGACGGCGTCGACCGCCAGCTCGTCGAGCCGCGTGAAGGCGCCCTTGACGTTCTCCTGCGTCGGCGCGTCCAGCGGGATCAGCGTGACGGCGTAACCCTCGCGGGAGGCCGAGCCGGCGATGGCGTCCAGGGTGCGCACGTTCCCGGTGCTGGTGAGGCCCATGGTGATGACGCCGATGGCGCGGAAGTCGCCGCGCTTGAGGGCGCGGGCCGCACTGTTGGGCCGGTAGCCCAGTCGGTTCATGGCTTCGAGGACCTTGAGCCGGGTGCTCTCGATGACGGCCGGGTCCCCGTTGGAGACCCGGGAGACCGTCTGGGACGAGACGCCGGCGAGCTGCGCCACGTCCGCCATGGACACCCGTCGCGGTCTGCCCCGCCCCGCCCTGCGGCCCGTTCCGCCGACCGGCGTGTCGGCCGGTTTCATCTCTGCCACGGAATCCCTCACATTCACGCTGCACGCTTGACGCCCCCCCATGGGGGTGTCACCATCTCGCTACCCGATGATTACGTAAACATTGCTCATCGGCCAGCCCCGGGGAGCGTTTCCGTTCCCCGGTGCCCTCTTCTGTTCCCTGTCTCCGGACCGTCCGGTCACCGACGCAAGGACCTCAGTCATGACGCTCCTGTCGACGCGCGCTACGGCGGCACCACCGCCGCGCGCACGCGCCCGCCTCCGCTTCCGCAAGGAAGCCTTCGTGGGCTGGGGCTTCGTCGGCCCGTTCGTCGCCGTCTTCACTCTCGTCTTCCTGGCTCCGATCGGATACGCCGTCTACCTGAGCCTCTTCCAGGACCGGCTCATCGGTGGAACGTCCTTCGTCGGCCTCGACAACTACGGCGAGGCGCTGACCGACCCCCGCTTCTGGGACGGCCTGACACGGGTCGGCATGTTCCTCCTGGTCCAGGTCCCCGTCATGCTGGGGATCGCCCTGCTGGTCGCGCTGGCGATCGACAGCGGCCGACTCTACGGCAAGACCTTCTTCCGCGTCTCCGTCTTCCTGCCGTACGCCGTGCCGGCCGTCGTCGCCAGCCTGATCTGGGGCTTCATGTACGGCACGCAGTTCGGCCTCGTCGGCAACATCAACGACGCCTTCGGCATCACCCTGCCGGACCCGCTCTCCCCCTCCCTGGCCCTGGCCTCCATCGGCAACATCGTGACCTGGGAGTTCGTCGGGTACAACATGCTGATCTTCTACTCGGCGCTCAAGGTCGTCCCGCGCTCGCTCTACGAGGCTGCGGCCATCGACGGCGCAGGCGAGTGGCGTGTCGTGTGGTCCATCAAGCTGCCGGCGATCCGCAGTGCCGTGGTCATCGCCACGATCTTCTCGATCATCGGCAGCTTCCAGCTCTTCAACGAGCCCAGCATCCTGCAGAAGCTCGCCCCCAACGCCATCACCAGCGACTTCACCCCGAACCTCTACACCTACTCGCTGTCCTTCGCGGGCCAGCAGCACAACTACGCGGCGACGGTCGCGATCGTGATGGGCGTGATCACCGCGATCATCGCCTACGCGGTCCAGCTGCGCGGCATGCGGAAGGGCTGACCCATGACCACCCCCCTCACCACCGCGGCCGCCACCACCGACTCCGGCTCCCCCGCCGGGCCGGCCACCGCCCCGGGCACGGGCACGCGTACACACCGGTCCGCCGGCCGCGCGGGCTCGGCACGAGGTCGCGGGAAGACCCCGCGGACCCCGCTCAACCCGCGCCCCAGCATCCCCCTGACGCTCGTCACCGGCCTGGTGCTCGTCTATACCCTGCTTCCGCTGGCCTGGCTCTTCATCAACGCCACGAAGGACCAGAAGGGGCTGCTCGACTCCTTCGGGCTGTGGTTCGCCGACGACGTGAACCTCTGGGACAACATCACCCGCACCCTCACCTACGACGACGGCGTCTTCGTCCGCTGGCTGCTCAACACCCTGCTGTACGTCGTCGCCGGCGCGGGTGGCGCCACGGTCCTCGCCGTCCTCGGCGGCTACGCCCTCGCCAAGTACGAGTTCCCCGGCCGCAAGGCGGTCTTCGCGGTCGTCATCGGCGCCGTGGCCGTGCCCGGCACCGCCCTGGCGGTGCCCACCTTCCTGATGTTCAGCAGCATGGGCCTGACCAACACCCCGTGGGCGGTCATCATCCCGTCCCTGATCTCCCCCTTCGGCCTCTACCTGATGTGGGTGTTCGCGGCCGAAGCCGTCCCCACGGAACTCCTGGAGGCCGCCCGCATCGACGGCTCCGGCGAGGTGCGCACCTTCTTCACGGTCGCGCTGCCGCTGCTGATGCCGGGCACGGTCACCGTGCTGCTCTTCTCGATGGTCGCGACCTGGAACAACTACTTCCTGCCGCTGATCATGATCAAGGACCCCGACTGGTACCCGCTCACGCTCGGCCTGAACGCCTGGAACGCCCAGGCCCAGACCGCGGGCGGAGAAGCCGTCTTCGACCTCATCATCACCGGCTCCCTGCTCACGATCGTCCCGATCGTCGCCGCGTTCCTGCTGCTCCAGCGCTACTGGCAGTCCGGACTGGCGGCGGGCAGCGTCAAGGAATGACCGCCGTCGCCTGATCCGCACCCCTCGGCACACCCCCCACACTCCCCGCCCCTCCTCACGCACCCTCATCACCGACCAGGAGCACCTCCCATGCGAAAGAACCTCTCCCGCAGACTGCTCGGCGCCGTCGCCGTGGCTTCCGCGATCGCGCTGACCACCACGGCCTGCGGTTCCGACGCCGCCGACGGCGGCTCCACCGGCGCCATCGGCCCGAAGGAGGTCGCGGCCGCGCTGGAGAAGGGCGGCAAGGTGACCGTGTGGGCCTGGGAGCCCACGCTGAAGAAGGTGGCGGAGGACTTCGAGAAGAAGTACCCGAAGGTCGACGTCGAGCTGGTCAACGCCGGCACCGGCGACAAGCAGTACACGGCGCTCCAGAACGCGATAGCCGCCGGCTCGGGAGCCCCCGACGTCGCCCAGGTCGAGTACTACGCCCTCGGCCAGTTCACCATCGCCAAGTCCGTCGAGGACCTCGCGCCCTACGGCGCCACCAACCACGCCACGAGCTTCACCGCCGGCCCGTGGAACGCCGTCCACCAGGACGACGCCATCTACGCCATGCCCATGGACTCCGGTCCGATGGCGTTCTTCTACAACAAGAAGGTCTTCGACAAGCACGGCATCAAGGTGCCGACCACCTGGGACGAGTACGTGGAGGCCGCGCGCGCCCTCCACAAGGCCGACCCGAAGGTCTTCATCGCCAACGACACCGGCGACGCCGGCGCCACCACCAGCCTGATCTGGCAGGCCGGTGGTCGCCCGTACGAGACCGTCGGCACCGAGGTGCAGATCGACTTCTCGGACGCCGGCTCCACGAAGTACGCCGCCACCTGGCAGAAGCTCCTCGACGAGAAGCTCCTCTCCCCCGTCAGCTCCTGGAGCGACGCCTGGTACAAGGGCCTCGCCGACGGCTCCATCGCCACGCTCTCCACCGGCGCCTGGATGCCCGCCAACTTCACCTCCGGCGTCGCCTCCGCCTCCGGCGACTGGCGGGTCGCCCCGCTGCCGCAGTGGACGAAGGGCGGCAAGGTCAGCGCGGAGAACGGCGGCAGCTCGCTCGCCGTCCCGAAGGCCGCCGAGAACAAGGCACTGGCCTACGCCTTCACCGAGTACGCCACGACCGGCAAGGGTGCCGCCGACCGCATCGCCGCGGGGGCGTTCCCCGCCACCCGGGCCGACCTGGAGTCCAAGGCGTTCCTCGACGCCGAGTTCCCGTACTTCGGCGGCCAGAAGGCCAACCAGATCTTCGCCGAGTCGGCCGCGAACGTCGGGCCCGACTGGCAGTACCTGCCGTACCAGGTGTACGCCAACTCGATCTTCAACGACACCGTCGGCAAGGCGTACGTCTCCCCGACCAAGCTCTCCGACGGCCTGAAGGCCTGGCAGGACGCCAGCGTGAAGTACGGCAGCGACCAGGGCTTCACGGTCAACAAGTAGCCTCCCCGATCCGGTCGCGGCCCGGCCCGCGGCCGGATCCGGCATGTCCGGCAGGCACTTCCGGCCCGCACGGCGGACCCGCAGGCTCCTGCGGCTACCTGGGGCCGAAGGTGTTGAGGAACACCACGGGCTCGCGGCCGAGACTCCCCGCCGCGTCGAGGTCGACGAGCGCCGCGAGTGCCTTGGCGGTGTACGTCGACTCCAGCTCCAGACCGGCCTCGGTCGCCGCACGGTGCAGCGCCCGCGCTCCGGCCTCGGTCGGGTGGGCGTAACCGGCGCCGAGCCAGCCGTACTCGGAGACGACGTCGGCCGGACCGAGCGCCGTCCGCGGCAGGTCCGCCCCGCGGGCGCAGATCAGCTGCCTGGACCTCCCCGCCAGCCCGACGAGCTTCGCACTGTCCAGGCGGAGGGTGTCGTTGACGACGATCCCCCTCACACGCGTGCGCAGACCCGCGAGCCGCAGCCCCAGGGCCAGGCCGGCGGCCGTTCCTCCCGATCCGACCGGCGTCACGATCCAGCCGGGCTCGGGGAGCAGTCCCCCCGCCACCTGGTCGGCCAGTTCGAGCGCGCACTCGACGTACCCCAGCGTCCCGAGCGGCGAGGACCCGCCGGCCGGGAGCACGTACGGAGGCGTGAGGCCGTGCGTGTGCCGGGCGACCAGCCACGGCAACGAGAGAACCAACCGGCGTTTGGTACGGGGGAAGTACAGCACGGCACCGGAGGCGCGCAGTCGCCGGAGCTGCGCCCGCACATGGTCGTCCACCGGGTGGTCGACCAGCGCGAGAGCGACGTCGAGACCCTGCTCGCGGGCGTAGAGCGCGGCCGCCAGGCCCCAGTTCGTACCGAGCCCACCCACGCTGAGGATGGTCCGGGCACCCCTGCGCCCGGCTTGGGGCAGCAGCCACTCCAGCTTGCGGACCTTGTTCCCGCCCCAGCCGCCGCGGCCGTAGCCGCTCTCGTCCTTCAGCCACACCGGTGACCGCAGGCCGAGCCCGTCCAGTGGGCGTACGGGCGTCGGCCCGTCTCCCAGCGGCAGATACGGCAGTGTTTCGGCGAGGACCGGCCAGTACTCATGCAGCAGCGGACGGCGTGTCATGGAGGCACGGTAGGGCACCCGACGGTCTGACCGCCGACCGCGACGGCAACGTGTGGGCCACGATCCGGGAGGTGGCCGGGTCCGCGCCAGCGTACCCGACGGTACCTGCCACACCGTCGGGCACGCCGGCAGGCCGGTGAGGCCGCCGGTTTCGGCGGCGGAGGCGTCCACGGCCACAACGCGCTCGAAGGCGCCTTCCTCGGCGGCTGCCTCCTCACCGGCCGCCAGGCCGGCCGCGCCCGCGGCCGAGGCCGGCGGATCACGACCCGTCAGGCCGGACAAGCCCGAGGTCGCCGTCGTCATGCCTGGTCAGCCGCCTTCCGCATCACGTGAGGGTGTGACGGAACGTGCGAGCTGGAAGCGTGAGTGCAGACCGAGTTTCCGGTAGACGCGGGTGAGGGTCGCCTCGACCGTCTTGACGCTGACGGTGAGGGTGGTGGCGATGTCGCGGTTGCTCGCTCCGGCGGCGGCGAGTTCGGCGCAGCGTTGTTCGGCCTGGGTGAGGAGGGAGCGGGCGCCGTTGTCCGAGGGGCTGTGCTCGAGCCGGTGGAGGGCGTGGGTGGCGGCCTCGGCCCAGGGGTGCGCTCCGTGGGCGGTGAAGAGGTCGACGGCGCTCCGGGCTGCCGCGCGGGCGCTCGCGCGTCGGCGTCCGCGGCGCTGGGTGTGGCTGAGTGCCAGCAGTGTCCGGCCCCGCTCGACGGGGAGGTGGCGGAGGTGGTCGGCCACGTCGGTGAGCCGGCGGGCAGCCGCGTCGTAGTCGCCGCGCGCGGCGTCGAGGAGGGCCTGGACGCGGTCCAGGGACGGGAGAACGGTGTGCCTGCCGAATTCGGTGGCGGTGTGGCGGGTGCCGGTCAGCAGTTGGTGGGCCTGTTCGAGGTGTCCCATGGTGACGAAGGCTTCTGCCAGGTCGGCGTGCCAGCGCAGGACGGACGGGTCGTGGACCTGCTGGAGTCGCTCCAGGTCTCGTACCTCCTCCAGTGCCGCAAGGGCTTCTCTGGGGCGGCCGGTGACGAGGAGGAGGTGTCCGAGGGCGAAGAGGTTGCGGGAGAGGAAGACCTTGTTGTCCTCCTGCCGGGCTGTGTCGGCTCCGCGGCGTGCGTGGACGAGGGCGAGGTCGGTGCGACGGGCGGTGCCCTCGACGAGGGCGGAGGTGTAGCACGCCGGTGCGGGTGACAGGGCGGTCGTGTCGGTCAGCGCCTGGGCGCGGTGGGCGTGGTCGAGCGCCCTGGCGCATCGTCCGGCGCGGAGTTCGGCCTCGGCGAGGCCGCGCAGGATGTCCACGGTCGCTTCGGCGTCTCCCGTCCGCTCGGCTTCGGCCAGCAGGGGGAGCAGTGCGGTACGGGCCTCGTCCGGCCGATCGTCGAAGAGCGCGTGCCGGGCGGCGAGGTGCTGGGGTGTGGCGTTGGGGGGAACGGGGGCGGTGCGGGGCAGGGCCAGGGCGCGGTCGAGGGTGGTCTCGGCGTCGGGGTGGCCGAGGACGCGCTGGACGCGGGCCTGCATCGTGAGGGCCATGACGGTGGTGGCGGTGTCACCGCTCGCTTCGGCGAGGGTGGCGGCGCGGCCGGCCAGGGCACACGCCCCTTGCGGGTCGCCTTCGTTGACGTTGGCCCAGATGGCCTGGCGGATGAGGATGCGGGCGGTGAGGTCGGACCGTCCGGCCGCTTCGTGGAGTGCGTCGGCGAACAGCTCGTCCACGCTGTGCAGGTGCTGGCCGCTCGCGTCGATCAGGGAGATGAGGACGTCGACGCGTTGGGCGGGTGTGGTGTCGCGGCCCAGGACGAGCCGGGCGGCGGCCCGGCCGCGGGGGAGGTCGCCGTAGTGGGCGGCGTCGCGCACGGCGGTCAGGGCCCGTTCGGTGAGCAGTTCGCTGTCGTCGTGCGGGGTGCGCTGGGCGGCCAGGAGGGACAGCTCGGCCGCGAGGGCGTGTTCGCCGCGCAGCCGGGCGCGTGTGGCGGCGCGGTCGGCGCGGCCGGCCGACCGCGGGTCGGCGGCGTCGGTCGCCCACGCGGTGTGCCGGTCGCGGCGGACGCTGTCGCGGCTGGTCTCGGCCAGGCGGGCGTGGAGGAGCCTGCGCTCGTGGGCCGGCAGCCGGGCCACGAGTTCGGTGCTGATCGCGGACGCGGTGAACCGCAGCGTGTGGGCGGGCTGCCCGAAGTCGACGAGTCCGGCCGCCTCCGCCTCGGCCACCATGGCCTCGGCTGCCGGACCGGCGAGATCGCTCAGCAGGCCGAGGTCGGGCCGGTCGTCGAGTGCGGCGAACGTCAGCAGTTCCTGGACTTCCCCCGACACGGTCGCCAGCCATTCGCCCACCAGCCGGCGGGCCGGGCGAGGGAGGACCGGGTCGTCCTCGGCGACGTGGTGGAGCGGCGCGGCGGAGGTGTGGCTACGGGCCTGCGCCAGCGCGAGGGCCAGCGTCGGGTTTCCGCCGCTGTGGGTGTGGATGCGCGTGACCTCGCGGGGGCCGAGCCGGTACGGGGAGAGCAGGGTCGCGAGCTGGGGGGCCGTCAGGGGCGGGACGCGTACGGCGCAGGCGTCCTCCCCGCACCAGTGGCCTGCGGTCCCCGGGCGCCAGGTGTGCTGCGCCGCGATGACGGGGAGGTCCGGTGTCAGGCGCAGCGCCCAGCCCAGGACGGCCGCGCTGGCCGCGTCCAGCCACTGGGCGTTGTCCACCACCAGTGTGACGGGTGGTAGCTCCCGCAGCAGGGCGGTGGTCTGTCGGCGCAGTCGAAGCGCCGGACCGGCGTCGTCCGGGGATTCCGGCCGGTCGGTGACCGCGTCGAGTCCGGCCGCCAGTTCCCGCGCGGCGGGAAGTGCCGGGAGCGCCAGCGCGAGTTCGAGCAGTCCGGCGTACGGGACGTGTGCGTCCTGCGCGTGCGGGGCCAGCCGCAGGAGGGGCAGGCCCAGCCGTCGCCCCAGGGCGCCGGCGGCGGTGGTCTTGCCGCTTCCGGGCGGCCCGAGCACGACCACCCGGCGGGCGCCGTGGGCGTCTTCCGGCAGCACGGGACCGGTCCCGTGGGAGCTGTCCACCCGTATCGCAGAGTCTCGCATCGGGCCATGGTGCGCTTGCCGGGCCACCCCGGTCCAGGTCAAGGGGTTCCCCTGATGTCGGCGGCCCCGCTCGTCTCTAGCCTCATGGCCACAGCCGGGCCAACAGCTGCCGAACGCCCCCCGCACCCCTGATGACGTTCTGCGGCACATCCCCGACAGGGCCCGGCGGAAGGATCTCGATGAACCGCAAGAACGCCCTGGCGGCCGCTGTCGCGGCAGCCCTCGCGCTGGGCACGGTGACCGTGGCCGCCACCCAGTCCACCGCGGCCACCCGCGCCGTCGCGGCGGCCGGCGACTCCACGGCCCGCCCCGGCGCCGGGTTCCGGGCGATGACGGCCGACGCCCGCAGCGAGGCGATACGCACGGCCGGCGGGAACGCGGCCGCCACCGCCGGCGAGCTCGGCCTGGGACCGGCCGAGCGCCTGGTGGCCAAGGACGTGCTGATCGATGTCGACGGCACCCGGCATGTGCGCTACGACCGTACCTACGACGGCCTGTCCGTGATCGGCGGCGACCTGGTGGTCCACCTCGCCAGGGACGGCGGGATCACCGGCTCGGACCTGGCCCACCAGGGCGCGATCAGGATCGCCGGCACCACGCCGAAGCTGACGGCGGCCGACGCCTCGGCCGCGGCCGTCAAGCACGCCAAGCACGTGAAGAACCCGAAGGCCGGCGGCAGGGACAGCAGCACTCTGGTGGTGTACGCGGTCGGCAAGACTCCCGTACTCGCCTACCGTTCGACCGTCACCGGCGCGGGCGAGGCAGGCGCGGCGTCGCGTGAGGCGGTGATCGTCGACGCGTCCAGCGGCGCACCGCTGGACCGGTACGAGCTGCACCAGAACGTCACGGGCACCGGCAACGGCGTCACAGCCGGCCAGGTCTCCATCGAGACCACCCAGTCCGGCAGCGGCTACACCCTCACCGATCCCGCGCACGGCGGCACGATCATCTACGACTCGTACCACAGCCCGCAGTCGAACCCGAAGCAGAACGCCCGGACCTTCTCCCGGACCACGAACTCCTGGGGCAACGGCACCACGTCCAGCCGCGAGAGCGCCGCGGTGGACGCCTCCTACGGTCTGGCCAAGACCTGGGACTACTACAAGGAATCCTTCAACCGCAGCGGCATCCGCAACGACGGCCGCGGTGCCCCCGCCTACGTGCACGTCGACACCAACCTGCTGAACGCCTTCTACGACGACGACTGCTTCTGCATGTTCTTCGGCGACGGCTCCTCCCAGAACGGAAACACCCCGCTCACCACGCTGGACGTGGCGAGCCACGAGATGAGCCACGGCGTCACCGCCGCCACCGCCGACCTCACCTACTCCGGCGAGTCCGGCGGCCTCAACGAGGCCACCAGCGACATCTTCGGCACCATGGTCGAGTTCTACGCCGGCAACGCCGGTGATCCGGGCGACTACTACATCGGCGAGAAGCTCAACATGTCGGGCGGCTACATGCGCCGGATGGACAACCCCTCCGCCGACGGCACGTCGCTCTCCTGCTGGACCTCCGGCGCCGGCTCGGTGGACGTCCACCACTCCTCCGGCATCGGCAACCACTTCTTCTACCTGGCCGCCGAAGGCACCGGTGCGAAGACCATCGGGGGACGCTCGCACAACGGAACCACCTGCAACAACGACACCTTCAGCGGCATCGGCAAGGACAAGGCCGCCGCGGTCTGGTACCGCGCCCTGTCCGCCTACATGACCTCCACCACCAACTACGCCGGCGCCCGCACCGCCACCCTGCAGGCCGCCGCCGACCTGTACGGCGCCAACTCCCAGGAGCGCTACCTCGTCTCCAGGGCCTGGGCGGCCGTCAGCGTCGGCACCGCCCTGCCCGACCCCGGCACCGGCACCCCCACCCCCTCGCCGACCACGCCCCCCAGCGGGAACGCCCTGACCAACGGCAGCTTCGAGCAGGGCACCGGCAGCTGGACCCAGAGCGACGACATCATCACCAACTCGACTCTGCAGGCCGCACGTGACGGGTCCTGGTACGCGTGGATGATGGGTTACGGCGCCGCCGCGGTCGAGTCCCTGTCCCAGTCGAACGTCGCGGTGCCCGCCACCGGCGCACCGAAGCTCACCTTCTGGCTGAAGGTCACCACCCAGGAGTCCGGCTTCACCGCGTACGACACCCTCAAGGTCAAGGTCAACGGCACCACACTCGCCACCTACTCCAACGCCAACGCCGGCTCCGGATACGTCCAGAAGACCGTCGACCTGTCCCCGTACACGGGCCAGACGGTGAAGCTGGAGTTCGCCGGCGTCGAAGACGCCTATCTGTCGACCGTCTTCCTGGTCGACGCCATCGCGATCGGCTGACCGGGGCAGTCCCCCACCAGCGTTCCTGCGGCCGGGCCCCGGTGGGTGCTCCGGCCGCGGGAGCCGCCGCATGCGTGCGGAGCGCCCGGCAGCGGCGTCCGCGGTGCGCACGCGGCGGCCTTCGCTTCACGGGTTCAGGACGTGTTCGAGCGCCGCTGCCCTCGACGCCCTGCGCAGCCGGCCCGGCCGACCACACCGCACCTGCCGGTGACCCCGGCGGGGGCCGGGACCTCGTGCTCAGCGGCGGCGGCCGCCCCGTCGGCGACGGAAGCGGCTCCGGCCGGGGTCAGTGACCGCCGGGCGCCGCACCCGCCGCGACGTCGAGCAGGGCGCGGGAGGGGCGTTCGAGGGGGGTGAGGAAGTCCAGGTCGTCGAGCGGCTGGTCGGTGAAGAAGCGCAGCAGGAGTTCCGAGACCTCTCGGTGCCGCTCCAGGGCGGAGAGGTGGTCCGTTTCGCGCACGAGGGTGAACACGCTGTCCTCGATGCCGGCCGCGACGGCACGGCCGAGGTCGGGGCGGGTGAGCGTGTCGTGTTCGCCGGTGAAGCACAGGGTGGGGATGCCGGTGAGGCCGCCGGCGGGGAGGCCCTGCCAGTCGATGACCCGGCGGGTCGATGCGTGATGCCGTTGGAATCCGTTCCCCTGGACGGCCGCCATGTCGCGGGCGAGGAGCCGGGTGACGGCGGCCCGGTTGCGTACCGGCCGGTCGGCGGGGGCCATGAGCGCGTCGACGCTGCGGCGGGCGTAGCCGTCGGCGTCGCCGGATGCGAGCGCTTCGACCATCGCTTCGAGGCTCGCCAGCCCCTCGGGGGGATAGATCGGAGCGGCTCCCGTGAGGGCGAGACGGGCGACGTGCCGCGGGTGTTCCTGGGCCAGGCGGTAGGCGACGGGCACACCGTAGGAGACCGCGTACAGGTTCACCCTGCCGAGGCCGAGGCGTTCCAGCAGGTCCGTGAGGACATCGGTGAGGAAGTCGAATCCGTAGGAGGCCGGCAGCGCGTCCGCCCCGCCCGAACCCGGGAGGTCGACGCTGACCAGGGTGGCCGCTTCGGCCCACGGCCGTTCGAGGCGGCGGTAGGAGTACATGTCCTGGAAGGCGCCGCCGATCACGACGATCGGCTCCGTGCGGGGCGCCGGGTTCTCCACCACTCGGCACTGGTAGCCGAAGCCGGAGAAGGCGAAACGATGCACCTGGTCAACAGACATACGGGAAGGCTCCAAAGACGGGAAACGCTTACCGCGATCAACGAGTCACCCACTTGACGGATCTTGTTCGCTGCCCACCACCACACGATCGGGTCACGGCCTGGGCGCATGTGGCAGCGGCACGAACCGCAACGGGCACCGTCCCGATTCGTTGCCAGCGTGCGGCGTCCGGTCCCCGCCGGAGCCACCACCGCTTCACCGAGACACGGGAGCAGTACATGTCCGCGACCTGGGACACGGCATCACCCGACGGCGGCCGCTTCGTCAGCTACGCCGGAACGCTCCTCGACGTGCTGGGCGGACATCCCGATCGACCCGTGGTGATCACCCCGGACCACGTGCGCGTCTCCGCGGCCGAACTCCGGGACACGACCATCCGACTGGCCCGTTCCCTGGCCGCACGCGGTATCGGTCCGGGCACGACCGTCGCGCTCCTCACCGGCAACAGCGCGGAAGCGCTGGCCGCACGCCACGCCGCCGCCCTGGCCGGCGCCCGCCTGGTCTACCTCTACGACATGCTGCCGCCCGACTCCCTCGCGCACATCGTCCACAGTGTCGAACCCCGGCTCCTGCTCGTGGACTCGGTTCGTCACCCGGACGTGGAGCGGCTCCTGCCCCTCGTGCCCGCGTCGGCCGTGGCAACGCTCGGTCCGGGTCCGCGCGGCAGGGACCTCGTCGACATCCTCGCCGAAAGCACCCACCAGGCTCCCGTGCCCCTCCCCACGAGGGTCGGCCCTGACGACGACTGGTGCATCCGCCACACCAGCGGTACCACGGGTGTTCCCAAAGCCATCCAGGTGACGCATGGCCAGTACCGCAGTTGTCTGCGGAACCTCCGTGTCGACGCGGGCGACCCACCCCGCTTCCTCGCCTGCACTCCCCTCTCCCATGTCGCCGGGCTCTGCGCCGACCTGACGCTGCTTCAGGGCGGGTCGGTGGTGCTGCAGAACGGGTTCGAACCGGGCGCCGTCCTCTCCGCGATCGAGCGCGAGCGCGTCACCCACACGTGGCTCCTGCCTCCCCTTCTCCACCAGTTGCTCGACCATCCCGCCCTGCCTGCGACCGACGTGTCCTGCGTCCGGCGGATCACCTACGGGGGCAGCCCGGCCGCGCCGGCGAGACTGCGGCACGCGGAGGAGGTCTTCGGGCCCGTGCTCCACAGCTGGTACGGCCAGAGCGAAACCCTCGGACTCACCGAGGTGAGCCCCGAGGAGCACACGGTGGTCGGGCGCCACGGTCAGATCACCGTCGGCCGGCCCATGGCCGGCGTCGAGATCACCGTCCGCGACGAGCACGGCGAACCCGTGCCCGTGGGAACGCAGGGAGAGATCGTGGCCCGCGCCCCGGGGATGATGTCCGGCTACTGGAAGCAGCCGGAGCTCACCGCCGAGGTCATGCGGGACGGATGGGTCCGGACCGGCGACGTCGGATACCTCGACGAGAGCGGTTACCTCTTCCTCGTCGACCGGTGCAACGACATGATCAAGGTGACGGGCGGGGGCATCTATCCGAGCGAGGTCGAATCGGTGCTCCTGACCCATCCGGCCGTCGCCCAGTGCGCCGTCTTCAGCGTGCCCGACCGGGATGCGACCGAGCACGTGCACGCCGCCGTGGTGCCCGCCCGGGGCCACGACATCAGCCACGACGAGATCCACGCCTTCGTCACCGCCCGCAAGGGCGACCAGTACGCGCCGACCGCCGTCCACCTGCTGGCCGACATCCCCCGTACCCCCGTGGGGAAGCCCGACCGGCGCAAGCTCCGAGCGCTGCTGAGCTGACGATTCCATCGACCGGCCCGTGCCGGAGCCGACGCCGGCCGGCACCACCGCCACCCGCGCCTGGGCCCTGGAACACCTCGCCGAGCCCCTCACCCTGGCCAGGCTCGCCGAGCGCGCCCGGATGAGCCTGCGGTCCTTCACCCGGCGGTTCCGCGACGAGGTCGGGGTGACTCCGGTGCAGTGGCTCACGGCACACGACGTCTGGAGTCGGCCAGACGACTCCTCGGGACGACCGATCCTCCGATCGACCTCGTCGCCCACCGCGCGGGCCTCGGCTCCGGCGACCCCCTGCGCGCCCACATGCGTACGGCCTTCGGCGTGTCGCCCGCCGCCTGCCGCCGCGCGTTCGGCACCGGCCCCCCTTCCCGGACGCGGACAGCAGGCGGAACCGTCCGTGCGACACCGCCGACGCCTCGGCGGACAGCGCCCCGGGAGGGACCCCGTCGGCGCGCTGCCACGGCACGGCAGGGCCTGCGCCATACGCTGCAACGCCGGGAGGAACCAGCCCGGACCGAGCCTCCCCGAAAGCGCGGATGTCTTGCTTGCCGTCACCGTCATCGCGGGCATTCTGTTCACCTGGTGCGTCCTGTCGCGCAGGCTCGCGCTGTGGAGCATCACCGCCCCGATCGCCATGATGGTGGCGGGCATCGCCCTCACCAGCGGCTCGGACCCGCCGCTCGTGTTCGACTTCGGCGACCTGGCCGGCTTCGAACGCGCCGTGGAGGTCGTCCTCGCCCTGCTGCTCTTCGTCGACGCGACCGAGGTTCCGGCGGGAGGCATCCGACGGGAGCGGAGCGTCGTCGCCCGTCTCCTGGGCGCCGCGTTGCCGCTGACCCTGGGCGCCGCCTTCCTGTCCGCGCTCGCCTTCTTCCCCGACCGGCCCGGATGGGTGCTCGCGACCCTGGCGACGGTCGTCGTGCCCCTCGATCTGGCGCCCGCCGCGGCCCTCGTGCGGGACGCACGCATCCCGGCGCGTCTCCGGGAGGTGCTCAACGTCGAGGGCGGCCTCAGCGACGGGATCGTCTCGCCGGTGTTCCTGATCTGCGTCGCCGCCGCGGCCGAGTACCGCACGGTCGGCTCCGACTACGCCGAGGCGCTCCTCGACGCGGTCGGAGCGGCGGGCTGGGCCGTCGGAGCCGGATCGCTCGTCGGCTACCTGGCCGGATGGCTGCTCCGCCGGTCCTGGGCGAAGGGCTGGACCCTGCCCACCGCGGCGAGACTCGCGGTGCTGAGCGTGCCCCTCGCCGCGTACTCCCTGTCGGTCTTCCTGGGCGGCAACGGCTTCGTCGCCTCGTTCGTCGCCGGCGTCTGCGTCGCCCCGGCGATGCGGCACCTCCCCGAGGACACCGTGCGGATGACGGACGACCTGGTCACCCTGTCGAGCCTCGCCCTGTGGTTCCTCTTCGGCCAGATGGTCAGCGACGAGTTCTGGGACGGCTTCCACCTGTCCGTCGTCCTCTACGCCCTCCTCGTCTGCACCCTGGTACGCCTGGTGCCCGTGATGATCGCCCTCGTCGGTACGGACCTGTCCCTGTCCGACCGGCTGTTCCTGGGGTGGATGGGGCCCAGAGGAGTGGCCTCGGTGGTCTTCGGGCTCCTCGCCGCCATCGAGCTGCGTGGCTCCGGTGGCGGCGACTTCATCGCGCGGGTGATGGTGATCACCGTCATGGTCAGCATCGTCCTGCACGGCCTGAGCGCCGAGCCCCTCGGCCGCCGCTACGCCCGAGGGCGGCGCCCCTCGCCAGAACCCCGGATCCGGGGATGAGGGCGTGGCGGCGTGTGGGTGTTCGACGGGCCCGTGCCCTCACGGCGACAGGCACACCGTCCCCCTTCGGCTCTCACCGTCCGTGGCGTTTCCCGGGTCCTGCGCGTCACCGGCGAACGACGCGGTCGCGTCGCTGAGCGGGCCCCTCGCGGATACTGTGGGATCCATGATCGAGCCCGGACGGCCGCGGCTTCGACGAAGCCAGGGCTACGGCAGGCTTGTGCGGCTGTCGCCGGTGATCCTGACCATCGTGATCGCCTGCTTGGCCTACGCCACCCCGCCGGAGATGGCCTTCAGCCGCCTCCTGCCCGCGGCACCGGCTCTGGCCGCCGCCATGTGGCCGGTCCTTCCGACCGTCCTGCTCGGTACCGTCTGCCTCCTTCTGATGATCGGCCTCAGCCTCGTCTTCCCCGATCTGGGGACGTGGTGGACATGTGCGGGGATCGTCGCGGTCACCGTGGCCGCCGCGTACGGAAGCCATGTCCGGCTTCAGCGGGAGCGCACTCTCTTCCAGGTGCGGCTCGTCGCCGACGCGGCCCAGCAGGTGGTGCTGCGGCCCCTGCCGCACCGTTTCCGGAACGTCGAGATCGAATCGCTGTACCTCGCGGCCGCCGCGGAAGCCCGTATCGGCGGGGATTTCTACGAGGTGGTCGATACGCCGTACGGGGTACGGCTGCTCATAGGAGACGTACGGGGCAAGGGCCTGCCGGCAGTGGGGGCGGCCGCAGCGATCGTCAACGCCTTCCGGGAGGCGGCACACGGCGAGGCGTCCATGACCGACGTCGCTCGCAGGCTGGACGCCGGCTGCGCCCGGCACAACGCCGCCCATCCGCCCGAGGCACCGATGGAACGCTTCGCCACCGCGCTGCTCGTCGAGATCCCACCTCGCGGCAACCGCATCACCATCGTCAACTGCGGACACCCCCCGCCCTTGGTCCACAGCCCGGACCACGTGCGCGTCCTGGAGTCGTCCGCCCCGTCGCCCCTGCTCAGCCTGGCGGAGTTGCTCGGTGACCAGTACCGTGCGGACGCCTTCGACTTCGCTCCCGGCGAGCTTCTCCTCCTCTACACGGACGGGATCGCCGAAACCCGCGCCCGGGACGGTGAGTTCTTCCCGCTGACGGAGTGGATGCGCCGACAGCCCCCCACGCCTCCCGGTGATCTGCTCACGGCCCTGCACCGCGACCTCCTCCGTCACAGCCGAGGCAGCCTCGACGATGACGTGGCCGCCCTGGCCGTACGCCTGCGACCTTCATGAGCCGTGCGCACGGAGAGGCCGTTCACCCCCACGCCGCTCGGGCCCCGAGCCGACCGTCCACCGGGTCCGGCGGTGTCGCAAGGCCGTCACGCCACGGGCAGGGCCTGTTCCGCCCAGATCGTCTTCCCGTCCGGCATGTAGCGCGTCCCCCAGTGCTCGGTGAGCTGGGCGACCATGAACAGTCCACGTCCGCCCTCCTCGTCGTTGCCCGCGTAACGGGCATGGGGTGAGGTGTGCTGCGAGTCGGAGACCTCGCAGATGAGGGAACGGTCCCGGATCAACCGCAGGCCGATCGGTCCGGAGGCATGGCGGATCGCGTTGGTGACCAGCTCGCTGACCACCAGTTCCGTGGTGAAGACCAGATCGTCCAGTCCCCACCGCCCAAGCTGTTCCGCGGCCGTGGCACGCGCGTGTGCCACGAGGGCGGGGTCCGAGGGCAGCTCCCAGGTCGCCACCTGCCGTGCCCCCAGCGCACGGGTGCGCACCACGAGGAGCGTCGCGTCGTCCTGTGCCTGGCCCGATGCCAGCTCCGCGACGATCTGGGCGCACAGGCGATCGGGCGACGATCCTCGCTGCTCGCCGAGTACGGCCGCCAACCGGTCCAACCCCACGTCGGTGCCCTTTCCCCGGGCCTCCACGAGGCCGTCGGTGAACAGGACGACCAGGCTTCCCTCGGCGAGCTCCACTTCCGCGGCCTCGTACGGAAGCCGTCCCACGCCCAGAGGAGGCCCCGGCGGCAGACGAAGGAAGCTGACGGGGCCGTGCGGCTGCAGCACGGCCGGCGGCAGGTGTCCCGCCGCCGCCCAGGTGCTCGTCCGGGAAGCCGGATCGTAGATCCCGTAGACGCACGTCGCTCCGACGGCGCCACCGCGGTCCGCGATTCTCCCGTTCTGCTCCGACCCGTCCTTGCCGACCTGATCGTTCAGCCGGGCCAGGAGTTCGTCGGGCGCGAGGTCCAGCTCGGCCAGGGTACGCACCATCGCGCGCAGTCGCCCCATGGTGGCGGCGGCCCCCAGGCCGTGGCCGACCACGTCCCCCACGACGAGTCCGACGCGTGCCCCTGACAGGGGAATCACGTCGAACCAGTCGCCGCCGGCGCCGAGGTGGCTGTCGGCCGGCAGGTAGCGGCTCGCCGCCTCGACCGCGCTCAGCTCGGGGAGCGATCGCGGCAACAGGCTGCGCTGGAGCACGAGCGCGGCGGTACGCTCCCGGCGGTACCGCCGGGCGTTGTCGATGCACACGGCGGTCCGCGACGCCAGTTCCTCGGCCACGGACCGATCGCCGTCGTCGAAGGGTTCGGAGCCCTCGCCCCGCGTGAAGGTGACGAGGCCCAGGGGCGTCCCCCGCACGATCAGCGGGACGTACAGCCGTGTCGGCGCGACCACGGCGTCCGCGGTCGACCCGCCCCTGGCCAGGCTCTCGGCCTGCGGTGATCCGGCGGCGTACGAGACCCCCGCGCCCACGCGGGAAGGCCCCCCGCCGGAATCCGCCACGCGTACGAGGTCCCCTGCCGTGACCGGCTTCGGTTCCTCTCCCTCGAGCACTTCTGCCGCCACGTCGACGAGCACGGCGTCGGCGTACTGCGGCACGGCGACCTCGGCGAGCTCCGCCGCCGCTCCGGACGGGTCGAGCGTCGACCCGATCCTCGCGCCCGCCTCGGCGAGGAGCGCGAGGCGCTGCCGCGCACGGTAGTGGTCGGTGACGTCGATGGACTGTTCGCACACGCCCACCGGTTCTCCCCGGCCGTCCAGCAGCCGGAAATAGGAGGAGGACCAGACGTGCTCGCGCCGCGGGTCGGCCGGGGAGCGCCCTCGGAAATGCACGTCGATGACCGGCTCACCGGTCTCGAGGATCTGCTGGACGAATTCCTCCGGGGGCGCCATGTGCTGGGCGGTGAGGACGTCACCGGGAAAGAGTTCGGTCATGGAGCGGCCGAGCGACGCCGTGAGGTCGCCGCCGAGTTCCCGGACACTGGACGCGTTGGCCCACAGGAGGCGCGCGCCGGGACCGTAGATGGTCAGTGTCACCGGCGACTGGGTCACGAGCCCCTGCAGCATCGCCAGTCGGGTCTCCCACCAGCGCAGGCCCTCCAGCTCAGCCGCCATGAGGACGGCGGAGGGGGCCTGACGGGAAGAGAGCCCGTCGGAGGCAGGGGTGAGGGGGTGCAGGGTCACCGCCACCCGGACGGTTTCCCCGCTGCGGTGGCGCACGTCCACGACGGCACTGCGCGTCCCGCCGAGCCGCAGCCGCTGGCCCGGCCCCGGTTTCTCCGATCTGCCGCGATCGGCTTGTGAGGGTGCTACCAGGTCCAGCGCCCGGCGCCCCAGCACCTCCGAAGCCGCATACCCCAGTAGGGCCTCCGCCTCACGGCTCCACCCGACGAGCACTCCGTCCGCGGAGAGCAGGGCGAAGCCGGCCGGGGGCGGGCCGAGGCCCTCGCCTCCGTCCACCTCGGCGGGAGGAATGAACGGTAGCCCTTCCATGCCCCCATCATCCTTCCCTGCGATCGCGACCGCAGCGCACTCGGTCCGGCCCGCGACCCGGCCCGATGGCGCTCCGGGGGACGGGGCGCGTGCGGTTCCTGCGTCACATACGGCACGCGCACGGTCCCGGACGCCGCCCGGTGGTCGTCTTGCCTGCCGAGCCCGCACGCCTCGATGACGCGCACGCCGGGCGTCCGGTGGTCCGCCCGGCTGGGGTAGCCGTCGTGGTCGACGTCCGTGGTGCCCACCGGTCAAGGCCATGTACCACCACCGGGCCGCACCATGTCAGCGGCCGGCCGCTACGAGCAGCGGGACGAGCGTGCGGCCCTCCAGGGCCTGCCGGTACGCCCCGCGCCGCTCGGCGTGCACGCTGCGACGGGCCAGGCACAGCGTCCCGGCCGGCACTCCGCAGGTGGGGCAGGGAACACCGAACGCGCCGTGCCCGTACAGCCGCTGCGTCTCGTACACGGCGTCCAGGACCGCGTCGGCGATCCCGTCTCCGAAGGACGGGGCGCGGCGTGGCGTGAGGGTCGTACTCATGGCGGGGCGATCTCCTCAGTTCGGCGGAGGACGGCGTCGAGGTCGTCCCGGGAATTCGGTCTTGCCGTCGCCTACCCGTCGGCACGGAAAGGAGTCCTGGTTCACGGCTCGACTGCGACGAGTCCCGTTCTACGGGACGGGTCTGACAACGAGGGCGGAACCGGTTCCGGGGGCCGGAGCCGGTTCGGGGGGCCGGAGCCGGTTCCGGGGGCTGCCCCCGGGCCGGCCGCGGCCCCTGCCGCTTCCCTCGGGCAGGCGCCCCGAACCTCCGGACAACCGGCAGGGGCGAAACCCTTGGCCGGCCGACGCGGTCTCCCCGTGTCTTCACCGAAGCTCGGACCGACAACCCGTTCGGACCAGGCCCGCGGCGGGGGCACACAGCGGAGTCCTCCCAGGTCAGGCCAGGTGGCGAAGCCGTCAGGAAGGGCTGGTGGGTGCCTTGCGGGCTGGCAGCGCACGATGACCGGCCGTTTCCTGGCAGCACGTCCGCCAGGAGACAGGAGGAACTCATGGCCAAGCAGGGCAAGGCGAGGTCCACCTCGCTGAACGAGGTCAAGGCGAGCCTGGACCGGGCCTCCGCCGACGTCGACCGTGTGCTGGGGCTGCAGGGTATGCAGCCCGAGGGAGGTGCTGCCACGCCCGCCGTCGCAGGTTTCCACAGCACCCAGTCGATCGGCTGCAGCACGTACAGCGTGGCATGCGGCGGTGGCGGCGGCGGAACGGTGCAGATGTGACCGCGGAAGGATCACGAGACCGCCGGGGCCCCTCGCGGGGCCCCGGCGGATGAGCGCCCGTGGACCGCCAGGCGGCCCTGGCTGCCCACCACCTCTTCGGCCTCGCCGATCCCCGGCATTACGAGCCTCTGTCCCGCAGAGCCATCACCCCTGAGTACCGCGACGCGCTGTGCCGGCTGCTGCCGGACGCCTGGGTTCTGGAGCGCGGGGACGTCTGGCTGCACGCGCGGAGGGCGCCGGGATCCAGCGGGCGGTCGGCTCCGCCGCCCACCCAGGGCTTCAAGATCCATGTCTCCTCCGCCCCCGTGCACGCCGTCCGCCTGCTCGAGCTCGTGGTCCCCGTGTGCGTGTCGTACCGCGTCGAGTTCAAGGCCGCCGCAGACCCGGGGATGCTGGCCGTGCTCAACTCGAAGACACAGCAACGTGGCTTCTCCGGCAAGTTCATGACGCTGTACCCACCCGACGAGCACGTCTTCGCCGAGCTGATCGAGACCCTGTACCAGCGCACGGCCGACGAAGCCGTCGAGGGGCCGTACATCCTCTCCGACCGCCGCTACCGGGACAGCAGGGTGCTGTTCTACCGGTACGGGGGCTTCCGGCCGCCACGGCGACTCAACATCGACGGCACGCAGAGCACGTTTCTGGTGGCGCCTGACGGCTCGTACGTGGCCGACGAACGGCTGCCCCTCTTCCGGCTGCCGCCCTGGGTCCGCGACCCCTTCGCCGAGGAGCCGGCGGAGCGACCGGCGTCCGCGGCCGCGGCGCGGTCCGGCACGGAATCCGACGGCACACTCCTCCACGACCGCTATCTCGTCGAGGGCGCCCTCGCCTTCTCCAACGCCGGTGGCGTCTATCACGGCACCGACCGGCTCACCGGGCATCGGGTCGTCGTGAAGGAGGCCCGGCGGCTCACCAACTGCTGGCAGAGCGGAGACCGCACGGTCGACGCGGTCGACATGCTGCGCCACGAGTACGAGGTACTGCGCCGGCTGGAGGGCCTGGACTCCGTCCCCCGGGCGGTGGACCTGTTCCGGGAATGGGAACACACGTTCCTGGTGGAGGAACGGCTGGAGGGTGTCGCTTTCCACGACTTCTGGGCGCGCGACGAGGTCATCCTCGCCCCGTACATCCGACGGGAGGGAAGGGTGGACCGGTTCGTGCCCCTGTTCCGGGAGGTCGCCGGCCGCCTGGTCCCCATGGTCGAAGAGGTGCACGCCCGCGGTGTGGTCCTCGGCGACCTCTCGCCGAACAACGTCCTGATCGACGCCGACACGCTGCGGATGCGGTTCATCGACTTCGAGAGCGCCGTCCACGAGGACGACGAGGCGGCGATGCTGTCCTACGGGACCCGCTGGGGCACGCCCGGCTTCCTTCACCCGGACCGCTCCTCGCGCAGCCGGCTCCTCCCCTGCGACGACTGGTACGCCGCGGCCATGCTCCTCTACAGCACCGTCGTGCCCGCCACCGCGTTCTTCGGCCTCAACCCCGCGGCGAAGGACCTCTTCCTCGACGAACTCGTCGCCCTCGGCGTCCCCCCGCAGGTGAGGTCCGTCGTGTCGTATCTGGCCGCCGCCCGGGTCGACGAGGCGAAGAGAGTCCTGGCCGACTGGAAGGACGGATGACGCCATGACGCCCCTGGTGACCGAGAGGCGCGGCTCCGGGGACGGTGTCCCGGCCTGCCCTGAAGCGGAGGTCCGGCGCACCGTCGACGGGATCGCCGGCCTGCTGCTCCGTACCTTCGACGAGCGGCGCACCGACCGCCTCTGGCCCGCCGACTACACGGTCTTCGCGACCAACCCCCTGAGCGTGGCCTACGGCGCCTGCGGGCCCGCGCTCCTGCTCGGTTCGAGGATGCGCGGCGGGGCGGCGCCGGCGGCCGGGCTGCCGCCCGAGGTGGCGGCCTGGATGCTGGGCCGGCCACTGGACAACGACACCTACCCGCCGGGGTTGTACGTCGGCTTGGCCGGCATCGCATGGGCCTTCCACGACCTGGGCTGGGAGGAGCGGGGCGAGGCCGTGATGACCCTGCTGCGCTCCTCGCCCCTGCTCTACGACGATCCGAGCGTGTTCCTCGGCGTCGCCGGATGGGGACTCGCCTCGCTGCGCTTCCACGCGCGGACCGGGCGGCAGCTCCATCTCGACCGTGCCGTGCAGGCGGGCGAGCACCTGCTCAGAACGGCCGAGCGCGAGGGCGACACCTGCTCGTGGCGGTCGTCTCTCGACGGTCTCGTCCATTACGGGTACGGCTACGGGGCGAGCGGCATCGCCCTCTTCCTCCTCCACCTGCATCTTGCGACCGGTGAGGAGCGCTTCCGTTCGTACGCCGTACGGGGTCTGGAGTTCGACCTGGGCCGTGCGAGCGAGAGCAGCCTCGGCCTGCAGTGGCAGCGGGTCGAGGGCGACCCCGTGGTGTACCCGTACTGGATCCACGGAGGCGCGGGGGTCGGCAGTGTGCTGGTCCGGTTCCACCAGCTGCTCGGCGACGAGCGGTACGGCGAACTCGCCCGGCGGGTGGCTGACGACACCTTCGTCACGTACTCCTACGCGCCCGGTCTGTTCGAGGGCCTGGCGGGGATCGGCGAGTTCATGCTGGACATGTACCGCTGCACCGGTGACGAGGTGTACCGGGACAGGGCCAGTGCCATCGCCAGGACCGTCCTGTGGTTCCGGGTCGAGGAGGAGGGCGGGATCGCGTTCCCTGGCCGTTGGCTGAACCGAATCGCCCACGACTACGCGACCGGCTCGGCGGGCATCGGCATGTTCCTGTCCCGGCTGGTCGCCCCCGGCGAACGCGCCTTCGTGGATCTGTGAGGGCGCGGCGGGCGCCGCGGAGGCCCGCCGAACCCCGCGACCATGGCACGCCTCGACAGCCTCGGTGGTAGCAGGGGCGACTCCTCCCCGGCCCGGCCGCTGTCGGGCCGCGTGCCCCCGGCCGGCCGGCACCCGCGGTGCGCTCGGTCCTGAACCACGTGTCGTGGCCGGGGACATGGGGTCGATGACCTCGACCCGGCCGGAGCGGGCGCCGTTCGCGGTCCACCTCATGCGGAGCGTGGCGAAGGCGTATCCGCTGTCCAGGTGGCAGTGCTCCGGCTCGTCCTTCTGCGGCGGGGCCGGCACCCGGCCGTACGCGACGTGGGCCGGCGTCGGCGAGACCACGGAGACCTGACGGGGATCGACGCTGGTCCCTACCGCGAGCTCACGCCGGGCTCCGGGGCTCGGGCAGTGTCCGGCCTCGTCCGGGGAGCGCTCCCGGCAGGCATGGAGCGTCCGAGATGTCGGAGTCAGTGATCGACACGGGCCGTCTCCGTGACGGCCGGGGAGGGACGCTGCCGCCCAGCTGTGGGCGACGAGCACGCCGGCGCCGGCGAAGGGGAACGGCGCCAGGGGAAGTCAGCGCTCTGTGAGCCGGTGCGAAGTCGCGACACCCGCAGCAGCTCCGTCGGCGTTTCGGCCAACCCCCCTTCTCCGCAATCCTGTTGCGGGAAGCGGGTCGATGCATTCTCCACACTCCTCCGCCCGCACCATCCCGGGGTTCGACGCTCGACCGAAATACACACGTTCGATACTCCGGCTGGCTCGTTGAGCCTCGCGAACCCACCCCGCCCACGAGACAGGGGGACAGCTTGACCGTGGACAGCACCACACAGGCGAGCGAAGGCGAGGGCGGAGGCGCCGCCTCCTCGCGCCCGGAGGTGCCTTCTGGGTCGTCACCGAGATCGCCGGCCGCCGCACGACCACCGACCCGGCCCTCCTCGGACTCGGCATCTCGCCGGCGGAGGCCGGACTCCTCACGACCGGCTGGTCCGTCGTACGGACCGCCGACCTCGGCGTCCTGCGCTGCCACGCCCTGCGCCCCTAATCACCCGCCCCGCGAACGGAAGGAAGTACCCCGTGCTGGACGTCGAGAAGCACATCGGCGAGATCTGGACCCTCTACGGCCGTCATCAGCTCGGCCGCTCGTTCGACCTGCCGGAGCTGGACGACTGGGCCTGGGACATCCCGCAGGCCGGGCCCGGCATCGATGTACTCGGCGATGTCGCCGGCCTGCGCGTTCTCGACCTGGGAGCCGGAGTCGGCCGGCACGCCGCACACCTGGCCGCCCGCGGCGCCGCCGTCACCGCCGTCGACGCCTCCCCCACCCAGCACCAGCGCGCCCTCGCCCGCTACCCCGACACGCCCGGCCTGCGCCTCGTGTGCGCGGACGCGGTCGACCACCTGCGGGAGGCCGACCCCTACGACCTGGTCTACTCCGTCAGCGGCGTCCCCTTCATCGATCCGCACCGCCTCCTGCCCTCGCTGGCCGACGGCCTCACGCCCGGCGGCCGGCTCGTGTTCAGCGCCCTGCACACCAACTCCCACGGCGACGGCCCCTCCGACACCGTCACCGCCCGCCCCGAGACCCAGCGGCTCCCCGGCACAAGCACGGAGCACCGGATGCACATGTGGGTCCTCGAGCCACGGTTGTGGGAGGAGCTCCTCGTCGACCACGGCCTCATCATGGAGACCGTCGCGACGATCGACTCCCCGCAGGCCGACCGTCCGCTGTCGTACCGGCTGTACGCGGCACGCCGCCCGGGTCGACGGATCGGCGGTGCTCGCGTACCGCAGGGAGGTCGCAGCGCGTGATGGTGGGCGGCGGCCGCCGCCCACGACGGCTTCGCGGAGCTGCTCGCCGAGCGGGCCCGCGGAGTCAGCTGTCCTTGGGTGGTGCGTCCTCGTAGGGGTTGCGTGGCGGGGCCACAGGCTTGAGGGCTCCGGCGTCCATGATCGGGACGGGGTGCTCGGCGGTGACGTCAGCGGCCCGCCAGACACCGGTGACCTCGACCCAGGTGTCGTTGCCCGGTGCCTTCACGCCGTGGATCTCCACGCGCAACGTCCTCGCGTCACCGGCGCAGCAGTTGAGCTTCAGGCGGTTGAGGTACCAGGTGTCCGGGCTCTTGCCGGCGGTGACGAATCCGAGCAGCCGGATCTTGCGGCCGCGCAGGCTCATCGAGTCGTACACGGAGCGTCCGATGAACTCCTCCAGAGCCATCGGGGTGGTCGGCGCGTCGGCCAGTTCCTCGTAGGCGGTCTGCTCGACGCGCGCCGCCGCGCCGTCCCGCGAGGCCGTGTAGGAGCCGAGCGCCGGCGGGGCGACGAAGAGGAGGGTGAGGGCAGGTACGGCGAGGAGCCAGGCGACGCGCGTGGCACCGCCGTGGTCGTGCCCGTGCCCGTCGTGCCCCGCGGTGTGGTCGTCCGCGGGATCGTGCCAGTGTCGGCGGCCTGAGGCGTCACGCCGCAGAACCGGCTGTCGCAGGCGTCGCGCCGCTTCGGCACCGATACCCGCGAGGCCGAGGAGGACCAGCAGGATGCCGGAGGCGACGAGGTAGGGCCGCAGCCCTTCCTTCACGTACCGGAGGTACATGTCGCTGCCGACGGTGGCGCGCAGCAGGCTCGCACCGGTCAGCACCAGCAGGAGGGGCAGGGCGAGTTCGCCCAGCGGGCGCGGTTGTCGCGCGCGGGTGGGGGGAAGTCCGGTCACAGGAGTACGCCTCCGACGAGTACGCAGCACAGGACGGCCACGACGAACGTGCCGGCGCAGAAGCGCCACGCGAACGCCCGCCCGAAGGCCCCCGACTGCAGGGCGATCAGCTTCATGTCGACCATGGGCCCGACGACCATGAACGCGAGGCGGGCGGTGGGCGAGAAGCCGGTGAACGAGGCCGCGACGAAGGCGTCCGCCTCCGAGCACACCGACAGGAGCACGGCGAGCGTCGCCGCCACGAGGACGCCCAGCCACGGCGAATCGGAGAACGCCTCCAGGACGGAGGGCGGTACGAGGACGTTGAAGGTCGCCGCGGCCATGGCGCCGACCACGAGGAATCCGCCCGCGTGCAGGAAGTCGTGCTGCAGCCCACGCCGGAACGCACCCCATCGGCCCGCGCCCGGCGCCTGCTCCGCGTGCCCCGTCGGCAGCCGCAGCCACTCCTCGCGCCCCAGCCTGATCCAGAGCCAGCCCATGACGACCGCGGTGACCAGCGAGGCGGCCAGACGCGCGGCCACCATCTCCGGACTGCCGGGGAACGCGATGGCCGTCGAGACGAGCACCACCGGGTTGACCGCGGGTGCGGCGAGCAGGAAGGTCAGGGCCGCCGCGGGGGCCACGCCCCGCCGCATCAGGCTGCTCGCGACCGGCACCGAGGCGCACTCACACCCCGGCAGCACGACCCCGGCGGCACCGGCGACCGGCACCGCGAGCACCGGGTTGCGGGGCAGCGCCTTGGCGAAGACCCGGGCGGGGACGAAGGCTCCGATGGCCGCCGAGACGACGGTACCGAGAAGCAGAAACGGCACGCCCTGGACGACGATGGCGACGAGCAACGTACGCCAGGCCCCGAACGCCGCGAGGTCGAACAGCCGCTCCAGCCACGGCCCGGCGAGCACCGCGACCACCACGGCCCAGACCAGCACGGAACCGACCGTGCCGTTCCGCCTGAGCGGCTTCTCCGCGCCGATACCGCCGCCCGGAGGCCCGAGGTGCTGTGGTGGTGATGCCGTCGCCGAGACCTCGGCCATGCCGCGCCCCCTCGCTCTGGTCCGCCGTGTTCGGCGGAACGGTCGAGCCCGTTCCGGAGGTCACCCGGCACGGGCGGGCACACCATAGCCGACGATAACCATGTTCATCTACGCCGGCTTCAGGCCGCCCCCCCATGGTCGCGGGCAGGCGCACGCCGGCTTCCCAACGGGCGCGAGCCGACCTCTGGACCACCCATTGAAAATGGATGCCATGAGCGTTTAGGGTCGCTCTCGTCCGCGTGCGGATCCCGCGGGCCCGCGAGGGGGACCGCGGGACCGCACGCGGACGTCCGAGGTACCCAGGTGGCACACGAAGACCAGCTCGCAACGGGTGCGCGGAGGGGGATCGCCCCCTCCGCGCACCCGCGCCCGGTTCGGTCATGGCTTCATCGCAGGCCGTACGCCCGGATGATCTCGTTCTTCACGCTGTAGCCGCTGTCCGTCGCGGCGCTCGCCCGGAGCCACGTCGAGGACGGCGCGGTAGGGCGGGTGGCCCGCCGGTACCTCCACCCACTGCACCATGCCCGAAGGGCTGCTCGAGGCCCTTCCGCCGGGGCAACACCCGCCGGTGCGCGCCGAGCTGACCCTGCTGGGGCAGGCGGTCGAGCGGGCGTTCGAAGACCCGGACCGGCGGGCGATCGCCCAGCAGGCCGACTTCCAGGGCATCGGCGGGGTGCGCCGGCCCTGACGGGGTGGTGCGAGGAGCGGATGGCGGGCTGCCCGTGCCCCCCGTACCCCCGTATGGCGGAACTCCTCGGCGCACCGCCCACCGGCGCCACCGGCGGGATCCCCAGCGCGAACTCCGGGGCGCGGGCACCGCCGGACGAGGGCAGGGGGCGGCGCTCCGGTCGCGAGACCCGGCGGGAGGGCCTTTGCTGGACGGGCGGCGGGTGCTCCGCCGCTCGCGGCCACCCGCGGACCGTTGTTCTGCAGGAGATCCGTATGGACGCCCAGCCCCGGTCGGTGTCGCCGGCGCTCGCCGTGGCCGGGCCCGTAGCGGGGCTCCGCGCCGGGAAGGAGCCGTCGTCCCCATGAGCGCACCGCGGGAGGGCCATCGGGGCCGGCGGACCCGTCCCCGGCGCGTTCGGCTGCTCCTGCCCCTCCTGCGTTCGGCGGTCGTGGTGACGGCGGCCACCGCGGCGTACTTCCTGCTGCCCCTGGACAGGGACTTCGACGGGCACACGGGCACGGTGCTGGTCCTGGGGATCCTGGGGATCGGCGCGCTGCTCGCCCTGCAGGCCGTCAGCATCGTCGGTTCGCCCTACCCGCGGCTGCGGGCCGTGGAAGCCCTGTCCACCGCGGTCCCGCTGTTTCTGCTGCTCTTCTCGGCAACCTACTACCTCTACGCGCGAGGACAGGCGGAGCCCGCCTTCTCCGAACCGCTCAGCAGGAACGACGCCCTGTACTTCACGGTGACCGTCTTCGCCACCGTCGGTTTCGGTGACATCGTGCCGGTCTCGCCGACGGCCCGGGTGCTGACCACGGGCCAGATGGTGGCCGACCTCGTCCTCGTGGGTGTGATCGCGAAGGCCATCGTCGGAGCCGTCCGGATCGGCCTGGAACGACGCCAGTCCTCCGCGGCACCGGAGGAGCCCGAACCATGACCTCTCTGCCCCCAGGTCCGGAAGGACGGAATCCATGACGGCGTCGCACGCCGGCCAGGCCCCCTCCGAAGAGCCCGTCGACTCCGCGGAGGCCGACCGATTGCGGGACCTCCTGCGGAACCCCGCCTACCGCAAGGTGCTGGTGTTCAGCGCGCTCATCGGCGTCCCGATCTCCCTGGCCGCCTTCTGGTTCCTCGCCGGTCTGCACGAGCTCGAACACGTGATGTGGGCGGACCTGCCGCAGGCACTGGGCTGGGACACCCCGCCGGCCTGGTGGCCGCTGCCCCTGCTTGCCGTGGCCGGCCTCGTCGTGGGGCTGGTGGTGACGCGTCTGCCCGGCGCCGGCGGTCACGTCCCGGCGTACGGCCTGCACGCCGACCAGCCCTCCGCCGCCGCCGTGCCCGGGGTGATCATCGCGGCGTTCGCCAGCCTCCCGCTCGGCGCCGCCCTCGGCCCCGAGGCGCCCCTGATCGCGCTCGGCGGCGGTCTGGCCCTGCTCTTCCGGAGTCTCGTCCGCGCCCCGGCCACCCCGCAGAGCACCGCCCTGCTCGGCGCGGCGGGCGCGGCGGCGGCCATCGCCGCCATCTTCGGCAACCCGCTCATCGCCGCGATCCTCCTGATCGAGGTGGCGGGCGTCGGCGGTCCCCAGCTGTTCGTCATCATGCTTCCCGCCCTGCTCTCGAGCGGCGTCGGAGCCGTGGTGTTCACGGGCTTCGGCCGCTGGACGGGCCTGGAGACGGGCAGCCTCTCCCTTCACTTCCCCACCGCTCCCCCGCGCCTGGACACCGGGGACGTGGTCTGGTCGATCGTGCTCGCGGCGGGGATCGGCGCGCTGGTGCACCTGGTGATCCTGAGTGGCCGGCTGGTCGCCGGCTTCGTGGCCGCCTCCCCCTTCGTCCGGACGGTGATCTGCGCCGTCGCCGCCGGAGGCTGCGCCGCCCTCTACACGGTCGTCACGGGGCGCACCCCCGTCGACGTGGCCTCGTCGGGACAGGCCACCCTGGCCGCACTCGCCGAGGACCCGCACGCCTGGGGCGTGGGCGCGCTCCTGGCCGTCGTGCTGTTCAAGTCCGCCGCGTACGCCCTCTGCCTGGGCAGCCTCCGCGGCGGCCTGGTGTTCCCGGTGCTCTTCCTCGGGGCGGCGGCGGGCGTGCTGCTCGCGCCGCTGCCCGGCCTCGGGGTCATCCCCGCCGTCGCCGCGGGCATGGCCGCCGCCTCGGCGGCCGCCCTGCGGCTGCCGGTCAGCAGCGTCGCCCTCGTGGTCCTGGTGCTCGGAAACGCCGAGACGATCCCGGTGGTGATCCTGGGTGCCGTGACCGCCTTCGTCGTCGGCGAGCTGCTCCCGGCCCGCCTGCCGGCGATGCGCCGCCGAGCGCCCGGGGACAAGGACGCGGGCGACGGGGCCGTACGGGGCCGGGGCGCCGTCCAGGGGTGACAGCCGCAGCCGGTCGGCCACCTGCGCGGCCGGGGCCGCGGCGGGGACCGTGCGGCACCGGATTCCCGGCCGGAACGGGAATGGCCCCCACGCCGTGGGGGCCATTCGCCTCTGCTACTCGTGTGCGCTTACGGCGCCACCTTCAGGAGCTTGTTCGCCGTGCCGGAGGAGGCGTTCTTGATGGCGTCCGGTGTGGCTCCCCCGGTCAGCGCGGCGGCCGTGTCGGCGGGCGTCGCCGAGGGGTTGGCCGCCAGATAGAGGGCCGCGGCCCCCGCCACGTGCGGCGTGGCCATGGACGTGCCGGAGATCGTCTTGACGCCGGTGTCGCTGTCGTTCCAGGGGGACGTGATCTCCGAGCCGGGGGCGTACAGGTCCACCACCGCACCGAAGTTCGAGAAGTCCGACTGCTCGTCGTCCTTGGTGCTGGAGGCCACGGTGATCGCCTCGGGCACCCGTGCCGGCGAGCCCTGACCGGCGTCGGAGGACTCGTTCCCGGCGGCGACCGCGAAGGTCACGCCGGAGGCGATGGCGCGCTGGACCGCCGCGTCGAGCGCCTCGTCGGCGCCGCCGCCGAGGCTCATGTTCGCGACCGAGGGGCCGGCGTGGTTCTGCGTCACCCAGTCGATGCCCGCCACGACCTGTTCGGTGGTGCCGGAGCCGCTGTCGTCGAGCACCCGCACGGCGACGATCTTGGCCTTCTTGGCCACACCGTGGGAGGTGCCCGCGATGGTGCCCGCGACGTGGGTGCCGTGGCCGTTGCCGTCGTCGGCCGAGTCGTCGTTGTCGACGGCGTCGAAGCCGTGCGTGGCCCGGCCGCCGAAGTCCTGGTGCGAGATCCGGACGCCGGTGTCGATGACGTACGCGGTGACGCCCTCTCCCCCGCCGTCCGGGTACGTGTACTTCTCGTCGCCGGCCGTCCCGGTCTGGTCGATCCGGTCCAGACCCCAGGACGGGGGCTTCTCCTGCGTCTCCTTGATGCTGAACCGCTTGTTCTGCACGACCGTGTCGACGGCCGGGTCGGCGGCGAGCCGCTTGGCCTCCTGGACGGTCAGACCCGAAGCCGAGAAGCCGTTGACCTCCGAGCCGTAGGCGCGCTGGAGGGTTCCGCCGTACTTCTTCGCGAGCTCCGCCTTGTTCGCGGATGCGTCGAGGATGACGACGAAGCTGCCGTCGACGGCGCCCGGGGCGCCGAGCCCGTACACGGTCCCCTCGGCCGGGGCGGCGGCCCCGGCGAGGTTGCCGGCGAACAGCGCCGCGGCGGCGGCACCTGCCACACCTGTGGCTATGGCCGCGTTGCGAAGACCGTGGGATCGCTTGTGAGTTGCCATGAAGGGGGATCTCTCCTCGTGTTGACGTGTGGGGCGTCAAACGTTCGAGAGAACCCTGTGCAGGTTGACAGGAGCAAATCAAGAGCGACCGGAGGTAAGCCGTTATTCAACAAGGTTTCTTAATAAGCCCTCCGCATCGCCTCCACCTCGCACACGCCACCCCGCCGACTCCTCCCTGAAATGGTCACGTTCGTCGACCACCGGCGGCGCAGGGAGAGTTGACGTGGGATCAGCGATGCGGGCGGGGTGGAGTTCGAGGAGTACGCGGACGAGCTGCGGCCGCGTCCGCGGTGGCGGACGCGGCGAGGCAGCGAGGCGGCGAGGCGGCGAGGGGCGGGCATGACCTCGCCGGGGGCGGGTAGTCGCGCCCCCGGACGGGCGAGCCCGCGTCCGCCGAGCAGCGGGCGCCCGTCAGGTGAAGGAGGAGGTGCTCGCCCCTGCCGGCGGGAACGCCCGGATACGGGAGAGACACCGGATACCGGAGAGACATCGGGGTAGCCGGATCACATGGACACGGACACCACGACCGAGACCACGCCGCTGCGTGCCGTCGCGCTGGTCTGCACCCTCTCGCCGTCGCCGAAGCGGTCGAGCTCTCAGCTGCTGGCCGAGCAGACCATGGCCGCCCTCGCCGATCACGGCGTCACCGGAACGGTGATCCGGATCGCCGACCACGACGTCAGACCGGGCGTCGAGGTCGACATGGGAGACGGTGACGCCTGGCCGGAGATCCGCGACACGATCCTCCGCTGCGACATCCTGGTCCTCTCCACACCCATCTGGCTCGGCCACCCCTCCAGCCACGCCCAACGAGTCCTGGAACGCCTCGACGCCGAACTGGGCGAGAGCGACGACGAAGGGCGCATGCTCACCTACGGGAAGGCCGCGGCCGTGTGCGTCGTCGGCAACGAGGACGGCGCCCACCACGTCAGCGCCGAACTCTTCCAGGGCCTCAACGACGTCGGGTTCTCCCTCGCCCCCAACGCCGTCACCTACTGGGTCGGCGAAGCCATGCGGGGCACCGACTACCAGGACCTCGACGAGACCCCCGAGAAGACCGCCGCGACGACCAGGACCCTCGCCGCGAACACCGCGCACCTCGCGCGCCGCCTCAAGGCCGCCCCCTACCCGCCCTCGTCCTGACCGGCACCCCGGCCGACCGAGCCGGAAGGAGAGAACGATGTCCTCACGCGAGCAGTCCCAGCCGACCGATCCGGCGGAGCCGTACCCCCGGCCGCCGTTTCCCGAGCAGGACCAGGACCACCCCGGTTCGACGGAGGCGATGGACCCCCGCCCCGACCACGGGGAGGACACCTACCGGGGGCACGCCCTGCTGCACGACCGCAGGGCGCTGGTCACCGGCGGGGACTCCGGGATCGGCCGGGCCGTCTGCCTCGCCTTCGCACGCGAAGGGGCCGACGTCGTCTTCACCCACCTCGCGGAGGAGGCGGAGGAGGCCGAGCAGACCTCCCGGCTCGTCCGCGAGGCCGGCCGCACGGCGGTGGCCGTCGCCTGCGACATCCGGCACGAAGGCGAGTGCACCGCCCTCGTCGACAGGGCGGCGGGCGAACTGGGCGGCATCGACGTACTCGTCAACAACGCCGCCTACCAGATGGCGCAGCCGGACGGGATCGAGGCGATCAGCACCGAGCAGTTCGACCGGGTGATGAAGACCAACCTGTACGGGATGTTCTGGCTCACCAAGGCCGCGCTGCCCCACATGCCGCGCGGGGCCTCCGTGATCAACACCACGTCCGTGCAGGGGTACCAGCCCAGCCCGCCGCTGCTCGACTACGCCATGACCAAGGCCGCGATCGTCTCCTTCACCCACAGCCTGGCCCAGATGCTGGCCGAGCGCGGAATCCGGGTCAACGCCGTGGCCCCCGGACCGGTCTGGACGCCGCTGATCCCCGCGACGATGCCCGATCCGACGACGTTCGGCGAGCAGTCGTTGTGGGGACGGCCCGCGCAACCGGCCGAAATGGCACCGGCGTACGTCTTCCTCGCCTCCGACCCGGCCTCGTACATCACCGGCGAGATCGTCAACGCCACCGGCGGAACCCCCCTGCCATGACCCCGGACGAGGCCCTGCGCCGCATCGCCTTCCTCCTCGAATGGCGCGGGGCCTCCCCCTACCGGGTACGGGCCTTCCACACGGCGGCCGAGGCCGCCCGCGACCTGCCCCCGGGCCCCGTGGACGCCGAGCGGGTGCGCGGGCTGCGCGGGGTGGGACCGGTCACCGCCGAGGTGATCGCGCAGGCGTCGACCGGCTCCGTGCCCCGCTACCTGGCCCGCCTGCAGGCCGAGGCCGGCCCGGACGCCGAGGCCGGGTGGGCCCTCGCGGCCGCGAGCACCGGGGACTGCCACCTGCACTCCGACTGGTCGGACGGCGGGAGCCCGCTCGAGGACATGGCCGCGGCGGCCCGCGCGCTGGGCCACCAGTGGGCCGTTCTGACCGACCACTCGCCGCGGCTGACGATCGCGCACGGGCTGAGCCCGGACCGGCTCAGAAGCCAACTGCGGGCCGTGGCCGCCCTGAACGCCGAACGGGGCGACGGCTTCCGGCTGTTGACCGGCATCGAGTGCGACATCCTCGAGGACGGCTCGCTCGACCAGGACGAGGACCTGCTCGGCCGGCTCGACATCGTCGTGGCGTCCGTGCACTCCAAGCTCCGCTCGGAACCCGGACCGATGACCGCCCGTCTGCTCGCCGCGGTGCGCGATCCGCACGTCGACGTGCTGGGCCACTGCACGGGACGGCTCATCACCGGCCGGGGGCGGCCGCAGTCCCGCTTCGACGCCGAGGCCGTGTTCACCGCCTGCGCGGAGGCCGGCACCGCGGTGGAGATCAACTGCCGGCCGGAGCGCCGCGACCCGCCGGACGACCTGCTGCTCCAGGCCGCCGCCGCGGGATGCCGGTTCGCCGTGGACACCGACGCCCACGCCCCCGACCAGCTGCGCTGGCAGAGCTCGGGCTACGCCCGGGCGGCCCGGATCGGACTCGGAGCCGACCGGCTGATCACGACCTGGCCGCTCGAACGGCTGCTGGCCGACAGGAGCGGCTGAGCGTGCGCGGCTCGACGGGCGTCGGCGTGCGCTCCGCTCACTCGTCCGCGTCGAAGGAACGCATCAGGGCGTCCACGACGTCCACGGGGCTGTCGCGGCTCCGGTGGGCGGCGCGCTGGCGTTCGGCGCCGTTGCCGAGGGCGCGCAGGCGGGCCCAGCCGGCGGTGACCGTCTCCAGGTCGCCGTGGTGCAGGAGGGCGGGGCGTAGCTCTTCCAGCATCCGTTCGACGAGCGTGACGGCCGGCCGGAGGCGCCGGGTCCGCAGGTCCACGGCGTCTCCGGTCAGACCGTCGCGGGCGGCGCGCCAGCACGCGGTCCGCAGGAGGCCCGAGGGCGGGCGGCAGGCGGTCCTGCCCGCCTCGATGTCCGCGAGGGCGGTGGCGACGAGGGCCCTGGTGACCACGGCGAGCAGCACGGTGTCGGCGACGGTGGGTGCGGCGTCGAAGGCCCGGATCTCCAGGGTGGGCACGTGGTGGGAGGGGCGGATGTCCCAGTAGAGTCCGCCGCGGTCCATGATGGTGCCGGTCTCCGTGAGGTCTTCGACGAGTGCGTCGAAGTGCGCCCTCGACGCGAAGTGCGGCGGTGGTCCGGCTGCCGGCCAGCGGGCCCAGGCCAGGGTGCGCCAGCTCGCGTATCCGGTGTCCCGCCCCTGCCAGTACGGCGAGTTGGCGGCGAGCGCGATCAACTGCGGCAGCCGGCCGCGCAGATGGTTGCTGACCTGCAGGGCCAGGTCCACGTCGGGGATGCCGACATGCACGTGGCAGGCGCAGATGGTCTGTTCGTCGTCCAGGGCGCCGAACATGGCCACGCTGCGGGCGTACCGGAGGCCGTCGGTCACCGCGAGGGGATGGGGCTGCGGCAGGACGGGGGTGCCGCTGGAGACGACCCCGAGGCCGTACCGGGCGGCGGCGCGCACGACGGCCCGCCGCATGGTGCGCACCTGCTCCGCGAACGCGGCCAGACTGGTGTGCGGGTCGGTGCGCGCCTCGACCTGGTAGCCGGTGATCTCCGTGGTGACCCGCTCGCCCAGTTCGGCGGCCGCTGCGGACACCACCTTGGGGGCCTCCGGTCTCAGCTCCCGGGTGACCGGGTCGACCAGCAGGTACTCCTCCTCGGCCCCCACGGTCAGGGGCCGTCTGCGCCGGCCCGCCGCGGGGACGCCGTGGCCGGTGGCCGAACCGGCTCCTTCCGGTGCCGCGGGTGTCTGCCCTTCACTGGTCACGGTCATCATCCTGTCACCGACGGCGATGCCCAAACCTCTGCCGGGAAGTGACGTGCGCGAGCGGACGCAGATCCTGGTCCCCGGTGGCGGCCCCGGCGGACCCGGTCGCATCGCGGGGGGACGTGTGCTGTGCTGGAAGCAGCCGTAGGAAGACACCCCGATGCGCCGCAGCCGGATTCCCGCCTTCGCACCCGCCCGGCCGACCGCCCCGACCGGAGCCGGCGGAGGGTTGCGGTCCACGCGGAGTCTCGCGGCCGCCTGGGGCGTCGTCGTCCTGATCACGGTGCCCGCCTGGGTGCTGACCGTCGGTCAGGCCCGGGACATGGGCGTCGAGCCGGGCACCATGGGGATGGCGCTGCCGCTGTTCCTGCTGCTCTGGGTGATCATGATGGCGGCCATGATGCTGCCGTCCATGGCGCCGGTGGCCCTCTCCTGGGTACGCGGGATCGGCCGCCGGTCCTCCGGCTGGGTGCGTACCGCCCGCACCGCCGAGTTCGTGGCCGGATACCTGCTGGTGTGGACCGCCTTCGGGCTGCTCGTCTACGCGGCCCTGGCCCTCACCGGCGACCTGGTGGACGACCACCCCACCGCCGGACGCTGGATCGGTGCGGTGGCCTTCCTGCTCGCCGGCCTGTACCAGCTCGGTCCCCTCAAGAACGTCTGCCTGCGGCACTGCCGCGACCCGCTGAGCCATCTGGTGCGGTACGCCGGTTTCCGGGGGCCGGCCCGCGATCTGCGGGTGGGCCTCCACCACGGTGTGTACTGCGTCGGTTGCTGTGCGGGGCTGATGGTCGTCTTCGTGCCGCTGGGCGTGATGAACGTGGCGGCGATGGCGGGACTGGCCCTGGTGGTCTTCGTGGAGAAGCTGTGGTCCCGGGGCGTCCTCCTCAGCGGCGTGGTGGGCGTCGCCTTCCTCGTCCTGGCCGTACTGGCACCCTTCCAGGACTGGATGCTGCCGGGGCTCGAGGGCTCGATGCCGCCCATGGACGACATGTGACGCCCCACGGACGCGGCCCCCGGTTCCCTCGCCGGGACATGAGGTGCAAGCTGGAAGGGAGACCGTCCCCCCGATCCCGGGAACGGGCTCGGGACACGCGGTCTCGCCACTCCGAGTGAGCTCCTCGGAGCTCGGCTGGAGGCAGCGAGATGACACAGCAGGCCACCGACGGCACGCGCTGGCATCTGGCCGGCGACTGGTTCGACGTGTGCAAATGCGCCATTCCCTGCCCGTGCACGTTCGCCCAGCCCCCCACCTACGGCGACTGCGAGGGCGTCCTGGTCTGGCACATCCGGGAGGGCCACTTCGGCGACGTACGGCTCGACGACCTCAACGTCCTGATGCTCGGCTCCTTCGAGGGCAACCCGTGGGCGGGCACCCACACCGAGCCGTTCGCCGCGGTCTTCCTGGACGAGCGGGCCGACGAACGGCAGCGGGCCGCGCTCGGGGCCGTGTTCGGCGGTGAGGCGGGCGGCTGGCCGGCGGAGTTCGGGGCGATGTTCCACCCCGAGATGCGCGGCATGGACGTGGCTCCGATCCACGTGGAGGTCGACGAGGACCTGGCCACGTGGCGAGCCGAGATCCCGGGCCGCGTCACGGCGGCCGCCGAGGCGCTGACCGGCCCGACCACCCCGGACGGCGCTCGCGTGCAGGTCCTCAACGCGCCGGGGGCCGAGGTGGGCCCGGGCCAGGTCGCCACCTGGGGGCGGGCCACCGTCGACCGTGCCGACGCGTTCGGCTTCTCCTGGGAGCGCACCGGGAAGTCGAGCAAGTACTTCCCCTTCGACTGGAGCGGCCCCGACTGAGCGGCCCCGACCGACCGGCCCGGCCCCGGCGGACCGGCCCGGCCGCCCGGGCCGGTCCGCGGGCACGACGCCCGCGGACCGGCTCGGGGGTGGGGGTCAGGACGGGTCGCCGTACTGGAGGCCGCGTCCGTTGGTGCCGATGTACACCCGGCCGAAGGTGTCGGGGTCGCCGGTGACGACCCCGACACCGCCGATGCTGCCCCACTGGTGGGCGTCGTCGTTGACCCGGAGCCAGGTGGCGCCCTTGTCGGTGGAGCGGAAGACGCCGGTGACGTCCTTGACCGTGCCGATCAGGTACAGGGCCTGGTAGGAGGCGCCGGGTGCGGCCTTGCCGAAGCCGAGGGCGGACGCCGACTTCACCGTGGCGACCTTGGTGAAGGTCCGGCCGCCGTCGGTGGAGTGCAGCAGCCCCTGGCCGCCGCCGGCGATCCACAGGTGCCCCGCGACGCCGGGGACGGCCGTGAGCCGGCCGTCGGCGGGGAGGCCGGTCGCCCGGGCGGCGAAGGTCGCCCCGCCGTCGGTGCTGGCGTGGAGCGTGCCGCCGGACAGTGAGTAGAACGTCCTGGCCGAGGAGCGGTCGGCGACGACGACGGCGCCGGTACCCAGGCCGCGGACCTTCGACCAGCTCGATCCCTTGTCGGTCGAGCGGTACGGAGCCTGGCCGGCCTGGGTCCAGACGAGGGTGGAGCCGTCCGCGGCGAGCGCGATCCGGCCGTCCCGGGCGTCGGCCACCGGCTCCGACCCGAAGCCCTTCCAGTTGATGCCGCCGTCGGTCGAGTAGGCGCCGTCCTGGGCGCCGCCCCGGCCGACCCGGACCATCATCGACGGCTTGGACTGGGCGAAGTCGATGTCGGTGCTGTTGGTCATGGTCGGGTTGGCGAGCCGCCCCGCGGGCACCTTGGTCAGGGAGTCGTGGCGGAAGCCGCCCTGGTCGCCCATGGCGGTGACGACGGTGGCGCCGCCGGGCGGGGCGATCGCGTCCATCAGCGCGGTCTCCTCCAGGCCCCGGGCCCCCACGGTCCAGTGGCTGGTGCCGCCGCTGTCGGTGGCGGTGGCGTCCTTGCTGCGCCAGATGCCGTTGCCGGTGCCGTACAGCACGTGTCCGGAGGCGAAGGGGTCGATGGCCAGGGCGGTCATCCAGTGGCCGGTGTGGGTGCCGACGTAGGGGGCGGCGGCGGCGTCCCGTACCGACCTTTCCGACAACGCCTTCCAGGTGGTGCCACCGTCGGTGGAGCGGTAGATCTCGTCCTCGGGCCACCAGCGGTCGAGGGTGGTGACCATCACCGTGGAGGGCTTGCGCGGGTCGACGGCCAGGCCGGAGAAGCCGTAGCCGCCCCGGGAGGGGGAGACGTCCTTCCACGCCCCGCTCTTCGGCGTGTGCTTCCACACGGAGCCCGCCGTCACGCCGTTGGGTCCCAGGGCGTCGGTGTACGTCAGGTACAGCGAGCCGTCACCGGAGACCACGCCGTGCTGCGGCAGTTGGCCCTTGGGCTGCCCGGGGACGGCCTGCCAGGTGGCGCCGCCGTCGGTGGAGCGGTACAGGGAGGTGGACTTGTCGGCGACGCCCACGTAGATCGTCCTGCTGCCGGCCGGGCCGTAGGTCACGAAGGAGACGCCGGCGCCGCTGCCCGCCCCGTCCTTGACGGGGAACGAGGAGACCTGCCGCCATGTCGCACCGCTGTCGGTGCTGCGCCACAGGCCGTTCTTGCGGGTCCCCAGCAGCAGGGTGCGGTTGTCCGAGGGGTCGATCACGAGCCGTTCGCCCGCCCCGCGGCCGTCCTCGTTGCCGCCCAGCTTGAAGGGGAGGTCCGTGCGCCGGAAGGTGCGGCCCCGGTCGGTGGAGCGCAGGATCGCGCCGTTCCCGGCCCACTCGTTGGTGTACGTGCCCGCCGCGAGGTAGAGCCGGTCGGGCGCGACCGGGTCGGTGGCCAGCGCGTCGATGCCCAGCAGGTTCCAGTCCTTCTCGCCGAGCCCGTCGGTCAGCGGGATCCACTGCTCGGCCGCCGGGTCCCAGCGGTAGGCGCCGCCCATGTCCGTACGCGCGTACAGCAGGCCCTTCTCCCGCGGGTTGAACACCAGTCCGGTGACGTAACCGCCGCCGACCACCTGGGCGTTCTTCCACACATAGGGTCCGGTCGCGGCCGCCTGGGGGGCGGTCACCTTCACCAGCCTCCACTGCTGGTTGGCGGTGCCCCGGCCGGGATACTGGATCACCGCCGCGCCCTGGGCCGTGGAACCACCGGAGACGTCCAGCACCAGGCCGCTCCTGCGGGAGGTGAAGGTGACGGCGCCGGAACCGCTCACGTCGTCGATCCGCCACTCCTGGGCGGTGGAGGAGCTGTCGCTCTGCTGCTCGGCGGCGGCCGACCGGGCGGTCGATCCGCCGGCTATGCCCAGCACCTTGCCGCTGTTGCGGTTCACGAGCTCGTAGTAGCCGTTGCCGGTGGACCGCAGTCGCCACTGCTGGTTGGCGGTGTTCTGGTCGGTCCACTGCTGGACGCGGGTGCCGTCGGCGGTGGAGAAGGAGCTGACGTCCAGCACCTTGCCGCTGCGCACGGAGACCAGCCGGTAGTAGGCGTTGCCGTCGACCGTCGCGGCCTGCGAGTCGTCCTGCGTCAGCAGCAGGTACGGCACGACGGCGGCGGGGGCTCCGATCAGCAGGGCGGTCGCGCTCCAGCGACGGCGGTGCCGGCCGCGGCGCCCGCCGTTCGTGGGGTTGTTCATGGGGGGTGTTCTCCTTGTGGAACCGTGGATCAGGGGAGGTCAGCGCTGCAGGGTGAGGAGGGCCGGCCGGTACGGCAGCCGGTCGTAGGGGCCGCCCGCGGTCGGGGACTTGCCCTGGTAGAGGAACTGCAGCTTGCAGGGGTCGATGGTCATGGTCTGGTCGGGGTCGCTGCGGACCAGGTCGCCGTGGCTGATGTCGTCGGTCCAGGTGGCACCGCTGTTGGCCTTGCCGGCGAAGGGGTTGCTCTCCGTCGCGGCCTGGGGCGTCCAGGTGCCGTTCAGGCTGGTGGCCGTGAACGAGCGGAAGTAGCGCCGCTCGTTCGCGCCCCGCGCCTCGACGATCATGAGGTACTGCTGCCGGCCCTTGACCTTGTAGACCTGCGGCGCCTCGAAGAGGTTCTTCACGGTGTCGCTCATGACCGTCGTGTACGTGGCGCCGAAGCTGCCGGGGAAGTTCCCGATCGGCATGCTCGCCCGGTAGATCCTGCCGTTGTCACCGGCGAAGAACAGGTACATGTTCGTGTCGTCGGCGATCAGGGTCGGGTCGATCGGGCCGGTGCCGGAGTCGGTGCGGGGGATGCTGCCGGTGAACAGCGGCCGAGGCGCGGACCAGCCGTTCGGGTCGGTGGGGTCGCTGGACGTGCGGTAGCTGAAGGGTGAGGCACCCCACTGGTAGGCCAGCACCCAGATCTTCTTCGGCGCGAAGTAGAACAGGGTGGGCGCCACCGCGTTCTGGCTCATCCGGGTCTGGCCGACCGCTGTCATGTCCGACCAGTTCGTGAAGGGGCGGAACGCCATCGAGCCGTACGAGGTTCCCGTCGCGGTCGACGCGTAGACGAGGTGCTTGCCGTCGTGCGTCACGTGCGTGAAGTCCTTCAGCGCGGCCCAGCCCTGCGACGGCTGCGCGAGGGGGCCCGTGGAACTCCACCTGTACGTCGACGGAAGCGCGCACGTGTCGCCGCCCGTCCCGGACGGGGCGGTCCACTTCTGGTTGCCGACGGACGCACAGGTGTACAGCTGGAGCGTGGTGCCGTTCGCGGTGGCCGCGCCGACGGCGTCGAGGCAGCGGCCGGACTGGACGCCGGTGATCGTGCCGTCGGTGCGGACGGTCCACTGCTGGTTGGCGCCGCCGTTGCACTCCCAGACGACCACCGGGGTGCCGTTGGCGGTGCCCTTGCCCTTGGCGTCCAGGCACTTGTTCCCGTGGACCTTCAGCTGCTTGGCGGCGGTGTGGGTCCAGCGCTGGCCGGCCTGTCCCCCGCAGTCCCACAGGCGCGCGCGGGTGCCGTCGGCGACGGGGGCGGAGCCGGGGACGTCGAGGCAGCGGCCGGAGGCCACCCCCTTGATCTCGCCGCCGCCTTCCGTCGGCCTGGCCGGAGTGGTGCCGGAGCCGAGGGCCTTCATCACCGCGCCGTACGCGGGCTTGGGCCTGCCACCACTGTCGAACAACAGCGGGCTCTCGTCGCTGCGCCACGAGTCGCTGTCGCGGACGCCCCACACGGTGATGCCGGTGCACCGGGCCACGGACAGACAGGCGCCGACCGCGTTCGCGTAGTGGGTGGGTGACGCCTGGGCGATGTCCAGCTCGGTGATCTGGACGTCGACGCCGAGGGCGGCGAAGGCGTCCAGGGTGGTCCGGAAGCTCGCCGGCGGGCCGCTCGTCCCGAAGTGGCTCTGGAACCCGACGCAATCGATGGGCACGCCACGGGACTTGAAGTCCTTGACCATGCGGTGGACGCCCTGGGTCTTGGCGTCCGACCAGTTCTCGATGTTGTAGTCGTTGTAGCAGAGCTTGGCCGCGGGGTCGGCCGCGCGGGCGGTGCGGAACGCCTCCTCGATGAAGCCGTCGCCCAGCACCTCCTGGAAGACCGAGCCGCGGAGCCGGCCGCTGCCGCCGTCGGCGAACGCCTCGTTCACCACGTCCCAGGCGTAGATCTTGCCCTTGTAGTGGCTCATCTGGGTGGTGATGTGGTGGTTCATGACGCTGCGGAGCGTCTTCGCGTCGCGGAGGGAGCGGACCCAGGAGGGGAGCTGCGAGTGCCAGACCGTGGTGTGGCCGCGTACGCGCTGGCCGCGCGCCAGGGCGCGGTCGACGATGCGGTCGGCGGGGCCGAAGTCGAAACGGCCGCGGGACGGCTCGACGGCGTCCCACTTCATCTCGTTCTCCGGGGTGATCATGGTGAACTCGCGGTCCGAGATCGCGGTGTACGCCGAGTCGCCGAGCCTGCCGGCGGCCACGGCCGTGCCGAAGTACCGGCCCGAGGGCGCCGCCTGCGTGCCCAGGCCCGCCGCTCCGGCGGAACCGGGAAGGAACGTCACGACCCCGGCCACCACCGCCGCGGCCGACAGTCCGACCGTCAGCGTGCGGCGGCGCCGGCTGAGACGGTGCAGCGCGCGCCGCCGTCTCCGCGTACCGGTCGCCCGGGGTTCGTGGGTGTGTCGCGTCATGGGAGAGCTTTCTTCAGGGGATGCGTCAGCGGGGGCGAAGGTCACCCCTGAAGTGGAGGCTGCCGGGCACACGGCCGCGTAACAGAAAATCCGCGCCGTCCGGAAAAAATCTTCGGTGCCGCGTCTCGCGGGCGGACGGCGTCAGCCGGGAGCGGTGCTCAGGCCCAGGCTCCGCGCACGAGGAAGGACGCCTGGCCGGCGAAGGTCCGGGTGCCGTCGGAGCCGTCGAGCCAGATGCCGCCGTCACGATGGCGGAGGACCGTGTCGGGGTAGTTGTGCGCGTGCAGGGTCACCGACCCCGCGGCGGCGCCGGGGCGCGGGCAGAACGTCGCGTCCTCGCGGAACAGTGCGCTGCCGTCGTCGGCGCTCAGCCGCAGCCGGAGGTAGTGGTGGCGGAGATACCGCCCGTCCGCGGCGCGGAAGGTGACGCATCGGGCGTCGGCCAGCCCCTCGACGACGGTGAGGGTGCCCCGCTGCCGGTCCTGCGGGCCGCTGGTGGCGGAGACCGGGCCGAGCGTCGCGTGGTCGCCGGCGTAGGTGACGAACAGGCCGGGTCGGTCCACGGACTCCAGCGACCGCGCGCCCAGCGGGACGGTGCCGGTGGCCGCGGACGGAGCGGCCGGGGACGGCGCGGTCGGCGGGGTGGTGGCCGGCGGGGCGGTGGGCGACGGGGTGGCCGTGGCGGTGCCGGCGGTGGGAGCGGCGGTGACGGCGGGGGGCCTGGGCGCGGACTCCGGCCAGGTGGCGTAGGTGGCGGTCCCGGCGACGAGCACCGCGCCGGCGACGAGGCCGACCAGCGGGTGTGCGGTCACCGCCGCGTGGAGTTTGCCGATCAGTACGCCGTGCGGAGCGGCGCTTCCCGCCGCCGTGCCGACGGTCGCGGCGACGGGTGCCGCGGCCAGCCCGGCGGCGCTCGCGGCGGTGCCCGACAGCAGTCCCTTGGCGATGAGCGCGGAGACCAGTGCGGCGGGGACGGTCAGCGTGGTGAGGCTGAGGGGCAGCAGTTCGGCCGGAACGCGTTCCGCCGTCGACCCCGTGCAGACGGGACAGTCACGGGTGTGCCGCGCCAGCCGCTTGCGCCACACCGACGCGTGGTGGCCGTCCCAGCCGACGACGGCCTCGTCGAGCTGCCGACAGCGCGGGTCGGCCTCCAGCGCGGCGACGATCGTCCGGCACAGTTCCAGCTGCTCGCGCATCCGCTGCAGGCGCACTCCGACGTGGGCGACCGAGAGCCCCGTCGCGGCGGCGATGTCGTCGCGGCTCAGCAGACCGGCGCACTCCTGCCACCAGAGGGACAGCAGCAGCCGGTGGTCCGGGTCGAGCCACCGGCCGGCCTCGACGACCCGGCGGCGCTCGTCCGAGACGTGCAGCCGCAGGATCGCCGCGTCCACGGGTTCGGCTCCGGGGTCCGGTATCCGGCCCGCCTCGTCGAGGGCCGTGGTCCGGTCGGCGAGGGCGAGCCTCCGGTGCAGGTGGCTGTTGATCTGGCGGAGCGTGATCGACACGAGCCAGGACCGGAAGCTCTCCGGGGTGCGCACGGCGGGCAGGTCGCGGACCACGCGCAGCAGGGTCTCCTGCACGACGTCGTCGACGTCGGCGTGCCCGCTCAGCGCCCTGCCGACGATGTTGTAGACCAGCGGCAGGTAGGCGGCGATCAGCTCCTCGCGTGCCCGGTCGTCACCGGCCTGCGCCGCGACGACCAGTCCCGCGTGATGCACGGCGATGGTCCCCATTCCTGCCTTCTTCGGGATGCGATCCGCCCGGTACGGCTGCGTACCGCGGCGCCCGCAAAGATATACGGCCGAGACCGGTGGCCACCGCGACCCCTCCGGCTGAGGGGGTACGGTGGCCGCCGAGTGCTCGTCCGGCGTCGTCAGCGCTGCTGCGTCAGCAGGCCCGGCCGGTACGGCCACTGGCCGTAGTCGCCGCCGGAGTTGGGGTCGCGTCCCTGGTAGAGGAAGCGCAGGTTGCAGGGGTCGACCGTGAAGGTCTGGTCGGCGCTGGTGCGGATCAGTTCGCCGTGGCTGATGTCGTTGGTCCAGGTGGCGCCGCTGTTGGCCCTGCCGGCGAAGGGGTTGCTCTCCGTCGCGGCCTGGGGCGTCCAGGTGCCGTTCAGGCTGGTGGCCGTGAACGAGCGGAAGTAGCGCTGCTCGGTCGCGCCCCGCGCCTCGACGATCATGAGGTACTGGTTCTGGTCCTTGAGCTTGTAGACCTGCGGCGCCTCGAAGAGGTTCTTGACGGTGTCGCTCATGACGGTCGTGTAGGAGGAGCCGAAGCTGGCCGGGAAGTTCCCGATCGGCATGCTCGCCCGGTAGATCTTGCCGTTGTCACCGGCGAAGAACAGGTAGATGTTCCGGTCGTCGGCGATGAGGGTCTGGTCGATGGGGCCCGTTCCGGAGTCGGCGATGGTTCCGGAGAAGAGCTCCTGCTCCGCCGACCAGCCGTTCGGGTTGCTGGGGTCGGTCGACGTCCGGTAGGAGAAGGCGGTCCGGCCCCACTGGTAGGCGAGCACCCAGATGTTCTTCGGCGCGAAGTAGAAGAGCGTGGGCGCCACGACGGAGTTCGACATCTCGTTCTGGCCGGTCGTGGCCATCTGCGACCAGTCGGTGAAGGGGGTGAAGTTCATCGAGCGCCAGCCCACTCCCGTCCCCGCGGAGCCGTGCGTGGTCGCGTAGACGAGGTGCTTTCCGTTGTAGGGAGCGACGGTGAAGTCCTTGAGCGAGGCCCATCCGGTCTTGGGCTGCGCCAGCGGGCCCGTGGACGACCAGCGGTACGTCGAGGGAAGGGCGCAGGTGCCGGGGGTGGTGCCGCCGGCGACCTTGACGAGCTGCCACTGCTGGTTGGCGCCGCCCCAGTCGTCGTACTGGACGATGTTCGCGCCGTCGGCGGTGGAGGCGCCCTGGACTTCGAGGGCCTTGCCGCTGTGGCGGGCGATCAGCCTGACGTGGCCGTCGGCGCTGTCGGCGAGCCGCCACTGCTGGTTGGTGCGGTTGAGGTCGGTCCACTGGACGACCGCGCCGCCGTTGGCGGTGGAGCTGTTCTGGACGTCCAGGACCTTGCCGGAGTGGCGGGACTTGACGCGGTAGTAGCCGTCGCCGGAGGCGACGAACTGCCACTGCTGCTGGTTCTGGTCGTTCCTGGACCACTGGGTGATGCGGGCGCCGTCGCCGGTCGCGAGGTTGTAGACGTCCAGGGCCTTGCCGCTGTTGCGGTTGACCAGGACGTACCAGGCGTTGGTGTCGACGGTCGCCGCGGCGGCGGGCGGGGCCGTGAGGAGGCTCGCCCCCAGCAGCAGGGACGACAGGACCGCGAGGACGAGGCTCAGGATCAGGGGTGGACGGCGGAATCTCATCAGGACTGCTCCTTCGGGGGATGGGGGTGAGAGGTGGGTACGGGGTAGGGGTGCAGGTGGCCGCACATGCCGAAGCGCGTGTGCTCGGGGCGCTCCAGTCGCGCCACCGCGCCGTGGTCGAGGTGGGAGAGGTCGCCGGTCCGCAGCGCCGCCAGTTGGCCGCCGGTCGCGAGGGCCGCGGACAGGGGGCCGTCGCGCCAGCGGACCCACCAGGCGTCGAGGAGGTCCCGCTTCAGGCGGTGGGCAGCGGCGTGGAACTCCGGGAGTCCGCCCTCGCGCAGCAGCAGGAAGCCTTCGAGTGCCAGGTCGCGGCGGCGGCGTGCCGCCGCGGCATGGTCGCCGGTCAGGGCGGCCGCCGCCTGGTAGGCGTCGGGATCGGCGAGGACGGGCGCGGGGAAGGTGAAGACGGCGTCGCCGGCCTCGGGGAGCCCGCTGTTCTGCATGAGCACCACGAGGCGCAGGCCGCCGGAGTTGACGAGGCGGTGGATCGTCCCGGGGGTGAACCAGACGACGTCGCCGGGGCGCAGCGGGGTCTCCGCGTAGCCGCTGGTGGTGAGGGTCTGCACGCTGCCCGTGCCCTCGATGACGATGTACGCCTCCGAGCAGGCGAGGTGCATGTGGGGGGTGCCGCCGCAGAGCCCGTCGGCGGCCTCCCAGTCGTACACGGTCAGGCCGGAGACGCCCACGCCGCCGGGGAGCGGTGTCACCACGGGTGCTCCGTGACGTGCCGGGACAGGCGGTCGGGGGTCCACGCGCCGTCGGCGACGACGATCCGGTAGCGGCGCGACAGGGTGTCGCCCGGGGCCAGTGGCAGCTCCTCGTCGAAGGCCAGCGAGGGGTTGACGGCGGGGATGGGTTCGCTGCGGACGAACCAGCGGCCGGGGGCGTCCGGATCGTCCAGGAAGAGGAGCGTGGAGGCGCGGTCGACCTCGTCGTGGGTGCCGGCGAAGGCGAGCCAGTCGCCCTTCTCGCCCATCGCGGGGCCGGTCACCGCGCCGCCGGTGAAGGCGCGCGGGCCGCGCCAGAACAGGCCGGAGTATCCGGCGAGTTCCCGGCCCTGGGTGCCGGGGCTGCCGAAGGTGAGGGTGGTGTCGTGGACGTTGGTGAGCGCGGTGGTGATCTCCAGGGTCCAGCAGTCGGTCTCGACGTCGCGTGCGGTCAGGGTGCGGCGCTCGTCGATCCAGTGCTCCCCCGCCATGGTGTGCCAGGCCAGGTCCTCGGTGATCACGGCGTGTCCGTGGCCGGTCTCGGCGGACACGGTGAGGCTGCGCATCGTGCCGAGGTTCGGCAGGTCGACGTAGCCCCGGCCGCGCAGGTAGGTGCCGCCGCCCCAGAAGTTCTGCCCGGACAGCCAGGACGCCGTGAACTGGATGCCCTTGTGCCAGCGGTGGTCGTGCGGCCGGTAGCCGGTGACGACGTCGCCGGCGAGCGTCCGCACCGGGTGCAGGTAGGGTTTCGGCGCCTCGAAGGGGTCCATGACCGGCCGGTGCACGTAGCGGAAGAGGTCGACGTCGCGGGTGCGGACGGTCAGCGCGTCCTCGTCCCGCAGGAGTTCGAACGTCATCGGAACACCTCCGGGCGTCCTCCGTTGAGCGAGTCGTAGAACGGGTCGGCGGCGTCGATCTCTCCGCGCCGGACCGGCAGGCCGGTGATCGCGGCCTTGTACAGGGCGGTGACCAGTTCCATGGTCGGCCTGCCGAGGTCGGGCCGGATCCCCTTCTCGTAGCCGTCGAGGAAGGCGGCGAGCTGGGCGGTGTGCGAGCTGGGCAGGTCGTCCGGCGGCTCCCACGTCGCGCCGGGGGACCTGGCGGTGAAGGTCCAGTCGGCGTTGGAGTAGCCGTACAGGTGGCGGAGTTCGACCGTGGCGTCGGTGAGGTCGAACCGCAGGTAGCTCTCCTCGCGCGGGGAGAGGACGCTGTTGACGACCGTGGCGACGGCTCCGTTCTCGAAGCGGACCAGGGCGGCGGAGACGTCCTCGGTCTGGACGTCGCGGTCGAGGCGGCCGGCCATCGCCCGGACCTCGGCCCAGGGGCCGAGCACGTCCAGCATCAGGTCCATCTGGTGGATGCCGTGGCCCAGGGTCGGGCCGCCGCCCTCGCTCCGCCAGGTGCCGCGCCAGGGCACCTCGTAGTAGGCGTCGTCGCGGTACCACGCCGTGACGCACTGCGCGACCAGGGGGCGGCCGAGGGCCCCGGCCGCGATCCGCTCGCGCAGATGGCGGGCCCCCGAGCCGTACCGGTGCTGGAAGACCGCGCCGGCGACGGCGGGGCCCTCGGCGGCCTGGATCCGGTCGAGTTCGGCCAGGGACAGGGCCACCGGCTTCTCGCACCACACCCACGCCCCCGACTCCAGGCAGGCCACGGCCTGTTGGGCGTGCAGGTACGGCGGTGTGCAGAGGTGGACGAGGTCGGGGCGCTGCTCCCGGAGCATCGTGTGCAGGTCGGTGTAGACGGCGGGGATGCCGTGCCGGGCCGCGAACTCCTCGGCGCGCAGGGCGTCCACGTCGACGGCCGCCACGATCTCGGCCCGGTGCGCCTGTGCCCGGAGGGCGGGGACGTGGCAGACGCCGGCGATCCCGCCCGTTCCGACGATCGCCGTCCTGATCATCCGCCGAGCACCTTCCGGAGCGCGTGGTAGGCGGGCTTGGGCGCCAGGTTCTCGTCGTAGGGCAGTGCGGCGCCCTCACCGGGGAAGACGGAGGGGATCCACGAGTACTTGTCCGTGTAGTCCCAGATGGTGACGCCGACGCACTTCTCGACCTCCAGGCACGCCTTGACGTAGTCGGCGTACCAGGTGGCCTGGGTGGCGAGCTTCTCGGGGGTGGCCGGGAGCTCCATCCGGATGTCGAGTTCGGTGACCGCGACCTCGACGCCGAGGTCGGCGAAGCGCTGGATGTTCTCCCGGACGCCGGCGGGGAAGCCGTACTGGAGTGCCAGGTGGCCCTGGAGGCCGAAGCCCTCGACCGGGACGCCGTCGGCCTTCAGCTGCTTGATGAGCCTGTAGTAGGCGTCGCTCTTGGCGTTGACGCCGTCGACGTTGTAGTCGTTGAGGTAGAGCTTGGCGTGCGGGTCGGCCTCGTGGGCCCAGCGCAGGGCGTCGGCGATGTAGCCGGGTCCGAGCCTCTTGTAGAAGACCGACTCGCGGTAGGTGCCGTCCTCGTTGAACGCCTCGTTGACGACGTCCCAGTGGATGACCTGGCCCTTGTAGTGCCGGGCCACGGTCTGGATGTGGTTCTTGAGGACGGGGCGCAGTTCCTCGGCGGTCCAGCTGCGCTCGGTGAGCCAGGCGGGGAGCTGGCTGTGCCAGACGAGGGTGTGGCCGCGGACCTTCTGGTGGTGTTCCTTGGCGAAGGCCATGACCTCGTCGCCGGCGGTGAAGTCGAAGACGCCGGGCTCGGGTTCGGTGGCGTACCACTTCATGGCGTTGCCGGGGGTGGTCTGTCCGAACTCGCTGCCGAGGAGCTTCAGGTAGGCGGCGTCGGTGAACTCGGGGTTGTCGGTGGCGGAGCCGAAGTACTTGTGGTGCTTCTTGGCGAGTTCGCCGAGCGTCCTGGGGCGGGGTTCGGCGGTCGCGGGGGTGGCGGCGAGGCCGGCCGCGACGCAGACGGCGGCGGACAGGGCGATGAGGTGCCGGGACAGGGACACGGGTGTCTCCTCGGTCGGGTGACGGTTCAGTCGAGGACGATGGTGGTGAGCGCGCGGGGGGCGAGCGTGGCCGTGAGGGTGGTGCCGTGGACGGAGGCCACGTCGGACGGGGTGATCGAGCGGGTCTCGTCGGTCACGTACGCGTCGGGGTGCCGGTCGTGCCCGCCGCGCAGGGTGAAGGCGGCGGAGGTCTCGGTGGTGCCGGTGTTGAGGATCTCGATGACGCGGCTGCCGTCGGTGTTGCGGAAGGCCGTGATCTTGAGTGCCGGGTCGGCGTGCGTGACCGGTACGCGGACGGCGCCGGGGCGGATGAAGCGACTGAAGGCGGCGAGCGCCCAGTAGCGCTTGGAGACCCGGTAGGCGTCGCCGGGGTTGGCGAGCTGGATGAGTCCCCGGGTGGCCCCGAGGGACGCGCCGGTCCAGTAGACGTAGGCGTTGGCGTTGCCGGTGGTCAGGGTGGTCTGGATGTCGGCGGCGACGGTGAGGCCGTCGTAGCCGCTGCCGTCGTCCCAGTTCTCGTTCCAGGTGGTGCCGTCGGGCGACCATTCCGACATCCACACGCGCTTGTCGGTGGGCTGCGGGACCGTGGTGGGGCCGCTGTAGCGGTGGCCGGTGATGGTCCGTACGGCCCGGTCGGCCGCGGGATCGGCCTCGATGGCCTCGGTGTAGGCGACCTGCCGGTCCCAGCCGGCCGCGTCGCAGCAGACCAGTTCCGTCTTCAGTCCGGAGGCGCGGACGGTCGGCCCGAGCACCTTGAGGAAGTCGACGGCCTGCCGCGGGGTGAAGCGCATCGAGGCGTAGGTGGCCGTCCAGTCGGGTTCGTTGGTGAACCCCAGGTCGGTGATCCGGATGCCTTCCCGCTCGTAGAACTTCGCGTACTGGACGAGGTAGTTCGCATACGCCTGACGCCATTCGGGCTTGAGCTCGCCGCCGTCGTTCTCGCTGCTGTTGGTCTTCATGAAGGCCGGTGCGCTCCAGGCGTCGGCGAAGAACCGTTCGACGCCGTACGCCTTGGCCTCCTTGGCGAGCCAGACCTGGCCGCCGTCCCAGCCGTCCCAGACGTACGTCGGCGGGGCGTCCGGTCCGCCGGGGTCGGTCGGCAGGATCGTCGGCATGTGGTCGTAGACCCGGTCGGTCGAGGAGCCGATGCCGAGGCGCAGGATGGACAGGCCGGCGCCCTTCTCCTTGCTGAGCAGCAGGTCGAGCACCTCGCGCTGCTTGGCGGGGCTGAGTCCGCGCGCGCCGTGCAGCAGGTCGGCCCGCTGGAAGGCCATGGAGAAGCCGAATCCGTCGATGGGCTGGAGTGCGGCGCGGAAGTCGATGCCGGGGCGCGCGGGGGCGGCGGTGTCGGCCGCGGCCTGGGTTGTTAGCGCTAACAATATGACGGCGGTCAGCGCGGTCAGTCGTTTCACGGGGGTCTCCTCGGAAAGGGAGGGCGGGGTGGACGGGTCAGCCCTTGGTGGCGCCCGCGGTGAGGCCGCCGATCAGCTGCCGCTCGGCGACGGCGTAGAAGGCGAGGGCGGGGACCATGGCGAGGACGATGTAGGCGAGGACGAGCGCGTAGTCGGTCGAGTACTGGCCCTGGAACTGCTGGACGCCGACGGGGATCGTCTGCCACTTCGGGTCGTTGAAGACCAGCAGCGGCAGGAAGAAGTTGTTCCAGCTCGCGACGATCGCCAGGACCGAGACCGTGCCCAGGGCCGGCCGTGCCATCGGCAGCAGGATCTTCCAGAAGAAGCGGAGCCTGCCGCAGCCGTCCATGATGGCGGCCTCCTCGATCTCCGCCGGGATGGTCCGGAAGAAGCCGCGCAGGATGATGATCGTCATGGGCAGTCCGAAGGCCGCCTGCGGGAGGATCACGCCGAGCGGGTTGTCGAGCAGACCGAAGGTGCGCAGCATCAGGAAGAGCGGCAGCACGGCGACCGCGAACGGGAACATCAGCCCGATCGTGAACAGTCCGTAGAACAGCTCCCGGCCCCGGAAGGCGTAGCGGGCCAGGACGAACGCCGCCATCGCGGAGGCCGCCACGGTGAAGAACGTGGTGCCGATCGCGATGCCCGCGCTGTTGGCGATCTGCCGCCAGAACATCCCGTCGCCGAGGATGCCGGTGTAGTTGCCGACCTTCCACTGCTCCGGCAGCCCGAAGGGGTTGCTGGTGAGCTCGCCGGTGCTCTTGAACCCGGAGATCACCGCGTAGACCAGCGGGACGACGACGAAGGCGCCGATCAGCCAGATCACGGTGTGCAGCGAGAGTCCGCGTGCCGTCCGGCGGGCGTTCACCGGCCGCCTCCCGAGGTGACGGCCCCGCTCAGGTCACGGCGGAGCACATAGCGCTGGTAGAAGAGGGAGAAGACCAGGCTGATCATGAACAGCACCACGCTGATGGCGCTGGCGTAGCCGACCTGGTACCGCTTGAACCCGAACTGGAACATCGCGATCGCCATCGTCTCGGAGGAGTGGTTGGGCCCGCCCGCGGTCATGACCCAGACGAGGTCGAAGAGCTGGATGGAGCCGATGACCGAGAGGAAGACGCTGATCCGGATCGTCGGGCCGAGCAGCGGCAGCGTCACGTGCCGGAAGCGCTGCCAGGCGCCGGCGCCGTCGATGGAGGCGGCCTCCAGGACCTCCGCCGGGATGCTCTGCAGCCCGGCGAGGAAGAGCATCATGTGGAAGCCGAAGTACTTCCAGATCATGACCACGAAGAGGGTCGGCATGACCGTCGACGGGTCGGCGAGCCACTTGCCCTGCAGGCCCTCCAGGCCCAGGAGGCCGACGAGGTGGTCGGCCATGCCGGCGCCGGGCAGGAAGATCATCGTGAAGAGGACCGCCGTGACGACCTCGGACAGGATGTACGGGGCGAAGAACAGCATCCGGTAGACGGCCCGGCCGCGCAGCCGCTGGTTGAGCAGGACCGCGGTGAACAGCGCGAACGGCAACTGCACGGTGACCGACAGGACGATCAGGTACAGCCCGCGGCCCAGATCGCCGAGGAACACCTGGTCCTCGAAGAGCCTGGTGTAGTTCGCGAAGCCGACGAAGTCGTCCATGGGGCCGATCCCGCCCCACTTGAAGAAGCCGGTGAAGACGGCGACGACGATCGGGGCGAGGACGAAGACGAGGAAGAGGACCAGGGCCGGGACGAGGAACCAGGCGACCGAGGCCCAGTCCCGCCACCCGCGCAGCAGCGACCGGACCGGGGCGGGCGGGCGGCCTGTCGGCCCGGCGTCCTCCGTCCGCTCCTTCGTCAGGGTGGACACGGGACTAGGCACTCTTCGCAGCCTCGGTGATCGACGCGGTGACCTGCTCGGGCGTCTTCTTGCCCGCGATGAGGTCGGCGACGCTGTCGTTGACCTCCTGGCCGACCGCCGGCGGATACGCCTGGTCGAGGAAGAGCTGGAAGCCCGTCGCCTTGACCAGGCTCTCGGCCACCACCTTCTTGTTGGCGTCGGTGAGCTGGCTCTCCGCGCCCTTGACCACCGGCAGGTAGCCGTTGGAGGCCAGCAGCTTGGACTCGTTCTCCAGGACGAAGAACCTCAGGAAGTCCAGTGCCTCCTTCGGGGCTCCCTTGCGCAGCGCGAAGCCGCCGCCCCCGCCGAACACCTCGGTGACCTGGCCGGCGCCGCCGTCGACCGTGGGGAAGGGGAAGAAGCCCAGGTCCGCTCCGAGGTCGGCGCCGGCGTCCTTCTGCACCGACGGCCCCCACTGCCCCATGAGCTCCATGGCGGCCTTGCCGTTGCCCATGGTCGCGGCCTGCCCGCCGGGGGTGGCGTAGCCGGCGCCGAGGAAGGCGGGCTGGAAGGGCTGGAGGTCGACCAGCTCCTTGAGGTGGACGCCGGCCTGGACGAAGCCGGCACCCGTGAAGTCCTTGGTGGTGGCGGCCTGTTGCAGCGCGGGCAGGCCGGCCACGCGCATCGCGAGATAGGCCCAGTAGTAGTGGCCCGGCCACTTCTCCTTGCCCGCGAGGGCGATCGGGGTGATGCCCGCCGCCTTGAGCTTCCTGACGTCGTCGAGGAGTTCGGCCCAGGTGGCCGGCGGGGTCGTGATCCCGGCCTTGGCGAAGAGCTTCTTGTTGTACCAGAAGCCGACCATGCCGATGTCGTAGGGCACTCCGTAGGTCCGGCCCTCGAACTGGTACGCCTGCAGCGAGACCGGGGTGAGCTCGGACGACCAGTCGAGGATGTCGGTGAGGTCCTCGACGAGACCCGCGTCGACCTGCTGCCGCAGCACGCCGCCCCCCCAGGTCTGGAAGACGTCGGGGAGCTTGCCCGACGACGTGGTGGCGGTCAGCTTGGACTTGAACGCCTCGTTCTCCAACGAGGTCGTGTTGATCACGACGTTCGGGTGGGCGGACGTGAACGCCGAGGAGATCTGCGGGAAGAGGGACTTGCCGGGCTCCGTCGTGGCGATGTTCCACCAGGCGAAGGAGACCTTGCCGTCGGCGGCCGGCGAGCCGCCGGATCCCCCGGATCCGCAGGCCGCGGTCAGGGAGGCGGACAGGGCGGTCAAGCCCGAGAGTGCCAGGAAGCTTCGTCGGCTCGGCAGGGTGCTGGCCATGGGACCTCCGGGATGGGAATGCCGGGGCGTGACGCGCCCGAAAATTTTTCGAAATACTCTCGAATTCTGCGCTGCCACAAACTAGGAACGTGAGGCTTATCGGTCAAGACCCCGCGTCAATTTATTTGCGGTCAACGGCTGTTCGCAGGGTTGACAAGCAGGTCGGGGCGCCCGGAAACTCGTCGAAAGTTTGCGATACCTGTCGGCCGAGGCATCCGCGCAGAGGAGATAAGTTGAGCGAGAAGCGCCCGACCCTGGCCGTCATCGCCGCGGCGGCCGGGGTGTCCCAGGCCACCGTGTCCAAGGTGATCAACGGCCGCTCCGACGTCGCACCCTCGACCCGCGAACGGATCGAGGGACTCCTGCACACCCACAACTACCTGCCGCCCGGCCGGCAGGGCAGAGCCCGCAGATCGGGTCTCGTCGACCTGATCATCGGCGGTCTGGACAGCGCGTGGGCGGTGGAGATCCTGCGCGGCGTCGAGGCCGAGTGCGCCCACCGGACCGTCGGCACCGTGGTGTCGCTCGTCCCGCCGGGCGAGGCCACGCCGTCCAGCTGGACCGCGCTGCCGGCCCTGCACCGCAGCGACGGCGTCATCCTCGTCACCGCCTCGGTCACCCAGGCCCAGCGCGCCCAGGTCGAACGGGCCGGGGCGGCGCTGGTCGTCATCGACCCGATCGACATGCCGGGCCACGGCGTGCCGAGCGTCGGGGCGACCAACTGGGCCGGCGGCCTGGCCGCCACCGAACACCTGCTGGAGCTCGGACACCGCCGGATCGCCACGATCGGCGGACGCAAGGAGATGCTCTGCAGCCAGGCCCGCATCGACGGCTACCGGGCCGCCCTGGAGCGGGCCGGGATCGAGGTCGACCGCGAGCTGATCCGGTACGGCGACTTCCAGCACGAGGGCGGATTCCGGTGCGCCCAGGAGCTGCTCGGCCTCCCCGAGCCGCCGACCGCCGTCTTCGCCGGCAGCGACCAGCAGGCGATGGGCGTCTACGAAGCCGCCCGGCAGGCCGGACTGAGCATCCCGCGGGACCTCAGCGTGGTCGGCTTCGACGACCTGCCGATGTGCGACTGGCTCTCTCCGCCGCTGACGACGGTGCGTCAGCCGCTGGAGGAGATGGGCCGGGTCGCCGCCCGCACCCTGTTCCAGCTGCTGGAGGGCCAGCCGCTGGTCAGCCCCCGGATGGAGCTGTCGACCGAACTCAAGGTCCGGCTCTCCACCGCCCCGCCCCGTCCCTAGGAGCACCCCTTGAACGAGCCCTGGAGCGACCCCCACCCGCCCACCTCCGGGCGCGGCTCCACCTCTCCGTACGCCTCCGGCCCAGGCCCCGATCCCGGCCCCGGCCCCGGCCCGGGGACGTCCCTGCCGGTCGCGGGCGTCCCGGCGCCATGAGCACGCCGTTCGGTGATCCCGTCCTGCCCGGGTTCCGGCCCGACCCGTCCGTCTGCCGGGTGGGGACGGACTACTACCTGGTGACCTCCAGCTTCGAGTGGTTCCCCGGCCTTCCCGTCTTCCACAGCCGCGACCTCGTGCGCTGGCGGCGCATCGGCGCCGCGCTCGACCGCCCGTCGCAGCTCGACCTGGACGGATGCGGGCCCTCACGCGGCCTCTTCGCGCCGACGATCCGGCATCACGACGGGGTGTTCCATCTCGTGTGCACGCTGATGGACGGCCCCGGCCACTTCGTCGTCACGGCGACCGACCCGGCGGGACCGTGGTCGCAGCCGTACGGGCTGGAGGGCGAGGGCTTCGACCCGTCGCTCTTCTTCGACGACGGGCCGGACGGCGGGGACGGCCGCGCCTGGTTCACCGCCGCCCGCGTCCTGGACGAGACCGCGGGCCGCACCGAGATCTGGATGCGCGAGTACCTTCCCGGAGAACACCGGCTCACGGGACCCGAGTACGTCCTGTGGTCGGGCAGCCGGCCGGGCGCCCGCTGGTCCGAGGCCCCGCACCTCTACAAGGTCGACGGCACCTACCTGCTGCTCACCGCGGAGGGCGGCACCGCGGAGGACCACAGCGTGGTGGCCGCCCGGGCCGACCGGGTGACCGGCCCCTACCGGGGCGACCCCGGCAATCCGGTGCTCCCTCCCGCCGAGGGCCCGGTCACCTGCACCGGGCACGCGGACCTCGTCCGTACCCCGTCCGGCGACTGGCGGGCCGTGCTCCTGGGCGTCCGCCCGGGCTCCGCCATCGGCCGCGAGACCTTCCTCGCCCGGGTCGCCTGGGACGACGGCCGGCCGGTCTTCTCCCCCGTCGCCCACCCGCCGGACCGCCGGCGCGTCCACGACGACTTCGCCGCCCTCTCCCCGGAGTGGAGCACCCTGCGCACCCCACGCGAGCGGTTCTGGACCACCGGCGACGGACTGCGCCTCCGGCTCCGTCCGGAACGCCTCGGTGAGCGCACGAACCCCTCCCTCCTGGTCCGCCCCCAGGAGCAGCCCGACTGCGACGTCACCACGGAACTGCACTTCGCTCCCGCGGCACCGGGCGAGGAGGCCGGCCTGGCCGTCGTCCTGGACGATGACGCGCACCTGCTCCTGCTGCGCACCACGAGAGGGGTCGCGCTCCGCCGCGGGCCCGAGGTCCTGGCCCGCGCTCCCGCCCCTCCGGGTCCCGTGCGTCTGGGCGTCCGCGTCCGCGGCTTCCACCATGTCTTCGGCTACGCGGCGCCCGACGGCGCCTGGCACGACCTGGCCACCGTCGACGCCACGTTCCTCACCCCGCTGTTCACCGGCGTCCAGCTCGGCGTCTACGCCACGTCCAACGGCCGTCCGTCCGCCGGCGAAGCCCGATTCGCGTGGTTCGACATCGCGTATCCGCAACGGCCGAAGCCGTCCGGGCAGCGGTGACGCCGACGGGCGCGGGAAAGGGAATCTCCGACCGGATCTCAGATTTACCTCCGTTTGTCCGATTTTCCGAAATCGGTGAATACCGCGGAGAAAGACGCAGTTCAGGGGCGTTCCTCATCGAAATGTTTTCGATGAGGAACGCCCTTCTCGATTCCTCCGGGCCGGGTCACCCCGCACGCTCGACTCCGAAATACCTTCGAAAGTCTTGACACGTTTCCGCTGCGTTTCCACACTGATTCCCGAGGCCGCTCGCTCTCTTTCTCGCGTGCCACTCAGCCGGCCTCGAATCATCGCGTCCCGGCAGCACGCGCACTCTTTCGCCGACGGACGCCGACGCCGCAGACCCAGAATTCCTCTGCCGCGCCCACCGCACTTCCGTGATTTCCGTCCTGGAGGTTTCCCGATGCGTTCCCCCACGCTTTCCCTGTCCACCGCCCGCCGGAGAATAGGCGGCCTGTGCGCGGCGCTGATCGTCGGCGCCGTCGGCGCCACCACCGTGCTGGTGGCGCCGGCCTCGCACGCCGCCGAGAGCACGCTGGGTCGCGCCGCGGCGCAGAGCGGCCGCTACTTCGGCACCGCGATCGCCTCGGGGCGGCTCGGCGACTCGACGTACACGACGATCGCGAACCGCGAGTTCAACATGGTGACGGCCGAGAACGAGATGAAGATCGACGCCACCGAGCCACAGCGGGGGCAGTTCAACTTCACCGCCGGTGACCGCGTCTACAACTGGGCAGTGCAGAACGGCAAGCAGGTGCGCGGCCACACGCTGGCCTGGCACTCGCAGCAGCCCGGCTGGATGCAGGCGCTCGAGGGCAGCACGCTGCGCCAGGCGATGATCAACCACATCAACGGCGTGATGGGCCACTACAAGGGCAAGATCGCCCAGTGGGACGTCGTGAACGAGGCATTCGAGGACGGCACTTCGGGCGCCCGGCGCAACTCCAACCTGCAGCGCAGCGGCAACGACTGGATCGAGGTCGCCTTCCGCACCGCGCGCGCCGCCGACCCGGCCGCCAAGCTCTGCTACAACGACTACAACACCGACAACTGGACCTGGGCCAAGACCCAGGCCGTGTACGCCATGGTCAAGGACTTCAAGCAGCGTGGCGTGCCGATCGACTGCGTCGGGTTCCAGTCGCACTTCAACAACGACAGCCCCTACAACAGCAACTACCGCACCACGCTGCAGAGTTTCGCCGCCCTCGGCGTGGACGTGGCCATCACCGAGCTCGACATCCAGGGTGCCTCGCCCACGACCTACGCCAACGTGACCAACGACTGCCTGGCGGTCCCGCGCTGCCTCGGCATCACCGTCTGGGGCGTGCGCGACACCGACTCCTGGCGGGCGGACCAGACGCCGCTGCTGTTCAACGGCGACGGCAGCAAGAAGCCGGCGTACACCTCCGTCCTCAACGCGCTGAACGCCGCCTCCCCCAACCCCAACCCGACTCCGACCCCGACCCCCACGCCGACCCCCGGCGCCGGCCAGATCAAGGGCGTCGCCTCCGGCCGCTGCCTGGACGTGCCCGGCGCCGTCACCACCGACGGCACCCAGGTCCAGCTGTGGGACTGCAACGGCCGCACCAACCAGCAGTGGACCTACACCGCCGCGGGTGAGCTCAGGGTCTACGGCGACAAGTGCCTGGACGCCGCCGGCACCGGCAACGGCGCCAAGGTGCAGATCTACAGCTGCTGGGGCGGCGACAACCAGAAGTGGCGGCTCGGCTCCGACGGATCCATCGTCGGCGTCCAGTCCGGGCTCTGCCTCGACGCCGCCGCCGGCGGCACCGCCAACGGCACGCTGATCCAGCTCTACTCGTGCTGGAACGGCACCAACCAGCGCTGGACCCGCGGCTGACCGTCGCCGCGACACCTCGCACCACTCGCACCAGGGAGGGGAGCCGGGACGATCCCGGCTCCCCTCGGTGCGGTCAGGTGGCGGCAGGGTTGCCGTAGTACGCATCCGGGCCGTGCTTGCGGGTGAAGTGGCGGTCCAGGAGGTGCTGCGGGGGGTCGACCGGGCCCAGGGCGATGGTGCGGAGGGCCATCTCGGCCACCGCCTCGCAGATGATCGCGTGCTCCAGGGACCTGGTGGCGTCGGCGCCCCAGGTGAAGGGGCCGTGGTGGGCGACCAGGGCGCCGGGGACCTCCCGGGCCCGGGTGTCGTCGCGCTCCAGCAGGTCCACGATGACCTGGCCGGTGTTGTACTCGTAGTCCGTGGCGCACTGCTCGGGGGTGAGGACGTCGGTGACGGGCACGGGGCCGTTGAAGGTGTCCGCGTGCGTCGTGCCGAGCACCGGTATCGGACGCCGGGCCTGGGCGAAGGCGACGGCGTGGGTGGAGTGCGTGTGGGTCACGCCGCCGATCGACGGGAAGGCCAGGTAGAGGCTCCGGTGCGTCTCCGTGTCGGTGGACGGCCGCAGGTGCCCCTCGACCACGCTCCCGTCGGCCAGGGAGACGACGACCAGGTCCTCCTCGGTCAGGACGTCGTAGGTCACGCCCGAGGGCTTGATGACGAAGACGCCGGCCGCCCGGTCCACCCCGCTCACGTTGCCCCAGGTGAGGGTGGCGAGACCGGCCCGGGGAATGCGGAGGTTGGCCTCCAGCACCTCCCGGCGCAGTTCCCTGGAGACGGCGGTGCTCACGGAGGGCTCCCTCCTGGTGGGGGCGGTGGGGGCGGTCACAGGCTCTGGGCCAGACGGTGGTACGCCTGGTTCCAGCGCAGCTCGCGCGTGAACCGGCGGACGGTGGTGTCCTCGTCGATGACGGCGAGTTCGGTCCGCAGCATCTCGGCGAGGTCGTCGAGCTCCTCGCCGACGAGCGCCGTGGTCAGGACGGTGTGGTGGGGTGCTCCCGCCGTCAGCCACGCCTCGGTGGAGGTGCGCAGGTCGGGGCGGGGCCGCCAGACGGCCCGGGCGACGGGGAGCTGGGGCAGCGGCTCGGGCGGGGCGACGACGTCGATGCGGTTGGCGACGAGGCGGAACCGGTCCCCCATGTCGGCGAGTCCGACGACGACGGCCGGACCGGGCTCCGCGTCGAAGACGAGACGGACCGGGTCCTCGCGTCCGCCGATGCCGAGCGGATGGATCTCGCAGGAGGGCGTCGCCGTCGTGAGGGAGGGGCAGACCTCCAGCATGTGGGCGCCGAGGATGAGCTCCTGACCGGGCGTCAGGTCGTAGGTGTAGTCCTCCATGAAGGACGTGCCGCCGGGCAGCCCGTGGGCCATCGCCTTCAGCGTGCGCAGCAGGGTGGAGGTCTTCCAGTCCCCTTCGCCGCCGAAGCCGTACCCGTCCGCCATCAGGCGCTGCACGGCGAGCCCGGGCAGCTGGCGCAGGCCCCCGAGGTCCTCGAAGTTGGTGGTGAAGGCACGGAACCCGCCTTCCGTGAGGAAGGCGCGCAGTCCGGCCTCGATGCGGGCGGCGTAGCGCAGGGAGTCGTGGCGCTCGCCGCCGGGCCGCAGCTCGGGGGCGAGGGCGTAGAGGTCCTGGTACTCCTTGACGAGGGCGGTGACGGTGGACTCGTCGGCGGCGTCGACCGCCGCCACGAGGTCGTTGACGCCGTAGGTGTTGACCGAGACCCCGAACCGCAGCTGCGCCTCGACCTTGTCTCCCTCGGTGACGGCGACGTCGCGCATGTTGTCGCCGAACCGGGCGAGTCTGAGGGTGGTGAGTTCGGCGCGGCCGACGGCGGCGCGGGCCCACCCGGCGATGCGGTCGACGACCTCGGGGTCGGAGACGTGGCCGGCCACGGTCTTGCGCGGGACGCCGAGACGGGTCTGGACGAAGCCGAACTCGCGGTCGCCGTGGGCGGCCTGGTTCAGGTTCATGAAGTCCATGTCGATGGTGGACCAGGGCAGTTCGCGGTTGGCCTGGGTGTGCAGGTGCAGCAGGGGCTTGCGCAGGGCGTCGAGGCCGGCGATCCACATCTTGGCCGGGGAGAAGGTGTGCATCCAGGCGATCAGGCCGACGCAGCGGTCGTCGGCGTTGGCCTCCAGGCAGACCGCGCGGATGGCGGCCGCGTCGGTGAGGACCGGCTTCCACACCAGGCGGACGGTCAGCTGGGGCTGGTCGGCGAGGGTGTCGCAGATGGCCCGGGACTGGTCGGCGACCTGGGCCAGGGTGTCCTCGCCGTAGAGGTGCTGGCTGCCGGTGAGGAACCAGATCTCGCGCTCGGGCTGGGCGGGGGTCATGTCGGGTGTGCTCCTCGGAGGTGCTGGGGCGGGGAGGGTGGGGAGTCGGGGAGGTCGGGCCGGTTCAGCCGGCGTTGGCGGCGCGTGCGGTGTTGCGGATACGCCGCAGGCGGTGCAGGAGGAGGTCCGCGCCCGTGCCGAAGTGCTCGTGCAGGGCCCGGTACTCGCCGAACAGCGCGTCGTAGGCGTCCGCCCGTGCGGGGTCGGGCACGTACGCGTGGCGCTGGACGCCGCCCATGACGGCGGCGGCGGAGCGGACGTCGGGGTGGGCGCCCGCGGCGACGGCGGCATGGATGGCCGAACCGAGGGCCGGCCCCTGTTCGGAGGTGCCGAGGGAGACGGGGCGGCGGAGGACGTCGGCGTAGATCTGCATGAGCAGCGCGTTCTTCTTCAGGCCGCCGGTGACGATGAACTCCTCGACGGGGATTCCCGCGGTCTCGAAGCCCTCGACGATGAGCCGGGTGCCGTAGGCGGTGGCTTCGAGGAGGGCCCGGTAGACGTCCTCGGGCCGGGTGTCGAGGGTGAAGCCCGCGATGACGCCGGAGAGGTGGTGGTCGACCAGGGGGGAACGGTTGCCGTTCATCCAGTCCAGGGCGACGAGCCCGTGCGCGCCGACCGGTTGCTGCGCGGCCTTGCGGGTCAGGAGCTGGTGGAGGTCCTCGCCGGCCGCCTCGGCCTCGGCGCGGTAGTGCTCCGGGACGCCCTGCCGGAGCCACCAGGCGAAGATGTCGCCGACCGCGCTCTGGCCGGCCTCGTAACCGTAGGCGCCGTCGACGATGCCGCCGTCGACGACGCCGCAGATGCCGGGGACCTCGGCGAGGGTGGCGCCGTTGAGGACGTGGCAGGTGGAGGTGCCCATGATCGCGAGCATCCGGCCGTTCTCGACGGCGCCCGCGGCGGGCGCGGCCACGTGGGCGTCGACGTTGCCGACGGCGACGGCGATGCCTTCCGGGAGGCCGGTCCAGAGCGCGGCCGGGGCGCTCAGTCCGCCGGCGCGGGAGCCCAGCGGCGACAGCGGGTGCTCCAGGCGCGTGGCGGGGAAGTCGGCGAAGTCCGGGTGGAGCCCGGCGAGGTACTCCGGCGAGGGGTAGGTGCCGTCCTGGTGGATGCCCTTGTAGCCGGCGGTGCAGGTGTTGCGGGACTCGGTGCCGGTGAGCTGCCAGACGATCCAGTCGGCCGCCTCGATCCAGCGGGCGCAGGCGGCGTAGACGGCGGGGTCCTCCTCCAGGACCTGGAGGGCCTTCGCGTACTGCCACTCGGCGGAGATCTTGCCGCCGTACCGTGCGATCCACTTCTCGCCCCGGGCGTGCGCGAGGGCGTTGATGCGGTCGGCCTGCCCCTGGGCGGCGTGGTGCTTCCACAGTTTGGGCCAGGCGTGCGGGCGGTCGGCCCACTCGGGCGTCAGGGCGAGCGGAGTGCCGTCCTGGGTGGTCGGCAGGACCGTGCAGGCGGTGAAGTCGGTGGCGATGCCGATGACACGGTCCGGTGCGACCCCGGCGGCGGCGAGCGCCGCGGGAACGGCGGTGCGCAGGACGTCGCGCCAGTCCTCGGGGTGCTGCAGGGCCCAGTCGGGCGGCAGGGGCGCTCCGGTGGACGGAAGGCGGTCCTCGATGACGGCGTGGCGGTACTCGTGGACCGACGAGCCGAGCTCGGCGCCGTCCCGGACCCTGACCACGACGGCACGCCCGGAGAGCGTGCCGAAGTCGACTCCGATGGTGCACGCCTCGGGGTGAGGGCGGGCTGCGGGACCGGGAGGAACGTGTGCGGTCACGGATGCGGTCTCTCTCGTCGGGAGTGGGAAGGCGGAGGAGCCCTCTGATTGTTAACGCTCACAATTCACTTGGACAAGAGCTGGGTGCGGTTCTGTCGAACTTCGGACCGGAATCGGGTCCCATGAAGTGAGCGCTCACTCCTCTGCGGGACCGCCCGGCGTGGCGCCGCCGCCCGCGCGGCGGGGCGAGGGCGCGGGACGGCCGCCGACGGCGGGGCGAGGGCGCGGAACGGGCGGCAGACGCGCCCGTGACCGGCCGCCGGCAGGCGGGGCCGAGAGCCGCGCCGCAGCTCAGGCGCCCGCACACGGGGCAGGCAGTTCGGACGCCTGCCCGGCGGACGCCCGCTGCCCGGGCGAACGTCCACGCCCGGGCAGCGGGCGGTCACTCGCTCGCGGGCAGCCGGGAGAGGCGCAGCCACCCGGGCGGCGCGGCGAGCGCGCGGAGGCCGCCACGGACCCACACCGCCGCCCCGGCGAGCGCGGTACGGGCGTCAGGAGTCCCGCAGCTCGGACACCCGCCCACCGGTCTGGCCCCCGGCAGTTCGGGCGCGCCCGGCGAGCTCCTGCCCGGCGAACGTCCACGCCCCGCGAGCAGTGAGCGCTCACTCGCTTGCGGGCAGCCCGGAATGGCGCCATCGCCCGCGCAGGGCGCTGCGCGCGAGGGCGCGGAGCGGCCGATGACGCGGACCTGCGCCGCTACGCCGGCGGGCGCGGAACGGAAGCCAGAAGCGCCTGTGACCCGGCCGCCGACAGGCGGGTCCGAGAGCCGCCCCGCAGTTCAGGCAGCCACCTGCCGGGCAGACGCCCCTGGTAGTTCAGGCGTCCGGCGACAGCCGCGTCCGCGAGTGAGCACTCCCTCTCGCGGGCAGCCCAGACTGCCGCCATCGCCCGCGCAGCGGGCTGCGCGCGAGGGCGCGGAGCGGCCGCCGCGGCGGACCCGCGCCGCCACTCCGGCGGGCGCGGAACGGACGGCAGAAGCACCCGTGACCGGTCGCCGGCAGGCGGTACCAGGAGTCACCCGGCAGCCAGACGCCGCCTGCGAGTTCGGACGCCCGCCCCGGCGGGCAACTCCCTGCCGCGCACACCCGCCTTCCCGGCGGACATCCGCCTGTCCAGTGGGCCAGGCGTCGCCCGGCAGGCCCAGCGCCGCCCGGCGGTCAGGCGCCGGACGGCGAGCCAGGCACCGCCCGGCGGTCAGGTCGTCGCTGGGCGAACCATGGACCCGCCCAGCACGCCACGCACCGCCCACCCGCCACGCACCGCCCAGCCCGTCAGGCCTCGCCCGGCGGGCGGGTGCTTGCGCGCATGATGAGCTGGGGTTCTACCAGGAGGTGCTCGGGTTTCTTGGCGCGGCCCTCGATGTGGTCCACCAGGAGTCGGATGCTTCGGCGGCCGATGGCGGCGAAGTCCTGTCGGACCGTCGTCAGCGGCGGCGGGAAGTACTCGGCCTCGGGGATGTCGTCGAAGCCGGCGACGGCCACCTGCGCGGGGGTGCGGATGCCGCCCTCGCGCAGCGCCCGCAGGACGCCGAGCGCCATCTGGTCGTTGGCGACGAAGACGGCCGTGACCGGGGTCGTCCCCCGGCGGGCCAGGGCGAGGCCGGCGAGTTCCTGGCCCGCCCGGTAGCCGGACAGCGGGCTCCAGTCCCCCGTCAGTACGCGCGGGGGCCGGATGCCGCTCTCCTCCAGCACGGCGCGCCAGCCCGCCGTGCGGGCCTCGCTCTCCAGCCAGTCGCCGGGGCCGGCGACGTGCCAGACGTTGGCGTGGCCGGCGGCGAGCAGGTGCTCGGTGACCATGCGGGCGCCGCGTTCCTGGTCGAGGGAGACGCCGGGCAGGTCGAGCTGGTGGCCGCCTTCGACGGTGACGACGGGGAAGGGCGCGTCCAGTTCGGCGAGCGCCTGCACGTGCGAGCGCTGCGGGGTGATGGCGACGACGCCCTCCACGCCCCAGGCCGCGAGGTGGTCGATGGCGTCCCTGAGGCCCTGCCCGCCTCCGCTGCGCAGGCTGACGGTCGAGACGAGGTAGCCCTCTTCCCGTGCCGCCTCCTCCAGGCCGGTCAGGGTGCTGGCGGGGCCGTACAGGGCGGTGTTGACGGCGATGACGCCGAGCGTCCTCGTGCGGCGCGTCACCAGGGCGCGGGCGGCGGAGTTGCGGCGGTAGCCGAGCCGCTCGATGGCCAGCGTGACCTGCTCGCGGGTGGCCGCGCGCACGTTGGGGTGACCGCTCAGCACCCGGGAGACGGTCTGGTGGGAGACCCCGGCCTCCCGTGCGACGTCGGCCATCGTCGGCGGACGGACGTCTTCCGCGGGATGGGCCACGTTCGCCTCCCTTCTCCGTGCTCACGGCTGTGTATCGATACGGGAAAAACCTTAGCGCCTCTTGTATCACGCCGTTGTGAGCGCTAACAATCTAGCTCGACCGGGGTGCCGACGCCCCGGCCACCCCACCGGAACGGCGCCGTCCCGGCGGTGCGAGGACCCGCGCCGTCGTCGGGCCCGTCCCCGGTCGGAGCCGCCCTCGACGACGGGATGGGTAACGCCCATGAAGAAGTTCCGATCCGCATCCGCTCTCCTTGCCGTGACCACCGGCTGCGCCCTGCTGCTGACCGCCTGCGGACAGACCGCCGAGGGCGGCAGCCAGGAGGCGAAGGACAAGGAGCAGCGCACCATCGGCATCGCCATGCCCACCAAGTCCTCCGAGCGGTGGATCGCCGACGGCCGCAACATGACCGAGAGCCTGAAGAAGGCCGGTTTCGCCACGACCCTGCAGTACGGCGAGGACGACCCCGACCAGCAGGTCGCCCAGATCGAGAACATGATCACCCAGGGCGTCGACGCCCTCGTCGTCGCCGCCATCAACGGCGAGGCCCTGTCCAACGTCCTGCAGCAGGCCGCGGACGCCGACATCCCGGTGATCTCCTACGACCGGCTCATCCTGGGCTCCCCCCACGTCGACTACTACGCCTCCTTCGACAACGAGAAGGTCGGCGAGCTCCAGGCCACGTACATCGTGGAGAAGCTGGGGCTGAAGTCCGGCGCGAAGAAGGGCCCCTTCAACATCGAGCTCTTCGCCGGCTCCAACGACGACAACAACACCAAGTACTTCTTCAACGGCGCCATGAACGTGCTGAAGCCCTACCTCGACAAGAAGCAGCTGGTCGTGCGCTCCCGGCAGACCCAGCTCAACCAGGTCACCACCCTGCGCTGGGACGGCGGGACGGCGCAGAAGCGCATGGACGACCTGCTGACCTCGACGTACTCCACGGCCCGCGTCGACGCCGTCCTCTCCCCCTACGACGGCATCTCCATCGGCATCCTGTCCGCGCTGAAGTCCGACGACTACGGAAGCGCCGCCAAGCCCCTGCCGGTCGTCACCGGCCAGGACGCGGAGGTCGCCTCCGTGAAGTCCATCATCGCGGGCGAGCAGACGCAGACCGTCTACAAGGACACCCGCGCGCTCGCGCAGGTCGCCTCGGACATGGTCACCGCCGTCCTCGAGGGCAGGAAGCCCCAGACCAACGACGACAAGACCTACGACAACGGCAAGAAGGTCGTCCCGGCCTACCTGCTCGACCCGGTCAGCGTCGACAAGTCGAACTACCAGAAGGTCCTGGTCGAGTCGGGCTACATCGACGCCGGGGCACTGAAGTGACCGCCCTTCTCCAGATGCGGTCCATCGTCAAGACCTTCCCCGGTGTCAGGGCGCTCGACGAGGTGACCCTCTCCGTGGAGCGCGGCGAGGTGCACGCCCTGTGCGGGGAGAACGGCGCCGGCAAGTCGACCCTGATGAAGGTCCTGTCCGGAGTCCACCCGCACGGGACGTACGAGGGCGAGATCCTCTTCGACGGCGAGCCGTGCCGCTTCAGGGACATCAGGGCCAGCGAGCGCCACGGCATCGTCATCATCCACCAGGAGCTGGCGCTCGTCCCCCACCTGTCGATCGCCGAGAACATCTTCCTCGGCAACGAACCGTCCCGGCGCGGGATCATCGACTGGCGCGAGGCGCTGCGCCGCGCGTCCGGACTGCTCCGCCGGGTCGGGCTCGACGAACACCCCGAGACCCGGGTCGCCGACATCGGCGTCGGCAAGCAGCAGCTCGTCGAGATCGCGAAGGCGCTGGCGAAGGACGTCCGCCTGCTGATCCTCGACGAGCCCACGGCGGCGCTCAACGACGAGGACAGCGCGAAGCTCCTGGGGCTGATGCGGGAGCTGAAGGGCCAGGGCATCACCTCGATCCTGATCTCGCACAAGCTCAACGAGATCGCCCGGATCGCCGACTCCGTCACCATCCTGCGCGACGGGCGCTCCATCGAGACCCTCGACGTCCGGGACCCGGCCACCACCGAGGAGCGCATCATCCGCGGCATGGTGGGGCGGGACCTCGACAGCCGCTTCCCCGACCGCACGCCGTACCGGGGCCCGGCCGACGCCACCCCCGTCCTGGAGGTGCGCGACTGGACCGTGCGCCACCCGCTCGACCGCGGCCGCAAGGTCGTCGACGGCGTGTCGCTCCAGGTCCGCCGCGGGGAGATCGTCGGCGTCGCGGGACTCATGGGGGCCGGCCGGACCGAACTCGCCATGAGCGTCTTCGGGCGTTCCTACGGACGCTACGAGCGGGGCACCGTGCTCAAGGACGGGCGCGAGGTGGCGACACGTACGGTTCCCGAGGCGGTCGCCCACGGCATCGCGTACGTCACCGAGGACCGCAAGCACTACGGTCTCGACCTCGGGGACTCGGTGAGCCGGAACATCTCGCTCGCGTCGCTCGGCTCCCTCGCCCGCCGCGGGATCGTCGACGGGCACGAGGAGCGCCGGGTGGCCGAACGGTACCGGCGGACCATGAACATCAAGGCTCCGAACGTCCTCGAACCGGTCGGCCGCCTGTCCGGCGGCAACCAGCAGAAGGTCGTCCTCAGCAAGTGGATCCTCGCCGGACCGGACGTCCTCGTCCTCGACGAGCCCACGCGCGGGGTCGACGTGGGAGCCAAGTACGAGATCTACACCGTGATCGACCGGCTCGCCGCCGAAGGCAAGGCGATCCTCCTCATCTCCTCCGAACTGCCCGAACTGCTCGGCATGTGCGACCGCATCTACACCATGGCCGCCGGGCGGCTGACCGGCGAGGTCGGCCGCGCGGACGCCACCCAGGAAGTGCTGATGCGGCACATGACGCAGAGCTCCCCCGCACCGCCGGCGGCCACCGCGGGCACCGCCTCCACCGAAGGACACCAGGCATGAGCACCGAAGTCGGTACAAAGACGACCACCCCGGCACCCCCGGGCGGCGGTTCCCCGTCCACCGGGACACCGGTGCTCCGGACGCTCCTCGACGGCGTCCGGCGGAACATGCGCCAGTACGGCATGCTCTTCGCGCTCGGTCTGATCGTGCTGCTGTTCCAGATCTGGACGGGCGGCGACCTGCTGCTGCCGCGCAACGTCTCCAACCTGGTCCTGCAGAACAGCTACATCCTCATCCTGGCCATCGGCATGATGATCGTCATCATCTCCGGGCACATCGACCTGTCGGTGGGCTCGCTGATGGCCCTGGTGGGCGGTGTCGGGGCGGTGCTCATGGTCGAGCACCACGTCTCCTGGCCGGTCGCGGTGCTCCTCACCCTGCTCCTGGGAGCCGTCGCCGGCGCGCTGCAGGGGTTCTTCATCGCGTACGTCGGCATACCGTCGTTCATCGTGACCCTCGCCGGCATGCTGCTCTTCCGCGGGCTCACGGAGATCTTCCTCAAGGGGCAGACCCTCGGCCCGTTCCCGGACGGGCTGCAGAAGGTCGCCAACGGCTTCCTGCCGGAGGTCGGGCCGCGGACGAACTACCACAACCTGACCCTGCTCCTCGGCCTGGGCCTGATCGCCTACGTGGTCTTCCAGGAGGTCCGGGACCGCCGCCGCCAGCGGGAGTTCGCCCTGGAGACGCTCCCCACGGGCCTGTTCGCGCTCAAGGTGACCGCGCTGGTCGCCGCGGTCCTGCTCACCACCCTGCTGCTCGCCAGCTACAAGGGCGCCCCCGTGGTCCTGCTGATCCTGGCCGTCCTGCTCGTCGGCTTCGGCTACGTGATGCGCAACGCGGTGATCGGCCGCCATGTGTACGCGATCGGGGGCAACCTGCCCGCCGCGAAGCTGTCCGGGGTCAAGGACCGGAAGGTGACCTTCGCGGTCTTCCTCAACATGGGCATGCTGGCGGCGCTCGCCGGACTCGTCTTCGCGGCGCGCTTCAACGCGGCCTCGCCGAAGGCGGGCGTGAACTTCGAACTGGAGGCCATCGCCGCCGCGTTCATCGGCGGGGCGTCGATGAGCGGGGGCGTCGGAACCGTCCTCGGCGCCATCATCGGCGGCCTGGTCCTCGGCGTGCTCAACAACGGCATGAACCTCGTCGGCGTGGGCACCGACTGGCAGCAGGTCATCAAGGGCCTCGTGCTGCTCGCGGCGGTCGGCTTCGACGTGTGGAACAAGCGCAGGGCGGGCGCCTGACGCCGCTCCTGACACGGCTGTGCCCGCCGGCATCCCCGCCGGCGGGCACAGCCGTGTGCGTACGTACGCGGTCAGTCGCGCGTGGAGAACCGCAGGACCGTCCTCGACGTGTACTCCTCCCCCGGTCGCAGCACCGTGGACGGGTCGCCGGGACGGTTCGGGGAGTCCGGGAAGTGCTGGGTCTCCAGCGCGATGCCGGCGCCCGCCCGGTAGGGCGTACCGCTCTTGCCGAGGACCGTTCCGTCGAACTGCCCCGCGCTGTAGACCTGGATGCCCGGCTCCGTGGTCAGGACCTCCATCCGGCGGCCCGTGGCCGGCGCGTACAGGACGGCGGCCCGGCGCAGCGGCCCGGCGCCGTGCGGGTCGAGGACGAAGTTGTGGTCGTATCCGCCGGGCGCGCCGGGGCGGGCCAGGGCGTCGGCGAGCCTGAGCGGCCGGCGGAGGTCGAAGGCGGTGCCGGAGACGGGGAGGTGGTCCCCGCGGGGTATGAGGTCGCCGTCGACCGGGGTGTAGTGGGAGGCGTCGACGGTCAGTTCGTGGCCGAGGACGTCGCCGGCGTCCTCGCCGTCGAGGTTGAAGTAGGCGTGGTTGGTCAGGTTGACGGGGGTGGCGGTGTCGGTGACCGCCGTGTAGGAGAAGGCGAGTTCGTCGTCGCGCCCGATGAGACAGCTGACGGTGACGTCCAGGTTCCCGGGGAAGCCCTGGTCGCCGTCCGGGCTGTGGAGGCGCAGGAGCACACCGGTCCACTCCGGGGTGTGCACGCTCTCGGCCTCCCAGAGCCGGGTGTCGAAGCCGTCGGTCCCGCCGTGCAGGCAGTGGCCGTTCTCCTGTGTGGTCAGCTGGTACGGCGTCCCGTCCAGGGTGAAGCGGCCGTGGGCGATGCGGTTGGCGTAGCGGCCGACGGTGGAGCCGAAGTACCGGGCGGTGGTGGCCGTCTCGGCCGGGTCGCGGGGAGCGAGGACGACGTCGGCCGGGGTGCCGTGGCGGTCCGGCGCCCACAGTCCGTGGAGGCGGGCGCCGCGGGTGTGCACCTCCGCCGTGAGCCCGCCGGGGAAGCCGAAGGTCCATCGTTCGCCGGCGTGCGGGTCGTCGTGGCGGAGCGGGGGGACTCCGGTGAGAGCGGACGGGGCTGGGTTCATGGGGGTTCCTTGGTCGCGAGGGGGCGCAGCCGAAAAGGGGGCAGGGAGAGAACCCTGCCCCCTCGGTGGCCCGGGGGCTATTCCGCCTGGCGGGAGCCGCCGAAGAGGCGCTGGAGGAGGATGAAGACGAACAGCAGACCGCCGATGACGATACGGGTCCACCACGAGCTGAGGGTGCCCTGGAAGCTGATGACGGTCTGGATCAGACCGAGGACCGTCACGCCCAGCGCGGTGCCCAGGACGAAGCCGGAACCGCCGGTCAGCAGCGTCCCGCCGATGACGGCGGCGGCGATGGCGTCGAGTTCCATGCCTACGGCGTGCAGGGCGTAGCCGGACAGCATGTAGAAGGTCAGCAGCAGGCCGCCGAGGGCGGAGCACAGGCCGCTCACGGCGTACACCATGACCTTGGTGCGTCCCACCGGCAGGCCCATGAGACGGGTCGAGGACTCGTTGCCGCCCAGGGCGTAGACCGTGCGGCCGAAGCGGGTGTAGTGGAGGACGACGAAGGCGAGCGCCAGCACGACCAGGGCGATGACCACGGCGGGCGAGACGAACAGGCCGCCGGGCAGCAGCACCCGGGTCTGCGCGATCCGGGTGGTCGTCGGGTCGGTGATCGAGATGGACTCGGTGCTGATCATGTAGCAGAGGCCGCGGGCGAGGAACATGCCCGCGAGGGTGACGATGAAGGGCTGGATCTCGAAGGCGTGGATCACCCAGCCCATGAGTGCGCCGCCGCCGGCTCCCACGAGCAGGACCACCGGGACCGCCAGGGCGAGTGGCAGGCCGTTCTGTTCGACGAGCCAGGCGGTCAGCATGGTCGACAGGGCGACCATGGAGCCGACGGACAGGTCGATCCCGCCGGTGAGGATGACGAACGTCATTCCGATCGCCACGACGAGCAGGAAGCCGTTGTCGATCAGGACGTTGAGCAGGACCTGCGCGGAGAAGAAGCCTTCGTACTGCACGGAGCCGACCGTGAACATCGCGACCAGGAGCGTGGCCGTCACCATGAGCGGGAGGCGGGCGGCGTGGCGTGCCGAGAAGCGGTGGAGCGGCTTGCTGAGGGTGGTGCTCACGAGTGGACCTCCTGCCGACGGGCCGTCAGGTCGCCGGCCGCGGGGGCCGGGTCCGGGGCGGCCGTCCGGCGACGGCGTGAGAGCCGCGCGCGGAACGCGGGCGACTGGACGAGACACACGACGATGACGACCAGGGCCTTGAAGACGAGGGTGGTCTCCGGCGGTACGCCGAGGGTGTAGATGGTGGTCGACAGGGTCTGGATGATCAGCGCGCCGAGGACGGTGCCGCCGAGGGAGAAGCGGCCGCCGGTCAGCGCGGTGCCGCCGATGACCACGGCGAGGATGGCGTCGAGTTCGATCCACAGGCCGGCGTTGTTGCCGTCGGCGCTGGACACGTTGGAGCTGATCATCAGGCCGGCGACCGCGGCGCACACGGCGCTGACGACGTACACCGTGACCAGGAGGCCGGCCGCCCGGATGCCGACGAGCCGGCTCGCGACCGGGTTGCCGCCCACGGATTCGATGAGCATGCCGAGCGCGGTCCGCCGGGTGACGAGGGAGGTGACGGCGACGAGGGCGGCGGCGAGCAGGACGGCGAAGGGGAGGGTGAGCCAGTAGCCGCCGCCGATCATCTTGTAGGCGCTGCTGGAGACGCTGATGATCTGGCCGTCGGTGATGAGCTGGGCCACGCCGCGCCCGGCGACCATGAGGACCAGGGTGGCGACGATGGGCTGCACGCCGAGCCGGGCGACGAGGAGGCCGTTGAGCAGGCCGATCGCGGCGGCCACGCCGACCGCGACGGCGATCGCGGCGGTGACGGTGGCGAGGCTTCCGGGGTCCTTGGCGGTGGCGATGTGCTCGCAGGCGAGGGCGCCGGCGATGGCGACCGTCGAGCCGACGGAGAGGTCGATGCCGCGGGTGGCGATGACGAGCGTCATGCCGACCGAGACCAGGATCAGCGGGGCGCCGAACTGGAGGATGTCGATCAGGCTGCCGTACAGGTGTCCGTTCTGGACGCGGACGGCGAAGAAGTCGTGGGTGAGCGCGACGTTCCCGAGGAGCAGCGCGGCCAGTACGGCGGCGGGCCAGAACAGCCGGTGCTCGGTGAGCCGCCGGGCGCCGCGCGTCCGGGCCGGGCGCCGCCCGGCGCCGGTGTCGTCAGGTGGGGTCATGAGGTGGCTCCGGTGGCGATGGCGCCCAGGATCCGGTCGGGCGTCAGGGTGGTGTCGTTGGGGAGGGTGGCGACGAGCCGGTGGTCGCGCAGCACGCCGACCCGGTGGCTCAGCCGCAGGACCTCCTCCAGTTCGGCGGAGATGTAGAGGACCGCGGTGCCCTCCGAGGCGAGGCGGCTGACGAGTCTCTGTATCTCCGTCTTGGCGCCGATGTCGATGCCCCGGGTGGGTTCGTCCAGGATCAGCAGCTCGGGGTCGGTGAGCAGCCACCGGGCGAGGAGCACCTTCTGCTGGTTGCCGCCGCTGAGGTTGCGGACCTGGGCCTCGGGGTCGGCCGGGCGGATGTCGAGGACCTCGGTCCAGCGGGCGGCGATCTCGTCCTGCCGGGCGCGGGAGAGGGGTCTGGTCCAGCCGCGGGCGGCCTGGAGGGCGAGCACGATGTTCTCGCGGACGGTGAGTTCGCCGATCAGGCCCTCCGCCTTGCGGTTCTCCGAGCAGAAGGCGATCTTGTGGGCGATCGCGGTGCGCGGTGAGCGCAGGACGGCGCGCTCGCCGTGGATCCGCAGCTCGCCGCCGTCGGCGTGGTCGGCTCCGAAGAGCAGCCGGGCGGCCTCGGTCCGTCCGGATCCGAGGAGTCCGGCGAGGCCGATGACCTCGCCGCGGTGGATGTCCAGGTCGTACGGCTGGATGGAGCCGGTCCGGGCGAGCCCGCGGGCGCTGAGGAGGGGGGTCTCCGTGGATTCGGGGGTGGCGGCGGTGCCGGTGTGGGAGGTCTCGGCCAGTGCGTCGAGGGTGCTCAGTTCGCTGCCGACCATGCGGTGGACCAGGGTGACGGGGGTCAGTTCGTCGATCCGGTACTCGCCTTCGAGGCGTCCGTTGCGCAGGACGGTCACCCGGTCGCACAGGTCGAAGACCTGGTCGAGGAAGTGGGTGACGAAGAGGATGGCGACCCCCCGGTCGCGCAGCCGGCGCACCAGGGCGAACAGTTGGGCGACCTCGTCGCGGTCGAGGCTGGAGGTCGGCTCGTCGAGGACGAGGACCTTCGCCTGGATGTCCACGGCGCGGACGATCGCGACGAGTTGCTGGACGGCGATGGAGTGCGCGCTGAGCGGCATGCGGACGTCGAGGTCGAGTTCCAGCTCGGTGATGAGCCGCGCCGCGCGCCGGTGGAGGGCCTTCCAGTGGACGAGACCGAAGCGCCGGGGTTCGCGGCCGACGAGGATGTTCTCGGCGACCGAGAGGTTGGGGCAGAGGTTCACCTCCTGGTAGACCGTGCTGATGCCGGCGTGCTGGGCTTCGAGCGGTTCGGTGAAGCGCCGGGGGTCGCCGTCGACGGTGACCGTGCCCGCGTCGGGCGGGTGGACCCCGGTGAGCACCTTGATGAGGGTCGACTTGCCGGCGCCGTTCTCGCCCATCAGGGCGTGGACCTCGCCCGGGAAGAGGCGCAGGTCGACGCCGTCGAGGGCGAGGACGCCGGGGAACGCCTTGCGGATGCCGCGGGCTTCCAGGACCGGCCGGTCGGTGGGGTGGGGGGTCCGGGGGGGGGGTG
>NZ_JOGX01000002.1 GCF_000719555.1 Streptomyces sp. NRRL F-5727
TCCAGTACGAGGACTTCCACCCGGCACGCCGAGAGCACGCACCTGACGCCGCGGGGCCGCCCTTCGGGCGACGACGGGAGTTTGACGACAGGACCTAGAGCCCCAGCTGCTTCGTGGAGCTCAGCAGCTCGATGGCGTCCGGCTCGCCCTCCAGGCCCACCTTCGCCACCTCCGTACGCCCGTACAGGTACATCGTCAGCTCGCCCGGCTCCCCGGAGACCGTCACCACCGGGGTGCCGCGGTGCGCGACCACCGTCTGGCCGTTCGGGCGGCGCAGCACCAGACCGACCGGGGCCTTCCGGCCGAGCAGCCGGGCGCCCTTCTCCAGCCGGGACCAAAGGGCGTCCGCGAAGACCGGGTCCAGCTCCCGCGCCGACCAGCCGGGCTGGGCCCGCCGGACGTCCTCGGCGTGGACGTAGAACTCGACGACGTTCGCCCCCTCGTCCACCTGCTTGACCGCGAACGGCGAGAACCGCGGCGGACCCGTCCGGACGAGCCGGATCAGCTCCTCGTACGGCTTCGCCGCGAACTCGTCCTGCACCCGCTGCAGCCGCTCCCTCAGCGCCGGTACGAGCGTCCCGGCCGCCGCGTCCGGGCGCCGCTCCCGCACCACCACGTGCGCCGCGAGGTCCCGGGTCCGCCAGCCCTCGCACAGCGTCGCGGCGTCCGGACCGGCCGCCTCCAACAGATCAGCGAGCAGAAGCCGTTCACGTTTGGCATGGGTCGACATGCCCGCCAGCGTACGACCGCTCCGCGCCGTCCGCCCAGTGGACGCCCCGCCGGACACCCCCGCGCGTCACGGCACAATGGCGTCATGCCCAGCACGCCCCGGACCCCCAGCGACCTCGACCCGGCCATCGCCGCCCGCCTCAAGCGCAGCGCGGACGGCCTGGTCCCGGCCATCGCCCAGCAGTACGACACCGGCGAGGTGCTCATGCTCGGCTGGATGGACGACGAGGCCCTGCACCGCACCCTCACCACCGGCCGCTGCACCTACTGGTCCCGCAGCCGGAACGAGTACTGGGTCAAGGGCGACACCTCCGGGCACGTCCAGCACGTCAAGTCCGTCGCCCTCGACTGCGACGCCGACACCGTCCTCGTCAAGGTCGACCAGGTCGGCGCCGCCTGCCACACCGGCACCCGCACCTGCTTCGACACCGACGTGCTCCTCCCCGCGGCCGAGTAGGGTCTGGCGCCATGGATCTCGAGACCTTCCGCAAGCTGGCGGCGGACCGCCGCGTCATCCCCGTCAGCCGCAGGCTCCTCGCGGACGGCGACACCCCGGTCGGGCTCTACCGCAAGCTCGCCGCCGAACGCCCCGGCACCTTCCTCCTCGAATCCGCGGAGAACGGCCGCAGCTGGTCCCGCTACTCCTTCATCGGCGTCCGCAGCGACGCCACCCTCACCGTGAAGGACGGCGAGGCCCACTGGCTCGGCACGCCGCCCGTCGGCGTCCCCGTCGACGGCGACCCGCTCGCCGCCCTCCGCGCCACCGTCGAGACCCTCCACACCCCCCGCGACCTGGCCGGCGGCCTCCCGCCGTTCACCGGCGGCATGGTCGGCTACCTCGGGTACGACATCGTCCGCCGCCTGGAGCGCATCGGCGACTCCACCCGCGACGACCTGGAGTTCCCCGAGCTCACCATGCTGCTCACCAGTGACCTCGCCGTCCTCGACCACTGGGACGGCTCGGTCCTGCTGATCGCCAACGCGATCAACCACAACGACCTGGAGACCGGCGTCGACGAGGCGTACGCGCACGCCGTCGCCCGCCTCGACGCGATGGAGGCCGACCTGGCCCGCCCCGTCGCCACCACCCCCGTCGCCCTCCCGGCCTCCGAGCTCCCCGAGTACTCCGCGCTCTGGGGCGGCCCGGCGTACCAGGACGCCGTCGACGACATCAAGGAGCGCATCCGGTCCGGCGAGGCGTTCCAGGTCGTCCCCTCGCAGCGCTTCGAGACCCCCTGCGCCGCCTCCGCCCTCGACGTCTACCGGGTCCTGCGGGCCACCAACCCGTCCCCGTACATGTACCTCTTCCGGTTCGAGAACGGCTTCGACGTCGTCGGCTCCAGCCCCGAGGCCCTCGTCAAGGTCGAGGACGGGCAGGCGATGCTCCACCCCATCGCCGGCACCCGGCACCGCGGCGCCACCCCGCAGGAGGACCACGACCTCGCCGAGGAGCTGCTCGCCGACCCCAAGGAGCGCGCCGAGCACCTGATGCTCGTCGACCTCGGCCGCAACGACCTCGGCCGGGTCTGCGCCCCCGGCTCCGTCGAGGTCGTCGACTTCATGTCGATCGAGCGGTACTCCCACGTCATGCACATCGTCTCCACCGTCACCGGCCGGGTCGCCGAGGGGCGGACCGCCTTCGACGTCCTCACCGCCTGCTTCCCCGCCGGCACCCTCTCCGGCGCGCCCAAGCCCCGCGCGATGCAGATCATCGAGGAGCTGGAGCCCTCCCGGCGCGGCCTGTACGGCGGGTGCGTCGGCTACCTGGACTTCGCCGGCGACTCCGACACCGCCATCGCCATCCGCACCGCCCTGCTCCGCGACGGCACCGCGTACGTCCAGGCCGGAGCGGGCGTCGTCGCCGACTCCGACCCGGCCGCCGAGGACGCCGAGTGCCGCAACAAGGCCGCCGCCGTCCTCCGCGCCGTCCACACCGCCAACCGGATGAAAGGTTCATCGCAGCCGTAGGGGATAGTGGGGTACGTGAGTGCCGTACCCGTACCCCAGCCCCGCGCCGCCCGCGCGGCCGTCACCTCCGGCGGCCGGCGGAGCCTCGCCGTCGCCCTGCTCCTCGGTGCCCTCGGGGCCACCGTCGTACTGCTCTCCGCCGGCCAGATCTGGGCCGAGGGCACCGCGTCGGTCGCCGGGGGCACCGTCCCCGTCGAGGCCGACGGCGGCACCGTCACCGGCGTCCCGACCGCCCTCGCGATCGTCGGCCTCGCCGCCCTCGTCGCCGTCTTCGCCGTCCGCCGGGCCGGCCGCACCCTCGTCGCCGGGCTCCTCGCCCTCAGCGGCGCCGGCGCCGCCCTCGCCGCCCTCCTCGGCGCCTCCGACAGCGCCGCCCTCGACGCCGAGGCCGCCCGGATCAGCGGCGACACCGCCGCCGCCGTCGCCGGTCTCAGCCACACGGCCTGGCCCTACGTCGCCGCCGCCGGCGCCCTGCTCATCCTCGTCGCCGGCCTCTTCGCCCTCCGCTACGGCAAGAGCTGGCCCGCGATGGGCGGCCGCTACGAGCGCTCCGGCGCGCCCCGCGCGGCGCGCCGCCCCGCCGCCGGCGACCCCGACCGGCCCGAGGACCTGTGGAAGGCGCTCGACCGCGGCGAGGACCCGACACACGACGCGTGATCGTCCGGGACCCCCCGAGTCACCTCCGCGGGGTCATGTGCGGAAGAATGACGCCGTCATCACATGACGGCCGTCGTCTTCGACGTCACCACCGAGCAACATCTACGAGGAGCAACTCATGGCGGGCAGCGCCCACGGACACACCCCGGCCGCCTGGACCGGTGTCATCATCTCCTTCATCGGCTTCTGCATCGCCGGAGTCTTCATGGTGGCGGCGAACGTGCCCGGCTTCTGGGCCGGTATCGGCGTCATCGTGCTCGGCGGTGTCGTCGGCGGCGCGATGAAGATCGCCGGTCTCGGCATGCCCAAGGAGTCCCAGGCCGTCATCGACGCCCGCGAGAGCGCGACCGCCGCGGCCAAGGCCCGCGCCTGACCCCGAGCCCCCAGGGCCCACGGGACGCGCGCACCACACGAACGGCGCAGTCCGGCACCGCCGGGCTGCGCCGTCGTGCGTCCCGCCGCCTCCCGGGCGACAATCACCGCGTGACCGCCGAGCCGCCGCCGCAGACCACCCCGCCCGCCCCGCAGCCCGTCCCGCCCCTCCTGCCGAGGCCGCTCACCGAGGCCGAGGAGTTCCGGCGGCGCCTGCTCCGGCGGCGGCTGCTCGCCCCGCTCGCCACCCTCGCCGGCACCGCCGCCGCCTTCACCTACGTCGGCCTCGTCGACCCCAACGAACCGGGCCACTACCCGGTCTGCCCGCTGCTCCGCCTCACCGGCCTGTACTGCCCCGGCTGCGGCGGCCTGCGCAGCGCCCACGCCGTCGCCCACGGCGACCTCGCCGCCGCCCTCGGCGCCAACGCGCTCGCCGTCGCCGGCTACGCGGTCTGCGCGGTCCTCATGGCGGTCTGGCTGGTTCACGCCGTCCGCGGCGCGCCGACCCGGATCACCGTGCGGCCCGCCTGGTGGTGGGCGCTCGGCGCGCTGACCGCGGCGTTCGCCGTGGTGCGGAACCTGCCGTTCGGCTCCGCGCTCGTCCCGTGAAGTCCCAGGGATTGGGACACCGCGCCGCTCGATGCGGATCAGACGGCCTCCTGCGGATACCATCGGACATGGCTGAACCGTGTTCATCAGGTTCCGTGGAACCGTCACCGTCCCGGAAGGGGGCCTCTCGCGTGAGTGTGCTCGACGAGATCATCGAAGGCGTGCGCGCCGACCTCGCAGAGCGGCAGGCGCGGGTCTCCCTCGACGAGCTCAAGGAGCGCGCCGCCAAGGCCCCGCAGGCCAAGGACGGGGTCGCCGCGCTGCGCGGCGACGGCGTCACCGTGATCTGCGAGGTCAAGCGCTCCAGCCCGTCCAAGGGAGCGCTCGCGGCGATCGCCGACCCGGCGGGACTCGCCGCCGACTACGAGGCGGGCGGCGCCGCCGTCATCTCCGTCCTCACCGAGCAGCGCCGCTTCGGCGGCTCGCTCGCCGACCTGGAGGCCGTGCGCGCCCGGGTCGACATCCCGGTCCTGCGCAAGGACTTCATCGTCACCGCCTACCAGCTCTGGGAGGCCCGGGCGTACGGAGCGGATCTCGCGCTCCTCATCGTCGCGGCCCTGGAGCAGGAGGCCCTCGTCTCCCTCATCGAGCGCGCCGAGTCCATCGGGCTCACCCCGCTCGTCGAGGTCCACGACGAGGAGGAGGTCGAGCGCGCGGTCGAGGCCGGCGCCCGGATCATCGGCGTCAACGCCCGCAACCTCAAGACCCTCCAGGTCGACCGCTCCACCTTCGAGCGCGTCGCCCCCGAGATCCCGGCCGGCATCGTCAAGGTCGCCGAGTCCGGCGTCCGCGGCCCGCACGACCTCATCGCGTACGCCAACGCCGGCGCCGACGCGGTCCTGGTCGGCGAGTCCCTCGTCACCGGCCGCGACCCGAAGACCGCCGTCGCCGACCTCGTCGCCGCCGGCGCGCACCCGGCCCTGCGGCACGGCCGGAGCTGACGGCCGCGTCATGACCCCTCGCCGCGTCGCCGTGCCGACCGCCCCGGGCTCCACGGCCCAGGGGCCGGTCGGCCTGCGCGCGGTCGCCGTCCCGGCCCACGCCCGGCTCGCCCGCGGCTGCCGGCCCCGGGGCTGCCGGGCGCCGGCCCGCCGGGTCCACGGCCGCCGGGTCCGCCACTGCATCGGCTCCGAACCGGGCACGGTCCCGGGCATGCGATGGCGCGCCCGCCTCACACGCGCGCGCTGACCGCCCCCGGCCCTGTGGGCAGGCGTCCCGCAGGGCGGGACGGGTGGGCACAGGGACGGCGCCCCTGCCGGGCCCAGGCTTTCCGGGCCTGAGCCCGCACCGCCGGTACGGCTCCGTACGGGTGCGGGTCCAGGCACGGGGAGCGGAGGCACCCGCAACGGTGCCGTCCCGTTGTGCCCACCCGTTCCGCCCCGGCGGAACGCATGCCCACAACGGGACGGCGGGGCCGTCACAGAGGCCGCACGCGCGCGCGTGGAAGCGAGTCACGTCCCTCACACGACCGCATCGCCCCGCGAGGAGCAGCATCCGCATGACCAGCGAGTTCTTCATCCCGGACCCGGAGGGCCAGGTCCCGTCGCCCGAGGGTTACTTCGGCGCCTTCGGCGGCAAGTTCATCCCCGAGGCCCTCGTCGCCGCCGTCGACGAGGTCGCCGTCGAGTACGAGAAGGCCAAGAACGACCCCGAGTTCGCCCGCGAGCTCGGCGACCTCATGGCCCACTACACCGGCCGCCCCAGCGCCCTCACCGAGGTGCCCCGGTTCGCCGAGCACGCCGGCGGCGCCCGGATCTTCCTCAAGCGCGAGGACCTCAACCACACCGGCTCGCACAAGATCAACAACGTGCTCGGCCAGGCCCTGCTCACCAAGCGCATGGGCAAGACCCGGGTCATCGCCGAGACCGGCGCCGGCCAGCACGGCGTCGCCACCGCCACCGCCTGCGCCCTCTTCGGCCTCGACTGCACCATCTACATGGGCGAGGTCGACACCCGGCGCCAGGCCCTCAACGTGGCCCGGATGCGGATGCTCGGCGCCGAGGTCATCGCGGTGAAGTCCGGCAGCCGCACCCTCAAGGACGCCATCAACGAGGCGTTCCGCGACTGGGTCGCCAACGTCGACCGCACCCACTACCTCTTCGGGACGGTCGCGGGACCGCACCCCTTCCCCGCGATGGTCCGCGACTTCCACCGGGTCATCGGCGTCGAGGCCCGCCGCCAGCTCCTGGAGCGCGCCGGCCGCCTTCCCGACGCGGCCATCGCCTGCGTCGGCGGCGGCTCCAACGCCATCGGCCTCTTCCACGCCTTCCTGCCCGACACCGGCGTCCGGCTCATCGGCTGCGAGCCGGCCGGCCACGGCGTCGAGACCGGCGAGCACGCGGCCACCCTCACCGCCGGCGAGCCCGGCATCCTGCACGGCTCCCGGTCGTACGTCCTCCAGGACGACGAGGGCCAGATCACCGAGCCGTACTCGATCTCGGCCGGCCTCGACTACCCCGGCATCGGACCCGAGCACGCCTACCTCAAGGACAGCGGCCGCGGCGAGTACCGGGCCGTCACCGACGACGCCGCCATGCAGGCGCTGCGGCTGCTCTCCCGTACCGAGGGCATCATCCCGGCCATCGAGTCGGCCCACGCCCTCGCCGGGGCCCTGGAGGTCGGCAAGGAGCTCGGCAAGGACGCGCTGCTCGTCGTGAACCTCTCCGGCCGCGGCGACAAGGACATGGACACGGCCGCCCGCTACTTCGGCCTGTACGACGAGGAGGGCTCGAAGTGACCACCGGCAACATCCAGCTGCTCGCCGACACCCTGGAGCGCGCCAAGGCCGAGGACCGGGCCGCGCTCATCGCCTACCTCCCGGCCGGCTTCCCGACCGTGGACGGCGGCATCAAGGCCGTCAAGGCCGTCTTCGACGGCGGCGCCGACATCGTCGAGGTCGGCCTCCCGCACAGCGACCCGGTCCTGGACGGCCCCGTCATCCAGACCGCCGACGACATCGCCCTGCGCGGCGGCGTCAAGATCGCCGACGTCATGCGGACCGTGAAGGAGGCCCACGAGGCCACCGGCAAGCCGGTCCTCGTGATGACCTACTGGAACCCGATCGACCGGTACGGCGTCGAGCGCTTCACCGAGGAGCTCGCCGCGGCCGGCGGCGCCGGCTGCATCCTGCCCGACCTGCCGGTCCAGGAGTCCGCCCTGTGGCGGGAGCACGCGGAGCGGCACGGCCTCGCCACCGTCTTCGTCGTCGCCCCCAGCAGCAAGGACGAGCGGCTCGCCACCATCACCGCGGCCGGATCCGGCTTCGTCTACGCCGCCTCCCTGATGGGCGTCACCGGCACCCGCGCCTCGGTCGGCGAGCAGGCCGCCGACCTGGTCCGCCGCACCCGCGTGACCTCGAAGATCCCGGTCTGCGTCGGCCTCGGCGTCTCCAACGCCGACCAGGCCCGCGAGGTCGCCGCCTTCGCCGACGGCGTCATCGTCGGCTCGGCCTTCGTCCAGCGGATCCTCGACGCCGACGGCGACGAGGCCGCCGGACTCGCCGCCGTAAAGGAACTGGCGGCCGAACTCGCCGAGGGCGTGCGCCGCACCCCGTAGTCGATGTAGTCCATTCGGGTGGATATCGGACCGGGGAGGCGCGGACGCGCCTCCCCGGTTCGTTGCTGTGGGCGTGAGCGAGAAGAACCGTGACGGTAGTAACAAGAGCGCGCGGGAGCGCCTCCAGCAGCAGCGCGAGCGCGAGAAGGCCCGGGAGAAGCAGCGGCGGGTCCTGATCGTGACGGCGGGAGTGGTCGGCGTCCTCGGCCTCGCCGCCGTCGTCGGCGTGATCGCCGCCAACAGCGGCAAGGACAGCGACTCGGCCAAGGCCGGGCCCGTCGTCGCCCCCACCGGCTCGATCGAGGGCGACAAGCCGGCCATCCCCACCGGCAAGGCGGACGCCCCGTCCACCCTCCAGATCTGGGAGGACTTCCGCTGCCCCGCCTGCGCCCAGTTCGAGAACGTCATGCGGGACACCATCCACGAGCTGGAGGCCACCGGCGCGCTCAAGGCCGAGTACCACCTCGCCACCCTCATCGACGGCAACATGGGCGGCAGCGGCTCCCTGCGCGCGGCGAACGCGGCGGCCTGCGCCCAGGACGCCGGCAAGTTCACCGCGTACCACGACACGCTCTACATCAACCAGCCGCAGGAGACCGACGACGCCTTCGGCAAGAACGACAAGCTGATCGAGCTGGCCGCCAAGGTCCCCGGCCTCGACACGCCGGCGTTCCGCTCCTGCGTCGAGGACGGCACGCACGACAGCTGGGTCGAGAAGTCCAACGATGCTTTCCAGGCCGGCGGCTTCCGCGGCACCCCCTCCGTGCTGCTCAACGGAGAATCGATCTTCCCGACCAAGGGCGGCGAACAGATCTCGCCGGAGAACCTGAAGAAGTGGGTCGCCGAGGCCAACAAGGGCAAGAAGCCGGGCACGGCCTCCCCCTCGGCCGGACAGTCACCGGCGGGTTAGTTATCCAGACGTTGCCGGGCGGGCTGCCGGTCCGCCCGCCCGGCAGGGTAGCGTCGGACCTGCCATGGACCTTGCCTACATTCCCAGCCCGTCGACCGGTGTCATCCACCTCGGACCGATCCCGCTGCGCGGCTACGCCTTCTGCATCATCCTCGGTGTCTTCGTCGCCGTCTGGCTCGGCAACAAGCGCTGGATCGCCCGGGGCGGCACCGCCGGCACCGTGGCCGACATCGCCGTCTGGGCGGTGCCCTTCGGCCTGGTCGGCGGACGCCTCTACCACGTGATCACCGACTACCAGCTGTACTTCAGCGAGGGTGAGAACTGGGTCGACGCCTTCAAGATCTGGGAGGGCGGCCTCGGCATCTGGGGCGCCATCGCCTTCGGCGCCGTCGGTGCCTGGATCGGCTGCCGCCGCCGGGGCATCCCGCTTCCCGCGTACGCGGACGCCATCGCCCCCGGCATCGCCCTCGCCCAGGCCATCGGCCGCTGGGGCAACTGGTTCAACCAGGAGCTGTACGGCAAGCCGACCGACCTGCCGTGGGCGCTGAAGATCACCGAGAGCGCCAACCGCGAGGCCGGGCTCTACCACCCGACCTTCCTGTACGAGTCGCTCTGGTGCGTCGGCGTCGCCCTCCTCGTCATCTGGGCCGACCGCCGCTTCACGCTCGGCCACGGCCGCGCCTTCGCCCTCTACGTGGCCGCCTACTGCGCCGGCCGCGTCTGGACCGAGTACCTGCGCGTCGACGAGGCCCACCACATCCTGGGCCTGCGCCTCAACGTGTGGACCGCGATCGTCGTCTTCCTGCTCGCCGTGGTCTACATGGTCCTCTCGGCGCGGATGCGCCCGGGCCGCGAGGAGATCGTGGAGCCGCGCTCCCGCAAGGCCGTGGAGCCCGCCGGGGACGCCGACGAGGACGCGGCCGACGGCAAGGACGCGGACACGGACGCGGACCCGGCGGAGGCCGTCGAGGAGCCGGCCGACGAGGCGGAGAACGGGGCCGGGAACGGCGCCGGGTCGGCCGCCAAGGGCTGACACCGCCTTCCGTACCGAGACGAGGGCCGCCGGGACCGAGAGGTTCCGGCGGCCCTCGTGCGTGTCCGGGCGCGGATCAGCCGGCGCGCTCCGCGAGGGCGAGGACCCGGTGGGCGCCCGCCACCACCGCCGCGTCCACGAACCGGCCGTCCGCCAGGGCCAGCGCGCCCCGGTCGGCCGTGGCCGCCGCCACCACCTCGCGGGCCGCGTCGACCTCCTGCGCGGTCGGCAGATAGGCCCGCTCGATCACCGGGAGCTGCCGGGGGTGGATCGCGGCCCGGCCGAGGAAGCCGAGCGCCCGGCCCCGGGCGCAGCCGGCGGCGAGCGCGTCGAGGTCGGCGACGTCCGCGTGGACCGACTGGACCGGCGGCGGCAGCGCGGCCGCCCGGGCGGCGACCACGACCCGGCTGCGCGGCCAGTCGAGGCCGCTGTCGTCGCGCACCCCCAGGTCGGCCCGGAGGTCGGCCTCGCCGAGGGAGAGGCCGCGGACGGCCGGGTGGGCGGTGGCGATGGCGTACGCCTGCTCCACGGCCAGGGCGTTCTCCAGGAGCGGGTAGAGCGGGAGACCGGGGGCGAGCTCGCTGATCCGGTGGATGTCAGTGGCGTGTGTCACCTTGGGGACACGGAGACCGCCGAGGCCGGGGAGGGAGGCCAGGACGGGGATGTCGCGCGGGGTGTGGATGCGGACGTGCACCGGGACGGGGTGGGCGTCGGAGAGCAGATCGACGGTGGCGTCGAGGGCGTACGCCTTGCGGTCCGGGGCGACCGCGTCCTCCAGGTCGACGATGACCACGTCGGCGCCGGAGCCGAGCGCCTTGCGGACCACGTCGGGGCGGTCGCCGGGGGCGTACAGCCAGGTGAGGGGGAGTCTGCGGCCCCGGTGCCGCAGGCCGTCCACGGCGCCCGGGGCGCTCATACCGCCCCCTGGGCGCGCAGGGCGGCGATCTCGGCCGGGGTGAGGCCGGCCGCCGTCAGGACCTCGTCGGTGTCGGCGCCGTGCGGGCGGCCGGCCCAGCGGATGCCGCCCGGGGTCTCGGAGAGCCGGAAGAGCACGTTCTGCATCCGGATCGGGCCGAGCTCCGGGTCGGGGACCTCGGTGACCGTGCCGAGCGCCTGGTACTGGGGGTCGGCGAGGACGTCCCGGACGTCGTAGACCGGGGCGATCGCCGCCTCCGCCTTCTCGAAGGCGGCCATGGCCTCGTCGCGGGTGTGGCGGGCGATCCACGAGCCGACCGCCTCGTCGAGGACGTCGGCGTGCGCGGCCCGGCCCGAGCCGTCGGCGAACCACGGCTCGTCGATCAGCTCGGCCCGGTCCACCAGGCGCATCACGCGTTCGGCGATGGACTGCGCCGAGGTGGAGACGGCCACCCAGGAGCCGTCGGAGGTCCGGTAGGTGTTGCGGGGGGCGTTGTTGCGGGAGCGGTTGCCGGTGCGCGGCTGGACGTAGCCGAGCTGGTCGTACCAGAGGGGGTGGGGGCCGATGACGGAGAGCATCGGTTCGATGATGGCCATGTCCACGACCTGGCCGTGGCCGGTCGTCGTCCTCGCGGTGAGCGCGGTCATCACCGCGTACGCGGTGGCGAGGGCGGCGATCGAGTCGGCGAGGCCGAAGGGGGGCAGGGTCGGCGGCCCCTCCGGCTCGCCGGTGATGGCGGCGAAGCCGCTCATCGCCTCGGCGAGGGTGCCGAAGCCGGGGCGGTGGGCGTACGGGCCGAACTGGCCGAAGCCGGTGACCCGGGCGAGGACGAGCCGGGGGTTGACCGTGGACAGCTCCTCCCAGCCCAGACCCCAGCGTTCCAGGGTGCCCGGGCGGAAGTTCTCCACGATCACGTCGGCGTCGGCGGCCAGCCGGAGCAGGGCGTCCCGGCCGCCGGGGGTGGACAGGTCGAGGGTGACGGTCCGCTTGTTGCGGCCCAGGACCTTCCACCACAGGCCCACCCCGTCCTTGGCCGGGCCGTGGCCCCGGGACGGGTCGGGCTTGCGGGGGTGCTCGACCTTCACGACGTCGGCGCCGAAGTCGCCGAGCATCATGGCGGCCAGCGGCCCGGCGAAGAGCGTCGCCAGATCGAGGACCCGCAGCCCCTGGAGCGGCGGGACCTTCGCGGCGGGGGGAGAGGCGGGGGCGGGGGGCGCGGTGGGGGTGGTCATACGGGATCGGCCTCCAGGGACTCGGGGGTGTCGAGGGCCGCGTCGATCTCGGTGCGGTACGGCATCGAGGTCGAGGCGCCCTCGCGCCGGACGGAGAGCGCGGCGGCCGTGCCGGCCCGGGTGAGGGCCTCCGGCATCGGCAGGCCCTCGGCGACCGCGACCGCGAGGGCGCCGACGAAGGTGTCGCCGGCGGCGGTGGTGTCGACGGCCCGCACCCGGGGGGCGGGCACGGTGAGCGGTTCCGCGCCGCGTGCCACGTAGAGGCAGCCGGCCGCGCCGAGGGTGACGACCACCTCGGGCACCGCGTCGAGGAGGGCGAGCGCGGCGGCGTGCGGGTCGGTGCGGCCGGTGAGCGCGACGGCCTCGTGCTCGTTGGGCACCAACAGGTCGGTGACGTCGAAGAGTTCGGGCGGCAGCGGCTGGGCCGGCGCCGGGGTGAGGACGGTGCGGACGCCGCGGTCGTGGGCGTGGGCGGCGCCCTCGACGACGACGGAGAGGGGGAGTTCGAGCTGGAGGAGGAGCAGCTGGGCGGAGGCGATCAGGGCCTCGTCGCCGGCGGTGAGGGAGGTGACGGTGGCGTTGGCGCCGGGGACGACGACGATCGCGTTGCCGCCCTCGTCGTCGACGACGATGTGCGCGGTGCCGGACGGGCCCTCGACGGTGCGGAGCAGGTCGGTGTCGACGGAGGAGTGCTCCAGGACGTCCCGGAGCCGGTAGCCGAAGTCGTCGGCGCCGACCGCGCCGATCAGGGCGACCTCGCCGCCCGCGCGGGCGGCGGCGACCGCCTGGTTGGCGCCCTTGCCGCCGGGGATCGTGCGGAACGCGCGGCCGGTGACGGTCTCGCCGCGTGCCGGGGCCTTCGCCACGTAGGCGACGAGGTCCATGTTGGTGCTCCCGAGCACCACGATGCTGGTCATGGGCGTACTGCCTCCAGGTGGGTCAGGTCGGCGAGGGTGTCGAAGCCGGTGCCGTCGAAGCCCGGCACCGAGGTGGCGAGCCGGTTCTTCAGGGGGGAGGTCCAGCGGTCCGGCAGCCGGGCCGGGTGGCCGGCGAGGAGGCCGGCGACCGAGCCGGCGGTGGCGCCGTTGGAGTCGGTGTCCCAGCCGCCGGAGACGGCCGCGCAGATCGAGCGGGTGAAGTCGCCGTCGGCGTGGGTGAGGGCGGCGGCGAGGAGCGCGGAGTTCGGCACGGCATGGACCCAGTGGTACCCGCCGTACCGGGCGTGCAGCCGGTCCACGACGGTGTCGAACGTGGGGGTGGCGCGGGCGGCGGCGATGCCGTACCGGACGGCCTCGGCGAGCCGGGAGCGGGGCGGGACGACGGAGAGTCCGGCGGCGAGCGCCCGGTGGACGTCGGCGGTGCCGCCCGCGGCGGCGGCCACGGTGGCGGCGACGAACAGGGCGCCGTGGACGCCGCTGCCGGTGTGGCTGAGGACCGCGTCCCGGTGGGCCTGGGCGGCGGCCGCGGCGGGGTCGCCGGGGTGGGTCCAGCCGTGGACGTCGGCCCGGATCTGGGCGCCGATCCACTCCCGGAAGGGGTTGCGGCGGACGGCGGTCAGCGGTGGCTCGATCCCGTCCAGGAGGTTGCGGTAGGCGATCCGCTCGGCGGTGAAGGTGCGGCCGGCGGGGAGTTCGTCGAGCCAGAGGTGGGCCACGTCGGCGGTGGTGAAGCCGCGGCCGTGGCGGCGGAGGAGGAGCAGGGCGAGGAGGGGGTAGTTGAGGTCGTCGTCCTCGGGCATGCCGTCGATGGTCTCGGCGAGCGAGGTGGCGGCGGAGCGGCGGTTCCAGGGGTGGGCGGCCAGCAGCTCCGGCGGCACCCCGCGGGCGGTGAACCAGTCGTCGAGCGGCCAGTTCCCGGCGGCCCGGGCGAGCGCGCGGATCGCGTCGAGCGGCAGCTTCTCGACGGGCTTCCCGAGCAGGCACCCGGCGGCCCGCCCGAGCCAGGCGGCGTGCAGGCGGTCGCGGAGGGCCGGGTCCTCGGTGGCGCCGGGGAGCGGGGCGGGCCGGTCGGGGCAGGCGGCGGTGATCGCGTCGAGGCCGGTGGGTTCGTCGGGGGCGAGGGGCGAGGGGAGGGCGGCCAGCTCGTCGAGCAGCTCCTCGGCGAGCGGCCGCAGCTCGGGCCGGGGGACGGGCGAGGCGCCTGCGGCGGGCGGTGCGGGGTCCCCGCCGGCCGCGTACCAGCGCGCCGCGATCTCCCGCGCGTCCCGCCCGTCCTCGGCCGCCTGGCGCAGCTCGTGCCCGACGAGGTCCTCGGGCTGCACCCAGGTGAGGCGCACGGTGGCGGCCTCCGGCCGGCCCCCGGCCCGGACCTCGGCGCCCGACGCCCCGGTTCTGGTGCCCGGGGGGTGGGCCGGGTGGCTGAGGGTGGTGTCCGTCATCGGGACGGGTCCGTGAGGGCGGCGCGGGCGGACTCGTGGGCGCGGCGGCGGGCGGTGTCGCGGGCGAAGACCTCGTGGGCGACGGCGGTCAGGGACCGCGCCGGGGCGTGCAGGTCGAGGCGGCTGGCCTCCGCCACCCGCTTCGCCCAGTCCGCGGGGACGGCCGCCTCGCCGTGCAGGGCGCCGGCGATCGCGCCCGCCATGGTGGCGATGGAGTCGCAGTCGCGGCCGTAGTTGACCGCGCCGAGGACCGTACGGCGGTAGTCGCCCTCGCCGACCAGGAGCATGCCGAGCGCGATCGGCAGTTCCTCGATGGAGTGGAGGCGGGAGGGGCGGCGGGCGCCGAGGCCGGGGTTGCGGTAGTCGGGGCCGACGGAGTCGTACGGGGCGACCGCCTTGCGGAGCGGTACGAGCGCGGTCTCGAAGTCGCGGTGCCGGTCGGCGACTTCGGCGACTGCCTCGATCGCGGCGCGGGTGCCGTCCTTGGCGAGGCCGAGGACGGTGTCGACGACCGTGCGCGGGCCGGCGCCGGGGACGCAGGCCGCCGCGACCGCCGCCGCGAAGACGCCCGCCGCCTCGCGGCCGTACGAGGACTGGTGGGCGCCCGCGACGTCGATCGCCTCGGCGTAGGCGCCGTCCGGGTCGGCCGCGTTGACCAGGCCGACCGGGGCCATGTACATCGCGGCGCCGCAGTTGACGATGTTTCCGGTGCCGGCCTCGCGGGGGTCGTGGTGCCCGTAGTGGAGGCGGGCGACGATCCACTTCTCGGCGAGGAAGATCCGCTGGAGGGGGAGGGCCTCCGCCTCCAGTTCGGGGATCCACACGGGGGTGCCCATGAGTTCGGGGACGAGGTGGTCCGCGACGGCGTACGCGTCGAGGTGGTCGCGGACCCTCTCGTACACCCGGATCAGCGCGTGGGTCATCAGGGTGTCGTCGGTGACGTGCCCGTCGCCCTTGTGATACGGGGCGATGGGGCGGGCGGTGCGCCAGGAGTCGCCGTTCCAGGGGCCGACGACGCCGGTGACGCGGCCGCCGTGGCGTTCGGCGATCTGCTCGGGGGTGTACCCCTCCACGGGGCCGCCGAGGGCGTCGCCCACGGCGGCACCGAGGAGACTTCCGGTGATCCGGTCATCCAGTGTGGGTGTCATGTCGGAATTGTCCACCTGGCGGGGCCGGTTCCGTGGTTCCCAGCAGCCCGGCGAGTTCCACCAGGTCCGTGCCGGCGAGCCGGGGGAGCGCGCAGCCGGACAGCGTCCGGCAGGCGTCCCGCCAGCTCGCCGGGACCGAACGGCCGCCGCCCAGCGCGCCGGTGAGCGCGCCGGCCAGGGCGGGCGCGGAGTCGGCGACCCGGGAGAGGCAGGCCGCGGCCGGGACCGCGGCCGTCATCGCGCCGCGCGCGGCGACGGTCAGCGCGAGGGCCACCGGGACGGTCTCGGCGGCGGCGATGCCGTAGCTGTAGACGTGGTCGACGATCTGGTGCTCCAGGAGCGGGACCAGTTCGAAGGCGGAGTCGGCGGTACGGGCCAGCTTCACGGCGTGCCGGGCGTTGCGGCCGATCTCGGTGACGGGCGGGAGTTCGGCGAGCGCGGCCTCGACGGCGGTGTCGGGGTCGGCGCCGCCGAGGGCCGCCGCGACGGCCGCCGCGGTGGCGCGGGCGCCGTGCACGCCGTCGCCGTCCTGGGTGTACCGGGCGTCGAACTCGGCGAGTTCGGCGGCGGCGCGCGGGTCGCCGGGGTGGACGACGGCGAGGACCGCTGCCCGGACGCAGGCGGCGTCGTCGAAGTAGTGCGGGTTGTCGTGGCCGGTGGCGGGCGGGCGCAGACCGGTGGCCAGGTTGCCGAGGCCGGCCCGGACCGAGATCCGGGCGCGCAGCGGGAGGACGGCGGACTCGATCTCGGGGGCACGGTCGGCGGCCGCCGCGACCTGGCCCGCGAGGTGGTTCCAGGCGAGGTCGACGGCGGCGCGGAGGCGGCGCTCGCGGGGGAGGGCGGCGAAGAGCGGGCCGCCGGCGGCCAGGACCGCCTCCGCCGTGAAGGCCGCCCACTCGGCGTCGTCGGAGGGGCCGAGGCGGAGGGGCTCGGGGGGCTGGTTCAGGGCGATGGGGACGGGGAGGGTGGTCGTCGCGTTCTGCTCCGCGAAGGTGTCGAGTTCGCGGGTGAGGCGGCGGGTCCACTCGGGCATGCGGGCGGCGCGGTGGCGTGCGGCGGGCCAGCCGGCGGCGTCGCCCGCGGCGAGGCCGAGGAGGAGGCCCTCGATCCTCTCGCGGTCCGCCCTGCGCGGCGGCGCGGACCGTGGGGCCTCCTGGGGCGCGCCCCAGGTCCCCGTGGCCTGTGGCGCGGGGGCCTGGGCGGCGGCGCGTGGTGCCGGGTCGGGGTCCAGCGGGGCGAGGAGCTGCGCGTCGGCGCCCGGCACGGGGGCCGGGTCCAGCGGGGTCAGGAGCTGCGCGTCGGCGCCCGGCACCGGGGGGAGGTCCAGCGGCGCGTCGGTCGCCGGAGCGGCGCCCGCCATCGGGGGCTGGGCCCACCCTCCCCCGGAGGGGGGACCCCCACGCCCCGCGGAACGACGGCCCACGGCGGGTGCGGAACGGGTGTCGGCGGCCGGGGTGGCGGGGGCGGGCGAGCCGGCCGGGGGCGCCGGCTCGGTCGTGGTCAGGTCGGCGCTCATCGGGGGTCCTCTTCGGTCAGGAGGTCGGCCACGTCCAGGACGTGGTAGCCGCGCATGGTGGGGAGGCAGCTGCCGGTCACGGGGGTGATGGCGGTGGCCCACTCCTCGGGGATGGCGGTCAGGCCGCCCGCCGCGCCGGCCAGCGCGCCGGCCACCGCCGCCGTGGTGTCGGCGTCGCGGCCCATGTTCACGGCCGTCAGGACCGCCGTGCGGAAGTCGCCGCGGGCCGCCGCGAAGGCGCCGAAGGCGAGGCCGACGGCCTCCGGGGCCAGGTCGGTCCACGGGTAGCCGCCGATGACGACCGCCGAGCGGACCTGGCGTTCGCGGGTGAGCGGGTCCGGCTGGACGCGCTGCGCCGCGACCACCGCCCGCCGCAGCGAGCGGGCCGTCCAGGAGTCCATGGGGATCACCGAGAGGGCCGCCGCGATGACGGACGTGACGCCGGCGCCGGACATGGCCGCCGCGACGCCCGCCGCCACCGCCTGGCCGCCGTAGATGCCCTCGCCCTCGTGGCTGACGCTGCCGTCGATGGCGACGAGCCGGGCCGCCTCCGCCGGGCGGCCGGCCGCGAAGACGCCGAAGGGCGCGGCCCGCATGGCCAGTCCGTCCGACCAGGCGTGCCGGTGCTGGGCGGAGATGGGGGCCGCCAGGCCCCGGCGGAGGTTCTCCAGGGTGCCGCGCTCGGAGAAGCCCGCGCCGCGGAAGGGGCCCTCGTCGAGGTCGGCGATCCAGCGGTGCCACGCCCGCTCGACGTGGGCGACGGTGAGCGCCGAGCCGTGCCGGGCGAGCAGCAGCGCCGAGAAGATCGCGTACTCGGTGTCGTCGGTGCCGGCCGGACGGTCCGTCAGGAAGCCCTCGATCCGCCCCCACCTGCGGCGGATCTCGGAGGGCTTCATGTTCTCGGCGGGGGCGCCGAGCGCGTCGCCGACGGCGAGGCCGAGCAGCGCCCCCCTCGCCCGTTCCCTGGTGTCGCATGTCGTGGTCACCATCTCCGCGCCCCTTCCTCGGTGCCCGCACCTCTTCGGCGGTACCCCTTCGCCTGGATCTGTGCCACGACGGGCGGACGACTCGCCGGTGGACGGCTTCTGTCACCCGTCTGTCAGTGGGGCGGCGGGGCATGACGGAAGGTCAGGGAAGGGTCACCACACTGAGGCGGGCCTTACTAAGTACGGCCTGCCTTGCTGGCGGGCCCCTTACATCGCGCGTATTTTCGAGGGTGTTGGGGGGCGGCGGGTACGACCCGGCCCGCCGGAACGAGGGGAGAGCCATGTCCATCATCGAAGCCCAGGCACCGCTGCACGAGGCCCACCGCGACAACCACACCCACCGTGACGTCAACGGCGGTTGGCTGCGGCCCGCCGTCTTCGGCGCGATGGACGGCCTGGTCTCGAACCTCGCCCTCATGACCGGTGTGGCGGGCGGCGCGGTCTCCTCGCAGACGATCGTCGTCACCGGACTCGCCGGGCTCGCGGCCGGAGCCTTCTCGATGGCGGCCGGCGAGTACACCTCCGTCGCCTCGCAGCGCGAGCTCGTCCAGGCCGAACTGGACGTGGAACGCGTCCAGTTGCGCAAGCACCCGATCGACGAGATGGAGGAGCTGGCCGCCCTCTACGCCTCCCGCGGCGTCGAGCCCGCGCTCGCCCGCGAGGTCGCGATGCAGCTCTCCCGGGACCCCGAGCAGGCGCTGGAGATCCACGCCCGCGAGGAGCTGGGCATCGACCCCGACGACCTGCCGTCGCCGCTCGTCGCCGCCGTCTCGTCCTTCGGCTCCTTCGCACTGGGCGCGCTGCTGCCGCTGCTGCCGTACCTGCTCGGCGCGACCGCGCTCTGGCCGGCCGTGCTGCTCGCCCTGATCGGCCTCTTCGGCTGCGGCGCGCTGGTCGCCCGGGTCACCGCGCGCGGCTGGTGGTTCAGCGGCCTGCGCCAGCTGGTGCTCGGCGGCGCCGCCGCGGCCGTCACGTACGGACTCGGCATGCTCATCGGCGCGGCCGTCTAGCCCGTCCCGGGCGGCCCTCACGAGGGCCGCCCGGGAGGCCGCTCCCGCTGCCGTGACCTCCCGTTTTCCCGCGGGACCGGCGGAACGGAATCCGTACCTCCGCAGAAGCCCGAGAGGCCCCCGCACGGGGCCTTTCGGGCTTTTCGGGGTGACAAAAAGGGGCGTAGGCCGCATTCTCGCTGTGACGAATATCCCTGGTCGCAATCCGCGCGGCGGTGAGACACTATGCAGGACGCCACATATGTAGCCGGTTACTCGGCGGTTTCGAACCCGTGACCAACGGGAAAGAGGCTGAAGCGTCGTGGGGCAATGAGGCCCTGCCCGGACGAGCCGGTACGGCTCCGTCCCCCGCGGATCAGTCACGGTGCAGTCACTGTCCCCGCACCCAGAGAGAACAGGTGAACGCACACCACCGCTCCGTGTCGGAGGTGTCCGCATGCTGGAACGAGCTATCCGCTAGGCGAGAAGCACGCCATCATGTAACCTGCACGAAATTTCGCGGAGGGCCAACGTCGTCCCTCGGCATCTGCATATGCCACGACGACGACGGGAGAGCCGATGCGTTCCGACGCCTGGTCGCCCATGGACGGTCGCCCCGCCCCCCAGGGCATGTACGACCCCCGTAACGAACACGACGCCTGCGGTGTCGGGTTCGTGGCCACCCTCACCGGTGTGGCCAGCCACGCGCTGGTCGAGCAGGCGCTGACCGTACTGCGCAACCTCGAACACCGCGGCGCCACCGGCTCCGAGCCCGACTCCGGTGACGGCGCCGGCATCCTGCTCCAGGTCCCGGACGCGTTCTTCCGCGAGGTCACCGGCTTCGAGCTGCCCGAGGCCGGCGCGTACGCCGTGGGCACGGCCTTCCTCCCCGTCGACAGCGCCGACGAGACCGCCGCCGCGATCGAGGCGCTCGCCGCCGACGAGGGCCTCACCGTCCTCGGCTGGCGCGAGGTCCCCGTCGCCCCCGGCCTGCTCGGCGCCACCGCCCGCTCCACCATGCCGGCCTTCCGCCAGGTCTTCGTGACCGACGGCGAGTCCACCGGCATCGCCCTGGACCGCAAGGCGTTCGCGCTCCGCAAGCGCGCCGAGCGCGAGGCCGCGACGTACTTCCCGTCGCTCTCCGCCCGCACGATCGTCTACAAGGGCATGCTCACCACCGGTCAGCTGGAGCCCTTCTTCCCGGACCTGTCGGACCGGCGCCTGGCCTCCGCCATCGCCCTCGTCCACTCCCGGTTCTCCACCAACACCTTCCCGAGCTGGCCGCTCGCCCACCCGTACCGCTTCGTCGCCCACAACGGCGAGATCAACACGGTCAAGGGCAACCGCAACTGGATGACCGCCCGCGAGGCCCAGCTCGCCACCGACGTCTTCGGCGAGAGCAGGACCGGCAAGGGCCTGGACCGGATCTTCCCGATCTGCACCCCGGACGCCTCCGACACCGCCTCCTTCGACGAGGTCCTGGAGCTGCTCCACCTCGGCGGCCGCTCGCTGCCGCACGCCGTCCTGATGATGGTCCCCGAGGCGTGGGAGAACCACGACTCCATGGACCCCGCGCGGCACGCCTTCTACCAGTACCACTCCACGATGATGGAGCCCTGGGACGGCCCCGCCTGCGTCACCTTCACCGACGGCGTCCAGGTCGGCGCGGTCCTCGACCGCAACGGCCTGCGCCCCGGCCGCTACTGGGTCACCGACGAGGGCCTCGTCGTCCTCTCCTCCGAGGTCGGCGTCCTCGACATCGACCCCGCCAAGGTCGTCCGCAAGGGCCGCCTCCAGCCCGGCAAGATGTTCCTCGTCGACACCGTCGAGCACCGCATCATCGAGGACGACGAGATCAAGGCCGGCCTCGCCGCCGAGCACCCGTACGCCGAGTGGCTGGAGACCGGGGAGATCGAGCTCTCCGACCTCCCCGAGCGCGAGCACATCGTGCACACCCACGCCTCGGTCACCCGCCGCCAGCAGACCTTCGGCTACACCGAGGAAGAGCTCCGCGTCATCCTCGCCCCGATGGCCCGCACCGGCGCCGAGCCGATCGGCTCCATGGGCACCGACTCGCCGATCGCGGCCCTCTCCGAGCGCCCCCGGCTGCTCTTCGACTACTTCACCCAGCTCTTCGCGCAGGTCACCAACCCGCCGCTGGACGCCATCCGCGAAGAGCTCGTGACGAGCCTCCGCTCCTCCCTCGGCCCCCAGGGCAACCTGCTCGACCCGACCGCGGCCTCCTGTCGCTCGGTCACCCTGCCCTTCCCGGTGATCGACAACGACGAGCTCGCCAAGCTCATCCACATCAACCACGACGGCGACATGCCGGGCATGAAGGCCGCCACGCTCTCCGGCCTCTACCGGGTCTCCGGCGGCGGCGAGGCCCTCGCCGCCCGCATCGACGCCATCTGCGCCGAGGCCGACGCGGCGATCGAGGGCGGCGCCCGCCTGATCGTCCTCTCCGACCGGCACTCCGACGCCGAGCACGCGCCGATCCCGTCGCTGCTGCTCACCGCGGCCGTCCACCACCACCTCATCCGCACCAAGCAGCGCACCATGGTGGGTCTGCTGGTCGAGGCCGGCGACGTCCGCGAGGTCCACCACGTCGCCCTGCTCATCGGCTACGGCGCCGCGGCGGTCAACCCCTACCTCGCCATGGAGTCCGTCGAGGACCTGCTCCGCGCGGGCACCTTCCTGTCGGACATCGAGCCCGAGCAGGCCATCCGCAACCTGATCTACGCCCTCGGCAAGGGCGTCCTCAAGGTCATGTCGAAGATGGGCATCTCCACGGTCGCCTCCTACCGCGGCGCCCAGGTCTTCGAGGCCGTCGGCCTCGACGAGCAGTTCGTCGCCCGGTACTTCAACGGCACCGCCACCAAGATCGGCGGCGCCGGCCTGGACGTCGTCGCGAAGGAGGTCGCCGCCCGGCACGCCAAGGCGTACCCGGCCACCGGCATCGCCTCCGCGCACCGCGCCCTGGAGATCGGCGGCGAGTACCAGTGGCGCCGCGAGGGCGAGCCGCACCTCTTCGACCCGGAGACCGTCTTCCGCCTCCAGCACGCCACGCGGAACAAGCGGTACGACATCTTCAAGAAGTACACGGACCGGGTGAACGAGCAGTCCGAGCGCCTGATGACGCTCCGCGGCCTGTTCGGCTTCGCGACCGAGGGCCGTACCCCGATCTCCATCGACGAGGTCGAGCCGGTCTCCGAGATCGTCAAGCGGTTCTCCACCGGCGCCATGTCGTACGGCTCCATCTCCCAGGAGGCGCACGAGACCCTCGCCATCGCCATGAACCAGCTCGGCGGCAAGTCGAACACCGGTGAGGGCGGCGAGGACCCGGAGCGCCTGTACGACCCGGCGCGCCGCTCCGCGATCAAGCAGGTCGCCTCCGGCCGCTTCGGCGTCACCTCCGAGTACCTGGTCAACGCCGACGACATCCAGATCAAGATGGCCCAGGGCGCCAAGCCCGGCGAGGGCGGCCAGCTGCCCGGCCACAAGGTCTACCCGTGGGTCGCCAGGACGCGTCACTCGACGCCCGGCGTCGGCCTCATCTCGCCGCCGCCGCACCACGACATCTACTCCATCGAGGATCTGGCCCAGCTGATCCACGACCTGAAGAACGCCAACCCGTCGGCCCGCATCCACGTGAAGCTGGTCTCCGAGGTCGGCGTCGGCACGGTCGCGGCCGGCGTGTCCAAGGCCCACGCGGACGTCGTCCTGATCTCCGGCCACGACGGCGGCACCGGCGCCTCCCCGCTGACCTCGCTGAAGCACGCGGGCGGCCCCTGGGAGCTCGGCCTCGCCGAGACCCAGCAGACCCTGCTGCTCAACGGCCTGCGCGACCGGATCGTCGTCCAGACCGACGGCCAGCTGAAGACCGGCCGCGACGTCGTCATCGCCGCGCTGCTCGGCGCCGAGGAGTTCGGCTTCGCCACCGCGCCGCTCGTCGTCTCCGGCTGCGTCATGATGCGCGTCTGCCACCTCGACACCTGCCCGGTCGGCATCGCCACCCAGAACCCGGTGCTGCGCGACCGCTTCTCCGGCAAGGCCGAGTACGTCGTCAACTTCTTCGAGTTCATCGCGCAGGAGGTCCGCGAGCTCCTCGCCGAGCTGGGCTTCCGCTCCATCGAGGAGGCCGTCGGCCACGCCGAGCTGCTCGACACCAGCCGCGCCGTCTCGCACTGGAAGGCGCAGGGCCTCGACCTGGAGCCGCTCTTCTACGTGCCGGAGCTGCCCGAGGGCGCGGTCCGCCACGCCCTGGTCGAGCAGGACCACGGCCTGGAGAAGGCACTCGACAACGAGCTGATCCAGCTCGCCGCCGAGGCGCTGAACGCCGCCTCCGCGGAGGAGGCCCAGCCGGTCCGCGCCCAGGTCCCGATCCGCAACATCAACCGCACGGTCGGCACCATGCTCGGCCACGAGGTGACGAAGAAGTTCGGCGGCGCCGGCCTCCCGGCCGACACCATCGACCTCACGTTCACCGGCTCCGCCGGCCAGTCCTTCGGCGCCTTCCTGCCGTCCGGTGTGACCCTCCGCCTGGAGGGCGACGCCAACGACTTCGTCGGCAAGGGCCTCTCCGGCGGCCGCGTGATCGTCCGCCCCGACCGGGGCGCCGACCACCTGGCCGAGTACTCCACCATCGCGGGCAACACCATCGCGTACGGCGCCACCGGCGGCGAGCTCTTCCTGCGCGGCCGCACCGGCGAGCGGTTCTGCGTCCGCAACTCCGGCGCCCTGGTCGTCTCCGAGGGCGTGGGCGACCACGGCTGCGAGTACATGACCGGCGGCACGGCGGTCGTCCTCGGCGAGACCGGCCGCAACTTCGCGGCGGGCATGTCCGGCGGCGTCGCCTACGTCATCGACCTCGACCCGAGCAACGTCAACTCCGGCAACCAGGGTGCGGTCGAGGCCCTGTCGGACGCCGACAAGGCGTGGCTGCACGACGTCGTGCGCCGCCACCAGGAGGAGACCGGCTCCACCGTCGCCGAGAAGCTCCTGGCCGACTGGGACGCGGCGGTGAGCCGCTTCAGCAAGATCATCCCGACCACGTACAAGGCAGTGCTCGCCGCCAAGGACGCCGCTGAGCTCGCCGGTCTCTCCGAGCGGGAGACCACCGAGAAGATGATGGAGGCGGCGACCCATGGCTGACCCGAAGGGCTTCCTCACCACCGGCCGCGAGGTCGCCGAGACCCGTCCCGTCGCGGAGCGCGTCCGCGACTGGAACGAGGTCTACGTCCCCGGCTCCCTGCTGCCGATCATCAGCAAGCAGGCCGGCCGCTGCATGGACTGCGGCATCCCGTTCTGCCACAACGGCTGCCCGCTCGGGAACCTCATCCCCGAGTGGAACGACTACGCCTACCGCGAGGACTGGTCGGCGGCGTCCGAGCGCCTCCACGCCACCAACAACTTCCCGGAGTTCACCGGTCGCCTGTGCCCGGCTCCGTGCGAGTCGGCGTGCGTGCTCGGCATCAACCAGCCGGCCGTCACCATCAAGAACGTCGAAGTCTCCATCATCGACAAGGCGTGGGACGCCAACGACGTCAAGCCGCAGGTGCCCGAGCGCCTCTCCGGCAAGACCGTCGCGGTCGTCGGCTCCGGCCCGGCCGGCCTCGCCGCCGCCCAGCAGCTGACCCGGGCGGGCCACACCGTGGTCGTGTACGAGCGCGCCGACCGCATCGGCGGCCTGCTGCGCTACGGCATCCCCGAGTTCAAGATGGAGAAGCGGCACATCAACCGCCGCATCGAGCAGATGCGCGCGGAGGGCACCAAGTTCCGCACCGGCGTCGAGGTCGGCCGCGACATCACCGCCACCGACCTGCGCAAGCGGTTCGACGCGGTCGTGGTCGCCGCCGGCGCCACCACCGCCCGCGACCTGCCGGTGCCGGGCCGCGAGCTCAAGGGCATCCACCAGGCGATGGAGTACCTGCCGCTCGCCAACAAGGTCGTCGAGGGCGACTTCGTGGCCTCGCCGATCAGCGCCGAGGGCAAGCACGTCGTCGTCATCGGCGGCGGCGACACCGGCGCCGACTGCGTCGGCACCGCCCACCGCCAGGGCGCGGCCTCCGTCACCCAGCTGGAGATCATGCCGAAGCCGGGCGAGGAGCGGAACGCCAACCAGCCCTGGCCGACCTTCCCCATGCTCTACAAGGTCACCTCGGCGCACGAGGAGGGCGGCGAGCGGGTCTACTCCGTCTCCACCACCCACTTCGAGGGCGACGAGGACGGCAACGTCCAGTACCTCCACCTCGTCGAGGTCGAGTTCGTCGACGGCAAGCTGACCCAGAAGCCCGGCACCGAGCGGAAGATCCCCGCCCAGCTGGTCACCCTCGCCATGGGCTTCACCGGCACCGACGTCCAGAACGGCCTGGTCGCGCAGTTCGGCGTCGAGCTCGACGAGCGGGGCAACATCGCCCGCGACGCCGAGTTCGCCACCAACGTCGACGGCGTGTACGTCGCCGGCGACGCCGGCCGCGGCCAGTCGCTGATCGTCTGGGCGATCGCCGAGGGCCGCTCGGCCGCCCGCGGCGTCGACCGCTACCTCACCGGCGCCAGCTCCCTGCCGGCCCCGATCCGCCCGACGGACCGGTCCCTGCTGGTCTGACGGGCCCCACCGAACGTCCCGTACAACGGCGTACGGAACCGAACGACGCCCGCCCCACCGTCCCCGACCAAGGACACCCGGGGCGGGCGTCGTGGCGCCCGCCCCCGAACGCCGCCCCGGCGGGACGCGGCGGAACCGTCCCGTCGCCCCGCCCGTCCTCCAGGACGAGCCCGCCGGGGCTCCCCCTCGGCCACCGCCCCCACGCGGTACTACGCTGCCGGGCACGACCTGGCCGACGCCATGCTCGCGGACACGGAGAACCGGCACCGACAGAGCCGAGGGGGAGCGCTGACATGGCACTGAGCCTGCGCAAGGTGGAGGAGACCGCGCCCGCGCTGGTCAGCCTGTACAAGACGGCCGGCGAGTCGCTGCGCCGGCACGGTGTCGACGGGCAGCGGGTGGCGGTGTACCTCGTCGTCGACTACTCCGGCTCGATGAAGCCGTACTACAACGACGGCAGCGTCCAGGCCCTCGCCGACCGGGTGCTCGGGCTCTCCGCCCAGCTCGACGACGACGGCCGGGTGCCGGTCGTCTTCTTCTCCACCGACGTCGACGCCGAGACCGAGATCCGGCTCGACGACCACCAGGGCCGGGTCGACCGGATCGTCGCCGGCCTCGGCCACATGGGCAAGACCAGCTACCACCTCGCCATGGACGCGGTCATCGACCACTACCTCGACAGCGGGGCCACCGCGCCCGCCCTCGTCGTCTTCCAGACCGACGGCGGCCCCATCAACCGGCTCGCCGCCGAGCGGTACGTCTGCAAGGCGGCCCGGCTGCCGCTGTTCTGGCAGTTCGTCGGCTTCGGCGACCCCGGCAGCAAGCAGTTCGACTTCCTCCGCCGGCTCGACGAACTCGCCGTCCCCGAGCGGCGGTGCGTCGACAACTCCGGCTTCTTCCACGCCGGGAAGGACCCCGGCCGGATCGCGGACGCGGAGCTGTACGACCGGCTGGTCGCCGAGTTCCCCCGCTGGCTCACCGCCGCCCGCGCCCAGGGCATCGTCCGGTCATGACCCGGCGCCGAGCCGGGCGAACTGCTCGTCCGTGAGCCGCACGTCCAGCGCGCCCAGGTTCTCCTTCAGATGGTGCTCGGAGGAGGTGCCGGGGATCGGCAGCACGTGCGGCGCCCGGTGCAGCAGCCAGGCCAGCGCCGTCTGCGACGGGGTGGCCCCGACCTCGCGGGCCACGGCCGCGACCGGCCCGGCCGGATCCGTGTGCCCGCCCATCGCGATCGGGAAGAAGGGGACGAACGCGATCCCGCGCCCGGCGGTGTGCTCCAGGACCGCCTCGTGGTCACGGGCCGCCAGGTTGTACAGGTTCTGCACCGCCGCCACCGGCGCCACCGCCTCGGCCTCCGTCAGCTGCGCCACCGTCACCTCGGAGAGGCCGACGTGCCGGACCTTCCCCTCCTCCTGGAGCCGCCGCAGCGCCCCGACCTGCTCGGCCACCGGCACGTTCTCGTCCAGCCGGTGCAGGTACAGCAGGTCGATCCGGTCGGTGCGGAGCCGGCGCAGGCTCAGCTCGGCCTGCTGGCGCAGATAGGCGGGGTGGCCGAGCGGCACCCACTCGGTGGGGGAGGGCCGCACCACGCCCACCTTGGTCGCGACGGCGACCTCGTCCCCGTACGGGGCGAGCGCCTCGGCGAGCAGCTCCTCGCCGGCGCCCAGGGCGTACGCGTCCGCCGTGTCGAAGAGCGTCACCCCGGCCTCGGCGGCCGTCCGCAGCAGCCGGACCGCCGCCGCCCGGTCGGCCGGTGCCGTCCAGATCCGCGCCTCGGGCCCGGTGGGGTCCCCGGGGCCGTCGGCGAGCCGCATGGTGCCGTAGCCGATGCGGCGGACCGGAAGATCGCCGCCCAGCAGGAATACGGTGGAGTCGTTCGTGTTCGTCGTCATGCGGCAGACGCTAGGAGCTCACATGGATGTGAGCTTCAAGTCCCGCCAGGGCGTTGTGAGGGGGATCACATGAGGATCGGTGAGCTGTCACGGGAGACGGGCGTCGCGGTCCGGCTGCTCCGCTACTACGAGGAGCAGGGCCTGCTCGTCCCGGACCGCACCCCGGGCGGCCAGCGCCGCTACGGCCCCGACGCCCCGGCCGTGGTCCGCCGCATCCGCGCCCTCCTGGGCGCCGGCCTCCCCACCCGGGTCATCGCCGAGGTGCTGGACTGCGTCTGCGGCAGCGAGGCGGAGATCGAACCCTGCCTCAGCCCCCTCCTGGTGGCCCGCCTCGACGCGATCGACGCCCAGATCCACGACCTCCAGGGCGCCCGTTCCTCGCTGGCGGCCCTGGTCGCCGCCACGGAGGGCAAGGGCCTGGCGCCCGCCGCCGGCTGACGGATGGTCGGAAAGCGATGGCGGCCGTCCGGGCGGCCGGGGGATCATCGGGCCATGAGCTCTCTCGTACGCCATGTGACCATCGACTGCGCCGACGCCCACGCCCTCGCCACGTTCTGGGCGGAGGTCCTCGACGGCCGGCTCGACGACGACGACCACCCCGGGGACCCCGAGGCCACGGTCGAGTCGGCGGGCGCCTCCCTGCTCTTCATCCGGGTCCCCGAGGGGAAGTCGGTGAAGAACCGGGTCCACCTCGACCTCCAGCCGCAGGACCGGACCCGGGACGAGGAGGTCGAGCGGCTGCTCGCGCTCGGGGCGAAGCTGGTCGGCGACCACCGCAGGCCGGACGGCACCGGCTGGGCGACGCTGACCGACCCGGAGGGCAACGAGTTCTGCGTGGAGCGCAGCAAGGCGGAGCGGGCCGGTTCCTGACTCCTCGGGAACGCTCGGAGCAATCCGGACGGAAGATGTCGGGTATCCGGTGTTACCTGGGACCATGCGTGACACCGGAACCCTCGCCTGGGCGGCCTTCGAGGCCGCCGAACCCGCCCTCGCCGCCACCGTCCGGGAGCGCTTCGGGCAGTACACCCACCACGCCCTCGCCACCCTCCGGAAGGACGGCTCGCCGCGGCTCAGCGGCATCGAGGCCGACTTCCGGGACGGCGAGCTGTGGCTCGGCATGATGCCGAACTCGCGGAAGGCGCTCGACCTGCGGCGCGACCCCCGGTTCTCGCTGCTCGCCAACCCCGGCGCCGGCACGGACATGGGCGGCGGGGACGTGCGGATCTCCGGGCGGGCCGTCGAGGTCACCGACCCCGCAGAGGTCGCCCGGTACGCCGCGGAGGCCGGGGCGCCGCTGCCCTTCCACCTCTTCCGGGTGGAGCCCGCCGAGGTCGTACGGACCTGGGTGGAGGGCGACGAGATCTGCTTCACCACCTGGCGCCCGGGACGCCCGCCGCGCACCCTGCGGCGCGGCAACGACGACGCCCCGCCGCGCGAGGACCGCTGAGCCCGCCGACGGCCGCCCGGGACCGACGACAATGGGCGGGTGTCAGCGACCAAGAAGAAGAACCAGGTGAACGCCGCCGCGCCGGAGCGGCGCCGCGAACTCCTCGACACCGCCGCCGAGGTGTTCGCCGCCCAGGGCTACAACGCCACCACCGTCCGCAAGATCGCGGACGCCGCCGGCATGCTCGCCGGCAGCCTCTACTACCACTTCGACTCCAAGGAGTCGATGCTCGACGAGATCCTCTCCACCTTCCTCACCGAGCTGTGGGAGGGGTACGACGCCGTCCTCGCCGCCGGTCTCGGCCCCCGGGAGACGGTCGAGGCGCTCGTCACCGAGTCCTTCCGCGAGATCGACCGGCACCGCGCCGCCGTCGCCATCTACCAGAAGGAGTCCCGCCACCTCACCGACCTGCCCCGGTTCGCCTATCTCGCGGACTCGCAGCGCCGGTTCGAGAAGGCGTGGCTCGGCACGCTGGAGCGCGGGGTGGCGGACGGGGTGTTCCGGGCCGACCTCGACATCCGGCTCACCTACCGCTTCCTCCGCGACACCGTCTGGGTCGCGGCCTCCTGGTACCGGCCGGGCGGGCACCACGGCCCCGAGGAGATCGCCCGCCAGTACCTGTCCATGGTCCTCGACGGGGTCGCCGTACGCGCCTGACCCGCCCGGCCGTCGTCCCACCGGGCGGGTCGGGTCGTACGCGGGCGGGCGCGGCCCCCGCACGGGCCGCGCCGCACCCGCGTCAGCCGGCGAGCCGCTCCCGCAGACCCGTCAGGGTGCGCAGGTCCAGGCCCAGGCCGGCCGTCACATAGCGGTACAGGCCGCCGTAGCCGGAGCGGACCTCGGCCAGGGCCGCGTCCAGGTACTCCCGGCGGACCTCCTGGAGCGGCACGATCAGCTCCGGGTTCTGCATCAGGCCCGCCGCCTTCAGGCCCTCGCGGACCCGGGCGTCGTGCGCGGCGCGGAACGCGTTGGAGGCCAGGTAGTCCTCGGTGGCGAGCTGCTCGGGCACCCCGGCGAGCCGCAGGATCAGCCAGCTCGCCCAGCCGGTGCGGTCCTTGCCCGAGGTGCAGTGGTAGAGCACCGGACCCGTGCCGGGGGCGGCCGGTTCGCGCAGGGTGCGCCCGAAGGCGTCCCGGTTCGCCGCGTCGGTGACGAAGGTGCGGTACACGTCCGTCATGAAGGCGGCCGCGCGGCCGCCGCCCAGCATCTCCTCCTGCCGCACCGGGTCGCGCGAGCCGATCGCGGCGAGCAGCTGCCCGAAGAGGCCGTGGTCGGTGACCGGCCGGGAGACGGCGGCGACCCCGGCGGGCAGCCGGTCGGCCCCGTCGTACCCGACCTCCAGCGGGATACGGAAGTCGATCGCCCGGGAGAGGCCGAGCCCGCCGAGCGTGGTCACGTCGGCGTCGGTCAGCCTGCCGAGGTGGTCGGCCCGGTAGACGAGGCCGTGCCGGACCCGCGCGCCGTCGTAGGTGGGGTATCCGCCCAGGTCGCGGACGTTCACCGCGCCCTGGAGCGGGATCTGGCGGATGGGACTCGTGGTCAGGGGGCGAGCGGCGGCGGCGGACGGCGGGACGGTCGCCACGAGGGTGGCGGCCCCGGCGGTGGTCAGCAGTGCGCGTCTCGACAGGGACATGCGGACTCCCTTGCTGAGGGGGGAAGGGGGTTCGGTTCGGCCGCGGGGTGCAGACACGCGGGAGCGCGTCGGCTATGTTCCCACCAAACGTTTGTTAGGCGGCTTCCCGGTGAGGAAGGTAGCAGCCGACGGGTCGGACGGGGAGGGGCGTGCTCACCCCCGCCGGAAGGGCACCCCGGCCGCACCGGGGGCGCCGCCGCCGGTCCGTACCGCAGCGGCCGTGGGGTCGCGACAGCCGTGAGGGAGAGCTCGGATGGGGATCTGCCAAGGCCGCGTGGTCGTCGTCACCGGAGCGGGCCGCGGGCTCGGGCGGGCCCACGCGCTCGCCTTCGCCGCCGAGGGCGCCCGGGTCGTCGTCAACGACCTCGGCGTCGGCCTCGACGGCACGCCCGGACCCGACAGCCCGGCCACCGCCGTCGTCGAGGAGATCAGGGCCGCCGGCGGCGAGGCCGTCGCCCACGGCGGCGACATCGCCTCCAGCGAGGGCGCCGCCTCGCTCGTCACCACCGCCCTCGACGCCTTCGGCCGGCTCGACACCCTGGTCTGCAACGCCGGCTTCCTGCGCGACCGGATGCTGGTCAACCTGGACGAGAAGGACTGGGACGCGGTGATGCGCGTCCACGCCAAGGGGCACTTCCTGCCGCTGCGGTACGCCGCCGCGCACTGGCGCGCCGAGGCGAAGGCGGGGCGCACGCCCGAGGCGCGGGTCGTGCAGACGACCTCCGGCGCGGGGCTGCTCGGCAGCGTCGGACAGGGGAACTACGCGGCGGCGAAGGCGGCCGTCGTCGGCCTCACCCTGGTCGCCGCCGCCGAACTCGCCCGCTACGGCGTGCAGGTCAACGCCGTCGCCCCGGCGGCCCGCACCCGGATGACCGAGCGGGTCTTCGACGGCCTGCAGGCCCTCCCCGAGGACGTCTCCCCGCTGGTGGTCTGGCTCGGCTCGGCGGCCTCGGCGGGCGTCACCGGCCGGGTCTTCGAGGCCGAGGGCGGCCGGCTGACGGTGATGGAGGGCTGGCGCCCGGGTCCGGGCGAGACCGGCGGCGGCCGCAGGACCCCGGCGGAGGCGGGCGAGACCGCCCGCAAGCTGCTGGCCCTCGCCGAGCCGCCGCAGCCGGTGTACGGCGCCGAGGGCTCCTAGCTCTCCGGGTCCGCGAGGCGGCGGGTCGCGGCGCGCTGGCGCTCGGTGGCGCCGGTCAGGAAGCGCAGGACCGTGCGCAGTTCGGCGGTGCTGAACTCCTCGTACAGCTCGTGCACCTCGCGGGCCCAGTCGTCGAAGAGCGGGGCCAGCTCGGCCAGTTTCTCGGGGCGGGGCTCGATCAGCACCCGGCGCTTGTCCGTCGGGTGCTTCACCCTGCGCACGTACCCCTTGCGCTCCAGGCGGTCGACGAGGCCGGTGACGGAGGCGGGGGCCAGGCCGGAGTGCCCGGCCAGCTCCTTCGCGGTGAGCGGGCCGTGCCGCTGGAGCAGGTCGAGCGTCTTGGTCTCGGTGGCGCCCAGGTCCTGCCGGGCGGCGATGGCCGTGTGGAAGGCGACCGAGGCCGCGCTGGAGTCGCGGCCGGCGGTGGTCAGGGCGGCGACGACCTCCGCCCGCTCCTGCCCGTCTGGGGTCTGCTCGCTCATGGCGGCAGCCTAGCAAAATTCATTTCGTTCGACCGAACGAAAGACTTGCGGCGGCCGGCCGCAGTGTGGGACCTTTATTTCGTTCGCCCGAACGAAATAACTGTGAAGCTCCTGGAGGGGTTCCCATGCCGTCCCTGACCGTGTCGAGCGCCCCCGGCGCCGACACCGCCCACCCGCGCCGCTGGGCCGCGGCCGCCGTCCTGATGACCGCCGCCCTGATGGACCTGGTCGACGTCACGATCGTCAACGTCGCCCTGCCCTCCCTCGGGCAGGGCCTCGGCGCCTCCGACAGCGCCCTCCAGTGGACGGTCTCCGCCTACCTCCTCGGCTTCGCCGCCACCCTCGTCGTCGCCGGCCGCCTCGGCGACCGCTACGGCCGGCGCCCGCTCTTCCTCGCCGGCACCGCCGCCTTCGGCCTCGCCAGCCTGGCCTGCGGACTCGCCCAGACCCCCGGCCAGCTGATCGCCGCCCGGGCCGTGCAGGGCGTCGCCGCCGCCGTCCTCATGCCGCAGGTCCTCGGCTCCTTCCACAGCCTCTTCCGGGGCCGGGAGCGCGGCAAGGTCTTCGGCATGTACGGGGCGGTGGCCGGCTTCGCCTCCGCGCTGGGCCTGCTGCTCGGCGGGATCCTCACCGACGCCGACCTCTTCGGCCTCGGCTGGCGCACGGTCTTCCTGGTGAACGTCCCGGTGGCCGCCCTCACCCTCGCGGCCGCCGTCGTCCTCGTCCCCTCCACCCGCGAGCGCTCGACGACCCGGCCGCCGGTCCTCGGCAGCCTGGTCCTCGCCGCCGGTCTGGTCGCCGTGGTCCTCCCCCTGGTCCAGGGCGGCGAGTGGGGCTGGCCGCTGTGGGGCTGGGGGCTGCTCGCGGCCGGCGTGCTCGCGGTGACCGGCGTCGCCGCCCGCGGCGCGGTGATCCCGCGCCGCCTCTTCACCGTCCCGGCCTTCTCCCTCGGCCTCGCCGTCCAGCTCCTCTTCGCCCTCGGCATGCAGGGCTTCTTCCTGGTCCTCGCCCTCTGGCTGCAGGGCGGCCAGGGCTACACCCCGACCCAGGCGGGCGTCCTCATGGTCGCCTTCTCCGCCGGCGGCTTCCTCACCGCGCCGGCCGCCGAACCCCTCGCCGTGAAGCTGGGCCGGTACGTCCCCGCCGCCGGCGCGGTGCTGATGGGCGCGGGCTACGGCTGGGTCTGGTACGCCATGGAGCACGCCTCCCCGCACGCCACCGCCGCCTGGCCGCTCGTCCCCGGCCTCGTCGTCGCGGGTGCCGGGCTCGGACTCCTCGTCGTCCCGCTGGTGAACATCGTCCTCTCCGCCGCCCCCGCCGCACTCGCCGGCGGCGCCTCCGGGGTCTTCTCCACCGCCCAGCAGTTCGGCGGCGCCCTCGGCGCGGCCGTCGTCGGCACCGCCTACTTCGCCGACCTCTCCCTCGCGGCGGCCCTCCCCTGGGTCCTCGGCGCCTACGCCCTCACCGCCCTGCTGAGCCTCGGCCTGCCGCGTACGGCGGTGCCGGAGACCCCCTGACCCGGGGCGGTCCCGCGCCGTCAGCGACGGCGCGGGGGGATCCACTCCAGCCGGGTCCTGACCCGGGCGTCGCGCACGAACTCCAGGGCGGCCAGCGCCGTCTCGCGGGGCGCGCCGTCCGGGTCGCCGTCCGCCAGGACCGCCGCCAGCGCGTCCACCGCCCGCGGGTCCTGGCGGATCGCGAGCCCGCGGGCCGCCTCCGCCGCCGTCTCCGGATCGGGGTCGGCGAGCCGCTCCGCCAGCGCCTCCCGCACCAGCGGCGTGTCGTCCGGCAGTTCGGCGAGGGCCAGCACCGCCCAGTCCCGCACCCGCGCGTCCCCGTCCCGGCTCAGCGCGAGCAGCACCCCCAGCGCCTCCATGTCGCCGGCCGGTACGAGCCCCGCCAGCGCCCCCGCCGCCGCCCGCCGCACCTCCGGGTCCGGATGGGCCGCGGCGGCCAGCAGCTCCGGCACCGCGGCCGGTTCCGCGCAGGCCCCGAGCGCCGTCACCGCCGACAGGAGCGGCTCCCGCGCCGGGCCCGCCGCCCCGGCCGCGAGCCGCCGCAGCACCGGCACCGCGCTCGCCGCGAACCCGGGCAGCGCGCCGAGGACCCGCGCGCCGAGCGCCCGCCGCAGCGGATCGCGGTCGGCGCACCAGCCGGCCGCCGCCACGAAGGTCTCCTCGTCGGCCCGCCCGGCGAGTTCGTCCACCGCCGTCGTCCAGTCGTCGAGCTCCGGGTCCCCCTGCCGCAGCGCCCGCGCGGCCAGCTCCTCGGCCGGGGTGCGCCGCCCGAGCGCCGCCTCCAGGAGGGTCGCGACGGCCGCGTGCCCGGTCTGCCGCTCGTCCCCGCTGCCCGGCCGCCCGTCCTCCCGCAGCAGCTCGACGACGACGGTGATCCCGCCGTCCTCCCGTACCCGCCGCACCACGGCCTCGTACGTCTCCCCGCCCCCGTGCCCGGCGACGAGCCCACGCCGCAGCTCGGCCGCCACGTCCACCCCGATCCACCGCCGCGCCTCCCGCAGCGCCGCCTCGGCGCCCCGCGCGCCGCGGTCGAGCAGCGCCCGTACACAGGCGGTCGAGCCGCGCCGGGCGGCGGCGGTCAGCGGGGCGAGCCCGTCGGGGCCGGTCCGATCGGCGTCGGCGCCTGCCGCGAGCAGCGCGCGGACGACCTCCGCGTGCCCGAGCCGCACCGCCCAGGCGAGCGCGGTGAAGCCGAACTCCTCCTCCTGGTCGGGCGCGGCCCCCGCCGCGAGCAGCGCCCGCACGGTCCCCGCGTGCCCGCCGCAGGCCGCGCCGCAGAGCGGCAGGTCGCCGCCGTCCGCCCCGCTCGCCCGCCCGGGGTCGGCCCCGGCGGCGAGCAACAGCCGCACGATCCCCGGCTCGTCGGCGACGGCCGCGCGGTAGAGGGCGGTCTCCCCGTCGTCGGTGGCCTCGGGATCGGCCCCCGCCCGCAGGGCCCGGACGACCGCGTCCTCGTCCCCGCCCGCGATCGCGTCGAACAGCGTGCTCATCCTCCGACCCTGACCCGCCGTCGGCCGCCGGCGCAAATCCGTCCCGGCCGGCTCAGGGCTTGCGGGCCTCGACGAGGAAGCGGGCGGTGTGCGCCACGAAGGGACCCTCCCGGCCGATCCGTCCGTGCAGCTCCCACAGCCGGTCCCGGTACGGGGGCAGGCGGCCCCACGACGAGACGGCGGTGCGGCGTTGTCCGCCGGTGGCCCGTCACCCGGCGCAGTCGTGGACCGTCCGGCACAGCCGGCAGCGGGCCCGCAGCGTCCGGCCGGCCGGGACGCGGAGGCGCTGGTGGCAGACGGGGCAGGGGAAGGCGACGGCGGTCGCCGGTGCGCCGCCGTCGAAGGCGTACGGCGCGCCCGGCGCGGCCCGCCCCAGGCGCCGCTCGCGGGCGTAGCGGCGGCGGTCGGCCCAGCCGGCCCCGGCCAGCGGGGGCAGCCGGCGCTCCCGGTCGGCCTCGGCCGCGCCCCGCCGCCACGCCTCGTACGCGACGGCGCTGGTGAACCAGGGGGAGGGGTCCTCGCCGAAGAGCGCGGCCCGCCGCGCGAGGACCCAGCCGAACTCCTCCGGGGTGAGGTAGCCGAGCTTCTGGCTCTCGGCGCCGTCCTGCCGGAAGGCGTCGAGAAGCAGCCATCCGGCGCCGAGGTACGCGGCCGTCACGTCCGTGAGGATCTCGTTCCGCCCGGTGTCGGGGAAGCCCAGGTCCAGCCGGTGCAGCAGGACATGGGTGAGCTCGTGGGCGAGGGCGGCGCCGATGTCCCGCGGCCGGGCCCGGAAGCGCGCGTTGAGCTCGACCTGGTACGCGGGTCCGGCCGCGGGCTCGACGGTCGCGGCGTGCTCCATCGTCCGGAAGGTCACCACCGTGGGCGCCTCGGGGAGGCGCAGGTGGCGCACCAGGACGCCGGCCACCCGGGTGGCGCCGAGGAGCGGGTCCTCGCCGGGGGAGAGGGCCACGTCGGCGGCGGTCACGCTGGTCGGGTAGCGGGCGACGCCGTCGGGGCCGACGCGCCGCCAGAGCGCGGTGAGCGAGGCCCGTACGGCCTCCCGGTGGGGGAAGCCGTGCCGCACTCCGTGGGCGTCCTCGCCGACCCGGTCGGCCCTGTGGCGGTCCGTCATCCGCGATCACCCCCGCCCTCCACTGTACGGTCCCGTTGTGGCGTCTGGCCGAAAAGGCTTTCTTGTGGCGGCAGTTGAGCCCTGTCCATAATCCGGACATGCCTTGACGGGCGCATGTCACCCCATGGACGTGCGGGACCCGCCGTCAGGGCCGCACCCCCCATGCAAGAACCCCCCACGAGAGAAGGCAGACCGTGCAGAAGAACCGAATCGTCCGCACCCTGCAGAAACTCGCCGCCGCCGGCGCCGTCGCGCTCGCCGCGATCAGCCTCCAGCCCGTCTCCACCGCCACCGCCGCCCCCACGCCGGTCGTCGGCGGCACCCGCGCCGCCCAGGGCGAGTTCCCCTGGATGGTCCGGCTCTCCATGGGCTGCGGCGGCTCCCTGATCACCCCTCAGATCGTCCTCACCGCCGCCCACTGCGTCAGCGGCTCCGGCACCAACACCTCCATCACCGCCACCGCCGGCGTCGTGGACCTCTACTCCAGCAGCGCCATCAAGGTCCGCTCCACCAAGGTTCTTCAGGCCCCCGGCTACAACGGCAAGGGCAAGGACTGGGCGCTCATCAAGCTCGCCAGCCCCATCACCTCGCTGCCCACCCTGAAGATCGCCGAGACCACCGCCTACAACAGCGGCACCTTCACCGTGGCCGGCTGGGGCGCGGCCCGCGAGGGCGGCTCCCAGCAGCGCTACCTGCTCAAGGCGAACGTCCCCTTCGTCTCGGACGCCTCCTGCCAGGCCGCGTACGGCAGCGACCTCGTCCCGTCCGAGGAGATCTGCGCCGGCTACGACCAGGGCGGCGTCGACACCTGCCAGGGCGACTCCGGCGGCCCGATGTTCCGCAAGGACAACGCCGGCGCCTGGATCCAGGTCGGCATCGTGAGCTGGGGCGAGGGCTGCGCGCGGGCCGGCTACCCCGGCGTCTACACGGAGGTCTCGACCTTCGCCGCCGCGATCAAGTCCGCCGCGGCCACGCTGTAACCCACGGACGGAGGGGCCCCGGGGCGGCACAGCGCCCCGGGGCCCCTCCCCGCGCACGCTCAGCCCAGCTCCACACCCCCCGGGCCCTCGCCCTCGACCTCCAGCACCCACACCTCGTTCGCGCCCTCCCGGAGCACCGGCCCCGGCACGAACAGGCCCTCCTGTGGACCCGCCGCCGGCCAGTACCGGCCCAGACAGAAGCCGTTCACCCAGACGAAGCCCCGGCCCGCGCCCGGCAGCCGCAGTTCCGCGTCGCCCGCGCCCGCGACCTCCACCGAGGCCCGGTACAGCCCCCGCCCCCCGCGGCGCTCCACCGCCTTCCGGAACGGCACCCGGCCGCCCACCGCCTCCGCCGTGAACGCGCCGAGCCGCAGCCCCCGGGCCCGCACCCCGTGCACGTACTGCCGCTCGTGCAGCAGCCCGCCGGTGATCCCCTTCGGCTCGGCCAGCCGCGGCCCGTAGTTCACCCGGCCCAGCGACTCCACCCACAGCTCCACCACGGCCGGGCCCGCCACCGGCTCCGGCAGCACCGCGTCCTCCTCCGTGAGCACCCCGGCGAAGACCCCGTCCACCCACACCTGCGCCCGGTCCCGCAGACCCGTCACCCGGAGCGGATACGGCTGCCGGGGACCCGGCACGGCGAAGCGGTACCGCACCAGCCCCCGGTCCACGTCCAGCTCCTCGAAGGCCGGCGGCGCCCCCGCCTCGACCTCCGCGCCGCCCAGCGCCTCCAGGACCGCGTCCAGCGGCGCCCACTCCGCCACGTCCGCCCGCACCGGCGCCGCCAGCCGGGCCGGCGGCTCCGGCACCTCCGGCAGCGGCCCCGCCGCGTACCGCGCCAGCACCTCCCGGAAGCGGTGGAACTTCTCCGTCGGCCGCCCCCACTCGTCCACCGGCGCGTCGTAGTCGTACGAGGTCACCGTCGGCAGCAGCCGCCCGTCGTGCAGGTCGCCGGAGCGGTTCGCCCCCGCCCAGCCGCCGAAGTTCGAGCCCCCGTGCGCCATGTAGACGTTCACCGACGCCCCGCACTCCAGGATCTCCCGCAGCGCCTCCGCCGCGTCCGCCGCGCCCCGCGCCGTGTGCTCCGTGCCCCAGTGGTCGAACCAGCCGCACCAGAACTCCATGCACATCAGCGGCCCCGACGGCCGGTGCCGGCGCAGCACCGCGAAGCCCTCCGCCGCGCCCGAACCGAAGTTCGCCGTCGCCAGCACCCCCGGCACCGAACCGCCCGTCAGCATGTGGTCCTCCGGCCCGTCCGAGGTGAAGAGCGGCACCGTCACCCCGCACCCCCGCAGCAGTCCCGCCAGCCACTCCAGATAGCGGGCGTCACTCCCGTAACTCCCGTACTCGTTCTCCACCTGGACCATCACCACCGGCCCGCCCCGGTCCACCTGCCGCGCCACCACCTGCGGCAGCAGCCGCCGGAACCACCGCTCCACCGGCGCCAGGAACTCCGGGTCCCGGGTCCGCACCCGCCGCCCCAGCGGCCCCGTCAGCCAGTGCGGCAGCCCGCCGTTCTCCCACTCGGCGCAGATGTACGGCCCCGGCCGCACGATCGCCCGCATCCCGGCCGCCGCCACCGCGTCCAGGAAGCGGCCCAGCGCCTCCGGATCCGCGTACCGGCCCGGCTCCGGCTCGTGCAGGTTCCACGGCACGTACGTCTCCACGCAGTCCAGGCCCATCGCCCGCAGCATGCCGAGCCGGTGCGCCCAGTGCCCCTCGTGCACCCGGAAGTAGTGCAGCGCCCCCGACAGCAGCCGCACCGGCCGCCCGTCGAGCAGAAAGTCCTCGTCACCCACGGCGAACGTGCTCATGGCCTCACCCTCACCCCCTGGCGGCGGGCCGGTCCATGGACAAAGATCGTCGCAGTTTGGACGTTACGGAGGGCCACCGGCATGTACCACACCTGGATGCGCTACTTCACGCCCGGACCCGTCCACCACCGCCTCGGCCTGGTCTGCCTCGGCGTCGGACTCCAGCACGGCCGGCTCCCCGTCGTCGGCCCCCGCACCCTCGACCACCACGTCGCCGTCGTCGTCTCCGCCGGCGGCGGCTGGTACCGCACCGCCGACGGCCGCACCACCCCCGTCGCCGCCCCCGCCCTCCTCTGGCTCACCCCCGGCGTCCCCCACCACTACGGCGCCGACCCCGCCACCGGCTGGGACGAGTCCTTCGTCGACTTCACCGGACCCGCCGCCGCCACCTACACCGAACTCGGCTACATCGAACCCGACCGGCCCGTCGTCCCGCTCGCCGACGCCGCCCCCGCCCGCGCCGCCATCGGCCGCGTCGCCCGCGCCGCCCGCCCCGGCAACCCGCTCCTGGAGGTCGAGACCGCCGCCGCCGTCCACGAACTCCTCGTCGCCCTGCGCCGCGGCCGCGCCGACACCGACGCCGACGGCGACCCCGTCCTCACCGGCCTCGCCCGCGACGCCTTCCAGCCGTACTCCGTCGCCGAGCACGCCGCCCGGCACGGCATGACCGCCGCCGAGCTGCGCGCCGCCGTCCGCCGCGCCGCCGGATGCAGCCCCAAGGACTACCTGCTCACCGTCCGGCTCGGCCGCGCCAAGGAACTCCTCGCCGCCACCGAACTGCCCGTCGCCGCCGTCGCCCGGCGCGTCGGCTACGACGACCCCGCCTACTTCTCCCGGCTCTTCACCCGAAGGGTCGGTCTCGCCCCCGTCCGCTTCCGCGAGCAGCAGGGCCGCGCCGTCCACGGCGGCTGGAGCGACCGGATCCCGGATCCCGAACACCCGCCGACCATCGGCGGAGACTCCGTCTAAGCTCGCTGACCATGAGCGACACCAGGAACGACTCCAGCGACATCGACCCGTCCGTCCGCGCCGAGCTGACCCGGCTGCGCGAGTCGATCGACAACATCGACGCCGCCGTCGTCCACATGCTCGCCGAGCGCTTCAAGTGCACCCAGCAGGTCGGCGTCCTCAAGGCCGAGCACCAGCTGCCGCCCGCCGACCCGGCCCGCGAGGCCCGCCAGATCGCCCGGCTGCGGGAACTCGCCGAGAGCGCCAAACTCGACCCGGCCTTCGCCGAGAAGCTCCTCAACTTCATCATCGCCGAGGTCATCCGCCACCACGAGACGATCGCGGACGGAGCCCGCTGATGGCCCCGGTCACCGTCTTCACCCTCGGCGGCACCATCTCCGCGCGCGGCGGCGAACTGGGCCGGATGACCGGCCCCGAGGTCCTCGCCGCGCTCGGCGCCCCCGACGACGTCGACCTCCGCGACTTCCGCCGGCTCCCCTCCTCCACGCTCACCCCCGAGGACCTCACCGCCCTCGCCGCCGAGGTGAACGAGGCCGTCGCCGCCGGCTCCGGCGTCGTCGTCGTCCAGGGCACCGACACCCTGGAGGAGACCGCCTTCCTCCTCGACCTGCTCTGCCCCACCGAACGGGCCCCCATCGCCGTCACCGGCGCCATGCGCCGCCCCGACCTGCCCGGCGCCGACGGCCCCGCCAACCTCGCCGCCGCGCTCGCCGTCGCCGCCGACCCCGCCTGCCGCGGCCTCGGCGTCCTCGTCGTCCTCGCCGACGAGATCCACGCCGCCCGGCACGCCCGCAAGACCCACACCACCTCCGTCGCCACCTTCGCCTCGCCCGGCGCCGGACCCCTCGGCACCGTCGTCGAGGGCACCCCGCGGATCCTGCTCCGCCCCACCGTGCCCACCGCGCCCTGCCGGCTCTCCTACGACCCCACGGTCCGGATCGCCCTCGTCACCCTCACCCTCGGCGACCGCGGCGAACTCCTCTCCGCCGTCGACGACCGCTTCCAGGGCCTCGTCGTCGCCGCCTTCGGCGCCGGCCACGCCCCCGCCTGGCTCGTCGAACCGCTCGCCGCCATCGCCCGCCGCATCCCGGTCGTCCTCGCCTCCCGTACCGGGTCGGGCGCCGGCCTCAGCGACACCTACCGCGGCCCCGGCTCCGAGTACGACCTCCTCCACCACGGCCTGATCCCGGCCGGACCGCTCGACCCCGCCAAGGCCCGGCTGCTGCTCGCCGCCCTCGTCTCCAGCGGCGCCGCCGGCCCCGCCGGCTACGACCGGCCCCGGATCACCGCCGCCTTCGCCCACCTCGACGGCACCGGCCTCGCCTAGGCCGAGTCCTCAGCCAGCCGGCTTGCGCAACCCCCCTGCCCGCCGACCGGACGATCGGGCAGCATAGGGCGCATGTCCGTACTGACGCGCGACGAAGCGCAGACCCGTGCCCAGCTGCTCGACGTCCACCACTACGCGGTGGACCTCGACCTCACCGGCGGCGACGAGACCTTCGGGTCCACCAGCCGCATCCGCTTCACCGCCCGCGCCGCCGGGTCCACCTTCGTCGAAGTCAAGCCGGACGCCCTGCACTCCGTCACCCTCGACGGCGAACCCCTCGACCCCGCCGCCCTCACCGAGAACCGCCTCCCGCTCACCCTCGCCGAGGGCGAGCACGAGCTGACCGTCACCGCCACCATGCGCTACTCGCACACCGGCGAGGGCATGCACCGTTTCCTCGACCCCACCGACGGCGAGTCCTACGTCTACACCCAGCTCTTCATGGAGGACGTCCAGCGAGTCTTCGCCGCCTTCGACCAGCCCGACCTGAAGGCCGTCTTCGACATCTCCGTCACCGCCCCCGAAGGCTGGACCGTCCTCTCCAACGGCATCACCGAGCAGCAGGAGGACGGCCGCTGGACCGCGGCCACCACCCCGCCGCTCTCCACCTACTTCGTCTGCGTCGCCGCCGGACCCTGGCACTCGGTCCGCACCGAGCACGCCGGACTGCCCTTCGGCATCCACTGCCGCCGCTCCCTCGCGCCCTACCTCGACGCCGACGCCGACGAGATCATCGCCGTCACCAAGGCGTGCTACGACCGCTTCCACGAGAAGTTCGACGAGCCCTACCCCTTCGACTCCTACGACCAGGCGTTCGTCCCCGAGTTCAACGCCGGCGCCATGGAGAACCCCGGCCTCGTCACCTTCCGCGACGAGTTCGTCTTCCGCTCCGCCGTCACCGCCACCGAGCGGATGACCCGCGCCATGGTCATCGCCCACGAGATGGCCCACATGTGGTTCGGCGACCTCGTCACCCTCCGCTGGTGGGACGACATCTGGCTGAACGAGTCCTTCGCCGAGTACATGGGCTACCAGACCGTCAACGAAGCCTGCTCCGACCTCTTCGCCGACACCTGGATCGACTTCGGCGTCACCCGCAAGTCCTGGGGATACGACGCCGACCAGCGCCCCTCCACCCACCCCGTCGCCCCGGACCCCGAGGCCGTCCCCGACACCGCCTCCGCCCTCCTCAACTTCGACGGCATCTCCTACGCCAAGGGCGCCTCCGCGCTGCGCCAGCTCGTCGCCTGGCTCGGCGAGACCGACTTCCTCGCCGGCATCAACATCCACTTCAAGCGGCACCGGTTCGGCAACGCCACCCTCGCCGACTTCATCGACAACCTCGCCGCCGCCACCGACCGCGACGTCCACGCCTGGGCCGAGCAGTGGCTCCGCACCACCGGCGTCGACACCCTCACCCCCCGCCTCACCGGCGAGGGCAACCGCTGGGACCTCGCCGTCGACCGCGCGGGCAGCCGCCCCCACCGCATCGAGGCCGGCCTCTACGACCGCCGCCCCGACGGCGAACTCGCCCTGCGCGAGCGACTCCTCCTCGACGTCCCGCAGCAGGAGCCCGCCCGCCTCACCGGCCCCCGCCCCGCCCTCGTCGTCCTCAACGACGGCGACCTCAGCTACGCCAAGCTCCGCTTCGACGAGGTCTCCGAGGAGTCCGCCCTCCGCGGCCTCTCCCGCATCCCCGACCCGCTCACCCGGGCCGTGGTGTGGAACGCGATGCGCGACATGGTCCGCGACGGCGAACTGCCCCCCGCCGACTACCTGGAGTTCGCCCGCGCCCACCTCCCCGAGGAGACCGAGCTCGGCATCGTCCAGGGCGTCCTGGCCTTCGCCCGGCAGCAGATCGCCGACCGGTACGTCGCCGCGGAGCAGCGCCCCGCCGCCCTCGCGACCCTCCGGGAGATCGCCCGCGCCCTGCTCCGCCGCACCGAGGACGGCGACGACCCGGGCCTGCGCCTCACCGCCGTCCGCGCCCTGATCGACAGCGCCACCACCCCCGACCAGATCGCCTCCTGGCTCGACGAGGGCACCGTCCACGGCGGCCCCGAGCTCGACCCCGAGCTGCGCTGGCGCATCCTCGCCCGGCTCGCCGTCCTCGGCGCCACCGACGAGGCCGCCATCGCCGCCGAACTGGAGCGCGACCCCAGCGCCACCGGCCAGGAAGGCGCGGCCCGCTGCCGCGCCGCGCTCCCGGACCCGGCGGCCAAGGCCACCGCCTGGGCCGCCATGTTCGACTCCGACGACCTGTCGAACTACCTGTTCACCGCCACCGCCCTCGGCTTCTGGCAGCCCGAACAGGCCGACCTGGTCGAGGAGTACGTGGAGCGCTTCTACGACGCGGCCATCGCCCTCGGCGACCGCCGCGGCCCCGCCATGGCCGAGGCCGCCGGCCGCTACGCCTTCCCCGCGTACGCGGTCGACGCCGGCTCCCTCGCCCTCGGCGAGCGCCGGCTCGCCGACGGCACCATGATCCCGGCCCTCCACCGCAAGCTGGTCGACCAGCTCGACGACCTGGCCCGCGCCCTGCGCGTCCGCGAGGCGTAGCCAGAGCGTCCCCGCCTCCCCGTCCCCGCCGGCGGACAGGGGCATGAGGGCCGACCCCGAACCGGTCCGACCCGGACGGGCCGCAAGTCGGCATCCCTCGTTCGGGTCACGTGACCGCGGTCGCCGGACAGGGCCCGGCGGCCCCCGGCACGCTGTCGTCCATGCGTGCCGCACCCCCGCCACCCCTCGCCGCCCAGCCCACCCCGCTCAGCCGCCTGCTCGGCATCGCCCTGGACGCCCTGCGCACCGGCGCGGACGAACGGGGCGGACCGCTGCCGGCCGGCGGGCCCGCGGCGGTCACGGCACGCGTCCGCGACACCCTCGGGGACGTCCTCCCCGAGACCGGCACCGGACCGGACGAGGCCCTGCGCACCCTGGTCCACCTGGTCGCCGCCGGCGCCGCCGACCCCGCCCACCCGCTGTGCGCCGCCCATCTGCACACCCCGCCGCTGGCCCTCGCCGCCGCCGCCGACCTGGCCGCCACCGCCCTCAACCCGTCCATGGACTCCTGGGACCAGGCGCCCTCCGCCTCCGCCCTGGAGGCGGAGGTCACCGCGGCCCTCGCCGCCGAGGTCTTCCCGCGCGCGAGCCGCCCCGACGCGCTCGTCACCACCGGCGGCACCGAGTCCAACCAGCTGGCCCTGCTCCTCGCCCGCGAACGGCACGGCCCCGCCCTCACCACCGTCGTCGGCGCCAACGCCCACCACTCCTTCCGCCGCGCCGCCTGGCTCCTCGGCCTCTCCGAACCGGTCACCGTCCCCACCCCCCGCGGCGTCCTCGACCCGGCGGCGGTCGCCCGCACCCTCGACGCCCTGGACGGGCCCGTCCTCCTCGCCGCCACGGCCGGCACCACCGAGGAGGGCCTGATCGACCCGCTGCCGGAGCTCGCCGACCTCTGCGCCGAGCACGGCGCCGAACTCCACGCCGACGCGGCCTACGGCGGCCCGGTCCTCCTCAGCCGCGCCCACCGGCACCTCCTGGCGGGCCTGGACCGGGCCCGCACCGTCACCCTCGACCTGCACAAGCTCGGCTGGCAGCCGGTCGCCGCCGGACTCCTCGCCGTCCGCGACCCCGGCGACCTCACCTCCCTCGGCCACACCGCCGCCTACCTCAACGCCGGCGACGACACCGAGGCCGGCCTCCCCGACCTCCTCGGCCGCTCCCTGCGCACCACCCGCCGCCCCGACGTCCTCAAGGCCGCCGTCACCCTGCGCGCCCTCGGCCGCTCCGGACTCGGCGCCCTGGTGGACCTCTGCATGGAACGCGCCCAGGACCTCGCCGACCTGGTGGAGAAGGCCCCGGGCCTGGAGCTGCGCGACCGGCCCGTCCTCACCACCGTCCTGCTCCGGCCTGCCGGCGCCGACGACGCCCGGGTGGCCCGGGTCCGGCGCACCCTCCTCGCCGGCGGCCGGGCCGTCCTCGGCCGTGCCGAGGCCGACGGCCGGCTGTGGCTGAAGGCCACCCTGCTCAACCCCCACACCACCCCCGACGACCTGGCCCAGCTCATCTCCCTCGTGGAACTCGCGGAAGGCGACACCGACCGATGACCGGCAGCACCCCCCAGCAGGACCTCGACCGCCCGCACGATCTGGTGGGCGTCGGCATCGGCCCGTTCAACCTCTCGCTCGCCGCCCTCGCCGACGGCGTCCCCGGCGGGCTCGCCGCGACCTTCTTCGAGCAGCGTCCCGCCTTCCACTGGCACCCGGGCCTCCTCATCGAGGGCGCCACCCTCCAGGTGCCCTTCCTGGCCGACCTGGTCACCCTCGCCGACCCGGCCAGCCCCTGGTCCTTCCTCAGCTACCTGCGCAGCCGCGAGCGGCTCTTCCCCTTCTACTTCGCCGAGAAGTTCCACATCCAGCGCGCCGAGTACGACGCCTACTGCCGCTGGGTCAGCGAGCGGCTGCCCGGCCTGCACTTCGGCCACCAGGTCGACTCGGTCCGCTGGAACCCCGAACGGAAGCTGTTCGAGGTCGACTTCACCCAGCTCGACCAGGACGGCGAGGCCGCCGCCCTCGGCCGCGCCTACACCCGGAACGTGGTCCTCGGCGTGGGCACCGAGCCGTACGTCCCCGAGCCGCTGCGCCCGCTCGCCGACGCCCCCGGCGTCCCGGTGATCCACTCCGCCGACTACCTCGCCCACCGCGAGACGCTGCTGCGCGCCGGGCACGTCACCGTCATCGGCTCCGGCCAGTCCGGCGCCGAGGTCTTCCTCGACCTGCTCCGGGCCCGCCCGGCCGGCGCCGAGCGGATCAGCTGGCTCTCCCGCACCGAGGCGTTCGCGCCCATGGAGTACTCGAAGCTGGGCCTGGAGCACTTCACGCCCGACTACACCCGCTACTTCCACGCCCTCCCGGAGCCCGTCCGGGGCGAACTGATGCCCCGCCAGTGGCAGTTGCACAAGGGCATCGACGCGGACACCATCGCCGCCATCCACGACGAGCTCTACCGCCGCACCCTGCACGGCGGCTGGCCGGACGCCGTCCTCACCCCGGGGGTCCGGGTCCGCACGGCGGGCCGGGTCGCCACCACCCAGGTCGAGCTGCACCTGGAACACGTCCAGCAGGGCAGCCGCTCCCGGCTCACCACCGACGCCGTCGTCCTCGCCACCGGCTACCGGGAGCGCCCGGTCGACCGGATGCTGGCCGGCCTCGACCCCTATCTGCGGCACGACTCGGCGGGCCGGGCGAAGATCGACGAGCGGTACCGGCTGGTCCTCGACCCGTCGGTGACCGGCTCGGTGTACGTGCAGAACGCGGAGCGCCACACCCACGGCGTGGGCGCCCCCGACCTGGGGCTGGCCGCCTGGCGCAGCGCGGTCATCCTCAACGCGGTCACCGGGAAGGAGCCGTACCCGCTGCCGCGCCGGACCGCCTTCACCAGCTTCGGCCTGGACGCGCGAGAGGCGCCGAGCATCCCGTCCCAGGACCGGAAGCTGACGCCTCTCGTGGAGCACTGAACCGCTAGAAGACCGGCACGCCGTCCCGGGTCAGCTTCCAGCCCACGGACGCAAACTGCGCCGGGTCGACCGTGCCCTTGGCCCGCACCCACTGGATGATCGTGTTGCGGATCTCGTCCGAGTTCGCCCACAGCTGCTCGGCCTTGGCGACGTGCGGGAAGGCGCCGCCGCCGCTGGCGCGGTAGTTGTTGACGGCGAGGACGAACGTCGCGGCCGGGTCGAGCGGCTTGCCCTCGAAGGACAGGCCGGTGATCCGCTGTCCGGCCGGCTTGGCGATGTCGATCTCGTAGGTGAGCCCGTACACGGCGTCGTAGTTGTAGTCCGGGGTGTTGTCCGCGTTGGTGAGCTTCGCGGTGTCGACGGGGGCGCCGGCCGGGGTCTGCACGTAGTACTTCGCCGAGTACTCCAGGTACTCCTTCAGCTGGGCGCCCGTCATCAGACGGGCCTCCAGGGTGTTCTCGAAGGGGTAGAGCCCGGCGGCGTCCTTGATGGTGATCTGGCCGGCCGGGATGCGGGCGGTCCGGGAGAAGCAGGACGCCTGCGAGAGCACCGGCAGGGCGGCGTGCGCGCCGCCGGCCAGCGCGGCCTTCACGGTCTCGGCCTGGACGACGTTGATCAGGTCGATGATCGGCTCGTCCTTCCACGGCGCGTCGGCCGTGGTCATGACGGCGGTGGAGGTGCCGATCACGGTGTTGACGTACTCCACGACCTTCTTGTGCTCGTCGGCGAGGAGACCGGTGATCTCCGGGTCCTCCTCGACGGTGTTGGAGTTGAGGACCTGGGCGGCGACCTTCTCCACCGTCCAGCGGCCCTTCTCCCACACGAGGTCGAAGTCGAAGAGGGTGAGGCGCTGGCCCCACTTCAGCGGCTCGGAGAGCACGACCTCGCGGCCGGTCTCCTTGTTGGCTATCCGGTACTCGGGGATCTCGGTGTGGGCGTGGCCGACGAGGATCGCGTCGATGCCGGGGACCTGCTCGGCGACGAGCCCGGCCGCGTTCTCGATGTGGGGCAGCTGGTCACCGTACGAGGAGGTGCCGCTGGAGCCGGAGTGGGCGGAGACGATCACGACGTCGGCGCCCATCGAGCGCAGCTTCGGCACCCACTTCGCGGCCTGCTCCTCCAGCCCGGGGAAGACCATCTTGCCGTTGACGTTGGCCTTGTCCCAGATGGCGATGCCGGGGTTGGTCAGCCCGAGCACCGCGACCCGGACGTCCTTGCCGTGCGGGGTGCGCAGCCGGTGGAGGCTGTACGGGGGGAAGGCCGGGCGCAGCGTCTTCGCGTCGAGCGCGTTGGCGCCGAGCAGCGGGAAGTCGCACTGCTCCTCGAACTTCCGCAGCACCGGGATGCCGTAGTTGAACTCGTGGTTGCCGAGCGCGGCGGCGTCGTAGCCGATGGCGTTCATGGCCTGCGCCATCGGGTGGACCGGGCCGCCGGCCTGCGTGATGGGGTCGATCTTGGCGTAGTAGTACGAGAGCTGGGTGCCCTGGATGGTGTCGCCGGCGTCGATGAGGAGGGTGTTGCGGCGGCCCTTGGCGGCGCGGACCTGGTTGACGAGGGTGGAGATCTTGGCGAGGCCGACGTCGTTGTGGGCCTTGTCGTCGAACTCCTTGTCCGTGAAGTAGTCCCAGTTGAGGACGTTCCCGTGCAGGTCGGTGGTGCCCATGACGGTGAAGGAGTACCGCTTGGCCGGCCTGGGGCGGCGCTCCTGGGCCGCGGCGGGGGCGACGGTCCCGGCGGTGAGGGCGGCCCCGGCCCCGATGGCTGCGGAGCTCTCCAGGAAAGTCCGGCGGTTCAGCGGCATGTCGTACTCCTCGGTGTTCGTGGCGCTGTCTCAGGTGCACAACGCGCGTAGATTCTGGCTCAGACGCCTCCCGGGCAACACCCCTTTCGGGTTACGGAGTGGGAAAGTGTTCCTACGCCACCGACCCCCGGCCCGGAGGAGCACGCCGTGACGCACACCCACCCCACCCCCCAGGCGCCGCAGGTGACGGTCCGCGGCGAGGGCCGTCTGGAAGTCGATCCGGAGCTGGCCCGGTTCTGGATCGGCGTCTCCGCGCGGGGCGCCGACCGGGCCGCGGTCCTCGCGGACCTCACCCGCCGCAACACCGAGGTCCTCGATCTGCTCAGGGCGCGCGGGACGGCGGTGGGGAAGCTGGAGACGGGCAGCTTCTCGATCGCGCCCGAACAGCCCCGCCGGGCCCGGGGCGAGCAGGTGCGGGCCTACCGGGGGCGGGTGCGGATCGGCGTCGAACTGACCGACTTCACGGTCCTCGGCGAACTGGTGCCCCAGCTCGCCGACCGCGACCAGACGGAGGTGGACGGCCCGTGGTGGGAGCTGCGCCAGGACTCGGAGGCGTACGCCGAGGCGCGCCGGCTCGCGGTGGCGGAGGCGGTCCGGCGGGCCCGCGCCTACGCGGAGGCGCTGGGCACCTCGCTCGGCTCACTCCTCGAACTGTCGGACGCCGGGCTGCCGGAGGCGGGGACGCCGAAGGGCGGCGGCTTCGCGCCGATGCTCGCCTCCTTCGCGGGGGAGGGCGCCGGCGGGGCCCCCTCGCTCGACCTCGAACCGCAGCGCCGGACGGTGACCGCCGAGGTCATCGCGCGCTTCACGATGCTGCCGCCCGCACTCTGAGACGAGCGGTCCGGGGGCGCGGAAATCGCTCATCGGAGCACGCCGGCGCACAGATTCAAGTCTTGTCAACAACGTTTCACGGAAAGGTTGTTGAGTAGTCATGCCGGACCCACCGGCTACTGATGGGTAAGGCCCTAGGCTCGACTCATGCGCCGAGCGAAAATCGTTTGTACCCTTGGGCCCGCCACCGAAACATACGACCAGATCAAGGCGTTGATCGAGGCCGGAATGGACGTGGCCCGCCTCAACCTCAGCCACGGCACCTACGCCGAGCACGAGGAGCGCTACCAGCGCGTCCGCAAGGCGGCCGAGGAGACCGGTCGCAGCGTCGGGGTGCTTGCCGACCTTCAAGGCCCGAAGATCCGGCTCGGCCGCTTCCGCGAGGGTCCCGTACTCCTTGAACGCGGCGACGCGTTCACCATCACCGTGGAGCCCACCGAGGGCGACCGCCACTGCTGCGGCACCACCTACTCCGGCCTCGCCGGGGACGTCGCCGCCGGTGAGCGGATCCTCGTCGACGACGGGCGGGTCACCCTGGAGGTCACCTCCGTCGACGGCCCCCGGGTGCACACCCGGGTCGTCGAGGGCGGCATGGTCTCCGACCACAAGGGGCTCAACCTGCCGGGCGTCGCCGTCTCGGTCCCCGCGCTCTCCGCGAAGGACGTCGAGGACCTCCGCTGGGCGCTGCGCACCGGCGCCGACGTCATCGCCCTCTCCTTCGTCCGCTCCGCCCGGGACATCGAGGACGTCCACCGGATCATGGACGAGGAGGGCCGCCGCCTCCCGGTCATCGCCAAGATCGAGAAGCCGCAGGCGGTCGAGAACATCGAGGAGATCGTCGCCGCCTTCGACGGCATCATGGTCGCCCGTGGCGACCTCGGCGTCGAGATGCCGCTGGAGCAGGTCCCGATCGTCCAGAAGCGCGCGGTGAAGCTGGCGAAGCGCAACGCCAAGCCGGTCATCGTCGCCACCCAGATGCTCGACTCGATGATCGACAACTCCCGGCCCACCCGCGCCGAGGCGTCCGACGTCGCCAACGCCGTCATCGACGGCACCGACGCCGTGATGCTCTCCGGCGAGACCAGCGTCGGGCGCTACCCGATCGAGACGGTCCGCACCATGAGCCGGATCGTCGAGGCCGCCGAGGAGGACGTCCTCGCCAAGGGCCTGCCGCCGCTGACCGAGCGGAACAAGCCGCGCACCCAGGGCGGCGCGGTGGCCCGGGCCGCCGCCGAGATGGGCGACTTCCTCGGCGCGAAGTTCCTGGTCGCCTTCACCCAGTCCGGCGACACCGTGCGGCGGCTCTCCCGCTACCGCTCGCCGATCCCGCTGCTGGCCTTCACCCCGGACCCGGGGACCCGCTCGCAGCTCAACCTGACCTGGGGCGTCGAGACCTTTCTCGGCCCGCACGTCGACTCCACGGACGCGATGGTCGCCCAGGTCGACGAGGAGCTGCTGCGGATCGGGCGCTGCCGGAAGGGTGACGTCGTGGTGATCACGGCCGGCTCCCCGCCCGGCGTCTCGGGCTCCACGAACCTGGTGCGCGTGCACCACATCGGAGACCCGCTCGCCTAGCCGCCCGGCCTCGCGCCGCGACGGTCTGCCGGGAAGGACCCCGCCACAGCACGAGGCGGCGGGGTTCTCGCGTTCTCCGCGCCCACGCCCTGCCCCGGCCGGAGGCGATCCTCGACCGGCCGCTGCCGAAGGGGGGAGGGGTCCGTCAGGTGCGGACCTTGGAATTGAAGGTAAAGTACCCCGGGTGGGATTCGAACCCACGCTGGATGGTGTTTGAGACCATTGCCTCTAACCGCTGGGCTACCGGGGCTTCCTTTGAAACGAAGGTCGGCAGTTACCCGCCGTGGCACCACCTTACAGGAGGTAGGTAGGCTCATGGGGAGCTGTATCCGCCTCGGAACGAGGCCATCGAACGAGGAGCCCGCGTGACCGCCCCCGAGTCGCCCCAGCCCGCCGAGGACGCCGAGGCGTCCCACGTCCCGCCGCTGACCACCCGCGTCGTCATCGCCGAGGACGAGGCCCTCATCCGCCTCGACCTCAAGGAGATGCTGGAGGAAGAGGGCTACACGGTCGTCGGCGAGGCCGGCGACGGCGAGGCCGCCATCGAGCTGGCCCGCGAGCACCGCCCGGACCTGGTCATCCTCGACGTGAAGATGCCCAAGCTCGACGGCATCTCCGCCGCCGAGAAGATCGCCGGCGAGTCCATCGCCCCGGTCCTCATGCTCACCGCCTTCTCCCAGCGCGACCTCGTCGAGCGCGCCCGTGACGCCGGTGCCATGGCGTACCTGGTCAAGCCCTTCAGCAAGAGCGACGTCGTGCCGGCCATCGAGATGGCCGTCTCCCGCTTCGCCGAGCTGCGCGCCCTGGAGCAGGAGGTCGCCGACCTCACCCAGCGCCTGGAGACCCGCAAGCTGGTCGACCGCGCCAAGTCGATCCTCCAGACCCAGTACGGCCTCTCCGAGCCGGCCGCCTTCCGCTGGATCCAGAAGACGTCCATGGACCGCCGCATGTCCATGCAGCAGGTCGCCGAGGCCGTCATCGAGGACGCCGAGGAGAAGAAGGCCGCCAAGGGGCAGTAGCCCCGGCCGGCCCGTACACGGCGGAAGGCCCGCCCCGCGCGATGCGGGGCGGGCCTTCTCGTCGTCGTACCGGACTCAGTCCTCGCCGAGGTACGCCTTGCGGACGGACTCGTCGTGCAGGAGGTCGCCGCCCGTGCCCGAGAGCACGATCTTGCCGATCTCCATCACGTGACCGTGGTCCGCCAGCGCCAGCGCGGCCTGGGCGTTCTGCTCGACGAGCAGGATCGTGGTGCCCTGGGCCTTCAGCTCGGCGATGGTCGCCATGATCTTCTGCATCATGATCGGCGACAGACCCATGGAGGGCTCGTCGAGCATGAGCAGCTTGGGCTGGGACATCAGCGCCCGGCCCATGGCGAGCATCTGCTGCTCACCGCCGGAGAGCGTGCCGGCCGCCTGCTTGCGACGCTCGCCCAGGATCGGGAAGAGGTCGTAGGCGCGCTGCACGTCCTTGGCGATGCCGGCGGTGTCCTTCCGGAGGAAGGCGCCGAGGAGGAGGTTCTCCTCGATGGTCATGCGCGGGAAGATGTGCCGGCCCTCGGGGGAGTGGGCCAGACCCAGCGAGACGATCTTGTGCGCGGGGATCTTGCGGAGGGACTTGCCCTCGAACTTGATCTGCCCGCCGACCGGCTTGAGGAGCCCGGAGAGGGTCCGCAGGGTGGTGGTCTTGCCGGCGCCGTTGGTGCCGATGAGGGTGACGACCTCGCCCGCCTCCACGGAGAAGGAGATGCCCTTGACGGCCTCGATCTTTCCGTAGGCGACGCGCAGGTCCTCGACTTCGAGCAGTGCGGTCATGCGTCGTTCTCCTTGCCCGGAGCGGCGTCCTTCGCGGCGTCCGCCGCGTCCGCCGGGGTGTCGTCCTCGGCCGGGGTCTCCTCCGCCGGGGCCTCGTCGTCCGCCGGGGCCTCGTCCGCCGGAGCGTCGTCCTCGGCCTCGGTCTCCTCGGCCTCGGTCTCCGCCTCGGGGGTCTCCGCCTCGGGAGCCGCCGGAGCGGCGGCCTTCGGCGCCTCCTCGATCGGCTCGCCGAGGTACGCGGCGATGACCCGCTCGTCGCTCTGGACGGTCTGGCTGTCGCCCTCGATCAGCTTCTGGCCCTGCACGAGCACGGCGACCCGGTCGCACAGGTTGAAGATGAAGCGCATGTCGTGCTCGATGACGAGCACGGCGATGCCCATGTCCCGGATCGCGAAGATGAGTTCCTCCGCCGCACGGGTCTCCTGCGGGTTCATGCCCGCCGTCGGCTCGTCCAGCAGGATCAGACCCGGGTCGCTCGCCAGCGCACGGGCGATCTCCAGCTTGCGCTGCTCGCCGTACGGCAGGTTCTTCGACAGGAGCTGCGCCTTGTGCGCCAGACCGACGAACTCCAGGAGCTCCATCGCGCGCTTCTCGGAGGCCGCCTCGGCCTTCTTGAAGCCCGGACCGCGCAGCAGGGCGGACCAGAGGCCCTCCTTGGTGCGGGTGTGCCGGCCGACGAGCACGTTCTCCAGGACCGTCATGTTGTTGAAGAGACGGATGTTCTGGAAGGTACGGGCGATGCCGGCCGCGGTGACCTTGAAGGACTTCGGCGGCAGGACCTGGCCCTTGTAGCGGACCTCGCCCTCGGTGGGCACGTACAGACCGGTGAGGCAGTTGAAGAAGGTGGTCTTGCCGGCGCCGTTCGGGCCGATCAGACCGACGATCTCGCCGCTGTTGACGGTGAGGTTCACGTCGCGGACGGCGGTCAGGCCGCCGAAGCGCATGGTGACCCCGCGCGCGTCCAGCACGGTCTCGCGGGCGGCCGGCTCCGTGGTGGCACCGGCCTCGGTGGTGGTGGTCGTCATGGTTCAGGCACCTGCCTTGGCGGGCTCAGCGGCCGGCTGCTCGTCGTGCTCGTGGAACTCCAGCTGACGGCGCTTGTCGGCCACGATGCCCTCCGGACGGAAGCGCATGATCAGGATGAGCGCCACGCCGAAGGCGAACAGCTGGTACTCGCCCATGAACTGGAGCTTGTTCGGGATGAGGAAGAGCAGGGCCGCGCCGACCAGCGGGCCGCTCATCGTGCCCATGCCGCCGAGGACGACGGCCGCGAGCAGGAAGGCGGAGTTGGGCGGGATGGGACCGGCGAAGAGGTACTGCTCCGGCGTCACCGTGTACGTGACGTGGGCCTGCACCGTACCGGCGAGGCCGGCCAGACCGGCACCGAGCGCGAAGGCGATCAGCTTCACGCGGAAGCCGTTGATGCCCATCGCGAGCGCGGCGGTCTCGTCCTCGCGGATCGCCACCCAGGCGCGGCCGATGCGGGAGTCGCCCGAGCGCCGGAAGACCAGCACGACGACCGCCATGATCAGCAGCATCAGGAAGAAGTAGTTGGCGAAGCGGCCGATGGTGAAGCCGGCGATGGTGTGCGTCTGCCCGAAGTCGAACCCGAAGAAGTTCAGGTTCGGGATGGACGCGATGCCGTTGGAGCCGTTGGTGATGTCCGGGCCCGAGGTGCCGTCGGTGTTCATCACCGCGATGCGGAAGATCTCACCGAAGCCGAGCGTCACGATGGCGAGGTAGTCGCCGCGCAGCCGCAGGGTCGGGGCGCCGATCAGGACACCGAAGACCACCGAGGCCGCGGCGCCGACCAGGACCGCCGCCCAGAAGGGGAAGTGGACGCCGAAGGGGGAGGTCGGGGCGCCCGAGACGAGGGCCGCCGCGTAGGCGCCGACGCCGAGGAAGGCCACGTAACCGAGGTCGAGCAGACCGGCGAGGCCGACGACGATGTTCAGGCCCAGGGCGACCGTGGCGAAGATCAGGATGTAGACGCCGAGCGTCGCGTACTGGTCGTCGGTCTGGGTGAAGGGGAACAGCGCCGCGGCGATGAACGCGCCCGCGATCGACAGGTTCTGGTGCTTCGAGGTGAGCTGCGTGGCCTGCTTGAGGAGGCCGGAGGCGCTGATCGCGGCGAAGCCGAGGCCGGCCGTGATCAGGAAGCCGAGGAACAGCTCGTCGTACTCGGTGCCGATGCCGTAGGTGAAGACGCCGAGCGCCAGGCCGAGGACCACGGCGATGATCAGGATCTCGACGGTGGACGACAGCGGCGGGAGCTTGCGCACCGGCTGGGGCGCGGAGAAGGCGGCCTTGACGGCGGCCCAGTGGTTGCGCCGCTGCTGCCTGTGCTGGTCCCAGCGGGTGTCCTCCGGGTCGACCGGCAGCACGGCCGGCCGGGTGAACGGCAGGTCGAGGGCGGCGAGCAGGGTGGCCAGGGTGGCCACCGCGAGCACGGCGCCGCCGGGCTCCAGGTTGACCAGGCCGCCGAGCTGGACGCTGATCGCGCCGAGGGTGAACCAGGCGGTGGCGAAGGAGGCCAGCGCGCCGAACTTGATGGCGGCGTCGGCGCCGGCCGGCGTCAGCCAGCCGAGCCCCTTGATCCCGTAGGAGGAGAGGGCGAAGAGGGCGGTCAGGGCCCCGAGCAGCAGGACCTGGAGCTGGAGGCCGGCGGGGTAGCCGTACACGGTGAGGTCGCCCGGGAAGCCGGGGTCCCAGGTCCAGGCGAGGAAGCAGCTCGCGATGGTGAGGAGGGAGCCGCCGAGCACGACGGCGCGGGCGATCGGCTCCGGCATGAGGCCGATCAGGCCGCGGTCGGCGGTCTTCGCGGTCTCCGTGGCGGCGGGGGCCTGGGGGTTCTCGGAGATGGTGGTCATGGTGCTCACGCCCTGTCCGCGACGCGCTCGCCGAGCAGACCCTGGGGCCTGGCGAGGAGGACGACGATGAGGAGTACGAAGGCCCAGACGTTGGCCCAGGACTGGCCGCCGAGCTGCTCCATACCGGGGATCTGGTCGACGTAGGCGGTCGCCATCGTCTCGGCGACGCCGAGGACGAGGCCGCCGATCATGGCGCCGTAGATGTTGCCGATGCCGCCGAGGACGGCGGCGGTGAACGCCTTGAGTCCGAGGAGGAAGCCCATCTTGTAGTCGACGACGCCGTACTTGAGGCCGTAGGCGACGGCACCGACGGCGGCGAACACGGCGCCGAGGGCGAACGCGATCACGATGATCCGGTCGGTGTTGACGCCCATGAGCTTCGCGGTGTCCGGGTCCTGCGCCGTGGCCTGCATGCCGCGCCCGGTGCGGGTGCGCATGACGAAGAAGGCGAGGAAGGCCATGCAGATCGGGGCCGCGATCACCAGGAAGATGTCACCCGTCTGGATGGTGACCGAGCCCAGCTCGATCGGGCCGCCGGGGATCTGCGGGAAGGTCCGGGCGGACTTGGCCTCCGGGTACCAGACCCAGACGGCGTACTGCAGGGCGAGCGAGAGGCCGATGGCCGTGATGAGCGGCGCGAGGCGCGGGCCGCCACGGAGCGGGCGGTAGGCGAACCGTTCCGCTCCGACGGCTATCGCCGTCGCGACGATCACGGCACCGATGATCATGAGGGGCAGCGCGACCCACATGCTGGTGCCGCCGGGCAGGATGAGCCAGACCGTCAGGGCCCCGAAGCCGCCGGTCATGAAGATCTCGCCGTGGGCGAAGTTGATGAGCTGGACGATGCCGTAGACCATCGTGTAGCCGACGGCGACCAGCCCGTACATGGATCCCAGTAGCAGGCCGTTGACCAGCTGCTGCGGCAGTTCGTTCACCGCATTGTCCTCCGAGACTTTCGACGGATATGACACCGCGCGGGGTGCCTGTGGTGTGCGGCCCCCCGCGCGGTGAAAGGTGGTGCTGAGTGGTGCTGAGTGGGGTGGAGCTGAGGATCAGCCGCCGAAGGTGCCGGACTTGACCGGCTTGTGGGCGCCGCCCGTGACCTGGTAGACGGTGAGCTGCTTGTTGGTGGTGTCACCGAACTCGTCGAAGGCGACCGAGCCGGTCACGCCCTCGAAGGAGACACCCTGGACGGCCTCGACGACCTTGGCGCGGGCGTCGTCCGGGAGCTTGCCGCCGTTGCCCTCGACGACCTTCTTGACGGCCTCGATGATGGCCCAGGTCGAGTCGTAGGAGTAGCCGCCGTACGCCTCGAACGCCTCCTTGTAGTTCGCGGCCTTGTAGTTGGCCAGGAACTCCTTGGCGGAGGCGAGGGACTCGATCGGGGCGCCGACGGAGGTGGCGATGTCGCCCTCGGCCGCGGCGGCACCCGCGAGCTTGACGTACTCGGGGGAGAAGAGCGCGTCACCGCCGACGACGGTGACCTTGGCGCCGGCCTCCTTGATCTGCTTGGCCAGCGGGCCGGCGGCCGGGTACTCGCCACCGTAGTAGACGACGTCCGCACCGGAGCTCTTGACCTGGGTGGCGACCGCGGAGAAGTCCTTGGTGTCCGGGTCGATGTGCTGGGTGCCGACGACCTTGCCGCCGAGCTTCTCGAACTCGCCCTTGAAGGTGCCCGCGAGGCCGGCGCCGTAGGTCTTCTTGTCGTCGATGATGAACGCCTTGGTCTTCTTGGCGTCCTTGAAGACGTACTGGGCGGCGAACGGGCCCTGGATGGCGTCCGTGGTGGCCGTGCGGAAGTACGACTTGTAGCCGCGCTTCTTGTCACCGGAGGCCCAGTTCGGGCCCTGGGACAGCGACGGGTTGGTGTTGGCCGGGGAGACCTGGACCAGCTTCGCGTCGTCGAAGACCTTCTGCATGGACTCGGCGACGCCGGAGTTCAGCGGGCCGACCACGCCGAGGACGGACTTGTCGGCGACCAGCTTGGTGGCGTTCTGCTGGCCGGACGACGGCTGGGCCTGGTCGTCCAGGGCGACCAGCTTGAAGGTGACGCCCTTGACGTACTCCTTCTTGTTGGCCGTGTTGACCGCGAGGTCGGCCGAGTTCTTGATGCCCAGGCCGAGGGCGGTCAGCTCGCCCGTGAGCGGGGCGTCCAGACCGATGGTGACGGTGATGCCGCCGCCCGCGTTGGAGCCGTCGCCGCCCTTGTCGTCGCGCGAACCGCAGGCGGTGAGGGTGAGTGCTCCCGCGGTGACCGCGGTGGTGAGTATGAGCAACGAACGGTTTCGCACGAAGGGTCCTTTCCCTGGCGCGGCCCCCTCTGCCGAGGCGGTGCCGTGGAGCTGCGGAGCAAGAGGTGCCGTTGGTGATTGCCGGGCCGTACTGAGTGCTGGTACGAGGCCGTGCAGTAGGTCGCGCCCAGTGGCGCGGTGACTGGCGGTGACTCTAAGCGCAGGTGGGGAGGGTCGGGGAGCGGCGAGTGAAGGATGTGACTGTCTTGTTATGCCGACGGGGTGAGCGGGGCTGAGAGGTCGGTCTAAATCCGGGCATAGCGACGTGTAACAAGGTGTTCACATGCTGAGAACGCCCAGTTCCGCTAAGGGGCTTGAGTGAATCTTGGTACTGACGCGGAACTTCGCCGACTCTCCGGATATCGGACAGGGCGCCCGAACTGAGCGGACGGATGTCAAGCCTCGGCCCCTCCTCGGCACCTCGCCTCCGTGATCACGGAGGGTGACGGAAGCGGGGTGGCGGCGGGGCGGGCGGCCGCCCCCGCGATCGGCCGGATCCCCTCGCTTTCGAACGTACCTCCGAGGCCCGGGAGTTGGGAGGGGCTGGCGTGAAAACGCCCTGAGGGGACGGGAATTGATGCGCGCACGGTGACGGACGCGGGTCCGACGCCCGTGGGGCACGGACCGGTCGGCCGCCGGCGATCCGGTGCCGGACACGCCGAAGGGGGCGGTACGCCTCCGCGTACCGCCCCCTTCGTGAAACCGGCCGACCGGCCCCGGCTCAGGCGCCGTTGAGCCTCGCCTCCTGCGGCAGGCTGCCCGCGTCGAGCGGACCGATCTCCCGCAGCATGCAGGTCAGACGCGCCGAGCAGACCCGGCGGCCCTGCTCGTCGCTGATGACGATCTCGTACGTCGCCGTCGACCGCCCGCGGTGCACCGGCGTCGCCACACCGGTCACGAGACCGCTCCGCGCGCCCCGGTGATGGGTGCAGTTCAGGTCCACGCCGACCGCGATCTTCGACGAGCCGCCGTGCAGCATCGAACCCACCGAACCGAGCGTCTCCGCGAGCACCGCCGAGGCGCCGCCGTGCAGCAGCCCGTACGGCTGGGTGTTGCCCTCCACCGGCATGGTGCCGACGACCTTCTCCGCCGACGCCTCCAGGATCTGGACGCCCATCCGGTTCCCCAGGTGCCCCGCCGAGAAGAGTGCCGGCAGATCCACGCCGAGCGCGGCGTACTCGTCGATGACCTCCTGCGGGAACTTCACGTGCTGCTGCTCACCCATGACCCGGCTCCGTTCGTCGTCGTACGGCTGATCCTTCCCGCCCTCCCGCTGGCTGAGCAAGCGCTTAGGCGGACGGTTGCGGCGATTCTTCCAGACGCACGATCACGGACTTGCTCGCGGGGGTGTTGCTGATGTCGGCCGTCGACTCCAGCGGCACCAGCACGTTGGTCTCCGGGTAGTACGCCGCCGCGCACCCCCGCGCGGTCGGATAGTGCACCACCCGGAAACCGGGCGCCCGCCGCTCGCTGCCGTCCGACCACTCGCTCACCAGATCCGCGTACACCCCGTCGGCGAAGCCCAGCGCCGCCGCGTCCTCCGGGTGCACCAGCACCACCCGGCGGCCGCCCCGGATCCCCCGGTAGCGGTCGTCCAGACCGTAGATCGTGGTGTTGTACTGGTCGTGCGAACGCAGCGTCTGCAGCAGCAGCCGCCCCTCCGGCACCTTCGGGTACTCCACCGGCGCCGCCGTGAAATTGGCCTTCCCGGTCTTCGTCGGGAAGCGCCGCTCGTCCCGGGGCGCGTGCGGCAGCGCGAAACCGCCCGGGTTCGCCGCCAGCCGCGCGTTGAAGTCCTCGAAACCGGGCACCACGCGCGCGATCCGGTCCCGGACGGCCGCGTAGTCCGCCTCGAACGCCTCCCACGGCGTCGCCGACCCCTCGCCCAGCACCGCCCGTGCCATCCGGGCCACGATCGCCGGCTCCGAGAGCAGATGCGGACTCGCCGGCGGCAGATTGCCGCGCGAGGCGTGCACCAGCCCCATCGAGTCCTCGACCGTCACGAACTGCCGCCTGCTCTTCTGCACGTCCTTGTCCGTGCGCCCCAGCGTCGGCAGGATCAGCGCCCGCCGGCCGGTCACCGCGTGCGAGCGGTTCAGCTTCGTCGACACGTGCACGGTCAGCCGCGCGTTGCGCATCGCCGCCTCCGTGACCTCCGTGTCCGGGGTGGCGCCGACGAAGTTCCCGCCCATCGCGAAGAACACCTTCGCCTCGCCGTCCCGCAGCGCCTGGATCGACCGCACCACGTCGAAGCCGTGGTGGCGCGGCGAGACGATCCCGAACTCCTTGTCCAGCGCGTCCAGGAAGGCCGGCGCCGGACGCTCGAAGATGCCCATCGTCCGGTCGCCCTGCACATTGGAATGCCCGCGGACCGGGCACACGCCCGCACCGGGCCGCCCGATGTTCCCCCGGAGCAGCAGCAGGTTGACCACCTCGCGGATGGTCGGCACGGAGTGCTTGTGCTGGGTCAGGCCCATCGCCCAGCAGACGATCGTCCGCTCCGAGGCCAGCACCATCTCCAGGGCCCGCTCGATCTCCGCGCGGGACAGCCCCGTCGCCGCGAGGGTCTCCTCCCAGCCGGCCTCCCCGGCCGCCGCCGCGAACTCCTCGAAGCCGTGGGTGTGGTCCCGTACGAACTCCTCGTCGACCGCCCCGGGCGTCTCCAGGACCAGCTTGTTGAGCAGCCGGAAGAGGGCCTGGTCGCCGCCGATCCGGATCTGCAGGAAGAGGTCGGTGAGCGCCGCGCCCCGCAGCATGCCCTGCGGGGTCTGCGGGTTCTTGAACCGCTCCAGACCCGCCTCCGGCAGCGGGTTCACCGAGATGATCCGCGCGCCCCCGGCCTTCGCCTTCTCCAGCGCCGACAGCATCCGCGGATGGTTCGTGCCCGGGTTCTGCCCCGCCACGATGATCAGGTCCGCCCGGTGCAGGTCCTCCAGGGAGACGCTGCCCTTGCCGATGCCGATCGTCTCGGTCAGCGCCGAGCCCGAGGACTCGTGGCACATGTTCGAGCAGTCCGGCAGGTTGTTGGTGCCGAACTCGCGCGCGAAGAGCTGGAGCAGGAACGCGGCCTCGTTGCTGGTCCGGCCCGAGGTGTAGAAGAGCGCCTCGTCGGGGGAGGAGAGCGCGGTCAGCTCCTCCGCGATGATCGCGAAGGCCCGCTCCCAGGTCACCGGCTCGTAGCGGTCGGCGCCCTCCGGCAGGTACATCGGCTGGGTGATCCGGCCCTGCTGGCCCAGCCAGTAGCCGCTCCGCTCGGCCAGCTCGGCCACCGGGTGCGCGGCGAAGAACTCCGGCGTCACCCGCCGCAGCGTCGCCTCCTCGGCGACCGCCTTCGCCCCGTTCTCGCAGAACTCCGCCAGGTGCCGCTTGTCGCCCTCCGGCCAGGCGCAGCCCGGACAGTCGAAGCCGTCCTTCTGATTGACCTTGAGCAGCGTCCGCGCCGTGCGGACGGCGCCCATCTGCTCCTGCGCGATCCGGAGGGTGTGCCCGATGGCGGGCAGGCCGGCTGCGGCGTGCTGCGGCGGCGTGACCTGCGGTGCGTCCTGGACCGGGTCACCGGCCGGCGGCTTGCTGACCATCGCGCTCTCCCTTGAGCGATCGACCTGTGGCGTACGTCTCCGATCCTGTCACGGACCGCCGACAGCCCGGCACCCCGACCGGTGTGGACGGGATTGTCGGTGGTCCGTGGCAGGATCGTCGTGTGGCCGAGACAGCATCGAAGAACCCCGCAGACACCCGCCCCCGCCTGCTCCTCATGGACGGGCACTCGCTCGCGTACCGGGCGTTCTTCGCGCTCCCCGCGGAGAACTTCACCACCGCGACCGGGCAGCCGACGAACGCGATCTACGGCTTCGCGTCGATGCTGGCGAACACCCTGCGCGACGAGGCGCCCACGCACTTCGCCGTCGCCTTCGACGTGTCCCGCAAGACCTGGCGCTCGCAGGAGTTCCCCGAGTACAAGGCGAACCGCTCGAAGACCCCCGACGAGTTCAAGGGGCAGGTCGAGCTGATCGGCGAGCTCCTCGACGCCATGAACGCGCCGCGGTTCGCCGTCGACGGCTTCGAGGCCGACGACGTCATCGCCACCCTCGCCACCCAGGCCGAGGCCGCCGGCTTCGAGGTCCTCATCGTCACCGGCGACCGGGACTCCTTCCAGCTGGTCACCGACCACACCACCGTGCTCTACCCCACCAAGGGCGTCTCCGAGCTGACCCGCTTCACCCCGGAGAAGGTCCAGGAGAAGTACGGCCTCACCCCCTCCCAGTACCCGGACTTCGCCGCCCTGCGCGGCGACCCGTCCGACAACCTCCCGGGCATCCCCGGCGTCGGCGAGAAGACCGCCGCCAAGTGGATCAACCAGTTCGGCTCCTTCGCCGAGCTGGTCGAGCGCGCCGACGAGGTCAAGGGCAAGGCCGGGCAGAACCTCCGGGACCACCTGGAGTCCGTCAAGCTCAACCGCGTCCTCACCGAGATGGTCCGGGACGTCGAGCTGCCGAAGACCGTCGCCGACCTGGCCCGCGAGCCGTACGACCGCAAGGCCGTCGCCCTGGTCCTCGACACCCTGGAGATCCGCAACCCCTCGCTGCGCGAGCGGCTGCTCGCCGTCGACCCCGGCTCCGCCGAGGCCGCCGAGCCGGCCCCCGCCCCCGGCGTCGAGCTCGACTTCACCGTCCTCGGCTCCGGCGAGCTCGCCCCCTGGCTGGCCGCCCACGGCGAGCAGCCCCTCGGCGTCGCCACCGTCGACAGCTGGGCGCTCGGCACCGGCAGCGTCTCCGAGATCGCCCTGGCCGGCGCCGGCGGCGAGGCCGCCTGGTTCGACCCCAGCGAGCTGGACGAGGCCGACGAGCGGGCCTGGTCCGCCTGGATCGCCGACCCCGCGCGCCCCAAGGTCCTGCACAACGCCAAGGGCGCCCTCCGGGTCTTCCCCGAGCACGGCTGGAGCGTCGCCGGCGTCACCATGGACACCGCGCTCGCCGCCTACCTGGTCAAGCCCGGCCGCCGCTCCTTCGCCCTGGACGCCCTCTCCCTGGAGTACCTCGGCCGGGAGCTCGCCCCCGCCGCCGCCTCCGAGGGCCAGCTCGCCTTCGGCGCCGAGGACCATGCCGAGGCCGAGGCCCTGATGACCCAGGCCCGCGCCGTCCTCGACCTCGGCACCGCCTTCGAGACCAAGCTCGACGAGGTCGGCGCCCGCGGGCTGCTGTACGACGTGGAGCTGCCCACCTCCGTCCTCCTCGCCCGCCTGGAGCGGCACGGCATCGCCGCCGACCGCGACCACCTGGAGGCCATGGAGCAGCAGTTCGCCGGCGCCGTGCAGCAGGCCGTCAAGGAGGCCCACGCCTCCGTCGGCCACGAGTTCAACCTCGGCTCGCCCAAGCAGCTCCAGGAGGTCTTCTTCGGCGAGCTCAACCTCCCGAAGACCAAGAAGACCAAGACCGGCTACACCACCGACGCCGACGCGCTCGCCTGGCTGGCCGGCCAGACCGAGCACGAGCTGCCGGTCATCATGCTCCGCCACCGCGAGCAGGCCCGGCTGCGCTCCACCGTCGAGGGCCTGATCAAGACCGTCGCCGCCGACGGCCGGATCCACACCACCTTCAGCCAGACCGTCGCCGCCACCGGCCGTCTCTCCTCCACCGACCCGAACCTGCAGAACGTGCCGGTGCGGACGGACGAGGGCCGCGCCATCCGGCACGGCTTCGTCGTCGGCGAGGGCTTCGAGTCCCTCATGACCGCCGACTACAGCCAGATCGAGCTGCGCGTCATGGCCCACCTCTCCGAGGACGAGGGCCTGATCGAGGCGTTCACCTCCGGCGAGGACCTGCACACCACCGTCGCCTCCCAGGTCTTCGGCGTCGAGCGGTCCGCCGTCGACGCCGAGATGCGCCGCAAGATCAAGGCCATGTCGTACGGCCTCGCCTACGGCCTCTCCGCCTTCGGCCTCTCGCAGCAGCTGAACATCGACCCGGGCGAGGCCCGCGGCCTGATGGACACCTACTTCGAGCGCTTCGGCGGCGTGCGGGACTACCTGCGCCGGGTCGTCGACGAGGCCCGCGCCACCGGCTACACCGAGACCATGCTCGGCCGCCGCCGCTACCTGCCGGACCTCAACAGCGACAACCGCCAGCGCCGCGAGGCCGCCGAGCGGATGGCGCTCAACGCCCCGATCCAGGGCACCGCCGCCGACATCGTCAAGGTCGCCATGCTCAAGGTCGACCAGGCACTCACCGAGGCCGGTCTCGCCTCCCGGATGCTCCTCCAGGTCCACGACGAAATCGTCCTGGAGATCGCCCCCGGCGAGCGCGAGCGGGTCGAGGCCCTGGTCCGCGAGCAGATGTCGGCCGCCGCCGACCTCCGCGCCCCGCTCGACGTCTCGGTCGGCGTCGGCCCCGACTGGGACTCGGCCGCGCACTGAGCCCACGGCGCTCCACCGGTGGCCGCACGCCCTCGCGGGCCGCGGCCACCGGCGTGTGCGCCAGGTGGCCACTCCGGGGCCGGCCCCGCGGCCTCACCCAGGAGGCCCGGATCGGCGAACTCACGGACGGGAGCGCGCCGTACGGCCGGCCGGGACTCCCTCCTCCGCCGGACCGGGGGCGGGGACCGCTCCCCGCCCTCGCAGCCGGGCCGCCGTCCCGTACAGCAGGAGCCCCGCGACGAGCCCCGCGCCCGCACCGAAACAGGCGGTCGGGATGATGTCGAGCGGGTTCTCGATCCGGTCCCAGCCCCAGTACGCCGCCCAGCGCAGCACCCGGTGCGCGACCCCGGCGAGCACACAGCCCCCGATCAGCAGCACCGCCGCCCGCCGCCCGCGCCGGCCCGGCACCGGCACCGCGGCGGTCGGCTCCGCCCCGGCCGGCACCGACCGCAGCGCCCGGGCCGTGAACCAGCCGAGCAGCCCCAGCGCCAGTGCCGAGCCCCCGTACTGCGCGTACTGGTAGACCGGGAACCCGGCCACGACCTCCGCCAGGAACGGGATCGTCCGCGTCCCCCACCGGTCGATGTGGGTGAAGGTGTCCCAGACGACGTGCGTGGCCGCGCCGAGCGCCGCCGACCCGGCGAACGCGAGGGCGAGCCCGGCCGGCTTCCGCCCCCGCCACGGCCGGCCGCGGACCAGCGCGTGCACCGGACCGCGCCACCGCCCCGGCAGCAGCCCGACCAGCGGCTCACGGACCATCAGCCAGAGCCCCACCAGGACGGCGGCGACGAGCACGTCGACGGTGACGATCCCGGCGGGGGAGTGGGTCACCTCCCCGAACTCCATCGCCCCGGGCACCGCCGTCGCCGCGAAGTAGGTGAGGTCGGGGGCGAAGCTGCCGGCGACCAGGGCGGAGGCGACGAGCGGTCCGCGCGCGGTCCCGTCCCGCCGTAGCGCCGGCAGCACCGCGGCGGCGTGACTCAGGGTGAAGGGCACGGAAGGAACCTCCCGGTCGTACGGATGATCGGCCCGCCCGGCAAGAGGCGCCGCGCCGCCCGGATGGTTCCCGGGGGTGCCTCCGGACCCCGGAGTCCGGACCTCCGTGTCCGGCCGACGGGAGGCCAAGGGGTGACGAAAGCGTGAAACCCGGTCAGGCGCTGGTGTCCGGTGATACGTACATCGCATAGGGTCGCCTGAGGCCACACGCGGGGAGCGTGCGGTTCCAGTCGATTTGGGGAGGGGTGCACGGTATGGCAGCGCAATTCGGCCGTCGCCTGCGCAGGGGCGCCACGAGCGGAGCGATCGTGGCGGCCGCGGTCGCGGCGCTGGCCGCTTCGCAGGGGCCGGGAGCGATCCCGCCGCCGACCGACAACCTCAACGGCGACCGGGCCGTCGGCGCCGGCGACGCCACCAGCCCGGCCGGCGGCCTCGACGGCGGCTCGGCGACCGGCGACTCGCCGTACTACACCGACCTGCCGCCGCTGAACTCGCCGAACCTGCCCGGCGCGTTGCCCCACTCGCCCCAGCTGCCGATCGTCACCGGCCCCGCCGCCGCCGGCATACCCGCGACCGTCCTCGCCGCCTACCGCCGCGCCGAGGCGTCGGTCCGCGCCACCGACCCCTCCTGCAACCTGCCGTGGCAGCTCCTCGCCGGCATCGGCAAGGTCGAGTCCGGCCAGGCCCGCGGCGGCCGCGTGGACGCCAACGGCACCACCCTCGCCCCGATCCTCGGACCGGTCCTCGACGGTGTCGGCTTCGCCAACATCTCGGACACCGACGACGGCGCCTTCGACGGCGACACCACCCACGACCGCGCCGTCGGCCCCATGCAGTTCATCCCGTCCACCTGGGCCACCTGGGGCCAGGACGCCAACGGCGACGGGAAGAAGGACCCCAACAACATCTACGACGCCGCCCAGGCCGCTGGCATGTACCTGTGCGCCGACGGCCGGAACCTGGCCGTCAAGGCCGACCTCGACCGGGCGATCCTCAGCTACAACCGCTCCACGGAGTACCTGAACACCGTCCTCTCCTGGTTCGAGTACTACGGGCGCGGCGCCCACACCGTCCCGGACGGCACGGGCGTCCTCCCGGTCGACCGCAGCGACCGGCCCGTCACCGGCAGGACGGTCCGCCCGTCCGAGTCCGCCGCGCCGCCCTCGCCCTCCCCGAGCCCCACCCCCTCGCCGCAGAAGCCGTCGCCGAAGCCCACCGAGACGACCCCGGTCACGCCCTCGCCGAAGCCGACCGAGCCGACGAAGCCGCCGGTCACCGACCCGACCCGGCCTCCCGTCGCCACGCCCGTCGAGGTCCCGCCGACGCTCAGGGTCGCGCGCCTCAAGCCCGGCACGGCGGTGCTGACCGCGGTCACCGAGAGCACCTTCGCCCAGGCCGCGACCGTCACCGCCGTCGACGCCTCGGGTCGCCCGGTCGCCGGCGTCAGCGTCCGCTTCGAGCTGCCCGCCACCACCGACGCCCGCTTCCCCGCCGGCGCCACCACGGTCACCGTCACCTCGGACGCGCGGGGCGTCGCCAAGGCCCCCGCCCTCCGCGCCGGAGCGAAGGCCGAGCCCTTCACCATCCGCGCCACCGTCCCCGGCCGCTCCCTGCCGGCCGCCGAACTGAAGGCGACCGTCGAGGTCCGCAAGGCCGACGCCCTCGCCCGGATCGGCGACACCGCCCTGACCGCCCAGACCGGCGCCGGCTACGCCGACGTCACGGTCGAGGCCCGCCTCGGCGGCGCGCTCGCCGCCGGCGTGAGCGTCACCGCGGTGGTCGCCGACTCGACGGACGCGCCGACCCAGAGCGCCGAAGGCCCCTCCTTCGGCAAGGACGCCGCGGGCAACCCGATCCGCACCAGGGTCCTGAAGACCGACGCCCAGGGCCGGCTGTCCATCGGCGACCTCGTGGCGGGCGAGAAGGCCGGCGGCTACGTCCTCTGGCTCACCGCGCCCGGCGGCGGCACGGTGAAGCTGACGCTCACCGTCACCGCCCCGGCCACCACGCCGCCCACCACGGAGCCGACCCCGGACCCGGCCCCGACGACCGAGCCCGCGCCCACCGCGTCCGGCTCCACGTCGGCCTCGCCCTCCACGAGCCCGTCGCCCACGAGCTGATCCGCGCCGCCCTTCCGCCGCACCGCCCCTTCTCCGTGCCGCCCCCGCCGCGTCCCTCCCGGGACGCCGGGGGCGGCGCGCGTTTCCGTCCGTCCCGCCACGAGCTGTTCTCATCTCACGGTCGCGTTGCTACGGTGCCCCCGCCCTGACGATCCATCAGATCACTTGCCGGGAGGCCGACATGCGCGCCCTCGTCGCCGCCGCCATCGGACTCGTACCCGTCCTGCTCTTCGTCCTGCTCGTCTCCGTGGTCGATCTGCCGCCCGACGGCCCCACCTCGCCCAGACCCCTGCTCACCGCCGACCCCGGCCCGAAGAAGTAGGGAGCCCCCGTGCGCCGCCGAGCCAGCCTCGTCCTCCTCTCCCTCGCGGTCTTCCTCGCCGCCATGGCCCCCACCCTGCGCTGGTACGCCTTCCCCCGGCTGGCCAAGATCCCGCCGAACCAGTACCAGGAGATGGTCCTGGAGGCCCGCCCCGCGACCCTCCTCGACTACGGCACCCTCAAGGCCCGCGAGGTCGAGAAGATCACGATCGTCCAGACCCTCAAGGGCAACGTGGAGGAGTCGAAGCGGATCGAGCGCGGCACCGACCGCGACGTCGTCGTCTGGGACGGCCTCTCCTACGTCATGGGACCCGACGGCGCGATGGTGTCCAAGATCCCCGAGCGGTACGTGTTCGACGCGCACACCCAGGACCCCGTGAACGTGCCGGGCGAGATGGTCGACGGCGACCCGGTCACGCGCGAGGGCATCGAGTTCAAATGGCCCTTCCTCACCGAGAAGCGCGACTACCTCTACTTCGACGCCCAGACCCGCACCTCGTCCCCCATCCACTACGTGGGCACCCGCACCTTCCGCGGCCTGGAGGTCTACTACTACGAGCAGACCATCCCCTGGACCCAGGTCCCCATGCCCAAGACCATGCCGGTCGAGGGCATCACCCCCGACGTCATCGCGAGCATGGGCCTCACCCGCTGGTACACCACCAAGCGCATGTTCTGGGTCGAGCCCGTCACCGGAGCCCCCGTCAACGGCGAGGAGATCCACAAGGAGGAGCTCCGCGGCGCCAAGGCCCTCACGGGCAAGGACACCGTCACCGTCTTCGCCGGCCACGTGAAGATGCGCGAGGACTACATCGCCGACACCGTCGAGCTGGTCTCCGCCAACCGCACCACCGTCCTCCTCCTCGTCTCCCGGCTGCCGTGGACCTTCACCGTCCTCGCCCTCCTCCTGCTCGCCCTCGCCCTCTGGCTGGAGTCCCGCTCCCGCCGCCCCGCCCCCGCAACCGCCCCGAGGACGGAACGGGAGCCCGTCACCCCTCCCGTCTGAGCCGCGCGATCGTGTGCCGGGTCGGCTCCGCCGAGGACGGGTCCTCCGGCCACGGATGCTTCGGATACCGCCCCCGCAGCTCCGCCCGCACCGCCCGGTAGCCGTCCCGCCAGAACGAGGCCAGATCCGCGGTGACCGCCGCCGGCCGCCCGGCGGGGGAGAGCAGGTGCACCAGCACCGGCACCCCCGCCACCGTCGGCGTCCCGTCCAGCCCGAACATCTCCTGGAGCTTCACCGCCAGCACCGGCCGCCCCTCCCCGTACGCCACCCGGATCCGCGAACCGCTCGGCACCTCGATCCGCTCAGGGGCCAGCTCGTCGAGCCGCCCCGCCTCGCCCGAGGCCCACGGCAGCAGCCGCCGCAACGCCTCCCCGGCGTCGATCCGCCCCAGGTCCGCCCGCCGCGCCGCCCGCGACAGCTCCGGCTCCAGCCACTCCTCGGCCCGCTCCACCAGCGCCTCCTCCGACACGTCCGGCCACGCCCCGCCGACCGCCTCGCGCAGGAACGCCAGCCGCTCCCGCAGCTCCACCGCCTCCCGGCTCCACCGCAGCAGCCCCGTCCCCTCCCGCCGCAACCCGTCGAGCAGCGCCTCCCGCACCAGCACCGGATCGGCCGCCGACCCCAGCGGGCGCACCGTCAGCTCCACCGCCCCCAACCGCTCCACCGACCGCGCGACCACGTCGCCGTCCTCCCAGCGCACCTCCTCGCCCGCCCGGAACAGATGCCCCGCCGCCCGCCGCGCCACGGCCTCGTCCACCACCGCAGCCAGCCGCACCCGCGCCGTCGCGTCCCGGGCCGTCCGGTCCGCCACCGCCACCGCCAGCCACGGCGCCGACCGCAGGCCCGACCCCTCACCGAGCCGGGCCCCGCTGCCGGACACCATCAGATGTCCGTCCCGCTCCCGCGCCCGCGCCACCCGCTCCGGGAACGCCAGCGCCGTCACCACCCCCGCCACCGAGTCCTCCCCGGCCGCACCCGCGCCGTCTCCGGCTCGCCCCTCCCAGGCGCCGCCCTCCGCGGCCGCCGCCCGCTCCAGCCGCCGCACCTCCGCCCGCCAGCGCGCCCCGTACCCGTCCCCGCCCCGCCGGGCCGCGCGCCAGGCGGCCGTCAGATCGTCCCCGTACTCCCGGGGCGGCTCCTCGCTCAGCAGCGCCACCACCTCGGCAGCCCGCCGCACCCCCACCTCGGCCGCCCCGTCGAGCAGCGCCCGCCCGAGCCGCGGATGCAGACCGAGCCGGGCCATCCGCTCGCCCCGCCCGGTCGCCTTCCCCGCCGCGTCCACCGCCCCGATCGCCTCCAGCACCGAGCGCGCCGCCGCCAGCGCCCCGGCCGGCGGCGCGTCGAGCAGCGCCAGCCCCTCCGCCGTCGGATCGCCCCAGCAGGCGACCCGCAGCGCGAAGTCGGCCAGATCCGCGATCCGGATCTCCGGCGCCGGGAACCGCGCCCGGCCGCTCTCCTCCGCCTCCGCCCAGCACCGGTACACCGTGCCCGGCGCCTCCCGCCCCGAACGTCCCGCCCGCTGCGTCGCCGCCGCGGCCGACACCGGCACCGTCGCCAGCGAACCGAGCCCCCGGGCGTGATCCATCCGCGGCTCCCGGGCCAGCCCCGCGTCCACCACGACCCGCACCCCCGGCACCGTGAGGCTCGACTCCGCCACCGACGTCGACAGCACCACCCGCCGCCGGCCGCCCGGCCCCGCGCCCCGCAGCACCGCGTCCTGCACCGCCGCCGGAGCCCGCCCGTGCAGCTGGAGCACCTCCGCGTCCACCCCGTCGAGCAGCCCCGCCGTCCGCGCGATCTCCCCCGTGCCGGGCAGGAAGCAGAGGACGTCGCCCTCGTGCCGCGCCAGCGCCTCCCGCACCGTCGCCGCCACATGCCGCAGCAGCGCCGGATCCACCCAGGTGCCGTGCGCCGGCCGGATCCCCGCCGGCGGCGGCACATGACGCACCGCGAACCCGTGCCCCTCGCCCTCGCTGCGCACCACCGGCGCCGGTCCGCCGCCCTCCTGGGCGGTCAGCAGCCGCGCCCACGCCTCCGCGTCACTGGTCGCCGAGGCCGCGACGAGCCCCAGCTCCGGCCGCAGCGCGGCCCGTACGTCCACCAGGAACGCCAGGGCCGTGTCGGCGTCCAGGTGCCGCTCGTGACACTCGTCGAGCAGCACCACGTCCACCCCGGCGAGCTCCGGGTCCCGCTGGAGCCGCTGGAGGAGGATGCCCGTCGTCACCACCTCGACCCGGGTCGCCGGCCCGGCCCGCCGCTCCCCGCGCACGGAGAAGCCGACCGCCCCGCCGACCTCCTGGCCCAGCAGCCACGCCATCCGCGCGGCCGCCGCCCGCACCGCCATCCGGCGCGGCTCGGCCACCAGCACCCGCCGCCCCGGCCCGTCCCCTATGAGTCCCGCGAGCGCGAGCGGCACCAGCGTGGTCTTGCCGGTGCCGGGCGGCGCGTGCAGCACCGCCGTGCCGCGCTCGGCGAGCGCGGCCAGCAGCTCGGGAACGGCATGGCGGACGGGAAGCAGATCGAGTACGTCGTGTCGGATCACGCACTCAGTCTCGTACGCGAAGGAAAAAGGCGGGCCCGGTTATCCACAGGCCCGCCTATAAGTACGACTGTCCGACTTCGAACGGCTCCGGTCTCAGTCCTCGCGCTCGCACACGAAGATCGCCGTGCCCGGGATCAGGTTCCCCCGCAGCGGCGACCAGCCTCCCCACTCCTGGCTGTTCCACGCCGGCCACTCCGGCTCGACCAGGTCCACCAGCCGGAAGCCCCCGGCCACCACGTCCCGCACCCGGTCGCCGAGCGTCCGGTGGTGCTCCACGTACACCGCCCGCCCCGACTCGTCCTGCTCGACGTAGGGCGTCCGGTCGAAGTAGGAGGCGGCGACCGACAGGCCCTCCGGCCCCGGCTCGTCCGGGAAGGCCCAGCGGATCGGATGCGTCACCGAGAACACCCAGCGGCCGCCGGGCCGCAGCACCCGCCGCACCTCCCGGAAGACCCGCACCGGATCGGCGACGAACGGCACCGCCCCGTACGCCGAGCACGCCAGGTCGAAGGAGCCGTCGCGGAACGGCAGCGCCCCCGCGTCCGCCTCCACCAGCGGCACCTCCCCGCCGATCCGCAGGGCGTGCTGGAGCTGCCGGTGCGAGAGGTCGAGCGCCACCGGCCGGGCGCCCCGCGCCGCCAGCCACCGCGAGCACTGCGCCGCGCCCGCGCCGATCTCCAGGACGTCGAGCCCCTTCAGCCCCTCCGCCGGCCCGAGCAGCCCGGCCTCGGCCTCGTCCAGCCCCTCCGGACCCCAGACGAACCGGTCGTCGCCGAGGAAGGCGCCGTGCTCGCTCTGGTACTCGTCGGCGTTCCGGTCCCACCAGCCCCGGCTGGCCCGGCTGCTCTCCGCGTCCCCGGCGTCACGCCGGGTGGCCTCCGCCTCCTCCTCGTCCGAGGAGAGGGGCAGTTCGTGTTCGTACTCTTGGTTCATCTCGCCCGTCGATGTAGTTTGCGCTCAGTGCCGCCTGCCGGCGGACCCCGCCGATGAGGCACGGGTGGACGCGGACCGGCACGAGTTGGTGCCGGGTTTGCGTGGTTCTGTCCCGGGTGCGCGCTTCGCGCATTGACCCTGTCCGGCCGCCCCCGTATGCTAAAGGTTGCGCTGCGGGCCTGCGCGCCTCAGACGGAGCAGGCCGCGCTCGCACCTGTTGCGGTCCCCTCGGTTTACGAGGCGCCCCCGTTCCCCGGGAAGGTGCTTCATCAGCTGTCCGGCTTCTTCAGTGCGATACGGGCTCTCGGCGTAGCAGTACCTACGACTTTCTGTCCGTAACCGGAGCCCTTTCCCACATGACGAGCAGCACCGAGACCACCGCCACCACCCCGCAGGTTGCGGTCAACGACATCGGTAACGAGGAAGCCTTCCTCGCCGCGATCGACGAGACGATCAAGTACTTCAACGACGGCGACATCGTCGACGGCGTCATCGTGAAGGTCGACCGGGACGAGGTCCTGCTCGACATCGGTTACAAGACCGAAGGTGTCATCCCGAGCCGCGAGCTCTCGATCAAGCACGACGTCGACCCCAACGAGGTCGTCAAGGTCGGCGACGAGATCGAGGCCCTGGTTCTCCAGAAGGAGGACAAGGAAGGCCGCCTGATCCTCTCGAAGAAGCGCGCCCAGTACGAGCGTGCCTGGGGCACCATCGAGAAGATCAAGGAAGAGGACGGCATCGTCACCGGTACCGTCATCGAGGTCGTCAAGGGTGGTCTCATCCTCGACATCGGCCTCCGCGGCTTCCTCCCGGCCTCCCTGGTCGAGATGCGTCGTGTCCGCGACCTCCAGCCCTACGTGGGCAAGGAGCTCGAGGCGAAGATCATCGAGCTGGACAAGAACCGCAACAACGTGGTCCTGTCCCGCCGCGCCTGGCTGGAGCAGACCCAGTCCGAGGTCCGCCAGACCTTCCTCACGACCCTCCAGAAGGGTCAGGTCCGCTCCGGCGTCGTGTCCTCGATCGTCAACTTCGGTGCCTTCGTGGACCTGGGCGGCGTCGACGGTCTCGTGCACGTCTCCGAGCTGTCCTGGAAGCACATCGACCACCCGTCCGAGGTCGTCGAGGTCGGCCAGGAGGTCACCGTCGAGGTTCTCGACGTGGACATGGACCGCGAGCGTGTCTCCCTGTCGCTGAAGGCGACGCAGGAGGACCCGTGGCAGCAGTTCGCCCGCACGCACCAGATCGGCCAGGTCGTCCCCGGCAAGGTCACCAAGCTGGTTCCGTTCGGTGCGTTCGTCCGCGTGGACGAGGGCATCGAGGGTCTGGTCCACATCTCCGAGCTGGCCGAGCGCCACGTGGAGATCCCGGAGCAGGTCGTCCAGGTCAACGACGAGATCTTCGTCAAGGTCATCGACATCGACCTCGAGCGTCGCCGGATCTCGCTGTCCCTGAAGCAGGCCAACGAGTCCTTCGGTGCCGACCCGGCGTCGGTCGAGTTCGACCCGACCCTGTACGGCATGGCCGCGTCCTACGACGACCAGGGCAACTACATCTACCCCGAGGGCTTCGACCCCGAGACCAACGACTGGCTCGAGGGCTACGAGACCCAGCGCGAGGCGTGGGAGGCCCAGTACGCCGAGGCGCAGGCCCGCTTCGAGCAGCACCAGGCGCAGGTCATCAAGTCCCGCGAGGCCGACGAGGCCGCCGCTGCCGAGGGCGCTGCCGCCCCGGCCGCCGGCAACGCCGGTGCGGGCATCTCGGGTGGCTCCTACTCCTCGGAGTCGGACGACAGCGCCGGCGCCCTGGCGTCGGACGAGGCCCTCGCCGCCCTGCGCGAGAAGCTCGCCGGCGGCCAGAGCTGAACAGGCTCACCGCTGAGCGGCGCTAGTCGCTAGCAGCACACCGGGGCCCGCTCCCTTCCGGGGGAGCGGGCCCCGGTTCGCGTTTCCGGCCCCGTCCCGGGCCCGCCGCGGGAATGACCTTGCCCTCCGGAGCGTTCTTCCCGAAGACGCGAGGAGGAGCGGTAACCGTGCTTGATCCCCAGGATTTGTACGAGTGGGACCCCAAGGGCCTGGCCGTGGTCGATCTGGCCCTGGCACAGGAGTCGACCGGACTGGTCATGCTGTACCACTTCGACGGCTACATCGACGCGGGAGAGACCGGCGAGCAGATCGTCGAGGGAGTCCTCGACGCCCTGCCGCACCAGCTGGTCGCCCGCTTCGACCACGACCGGCTGGTGGACTACCGCGCCCGCCGTCCCCTGCTGACCTTCCGGCGCGACCGCTGGACCGCGTACGAGACGCCCTCCATCGAGGTCCGCCTCGTCCAGGACGCCACCGGCGCCCCCTTCCTCGTCCTCTCCGGCCCCGAGCCGGACGTGGAGTGGGAGCGCTTCGCCGCCGCCGTCGCCCAGATCGTCGAACGGCTCGGCGTCCGGCTCGCGGTCAACTTCCACGGCATCCCCATGGGCGTCCCGCACACCCGGCCCGTCGGCCTCACCCCGCACGGCAACCGCACCGACCTCATGCCCGGTCACCGCAGCCCCTTCGACGAGGCCCAGGTGCCCGGCAGCGCCGAGTCCCTCATCGAGTACCGGCTCACCGAGGCCGGCTTCGACACGCTCGGGGTCGCCGCCCACGTCCCGCACTACGTGGCCCGCTCCCCGTACCCGGACGCGGCGCTCACCGCCCTGGAGGCCGTCACCGCCGCCACCGGGCTCGTCCTCCCCGGCGTCGCCCACGCGCTGCGCACCGAGGCCCGCCGCACCCAGACCGAGATCGACCGCCAGATCGGCGCGGGCGACGAGGAGCTGGTCGCCCTGGTCCAGGGCCTTGAGCACCAGTACGACGCCATGGCCGGCGCGGAGACCCGCGGCAGCCTGGTCGCCGAACCCGTCGACCTGCCCTCGGCCGACGAGCTGGGCCGCGAGTTCGAGCGCTTCCTCGCCGAACGCGAGGGCGACGCCTAGCACCGCGCGGCCAGGGCCTAAGCTGCCGCCCATGCTGAAGGTGGGCCTGACCGGCGGAATCGGCGCCGGCAAGAGTGAGGTGTCGCGGCTTCTCGTCTCGTACGGGGCCGTGCTGATCGACGCGGACCGGATCGCCCGCGAGGTCGTCGAACCGGGTACGCCGGGGCTCGCCGCCGTCGTGGCGGCCTTCGGGGAGGACGTCCTCACCGCCGAGGGCACCCTGGACCGCCCCAGGCTCGGCTCCATCGTCTTCGCCGACCCGGAGCGGCTGGCCACGCTCAACGCGATCGTGCACCCGCTCGTCGGGGCCCGGTCGGCCGAGCTGGAGGGCGCGGCGGCCCCTGGGGACGTGGTGATCCACGATGTACCGCTCCTCACCGAGAACGGCCTCGCGCCCCTCTACGACCTCGTCGTCGTCGTGGACGCCTCGCCCGAGACCCAGCTCGACCGGCTGGTACGGCTCCGGGGCATGGCCGCGGACGAGGCCGGGGCCCGCATGGCCGCCCAGGCCGACCGCGCTGCCCGGCTGGAGATCGCGGACCTGGTGATCGACAACGACGGCCCGCTCGACGCGCTGGAACCGCAGGTGCGGAAGGTGTGGGACGAGCTGGCGCGCCGGGCGGCGGAGACCGCCTAGCCGCCGGGAACACCGCGTCCGGTGTTCCCGGCCCGGAACGTGGGAAGGATGCAGTTCATGGCCGAGAGAAATCCGGAGACGCACGTCATCGACTTCCGTGCCGCAGAGCAGCTGCTGGCCGCACGGGACCCCCGGGGCGCCGTGAAACTGCTGGACTCGGTCATCGCCGAGCACCCGGAGAACACCGCCGCCCGCCTCCTGCGGGCCAGGGCCTTCTTCGCCGCCGCACAGCTGCGTCCCGCGCAGCTGGAGTTCGAGCTGGTGCTGGAGCGAGAGCCGGACAACGCCTTCGCCCACTTCGCCCTCGCCCGCACCCTCCAGCGGTCCGGGCAGGACGCCCGGGCCACCCGGCACTTCCGGCTGGCCGCCGCGCTCGACCCCCGGCCCGAGTACGTACGGGCCGCCGGCTTCGGCACCGAGGACTGACCGCCCGGCCGGTCCTCAGCGCTCACCGCGGTCCCGGCCGTCGTCGTCCGGGTGCGGGAGCCACCCGTCGCCGCCCTGGTCGCCGACGTACCCGCTCCGGGGCCGGCCGTCGCCGTGGTCCGGCTCGTACGGCGGGACGTCCCGGCCCGGCTGCCAGTGCGGCCCCTGGCGCAGATGGCGCAGGACCATCGACATGTCGACGGCGACCACCAGGAACAGCACCCCGCAGGCCACCGCCCAGCCCGGCCGGCCGACCAGCACGAAGACCACCGTGCCGAAGACCGCCCACACCATTCCCCAGGCACTCAGCCAGAACCGCAGCCGCAGCGCGCTGCGCGCGGTGGCCGGCTCGCTTCCGGTACGCATGACGGCGCCCTCTTCCGTCGGATCCCTGTGGGCACTTCCAGCATCTACCCGTCCGGAGGCGAAGGGAACGGCGTCGGGAACCGGGCTCAGTGCACCATCGAGTAGCTGTGCCAGGCCAGGGTGCCCGGCGCGATCGAGTCGGAGGTGTTGGTCGGCAGGTAGATCGACTCCTCGCCCCGGCAGTGCGGGGTCCGGTACAGGATCAGGTCCACCAGCGTGCCGTTCTCGACCCGCGTCGCGCCCAGCGGCAGCCGGTGGCAGCCCTGCACCGGCGGGCTCATCACCCGCACCACCTTCTCCCCGCGGGTCTCGTACGTGACGGGGCCGACGGCGGTGCGGCCGAGGCCCGAGCAGCCCGCGACCGTGAGCGTGAGCAGCACGGCCCCGGTGGCGGTCGTGAGACGCCGGCGAACGGACATGGCGGATCCCCTTCGATCGGGCGAGCGAGGCGGTCGGCGGCAGCCCCGGGGCGAAAAGCCCTGGTCGACGCCACCCTCCCGCCCCCAGAGGCGGCTGTCATCCGGGGTTGGGCCGGTCGGGGGACACACGCCGGCGACCGTTGTCAGACCCCGGCCGTAAGGTCGGGGGTACCGACGTGGAAGCTCCGCGCCGGCCGGTGGACCCGGGGGAAGGAGGGCGGCACATGACGGAGCGCTGGACGGCCCGTGCCGCCGTCTTCCTGCCGGCCGCGCTGCCCCGGGACGGCCGGATCGCCCTCTGGTCGCCGGACGGGACGGCCCTGCCCGAGCCCGTCGGCCTCACCGGGGCGGAGCCCACCCGGATCACGGTCGCCCGCCGGCACGGCACCGGCGCCCGCGGCCGGGAGGTGCCCGCCGTCACCCTGCCCATGGCGACCGCCCTGCCGCTGCTCGTCGCCGCCCGGCACAGCCCCGCCGCCCACCCCGCCACCGCCTGCTGGGGCGCGGCCGCCCTGCACGCCCTGCACCTCGTCGCCCGGGGTCGGCTGCTGCCCGGACTCACCGCCGACGACCTGGACGCCTGGCGGGCCGGGCCGCTCGACGCCGAGGACATCGCCCATCTGCGGGCCGTCGCCGCCGCGATGCCGTACGAGGGGCACGCCGTGCCCGTCGCCGGCCCGGGCCCGCTCGGGCTGCCCGATCCGGAGGCCCTGGTGCGGGCCTTCCTGGACGCGGTCGCCGACACCCTGCCGCGTACCCCCGCCGCCGTGCACGCGGTCGGGGCGCCCTTCGCCGCCGCCGAGCCGCAGCACCTGCCCGGGGCCCGGGCCTGGGCCGCCGAGGCGGCCGCCGGCATGGACGCCGGGGTGCGGATCTCGCTGCGCCTCGACCTCTCCGCCGCCGAACTCTTCGACACCGCCGACGAGGCCGAGGGAGGGGCCGAGCGGCAGGCGGCGGCCGCGATCCTCCAGGTGCACAGCCTCGCCGACCCGACCCTCGTCATCGACGCCGCCGCCCTGTGGGCGGGGGAGGGCGAGCACCTCGGCCCCCGCGCCCGCATCGACGCCCTCCTCGCCCTGCGCCGCGCCGCCCGGATCTGGCCCCCGCTCGGCCGCCTCCTGGAGCGGGACGCGCCCGACGTCCTCGCCCTCTCCGAGGCCGAGCTGTACGAGCTGCTCGGCCCCGCCGCCGCCCGGCTCGCCGACGCCGGGGTCGCCCTGCACTGGCCGCGCGACCTGGCCCGCTCGCTCAGCGCCTCCGCCGTCGTCCGCCCCGCCCGTTCCGCGCCCGGCTCCGCCACCGACGGCACCAGCTTCTTCGACAGCACCGAACTGCTCCGCTTCGACTGGCAGCTCGCCCTCGACGGCGATCCGCTCACCCAGGGCGAGATGGACCTCCTCGCCGAGGCCCACCGCCCCGTCGTCAGGCTCCGCGACCGCTGGGTCGTCGTCGACCCCGACCTCGTCCGCAAGGCCCGCAAGCGCGAACTGGGCCTGCTGGAACCGGTCGACGCCCTCGCCGCCGCCCTCACCGGCAGCGCCGAGGTGGACGGCGAGACGGTCCCCGCCGTGCCGGTCGGCGCGCTCGCGGTCCTCCGCGACCGGCTCCTCGCCGGCCCCGAGCCGGCCGCGCCCCCGCCCGGACTCACCGCCACCCTGCGGGACTACCAGCTCCGCGGCCTCGCCTGGCTCGACCTGATGACCTCGCTCGGCCTCGGCGGCTGCCTCGCCGACGACATGGGCCTCGGGAAGACCGTGACCGTCCTCGCCCTCCACCTCCGGCGCGCCCGCCGCGAGCCCACCCTCGTCGTCTGCCCCGCCTCGCTCCTCGGCAACTGGCAGCGGGAGGCGGCGAAGTTCGCGCCCGGTGTGCCCGTCCGCCGCTTCCACGGCACCGCGCGCGACCTCGGCGACCTCGACGGCGGGATCGTCCTCACCACCTACGGGACCCTGCGCACCCGCGCCGCGCAGCTCGCCGGGCGGCCCTGGGGCATGGTCGTCGCCGACGAGGCCCAGCACGTGAAGAACCCGTTCTCCGCGACCGCCAAGGCGCTCCGCACCATCCCCGCGCCCGCCCGCGTCGCCCTCACCGGCACCCCGGTGGAGAACAACCTCTCCGAGCTGTGGGCCCTCCTCGACTGGACCACGCCCGGACTCCTCGGCCCGCTCAAGGCGTTCCGCTCCCGGCACGCCCGCGCCGCGGAGAACCACGAGGAGCTGGAGAACGAGGAGGCGGTGGAGCGGCTCGCCAGACTCGTCCGCCCCTTCCTGCTGCGCCGCCGCAAGTCCGACCCCGGCATCGTCCCCGAACTGCCGCCCAAGACCGAGTCCGACCACCCGGTGCCGCTCACCCGCGAACAGGCGTCGCTGTACGAGGCGGTGGTCCGCGAGACCCTCGGCCAGATCGAGGCCGCCGAGGGGATGGCCCGGCGCGGCCTGGTGATGAAGCTGCTGACCTCGCTCAAGCAGATCTGCAACCACCCCGCCCAGTACCTCAAGGAGGACGCCCCGCGCGGCGGCGGCACCGCCCGTCTCGCCGGCCGCTCCGGCAAGCTCGCCCTCCTCGACGAACTCCTCGACACCATCCTCGCCGAGGACGGCTCCGTGCTCGTCTTCACCCAGTACGTGACGATGGCGCGGCTCCTCGCCGACCACCTCACCGCCCGCGGCGTCACCAGCCAACTCCTGCACGGGGGGACGCCGGTGGCCGAGCGGGAGCGGATGGTCGACCGCTTCCAGGCCGGCGAGGTGCCCGTGTTCCTGCTCTCCCTCAAGGCCGCCGGCACCGGGCTCAACCTCACCCGCGCCGGCCATGTCGTCCACTACGACCGCTGGTGGAACCCGGCGGTCGAGGACCAGGCCACCGACCGCGCCTACCGGATCGGCCAGACCCAGCCGGTGCAGGTCCACCGGCTCGTCACCGAGGGCACCGTCGAGGACCGCATCGCCGAACTGCTGCGGGCCAAGAGGGCCCTGGCCGATGCCGTCCTGGGCTCCGGCGAGGCCGCCTTCACCGAACTCACCGACCGCGAGCTGGCCGACCTGGTCTCCCTGAGGAGGTCCGCGTGAACCGCCCCGCCTCCCGGGCCGCCCGCCCCGCCCGCGCGGCAGGTCCCCGCCCCGACGACCGCCGCCGCACCTTCCCGGCGGTCCCGCCCCGCGAAGCCTCCGACGGGCGCTTCGCCGCCACCTGGTGGGGCAACGCCTGGGTGGCCGCCCTGGAGCGCACCGCGCTCGACCAGGCCCGCCTCGGCCGGGGCAGGGCCTACGCGGAGCGCGGCCACGTCGACGCCATCACCGTCACCCCCGGCCGGGTCGTCGCCTATGTGCACGGCAGCCGGATCCGCCCGTACCGCACCGAGATCCGGATGCGCACCCTCGGCGACGACGGCTGGGAGCTCTTCCTCGACGAGGCCGCCGCCCGGCCCGAGCACATGGCCGCCCTCCTCGACAAGGAGGTCCCGCACGCCCTGGAGGCCGTCGAGGGACTGCTGCCCGCCCCCGGCGACCTGCTGCCCGACTGCTCCTGCCCCGACGACGGCTTTCCCTGCAAGCACGCCGCCGCCCTCTGCTACCAGGCGGCCCGGCTCCTCGACGAGGACCCGTTCGTCCTCTTCCTGATGCGCGGCCGCGGCGAGGGCGAGCTCCTCGCCGAACTCTCCCGGCGCAACGCGGTCCGGTCCGCCGCCGAATCCGCCCCCACCGCGCCGCTCCTGCCCGCCGTGCCCGCCCGGGACGTGCTCACCGCCACCCGGCCCGCGCTGCCGCCGCCCCCGCCGCTGCCGCTCCCCGACCGGCCCGGCCGCCCCGCCGTCTTCCCGCCGGACCCGCACGCCCCGGACCCCCTCGCGCTCGACCTGCTGGCCGGCGAGGCCGCCGCCCGCGCCCATGCCTTCCTCGCCACCGGGCACGACCCCGTCGCCGACCTCACGCCGTGGCAGGACGCGGTCCGGCTGGCCGCCGCCCACCCCGGCTCCGGCCTCACCGCCTCGACCCGCGCGCTCTACCGGGACCTGGCCGACGCGCTCGACCGGACCCCGACCGACCTCGCCCGCGCCGTCGCCGCGTGGCGCCAGGGCGGCGCGGCCGGGCTCGCGGTCCTGGAGGAGCCCTGGGACCCGCCCGCCGGCCCGTTCGACCGGGCGAGACCCGCCCTCCTCGCCGCCGACTTCCCGGCGTTCCGCCCCTGGCGCAACCGGCTCTCCACCGCCTCGCTCCAACTCCGGCTCGGCAAGGACGGCCTGTGGTACCCGTACGAATCGGACCGCGGCCGCGAGGACTGGTGGCCGCGGGGCGTCCCCGACGCCGACCCGGTCGGAGCCCTCACCGAACTGCTGGGTCGCTAGCGGACGCGGAAGACGCCACTCGAACGGAGCCTCCCTCGAACGAGTGAAACCGCCCAACGGCCGGATCCGGCAAACGCGTTCGTCGCGTTTATTCCGGTACGGGCACTTGCCCGTGCAACTCCGGAAGGCAGGAAGCCATGAGGCAGATGCGCCGAAGTGGTCTGGCCACACTGTTGGTCACGGGTGGTGCGCTCGCGCTGTCGGCGGGCGCCGCCCACGCGGACTCGGGTGCCGAGGGGGCCGCGGTCGGCTCGCCCGGCGTCGGCTCCGGCAACACGATCCAGCTGCCGGTCCACGTACCGGTCAACCTCTGTGGGAACACGGTCAACGTGGTCGGGCTGCTCAACCCGGCGGCGGGCAACTCGTGCGCCAACACCTCGGCCCCGGCCGGGGAGTCCGCGGACTCCGGTACCGGCCGTACCCACAAGGACGAGGCCCTGACCCCGCGCGGCGGCGAGCAGACCGGCACCGAGAGCCGCGGCGGCTCCTCCGACGGCGGCGCGGTCAACGGCGGCGGTGCCACCGCCGAGAGCCACACCGAGGGCTCCCCGGGCGTGCTGTCCGGGAACGGCATCCAGCTCCCGATCGACCTGCCGGTGAACGTCGTCGGCAACTCGGTCAACGTGGTGGGCATCGGCAACCCGGCCGTCGGGAACACCGGCGTCAACGGCCCGAGCACCCCCGAGGAGCCGCAGGTCGAGATCCCGACCCCGCGCCCGCAGACCCCGGTGCGCAACGTGCCGCCGAAGCCGGTCGCGGAGCAGGAGAAGCCCGAGGCTCCCGCCCCGGTCCCCGCTCCCGCCCCCGCCCCGCAGGGCGAGACCGGCACCGCGTCGCTCGCCGCCACCGGCAGCGAGAGCGCCGGCCTCGCCGCCGCGGGCAGCGCCGCGCTCCTCCTCGGCGGCGCGCTGATGTACCGCCGCGCCCGCCGCGCGGCCGACCAGGTCTGACCCGGACCTCTCACGCCGGGGCCGGCCCCGCTGACGTCCGAGCCGTCAGCGGTCCGCCCGGCCCGGCGTCCCCTCCGCGCCCGTCGTGCCCGTCACGCCGGGCGCGTCCGCGTCTCCGCGCCCCCGCGTCCCGGGTGCGCGCCAGGCCCGGAGCACGGTCTCGATCGCCGGGGCGACGGTGGTGCGGGCCCGGTGGCGGGGGACCCCGCTCATCAGCAGCGAGTCGTACGGCGTGTCCAGGTGCCGTACGGAGGCGCGGACCGCGGCCGTCACGGCGCCCCGGTCGAGGGCCCGCCCGGCGGCCGTCCGGCCCACCCGGCCGCTGCCCTTCGCCGAGGCGTGGCCGGCGATCTCGGCCGCCCGGTCGAGCGGCATGGTGGGGAAGAGCCGCAGGATCTCGGCCCGCAGGGCCTCGGTGATCCCGGCGTCCCGCGCCGCCCGCCGCTCCGCGTCCCGGGCCCGGCGCCGGGCCCGGGCCTCCGCGTCGGCGAGGCAGGCCGCCTCCGCCAGCGCGAGGGCCGCCTCCTCGACGAGCAGCCCCTGCCGCTCGTAGCGGGTGCGGCGCCGGTTGTGGCGCACCACCACCGCCCACAGCGTGCTGCGCTCCCGGGCGCGCCGGGTGAGGGCGGTGTCGCCCCGGCGCAGGAAGACCAGGTGGCCGAGGTCGGCGCAGTCCAGACAGACCGGTCGGCCGTACTCGACGATCATCCGTTCCAGCGGGCCCTGCCGGCACTCCGAGCAGCGCCGGCGGCGCAGCGGCTCGACGACGACGGGGGCGACGAGGTCCATGACCGCCGTCCTCAGCGCAGTCCGGGCGCGGCGGCGGCGATGAACCGGGAGAGGGCTTCCTTGGCCTCGTCGGACCGGCGGGCCCGGTCAGCCGTGCCCACCGCCTCGTGCATGCAGTGGGTCTGCTGGAAGGCGGCTTCCGCGAGCCGCCGGACGTCGGCGTCGTCGCAGACCAGCTGGACGCGGAAGAGGGCCTGGCGGGCAGCGGTCCGCTGCCGGTAGGAGGCGTGCCGGGACTCCTCGGCCTCGTCCGAGCCGGGCTCCTCGACGGCCCGGAACCAGCGGTCGTTCTGGCTGTGGCGGTACTCGACGACGGCGCCCGCGAAGGCGCTGTAGGTGGCGATCCGTTCCTGGCGGAGCTGCTCGTTCCGGGCGAGTGCCGCCGTGCGCAGGGTCATCCGTCCCTGGAACCAGTGGGTGGCGATCACGCCGAGGAGCGTGCCCGCCACCGCTATCAGCGCCGCTTCCATGACCGGTGGTCCTCCCGTAGCCAATCCGACCGTCCGAAGATCCTTCGGACCGTCAGATCATGACATTCCGGGGGCTGTCGCGTCACTGCCGGACCGGTCGGCGAGGGCCGCCGCCAGCCGGTCGCGGGCCGCCGTCTGGGCCGCGATCCGGGCGTCGAGCACCGCGAGCCGTTCACGGGCGATCTCCAGGCCGCGGGCGGAGGGGCGCACCGACGGCAGGTCCCCGTCGAGGCAGGAGCGGAAGGCCGCCACGTCGTCGAGGGTGAGCCCGGCGTCGAGGAGGTACCGGATGTTGGCGACGCGGACGACCGCGTCCTCCTCGTAGACGCGGTAGCCGTTGGCCGCGCGGGCCGAGGCGAGGAGCCCGGCCTGCTCGTAATGGCGCAGGGCCCGCGCCGACACGCCCGTCCTGCGGGCCAGTTCACCGATGCGCACCCGCGCAGTCGTATCACGCGACCAGCGCGCCCCCGTCGACGGGGAGCACGGTCCCGGTGAGGTAGCCGGCCTCGGGCGCGGCGAGCGAGGTGACCGCCCAGGCGACCTCCTCGGGCCGGCCGATCCGTCCGAGCGGGGTGTGCGCCACCTGCCAGGCCAGGGTCCGGCGCCGCTGTTCGGGTGTCAGGCCCATGTGGTCGGCGATCGGTGTCTCGATCGCGCCGGGGGCGACCGCCACCACCCGGATCCCGGCGGGCGCGAGTTCCACCGCCCAGCAGCGGGTCAGCGTCTCCAGGGCGCTCTTGGTCGCCGGGTAGACGGAACCGGCCGGCCAGCCGCGCTGTCCGATCGTCGTCGTCACGTTGACGACCACGCCCCGGGAGGCGGTCAGCGCGGGCACGGCGGCCTGGGTGAGCAGCACGGGGGCGATCAGGTTCGTCTCCAGGAGCGGGCCGATCACGGTCCGGTCGAGGGTGCCGAGGGGACCGCCGGCCGCGATGCCCGCGTTGTTGACGAGGACGTCGAGGCGGCCGTGGGCGGCGAGGACGGTCCGGACCAGTTCCTCGGGAGCGCCCTCGGCGGTGATGTCGGCGGGGTACGGGTGGATCGCGGCGGGGGCCTCGGCGGCGGTCTCCCGCAGCGGCCCGGGCCTGCGGCCCACGGCGACGACGGTCGCGCCCTGCCGGGCGAAGGCCCGGGCGGTGGCCCGGCCGATGCCGGTCCCGGCGCCGGTGACGAGGACGACGCGGGCGGTGGAGGAGGTGTCGTTGATGTCCATGAATCCGATGGTGGAACCGTGACGCCAGTGACAAGGTCAAGTCCATGACCCACGACGACCGTTCGCCCGCGCCGCACGTGCTGTGGGCGGCCCTGCCGCAGGCCGTGCGGGAGCGGCTGGACGCCCATGTCCTGCGGCGGGCGCGGCTGATGGCGGCCCGGGAGGTCCTGGACGCCGGGTTGCACCCGCGTCCGGGGCTGTACGCGTGCCTCGACCTCGTCCACGTACGGGAGGAGGTCCTGGCCGACCGGCTGGTGCCGCTGCCCGCCCGGGACGCGGACGCGCTCACCGCGCGGGCGGAGGCGCTCGGCCGGCGGGTCGCCGCGCTGGAGCTGGAGTGGGACGGGGACAGCCGGGGCTGGATCCTGGTGCTGGACGCCGTGGGCGGGGCGGGGGAGCGGGTGGCTCTCGCCCAGTGGCAGGAGGTCGCCTGGGAGGGGCCGTTCGCGGTCGCGGCGGAGGTCGCCGGGCGGCTCGGGGTGGCGGTGCGGGGGCCGGGGGAGGACGGGCCGGACCGGCCGTGAGGGGCGGGCGCAGGGCAGAATGGGCGGGATGCGATACGAGGCGATCACCTGGGGCCGGATGGCCGGGCGGCTGGCGAGGCACCTGGACCGGCTCGCGCCCGGCGACGGCGGCGACCGGCTGAAGGTCGCCGTGGACGGGGCCCCCGCCGCGGGCGGCGGGGAACTGGCCGGGCTGCTCGCCGAGCAGCTCCGGGACCGTGGGCGCCCGGTGTGCGTCGTGGGGACGGCGGGGTTCCTGCGGCCGGCGTCGCTGCGGTTCGAGCACGGCAGGCAGGACCCCGACGCGTACTACGACGGCTGGACCGACACCGGCGCCCTGTGGCGGGAGGTGTTCACCCCGCTGGAGCCCGGCGGCGACGGGCGGATCCTGCCCGACCTGTGGGACCCGGTGAAGGACCGGGCGACCCGCAGCCCCTATGTGACGCTGCCGCCCGGCGGTGTCCTGCTGCTGCACGGTCCCTTCCTCCTCGGGCACTGGTTCCCCTTCGATCTGAGCGTCCATCTGCGGCTGTCGCCCGCCGCCCTCGCCCGGCGCGCCGAGGAGTCCTGGACGCTGCCCGCCTTCGCCCGGTACGAGGCGGAGACGGATCCGGCCGGGACCGCCGACGTCGTCGTCCGGGCCGACGATCCGCGGCATCCGGCCTGGACCGGGCTCGGGGCGCTCGGCTCAGACTGACGGCGGCCGGCCGCCGACCAGCGTCACCGCCTCGGCGCCCGCCGCGCAGCCCGCCCGGGCCGCCTCCGCCGGGTCCGCGCCCGCGAGCCGGGCGGCGAGGAACGTGCCGGTGAACGCGTCGCCCGCGCCCGTCGAGTCCACCCGCCGCTCCGGCGGCACGGGCGGTGCCGTCACCCGTGCCGTGACCGCCCCGGCCTCGGCGACCAGCGCGCCGGCCGCGCCCAGCGTCACCACGACCAGCGGCACCCGGCGGCTGAGCTCCCGCGCCGCGGCCTCCGGGTCCGGCGCGCCGGTGAGGAGCCGGGCCTCGTCGGCGTTGGGCAGCAGGAGGGAGGCGTCCGCCACGGCCGCGAGGAACCGCTCCGGTCCCAGCCGGGCCAGGAAGCCGGCCGACGCCGGGTCCACGCTCACCGGGGTCCCGGCGGCCCGGGCGTCCCGCAGGGCGAGGAGCGCCGCCGCCCGGCTCGACGGGGCGAAGAAGAGGTAGCCGGAGAGGTGGAGCGCCGCCACCCCGTCGAGGAGTCCGGGCGACCAGTCGGCGGGGCGGAGGCGCAGCGCGGCGCCGCTGTCCGTCAGGAAGGTCCGCTCGGCGGTCCCGTCGACCAGGGCGATCACGGTGCCCGTCGGGGCGTCCGGGTCGGGCACGAGCAGCGGACGGACGCCCGCCGCGACCAGCGCCCGCTCGTGCCAGTCGGCCGAGTCCGTGCCGACCCGGCCGAGGAGCCGTACCTCCCGGCGGCCCGAACGGGCCGCCCAGCAGGCCGCGTTGGCCCCCGCGCCGCCCGGCAGGGTGCGGATCGCGGCCGCCGTGTCCGTCGCCGGGGCGAGCGGGGTGCGGTGCCGGGCCACCACGTCCGTGACGACGTCCCCGACGACCAGCAGCGCCCCGGCCCGCTCCGGCCCCCCGGTGTCCGTCACCGCTCGCCCGCGGCGTACGCCCCCGCGATCTCGGCCGCGAGCCGGACGTTGCCCCGCACCGCCGCCAGGTTGGCCTCCAGGGACGCGCCGTCCGTGTGGGTCGTCAGGTACTCCAGGAGGAACGGGGTCACCGCCTGCCCGGTGATCCCCTTCTCCTTCAGTTCGGCGAGGCCCCGCGCGAGCACCCGGTCGTGCAGCGCCGGGTCCAGCTGCTCCGCCTCCGGCACCGGATTGGCCACGATCAGCGCCGACCAGGGCCGGCCCAGCGCCTCCCGGGCCCGTATGACGGCGGCGACCTCCGCCGGGCTGCGCAGCGTCCAGTCGACCGGCTCCCCGGAGGAGGAGAGGTAGAAGCCGGGGAAGGTCTCGGTGCCGTATCCCGCGACCGTGACGCCCAGGGTCTCCAGGCGCTGGAGCGTCGCCGGCACGTCGAGGATCGACTTCACGCCCGCGCACACCACGGTGACGCCGACCTCGGCGAGCAGTCGCAGGTCGGCGGACTCGTCCTGGGTCTCGCGCCACTCGCGGTGCACGCCGCCGAGCCCGCCGGTGGCGAAGACCCTTATGCCCGCGGCGTCGGCGAGCCGGGCCGTCGCCGAGACCGTGGTCGCCCCGGTGGCGCCGGTGGCGAGGGCGGGCGCGAGGTCCCGGTGGCCGAGCTTGCGCACCGACGGGTCCTCGGCGATCCGGGTCAGCCCCGTCCGGTCGAGGCCGATCCGGGCCACCCCGTCGACGACGGCGATGGTGGCGGGCACGGCGCCGCGGTCCCGGACCGACTCCTCCAGCTCCACGGCGACCGCCAGGTTCCGCGGGCGCGGCAGGCCGTGGGCGATGATCGTCGATTCGAGGGCGACGACGGGACGGCCCTCGTGGAGCGCCTCCCGTACCTCTTCGGACACCAGTGTGGTCGTGGTCATGGTCCATTTCTGGGCCGCCCGGGCGCCCCGCAAACACCGCCGGCGATCTCCCGCCACCCCCCTTTCGCACGAGGGTGCGAGTGGGGTACGGAATCGGTTCCCGGGTGTCCGGCCGAGGGGGCCGATCCGCCCCGGACCCCGCCGGAGCGGCGGGCAGGAGCCCGCTGCGGAATCCGTCGCCGTCCGCCCGGGTCGGCAACGTGCCTGGTCAGAGCCGTGAACGGAGGGATTCGTTCCGCGGTCCCGCTGTCACGTCCAGCCCCGGTGCCCGGCTACAGTCACCGCCCATGACGACACACGACCTCCCCTCCTTCGCCGTCCACATCCCCGACGCCGAGCTCGAGACCGAGCCGCTCGACCCCGGCCAGATCGTGTCCGGCACCCCCGAGGTGACCGGCAAGGTGCTGTGGGAGTCCGCCGACGGCAAGCAGCTGCGCGGCATCTGGCAGATCACCCCCGGCGTCGTCACCGACACCGAGGCGAACGAGCTGTTCGTCGTGGTCAGCGGCCGGGCCACCGTCGCCGTCGAGGGCGGCGCCACGATGGAGATCGGGCCCGGCGACGCCTGCGTCCTGCGCGAGGGCGACCGGACCACCTGGACCGTCCACGAGACGCTGCGCAAGGCGTACCACATCACCCTGCCCTGACCCGGGCCGTGCCGCTCAGGCCCTGCGGAGCACGCCCCGCAGGGCCAGCGCGCCCATCGGCAGCAGCAGACAGGCCGCGAGGGCGTTGAGCGGCCCGTAGCCCGCCTGGGAGACGACCACCCCGGCCGCCAGACCGCCGAGGCCCGCCGCCGTGTTCATCACCGTGTCCGACAGGCCCTGCACGGCCGCGCGCGCCGCCTGCGGCACCGAGTCCGTCAGCAGCGCCGAGCCCGCCACCAGCCCCGCCGACCAGCCCAGCCCCAGGACGAACAGACCGGCCGCGACCCGGGTGTGGCTCGCCCCCGCCGTCCCCGCGAGCAGCGCCGCCAGCCCCAGCAGCCCGACCGCGAGGCCGATCACCGCCAGCCGGCCGAGCCGGTCCGCGAGCCAGCCCATGACCGGCGAGAACGCGTACATGCCCGCGATGTGCACGCTGATGACGAACCCGATGAGCTCGATCCCGGCCCCGTGGTGGGTGAGCGCCACCGGCGTCATCGACATGATCGACACCATCACGGTCTGCGAGGCGGCCACCGTCACCAGGGCGATCCGCGCCTGCGGCGACGCGCGGACCGCGCGCAGCCCGGCCCGCAGCGACCGGCTCTCCGGGAGGTCCGCCGCCGCGCCCTCGTCCGCCGCGGCCAGCGCCCGCGCCGTCAGCAGGGGATCGGGCCGCAGCAGCACCGCCACCACCAGCGCCGAGACGACGAACACCACCGCCGCCCACACGAAGGGGCCCGCCGCCACCGGGATGCCGAGCCCGGAGACGCTCCGCCCGGCCGGAGCCGCGATGTTCGGGCCGAGGACGGCGCCGATCGTGGTCGCCCACACCACCGTCGAGATGGCCCGCGCCCGCCGGTCCGGCTCCGCCAGGTCGGCGGCGGCGAACCGGGCCGCGAGATTGGCCGAGGACCCCGCCCCGAAGCCCACCAGACCCACCAGCAGCACCGCGAAACTGCCCACGACCGCGCCGAGCACCGCGATCCCGGCCCCCAGTGCGCCCAGCAGATACGCCAGCACCAGACCGGCCCGCCGGCCCCGGCGGGCCATCAGCGCCGCCAGCGGCATCGCGAGCAGCGCGGGCCCGGCCACCGTGGCCGTCGAGGCGAGCCCCGCCAGCGCGTCCGTGCCGCTCACCTCGGTGGCGAGGACGGCGGCGAGCGCCACACCCGTGGCGATCCCCAGCCCGCCGAGGATCTGGGTGGCGACGAGCACCGCCTGGACCCGGCGGCGCAGCTCCGGGAGGGCGACGGTGCCGATCGGGACGGATATCTCTCCCTGAGCGGCGGTGTCAGGGGCGTCGGGCGTTTTGGTCACTACCGGAGTGTGCCAGCCGTCCCGGCCGATGGGAACGCCCGGACTCAGAAGAGCGGTTCCGGCAGCACGCCCTCCAGCGCCAGGAGTCTCCGCTTCGTCTCCAGCCCGCCGCCGAAGCCCCCGAGGCCGCCGTCGCTCTCCACCACGCGGTGGCACGGCACCACCACCGGCAGCGGATTGGCGCCCATGGCCGCGCCCACCGCCTGCGCCGCCCCCGGCTGCCCGACCCGCCGCGCCAGCTCCCCGTACCCGACCACCGACCCGTACGGGACCCCGGCCGCCAGCTCGCGCAGCACCTGGCGGTTGAAGCCGGTCGCCAGCGACCAGTCCAGCGGCAGGTCGAACACGCGCAGCGCGCCCGCGAAGTACCGGTCCAGCTGCCGCACCGGCTCCGCGAGCAGCCCCGTGGCGCTCTCGACGACCGCGGCGCCCAGCTGCTCGGCGAGCCGCTCCGGCATCCGCTCCCGGCGCCCCTCGCGCGCGTGGAACTCGACCCGCACGAGCCCCCGCCCGGTGGCCGCCAGGAAGAGCGGGCCGATGCCGCTCCCCACGACCGCCCACTCGGCGGTGACGCCCCGCGCTCCGTCCTCGATGTCCATGCCCTCACCGTACGGCCCGGCACCGACAGCCCCGCCCCGCGCCGACGGGCGCCCCCGGACCGGCGCCGCCGGTCACCGACGCCCTCCGGCCAGAACGCCGGATCGACGGCGAACCGGCGGCGGGACCCTCCCCGCAGGTCACGGACCGGTCTCGCTCCGGTCTCGCCACCGGAAAATCCCCGGTCAGGTGCTCACCGCACCCCGGACGGGCCATAATCTCGCCCCGGTAGTACTACCCAGCGGTACCGACTGTTTTCGGACGTCCATGCGCCAGGGGTGGGAGGGCACACGCTCATGCAGGGCACGGTCGACGGATTCAGCTACGGGATCGTCACACCGGTGGCGGCCTTTCTCATGGCCTGCCTCGGCGGTGCCCTGGGGCTGAGATGCACGACCCGCTCGCTGCGCCACCAGGACTCCTTCAAGGCCGGCTGGCTCGCGCTCGGCTCCACCTCCATCGGCACCGGCATCTGGACCATGCACTTCATCGCCATGATGGGCTTCTCGGTCCAGCAGGCGCCGGTCGACTACGACCGGCCGATCACCTTCGCCAGCCTCGGCGTCGCCGTCGTCATGGTCGGCATCGGCATCTTCATCGTCGGCTACCGGGGCGCCACCGCGCTCACCCTCGTCACCGGCGGCACCATCACCGGCCTCGGCGTCGCCACCATGCACTACCTCGGCATGGCCGGGATGCGACTGCCGGGAAGGATCGAGTACGACACCCTCACCGTCGCCCTCTCCGTGGTCATCGCCGTCGTCGCCGCCACCACCGCCCTCTGGGCGGCGGTCTCCGTCCACGGCTTCCTCGCCAGCCTCGGGGCCAGCCTCGTCATGGGCGTCGCCGTCAGCGGCATGCACTACACCGCCATGGCGGCCGTCAGCGTCCACCTGCACGCCGCCCCGGCCGCCTCCGCCGGGACCTCCGCCGGTTCGCTGCTGCTGCCCATGCTGATCGGCCCCGCCGTCTTCCTCATCCTCGCCGCCGTCGTCGTCATGTTCGACCCGCTGCTCGTCATGGGCGACCCCGACTGGCAGCGCGCCCCGGCCCGCTCCCCGTACCGCCCCGGCGTCCCCGCCCCCCGGCACGTCCCCAGCTACGGCGAGCCCGCGAACTGGACCGCCCGCCCCCCGGGCCGCGCTCGCTCCCGCCGCTCCGCCCCGCGCGGCGGACACCGCTCCCAGGACTGGTGACACCGGGCCGCCGCGCTCCGATCGCGCGGCGATCACCCCCCGACTGTCGGTGGCGGGTCGTACGGTGGTGGCATGCGGCCCGTTTCCAAGATCGAACGTTCGGTGGCGCCCTTCGAGGTCGTCTCCCCCTTCCAGCCGAGCGGCGACCAGCCGACGGCCATCGCCGAGCTGGACCGGCGCATCCGCGCCGGCGAGAAGGACGTCGTCCTGCTCGGCGCCACCGGCACCGGCAAGTCGGCCACCACCGCGTGGATGATCGAGAAGCTCCAGCGCCCCACCCTGGTGATGGCGCCGAACAAGACCCTGGCCGCCCAGCTGGCGAACGAGTTCCGCGAGCTCCTGCCGAACAACGCCGTCGAGTACTTCGTCTCGTACTACGACTACTACCAGCCCGAGGCGTACGTCCCCCAGTCGGACACCTACATCGAGAAGGACTCCTCGATCAACGAGGAGGTCGAGCGGCTGCGCCACTCCGCCACCAACTCGCTGCTCACCCGCAGGGACGTGGTCGTGGTCGCCTCCGTCTCCTGCATCTACGGCCTCGGCACCCCGCAGGAGTACGTGGACCGCATGGTCCCGCTCAAGGTCGGCGAGGAGATCGACCGCGACCAGCTGCTCCGCCGCTTCGTCGACATCCAGTACACGCGCAACGACCTCGCCTTCACCCGCGGCACCTTCCGGGTCCGCGGCGACACCATCGAGATCTTCCCCGTGTACGAGGAGCTCGCCGTCCGCATCGAGATGTTCGGCGACGAGATCGAGGCGCTCTCCACCCTCCACCCGCTGACCGGCGAGATCATCAGCGAGGACCAGCAGCTCTACGTCTTCCCCGCCAGCCACTACGTCGCCGGCCCCGAGCGCATGGAACGGGCCGTCAACGACATCGAGCGCGAGCTCGAAGGGAGGCTGGCGGAGCTGGAGAAGCAGGGCAAGATGCTGGAGGCCCAGCGGCTCCGGATGCGCACCACCTACGACATCGAGATGATGCGCCAGATCGGCTCCTGCTCCGGCATCGAGAACTACTCGATGCACTTCGACGGCCGCGAGCCCGGCTCCCCGCCCAACACCCTCCTCGACTACTTCCCCGAGGACTTCCTCCTCGTCATCGACGAGTCGCACGTCACCGTGCCGCAGATCGGCGCCATGTACGAGGGCGACGCCTCCCGCAAGCGGACCCTCGTCGACCACGGCTTCCGGCTCCCCTCCGCCCTCGACAACCGCCCGCTGAAGTGGGAGGAGTTCCAGCAGCGGATCGGCCAGACCGTCTACCTCTCCGCCACCCCCGGCACCTACGAGCTGTCCCGCTCCGACGGCTTCGTCGAGCAGATCATCCGCCCCACCGGCCTCGTCGACCCCGAGGTCGTCGTCAAGCCCACCGAGGGCCAGATCGACGACCTGGTCCACGAGATCCGGGTGCGCACCGAGCGGGACGAGCGCGTCCTCGTCACCACCCTCACCAAGAAGATGGCCGAGGACCTCACCGACTACTTCCTGGAGCTCGGCATCCAGGTCCGCTACCTCCACAGCGACGTGGACACCCTGCGCCGCATCGAGCTGCTGCGCGAGCTCCGCTCCGGCGAGTACGACGTCCTCGTCGGCATCAACCTGCTCCGCGAGGGCCTCGACCTCCCCGAGGTCTCCCTCGTCGCCATCCTCGACGCCGACAAGCAGGGCTTCCTGCGCTCCGGGACCTCGCTCATCCAGACCATCGGCCGCGCCGCGCGCAACGTGTCGGGCCAGGTCCACATGTACGCCGACACCATCACCCCGGCCATGGCGCAGGCGATCGACGAGACCAACCGGCGCCGCGAGAAGCAGGTCGCCTACAACAAGGAGCACGGGATCGACCCCCAGCCGCTCCGCAAGAAGATCAACGACATCGTCGCCACCATCGCGCGCGAGGAGGTCGACACCGAGCAGCTCCTCGGCAGCGGCTACCGGCAGGCCAAGGACGGAAAGGGCGCCAAGTCCCCGGTGCCCTCGCTCGCCGCGCACGCGCCGAAGGCGGGCAAGGCGGGCAAGGCCGGCGCCAAGGGCGGCTCGACGCTGGAGCTCGGCGACCGGCCCGCCGCCGAACTGGCCGGGGTCATCGAGGAGATGACGGAGCGGATGCGCGCCGCCGCCGCCGAGCTGCAGTTCGAGGTGGCCGCCCGGCTGCGCGACGAGGTCGCCGAACTCAAGAAGGAACTGCGCCAGATGAAGGAGGCGGGCCTGGCGTGAAGGCGCCGGTCCCGGCCGGGGCGAGCCGGGACCGGAGTGCGGCGAGGCGGCCCGGTGTGTTGCAAGACCGACACAAAACCGGGCCGCGCCCGGCACGTTGTCAGTGGGCCTGCGTAGGGTGCTGCCACAACGACGAGAGGGGCAGCGCGTGACGGTCAACATGACCAAGGGGCAGGCCATCAGCCTGGAGAAGCAGGGCGGGGGCAGCCTCACCCAGGTGCGGATGGGGCTCGGCTGGCAGGCCGCGCCGCGCCGGGGGCTCTTCGGCTCGCGCACGCGCGAGATCGACCTGGACGCCTCCGCCGTGCTCTTCGCCGAGAAGCAGCCGGTGGACGTGGTCTTCTTCCGCCACCTGGTCAGCGACGACGGCTCCGTCCGCCACACCGGGGACAACCTCGTGGGCGGCGTGGGCCAGGGCGGCGACGACGAGGCCATCCTCGTCGACCTCCAGCGGGTGCCCGTCCACATCGACCAGATCGTCTTCACGGTGAACTCCTTCACCGGGCAGACGTTCCAGGAGGTGCAGAACGCCTTCTGCCGGCTCGTCGACGAGACGAACGGCCAGGAGCTCGCGCGCTACACCCTGGACGGCGGCGGCCAGTACACCGCGCAGATCATGGCCAAGGTGCACCGGGCCGGCTCCGGCTGGCAGATGACGGCCCTGGGCAACCCGGCCAACGGCCGCACCTTCCAGGACCTGATGCCGGCGATCCTGCCGCACCTGTAGACCGACCGGCGGGGCCCCACGGCCCCGCCGCCGCGGCACCGCAGCTCCCGACGGGCACCGGCCCGCCGGGAGCTGCCCCGCATGACCGACCCGAACAGCGCCGAGGGGAACAGAGTCCAGATGACGGCCGAGCTGGTCCGGGGGCAGAACCACCCCCTGCCCGACACCCGACTCGAACTCCGGGTGTCCGCCGGACACCCGGTCGTCGCCGGGGCCACCCTCGGCGACGAGCGGGGCCATGTCGCCGGCGCCGAGTGGATCGTCCACCCCGGCGCCCCCGTACGGCCGGGGGTCGAGGTCCCCGGGGCGGTCGCGGCCGAACACCGCATCGCCGTGGACCTCGCCGCCCTCCCGGACTCCGTCCACCGCCTCTCCGTCCTCCTCGCCCTGCCGCCGGTCGCGGGCGGCCCGGCCCGCTTCGGCACCGCCGCCGCCCCCTTCGTGTCCGTCGCCGACCCGGCGGGCGCCGCCGTCGTCACGTACACCATCACCGGCCTCGACCGGGAGTCCGCCGTCGTCGCGCTGGAGCTCTACCGCCGCCAGGGCACCTGGAAGGTCCGCGCCGTCGGGCAGGGGTACGAGGGCGGGCTCGCCGCCCTCCTCGCCGACCAGGGCGCCCCTGCCGCCGCCGAGCTCGCCGCCGCCGTCCTGGACGCGGTCGCCCCCGCCGGGGCCCCGGTGCCGCCGCCGCTGGTCCCCGAGACCGCGACCGCCCCGGCCGACGTCGCCACCACCACGATCAGCTACACCCACCCGAGCCGCCGCCCGGCCCCCCGGCCCGCCCCCACGGAGCCCGGGCCGGGCCCGGCCGCCGGCGCCGGAGCCGTACCGCCGCAGCCGTCCGCGCCGCCGGCCGACTCCCGCCCGGCGCCCGTCGCCGGGGACGCCACCGGCTGGACGATGGACGAGCGGCTCTACAACCAGGTGTGGGGCATGTTCGAGGACCTGGCCCGGACCGTGGCCGCCTACCGCAGCGCCCGCGACTTCGCCGACCACCGCCTCGACCGCGCCATCGACCAGGTGCTCGCCGATCCGAGCACCCGCGTCGGGGGCGCCGGCGACGCCGCCCGGGCCGAGGCCCGCGCCACCCACGAGGAGCTGATGAGCCGCGCCCAGGAGGTCCTCGACCGGGACCTCGCGCAGCTCACCGCCGAGTCCGAGGTCGTCGAGCCCGCCCTGCCGGTCGCCTACGCCCGCTGGGACAACCCCGTCTGGCACGCCTACCGGACCCCGGAGGAGGCGCCGATGGCGGTCCGCCTCGGCGACCTCCACCTCCCCGAGCGGACCGGCCTCCGCATCCCCTTCCTGGTCCGGCTGCCGCTGGAGCGCGGGCTCTGGATCGACGCGGGCCCCGGCCGGACCTCGGCGGCCGGCCTGCTCGACGAGACCGAGCTGCGCCGGCTCGCCCTGGACAGCGCCGTGGCGCACACCGCCCGGCTGCTCGCCGCGTACCCCGCCGGCGCCCTCACCGTCCACGTGCTCGACCCGGCGGGCAGCGGGGCCGCCGCCTTCGGGCCGCTGGTCGAGACCGGCGTCCTGGCCGCCCCGCCGGCCCGGGGCGCGGCCGGGGTCACCGCCGTCCTCGCCCAGCTCACCGAGCGGGTCGACCTGCTCCAGATGGCGGTGCGCGGCGACGCCTCGGAGGACCTGCCGCCCGGCTTCGACGGCTCGCGCCAGCTGCTCGTCGTCCACGACTTCCCGCACGGCTTCGACGACCGGGCCGTCACCCGGCTCCGCTACCTCGCCGACGAGGGCCCCTCCGTCGGCGTCCACCTGCTGATGGTCGCGGACCGGGCGGACGCCGCCGCGTACGGGCCGGAGCTCGACCCGCTCTGGCGCTCGCTGCTCCGGCTCACCCCGGTGCCCGACGACCACCTCGCCGACCCCTGGGTCGGCCACGCCTGGACGTACGAGCCGCCCACGGTCCCGCCGGGCAGCGCGGTGCTCTGGCAGGTCCTCGGACAGGTGGGTGAGGCGCGGCGGCGACACTGACCCTGACCAGGTCGTTTGGCCTCTCTTTACCCTTCTCTTTACCTTCTCTTGGTTCTTCGGGTAGTCTCTGGGGAGCGGAGGGGAGTACTCCCCATGCGCGGCGTACCCGTCAATACGGACGGATCAAGGACATCCGGTCCCGGGGCGTCGGCCCGGCGGTCGTGCGAGCGTCCTCGGGTGGAAGAGACCTCCGGCAGCGACGACGCTGATCAGTAGCCGTACGAAGCCGGAGGCGCAGTGGACGTTTCGATGACCATGTGGGTGCTGACCATTCTCGGTCTGTGTGCCCTGATCGCGGTCGACTTCTTCATCGGGCGCAAGCCCCATGACGTGTCGATCAAGGAAGCCGGAATCTGGACGATCGTCTGGATCGTCCTCGCCGTCCTCTTCGGACTGGGTCTGCTCGTCTGGGGTGACAGCCAGGCGTCGGGCGAGTTCTTCGCCGGCTACATCACGGAGAAGTCCCTCAGCGTCGACAACCTCTTCGTCTTCGTCCTGATCATGGCGAAGTTCGCGGTTCCCTCGCACCTCCAGCAGCGGGTGCTGATGGTCGGCGTCCTCATCGCCCTGGTCCTCCGCGCGATCTTCATCGCCGCGGGCGCCGCGATCATCGCCAACTTCTCCTGGGTCTTCTACATCTTCGGCGCCTTCCTGATCTACACCGCCTGGAAGCTCATCCAGGAGGCGCGTGCCGGCGAGGAGGAGGACGACTACGAGGAGAACCGTCTCCTCAAGTCGATCGAGAAGCGCTTCGGCGTCGCCGACCGCTACCACGGGACGAAGCTCTTCGTCCGGGTCAACGGCAAGCGGGTGATGACCCCGCTGATGGTCGTCATGCTCGCCATCGGCACCACCGACATCCTCTTCGCCCTCGACTCCATCCCGGCGATCTTCGGCCTGACCCAGGACCCGTACATCGTCTTCACCGCCAACGCCTTCGCCCTCATGGGCCTGCGCCAGCTCTACTTCCTGATCGGCGGCCTGCTCAAGAAGCTGGTCCACCTCAGCTACGGCCTGTCGGTGATCCTCGGCTTCATCGGCGTCAAGCTCGTGCTGCACGCCCTGCACGAGTCCGGGCTCCACGTCCCCGAGATCTCCATCCCCTTCTCGCTCGCCTTCATCTGCGCGGTCCTGGTCGTCACCACGATCACCAGCCTGATCGCCTCGAAGAAGCAGTCCGAGAAGGCGGCTGCCGAGGCCGCGGAGAAGTCGGGCAAGGACAGCGTCGAGGCGTGACCCGCCCCCGCCACGCGTGACGGCGACGGCCGGCCCGGGCATTCCGCCCGGGCCGGCCGTCGCCGTTCCCGTACCGCCCCGCTAGGCGGGCGCGGACTCGACCGCCTCCGCGGCGCGCCGCTCCGGCAGCGTCTCCGGCAGCAGCGCGAAGCAGCCGAGGCTCACCAGCGCCACCACCGTCAGATAGGCCGCCACGCCCCACGGCGGGCCCGAGCCGCCCTCCGACAGCGTCGTCGCCACGATCGGCGTCAGCGCCCCGCCGAGCACCCCCGCCAGGTTGTAGCCCACCGCCGCGCCCGTGCAGCGCACCCGGGGCTCGTACAGCTCCGGGAGGTACGCGGCGACCACCGCGAACATGGTGATGAAGGCGAGCAGCGCCCCCAGGAAGCCCAGGAACATCAGCAGCGGCTGCCGGGTGTGCAGCAGCGCCACCATCGGGAACATCCACAGCGCCGCCCCCGCGCACCCCGCGAGGCAGAGCGGCCGGCGCCCCCAGCGGTCGCCCAGCAGGGCCAGGAACGGCGTCGCCGCGCCCTTCACCGCCACCGCGGCCATCACGCAGACGAGCATCACCGTGCTGCTCACCCCGAGCTTCTCGGTGCCGTAGGCCAGTGCCCAGGTGGAGACGGTGTAGAAGATCGCGTACCCCACGGCGAGGGCGCCGGCGGTCAGCAGGACGAGCCGCCAGTGGTCGCGCGCCACCTCGGCGAGCGGGGCGTTCGCCCGCCGCCCGGACGCGGACAGCTCCTCGAACTGCGGGGTCTCGGCGAGCGAGGAGCGCAGCAGCAGCCCGACGGCGGCGAGCAGCCCCGCCGCCCAGAAGGGCACCCGCCATCCCCAGGACCGGAAGTCGGCGTCGCTCAGCCCGGCGGTGAGCGCCAGCATCACGCCGTTCGCGAGCAGGAAGCCGACCGCCGGGCCGATCTGCGGGAAGCTCGCCCAGAGCGCCCGGCGGTGCGGCGGGGCGTGCTCGGCGGTGAGCAGGACGGCCCCGCCCCATTCGCCGCCGAGCCCGAGCCCCTGGAGGAAGCGGAGCACCAGCAGGAGCACGGGAGCGGCGACGCCGATCGACTCGTACGTGGGGACACAGCCGACCGCGACGGTGGCGCAGCCGGTCAGCAGCAGGGAGGCGAAGAGCACTGGGCGCCGCCCGTGCCGGTCCCCGACGTGTCCGAAGAGGACGGATCCCATGGGGCGGGAGAGGAAGCCGATGGCGAAGGTGCCGAAGGCGGCGAGGGTCCCGGCGAGCGGGGAGAAGGTCGGGAAGAAGAGCGGCCCGAGGACGAGGGCGGCGGCCGTTCCGTAGACGAAGAAGTCGAAGAACTCGATGGCGGTGCCGACGAGCGAGGCGGCGGCGAGCCGGGGCATGGAGGGGGTGGGCGGGGCCGCCGGTGGCGACGGAGCGTGACTGGGGTGCATGTGCCGCCAACTACCCGGCCGCCGTCCGGGTTACGGGGGCGTACGGGAGCGGTCATGGCGGCATACGGGGGCGCCCCCCGGGGTCACCGGGGGCGCTGCGGCACCGGCGGGATCACCAGCCGCGCTCGCGCCACTCCGGGAGGTGGGGGCGCTCGTCACCGAGCGTGGTGTCCTTGCCGTGGCCGGGGTAGACCCAGGTCTCGTCCGGCAGCGCGGCGAAGAGCTTGGTCTCGACGTCCCGGAGGAGGCTCGCGAACGCCTCCGGGTCCTTCCACGTGTTGCCGACGCCGCCGGGGAAGAGGCAGTCGCCGGTGAAGAGGTGCGGGTGGCCGTGCGGGTCGTCGTAGACCAGCGCGATGGAGCCGGGGGTGTGGCCGACGAGGTGCCGGGCGGTGAGCTCCACCTCGCCCACCCGGATCGTGTCGCCGTCCTCGACGAGGACGTCGGTGGCGACCGGGATGCCCTCCGCGTCGTACGCGCCCGCGTACGTGGTGGCGCCGGTGGCGGCGACCACCTGGGCCAGGGCCTGCCAGTGGTCGCCGTGCCGGTGGGTGGTGACGACGGCGCTGATGCCGTCGTCACCGATCAGCGTGAGCAGGGTCTCGGCGTCGTTGGCCGCGTCGATGAGCAGCTGGGCGCCGGTGGCCCGGCAGCGCAGCAGGTACGCGTTGTTGTCCATCGGGCCGACCGCGACCTTGGAGATCATCAGGTCCTTCAGCTCGTGGACGTCGGCCGGACCGCCCACCCTCACCGCTCCGCTGTACGTCATGGCCTCAGACTAGCCCCGCCCGCCGACAGCGGTCCCGGGAACGGCGTCTAGAGCGGCGGGAGCTGGGGGAGCGCGCCGCCCTCGGTCTTCAGGGCGGAGCCGTCGCGGCGGCCGGCCAGCCAGCCGAGCAGCTCGGGAGCGGGTCCGGAGACGGTCACCGGGCCGCCCTCGGCGCCGCCGCCGGTGGTCCACGTCCGGCCGTCGTCGGCGCGCAGGCCGGTGGAGGGGACGTCCGGGTGCCCGGCGAACCGCTCGGCGAGGAAGTCGATCTCGCGCTGGACGAACTCCTCGGGGAGGTCCTCCAGCTCGTAGCCGCAGCCGAGGTCGACGTGGTGGAGGGCCACCTCGACCCAGCGGCGGAAGGGGAGCCGGGAGGCGCTGTCGGTGACGCCGTTGCGCAGCTCGACGGTGCGGCTCCAGTCGGCGGGTGCGGCGGCCGTCTCGCGGAAGGCGGCGTCGGTCGCGCGCACGTCGGCGAGCTGGACGTCGAGGGGGCGGGCGGCGTCGCGCTCGATGTCCGCGTCGCGGGCCTCGGCGCTCGCGTACATGGGTCGGCCTTCGAGGACGTTCACCAGGGCGTCGGCGTTCCGGGCCAGGTGGGCGAGGACGTGGCCGCGCGTCCAGCCGGGAAGCCGTGACGGCTCGGCTACGGAGGCGTTGTCCCAGGAGGCGGCGTCGGTCAGCAGCCGCTCGGTCGCTTCGTGCAGGGAGGCGAGGTCGCGCTCGTGGTCGATCATGGCGCCGACCCTAGCGCCGACCACTCGTTCGGGTGAAGCAGGCGGGCGAGGCCCGGAAATCGAATGTACGTGCTATAGGCTCGGGGGGGGGCAACCACCCACCGCGGAAGCTTCCGGCATCCTTGGTTGTTGGGTGTTCACAGGCACATCCGCTCTCTCAAGAAAGGTGCGGACCGGCGTGGCCGACCGTCTCATCGTCCGTGGCGCGCGCGAGCACAACCTCAAGAACGTCTCGCTCGATCTCCCCCGTGACTCCCTCATCGTCTTCACCGGGCTCTCGGGATCGGGCAAGTCCTCCCTCGCGTTCGACACGATCTTCGCCGAGGGGCAGCGCCGGTACGTCGAGTCGCTCTCCTCGTACGCGCGGCAGTTCCTCGGTCAGATGGACAAGCCGGACGTGGACTTCATCGAGGGTCTCTCGCCCGCCGTCTCCATCGACCAGAAGTCGACCTCGCGCAACCCGCGCTCCACGGTCGGCACCATCACCGAGGTCTACGACTACCTCCGCCTGCTCTTCGCCCGCATCGGCAAGCCGCACTGTCCCGAGTGCCGCCGGCCGATCTCGCGCCAGTCGCCGCAGGCCATCGTCGACAAGGTCCTGGAGCTGCCCGAGGGCAGCCGCTTCCAGGTGCTCTCCCCGCTCGTGCGCGAGCGCAAGGGCGAGTTCGTCGACCTCTTCGCCGACCTCCAGACCAAGGGCTACAGCCGCGCCCGGGTCGACGGGCAGACCATCCAGCTCAGCGAGCCGCCGACGCTCAAGAAGCAGGAGAAGCACACCATCGAGGTGGTCGTCGACCGCCTCACCGTGAAGGACAGCGCCAAGCGCCGCCTCACCGACTCCGTCGAGACCGCCCTCGGCCTCTCCGGCGGCATGGTCGTGCTCGACTTCGTCGACCTCCCCGAGGACGACCCCGAGCGCGAGAAGATGTACTCGGAGCACCTCTACTGCCCGTACGACGACCTCTCCTTCGAGGAGCTGGAGCCCCGCTCCTTCTCCTTCAACTCGCCCTTCGGCGCCTGCCCCGACTGCACCGGCATCGGCACCCGCATGGAGGTCGACCCCGAGCTGGTCGTCCCCGACGAGGAGAAGTCCCTCGACGAGGGCGCCATCCACCCGTGGTCCCACGGCCACACCAAGGAGTACTTCGGCCGGATGATCGACGGGCTCTCGCAGGCCCTCGGCTTCCGCACCGACATCCCCTACGCGGGCCTCCCGCAGCGGGCCAAGAAGGCCCTCATGTACGGCCACAAGACCCAGATCGAGGTCCGCTACCGCAACCGGTACGGGCGCGAGCGCGCCTGGACCAGCCCCGCCTTCGAAGGCGCCGTCTCCTTCGTGAAGCGGCGCCACAGCGAGGCCGAGAGCGACTCCAGCCGGGAGCGCTTCGAGGGGTACATGCGCGAGGTGCCCTGCCCCACCTGCGAGGGCTCCCGCCTGAAGCCGATCGTGCTCGCGGTCACCGTGATGGACCGGTCCATCGCCGAGGTCTCCGCGATGTCGATCAGCGACTGCGCCGAGTTCCTGGGCCGGCTCACGCTCAACGCCCGTGACAAGAAGATCGCCGAGCGGGTCCTCAAGGAGGTCAACGAGCGGCTGCGCTTCCTCGTCGACGTCGGCCTCGACTACCTCTCGCTCAACCGCGCGGCCGGCACCCTCTCCGGCGGCGAGGCCCAGCGCATCCGGCTCGCCACCCAGATCGGCTCCGGCCTGGTCGGCGTGCTCTACGTGCTCGACGAGCCGTCCATCGGCCTCCACCAGCGCGACAACCACCGCCTGATCGAGACCCTGGTCCGCCTCCGCGACATGGGCAACACGCTCATCGTCGTCGAGCACGACGAGGACACCATCAAGGTCGCCGACTGGGTCGTGGACATCGGCCCCGGCGCCGGCGAGCACGGCGGCAAGGTCGTCCACTCCGGCACCTTGAAGGAGCTCCTCGCCAACGAGGAGTCGATGACCGGGCAGTACCTGTCCGGCCGCCGGGCGATCACCACCCCGGACATCCGCCGCCCCGTCGACCCCGGCCGGCTGCTCACCGTGCACGGCGCCCGGGAGAACAACCTGCGGGACATCGACGTCTCCTTCCCGCTGGGCGTCCTCACCGCCGTCACCGGCGTCTCCGGCTCCGGCAAGTCGACGCTGGTCAACGACATCCTCTACACCCACCTGGCGCGCGAGCTGAACGGCGCGAAGACGGTGCCCGGGCGGCACACGCGCGTGGAGGGCGACGACCTCGTCGACAAGGTCGTGCACGTCGACCAGTCGCCGATCGGCCGCACCCCGCGTTCCAACCCGGCGACGTACACCGGCGTCTTCGACCACGTCCGCAGGCTCTTCGCGGAGACGATGGAGGCGAAGGTACGGGGCTACCTGCCCGGCCGCTTCTCCTTCAACGTCAAGGGCGGGCGCTGCGAGAACTGCTCCGGCGACGGCACCATCAAGATCGAGATGAACTTCCTCCCGGACGTGTACGTGCCGTGCGAGGTCTGCCACGGGGCCCGGTACAACCGGGAGACCCTGGAGGTCCACTACAAGGGCAAGTCCATCGCCGAGGTGCTGGACATGCCGATCGAGGAGGCCCTGGACTTCTTCGAGGCCGTCCCCACGATCGCCCGCCACCTGCGGACGCTCAACGAGGTCGGGCTCGGTTACGTCCGGCTCGGGCAGTCGGCGCCGACGCTCTCCGGCGGCGAGGCGCAGCGCGTCAAGCTCGCGTCCGAGCTCCAGAAGCGGTCGACGGGGCGCACGGTGTACGTCCTGGACGAGCCGACGACCGGTCTGCACTTCGAGGACATCTCGAAGCTGATCAAGGTCCTGTCGGGCCTGGTCGACAAGGGCAACTCGGTGATCGTCATCGAGCACAACCTCGATGTCATCAAGACCGCCGACTGGATCATCGACATGGGTCCCGAGGGCGGCAGCGGCGGTGGCGTCGTCGTCGCCGAGGGCACCCCGGAGGAGGTCGCCTCGGAGCCGGCCAGCCACACCGGCAAGTTCCTCCGCGAGATCCTCGGCGCGGACCGCGTCAGCGACGCGGGGGTGCCGGCGGCACGCGGCACGGCGGCGAAGAAGGCCACCGCGAAGAAGGCGGCGGCGAAGAAGGCGCCGGCCGCGAAGAAGACGGCCGCGAAGAAGACGGCCACGGCGAAGACGGCCGCGGCGAAGAAGGCGGCGCCGGCCAAGAAGACGGCGACCCGCACCCGCAAGGCGTGACGCCGTGCCGTCCGGGGCCCGGAGCCCCGGACGGCACGGCGCCCGTGTGGCCGCCGTCCGGCGTGCCCCGCCGGCGGGTGGGGCACGGGTTCCGGGGCCCGCGGGCCCGGCCGAAACCGGATCAAAGGGCGCGGGTATCGTCGGGGCTGACCACCGTCCCCCGCACCCGTGGAGCGCGATCATGTCCGGCCAGTCCACCCGCCGCACCGTCCTGAAGGGTGCCGCTCTCGCCGGTGCCGCCGGGCTGGGAGTCGCCGCCTGCTCCACCGACTCCAAGCTGGGGCACGCGCAGGTGCCGACGCCGACCGCGCCGGTCGCCCTCGGCTCGCCGGACGAGGTCCCGGTCGGCGGCGCCAAGCTCTACCGCGAGCAGCGGGTCCTGGTCAGCTGCCCGGCCAAGGGCGAGTACAAGGCGTTCAGCGCCCAGTGCACCCACGCCGGCTGCGTCCTCGACAAGATCGAGGACAACGAGGGCAACTGCCCCTGCCACGGCAGCCGCTTCGACGTCACCACCGGCAAGGCCCTCAAGGGCCCCGCCACCGTCCCGCTCCCCGCCGTCGAGGTCCGCGTCGAGGGCGGCAAGCTGATCGCCGGACCGAAGGCCGCGCCCTCCGCCTGACCGCCGAGCCGAGCCGGTCCGTCCGGCTCAGGCCCAGTCCCAGTCGATCCCGAGGATCCCGGGGCGTACGCCCTGCTCCACCAGGTGCACCGTGCGGTGCCGGCCGCCGAGCGTCAGCTCCGTACGGCCACCGCGCGGCGCGCCCGCCGACGCCTGGGCGAAGCGCCGGCACCGTACCGGCAGCGCCGCCTCGTCGAAGGCGACCTGGAGCACGTACTGCCCGCCCGCGAAGGTGAAGCCGCGCACGTACTCGCCGCTCGGGCCGGCCGTCCCGTCCTCGAAGCCGTACGAGAACAGATGGGTGTCGCCGGCCCGCAGCCGCGCGTCGAAGAGCAGCTCGGCGACGACCACCCCCGTCTCGGCGTGCCACCGCACCCGCCCCGTACGGCAGTTCTCCACCGCCCGCACCCGCACCCGCGCCGGATCGCAGCCCGGGTCGCCGTGGTGGATGGCGAGATAGCGGTCGACGCCGTCCCGGTGCGCGCGCACCACGTGCTGCGACTCGCGGCCCACCAGCTCCCGGCCCGGTCCGATCCGCACCCGCTCGTGGTGGCCCACCGTGTGCAGCCCGCCGTCCGCCGGCGACTCCAGCTCCGCGAAGAGCGCCTCCACCGCGCCCGACGCCTCCACCAGCGAGCGGTACGAGCGGGCGGCCGGCCGCTCCACCCCCTCCCGGCCCGCCGCGTCCTCCGCCAGCAGCCGCAGCAGCGAGTTCCCCGGCAGCTGGAGCACCTCCTCCAGGGCCCTGACCGCCTTCAGCGACTCCGGCCGCTGGGGCCGCCGGGCGCCCTGCTGCCAGTAGCTCAGCGAGGTCACCCCGACCTTCACGCCCCGGTGGGCGAGATGGTGCTGGACCCGCTGGAGCGGCAGACCGCGCACGGCCAGCGCGGTGCGCAGCGCCAGATGGAAGGGGCCGGTGTGCAGCAGCTGCACCAGATCGGCCTCCGTGTGGCTCACACGGGCTCCTCGGTGAACGTTCACGCCCGGGGCACGGACCGCCGCGGCCCGGACGGCGGGCGGGCTGGTGGGCGGCGGGCCCGCGTTCACACGCGCGCCACACCGTTCACAGCCCGATGTCACCCCGCATTGAAGCGTGTTGACCCGCTCCCGACAACGACCGATGCTCCAAGCGGTGTCCGGACGCCGCCCCCACCCCCCACGCACCCCCCACCCATCCCCACCCCCCGCACTGGGAGGAACCCCATGAGGAACCCCATGCGCAGACGACTCCGGAACAGGAGGAGCGGACTCGTGGCGTTCGCCGCCGCCGCGCTCCTGCTCGTCCCCGCCGCGGCCTCGGCGTCCGCCGCGCCGGCCCCCGCACCCGCCGAGACCACCGCCGCCCTCGCCGCCAAGCGCCTCAACATCACCATGCAGGCCCAGCAGAAGACCAACTGGTGCTGGGCGGCCGCCGGAAACACCATCGCCACCTGGTACGGCCGCGGCTACAGCCAGAACCAGTTCTGCAACGCGGCCTTCCAGCGGCAGCAGGGCTACGACTGCCCCAACTGGCAGGCCACCCTCGGCAACGTGCAGACCGGCCTCTCCTGGGCGGGCATCAGCCCCGGCTCGTACGTCGACGGCTGGCTGCGCTACTCCACCGTCCAGACCGAGATCAACGCCGGCCGACCGGTCGAGACCCGCATCCAGTGGTCGAGCGGCGGCGGCCACATGCACGTGCTGTACGGCTACGACGACGCGAACAGCTGGGTGTACTGGGGAGACCCGTGGCCTTCCAGCGATCGCTACAACTGGGCCTCCCACGCGTGGTACGTGAACAACGCCTCCTTCTCCTGGACCCACTCCCTCTACCGGATCGGGGCGTGACCACCATGACCACCACGGCACTCGCCACCGGAGCCGCCGCCGCGCTCCTCGTCCTCGGCGCCGGCGTCCCCGCGGCCGCGGCCGCCCCGGGCGCCGAGCCCCTGCCGACCGCGCCGACCGCCGAACAGGCCGCCGCCGCGCCGGAGACCCTCGCCACCCTGGGCCGCTTCTTCGCCCGCGACGGGGAGCTCTCCCGGACCGCCGCGGCGCCCCGGATATCCGGCCCGTCGGTCCCGGTGCGGATCCTCTCCGCGGAGTTCGTCGCCGGCACGGCGGGCGCGCCGGTCGCCCGCGAGGAGTTCCGGGCCAGCCTCGCCGTCGCCGCCGACGGACAGAAGGCGTCCCTGTGGACCGTGCGGCGCCCCGGCGGCTGGCAGGTGGTGAACATCGCCACCGGCGACGACGAGATCCGGTACGCGCGCGTGGGGGAGCGGAGACTCCCCGGCGGCCTCGTCTTCCGCGAACCGCAGATCGACGCCTGGTACGTCCAGAAGGGCACGAAGGTGCTGCCGCTGGACGAGGACGCGGTGACCGCCGTCGGCCGGAACGGCACCACCCTCGCCGCCTACCGGGACCGGGTCACGCGCGCGTACGCCGACAAGCTCCCCGGCTCCGCGTACGCCCGCAAGGGCGCGGCGGGCGGCTACGCCCCCGAGGCGGCCGGTTCCGCGCCCGTGGCCGGGGCGCCCGGCGCCGGGACGGCCGTACGGCACGCCTCGGCGGCGGGCGGGCCCCGGCACCAGCCCGCCGCGGCCACCGCCGCCTCCACGATCGCCGCCCTCGGCGCCGTGACGGCCCTCGCCCTGACCGGCGCCGCCGCCCTCCGCCGCCGCACCCGCGCCCGCCGCGCGGAGCCAGCCCTGACCGAACAGCCCTGACCGAACAGTCCTGACCACCCGGCCCGGGACGCCCACGAGGCGCCCCGGGCCGCTGCCCGCCACGGGCCGGGCGGCGCCTCCGGCGACCCCGTGCGCTCGCCCTCGGTGTCGGTCCCCGCCAGTAGGGTGGGAGCCATGGCCGACCCCTCCAGCTACCGCCCCAAGCCGGGTCAGATCCCGGACTCGCCGGGCGTCTACAAGTTCCGGGACGAGCACCGGCGGGTGATCTACGTCGGGAAGGCGAAGTCGCTGAAGCAGCGGCTGGCGAACTACTTCCAGCCGCTCGCGAGCCTGCACCCGCGGACCGCCACCATGGTGACCACGGCCGCCTCCGTGGAGTGGACGGTGGTCTCCACCGAGGTCGAGGCGCTCCAGCTGGAGTACTCCTGGATCAAGGAGTACGACCCCCGGTTCAACGTGAAGTACCGGGACGACAAGAGCTACCCCTACCTCGCGGTCACCCTGAACGAGGAGTTCCCGCGCGTCCAGGTCATGCGCGGCCACAAGAAGAAGGGCGTGCGGTACTTCGGGCCGTACGCGCACGCGTGGGCGATCCGCGAGACCGTCGACCTGATGCTGCGGGTCTTCCCGGTGCGGACCTGCTCGGCCGGCGTGTTCCGGAACGCCGCCTCGGCCGGCCGGCCCTGCCTCCTCGGCTACATCGGCAAGTGCTCGGCGCCCTGCGTCGGCCGGGTCACGCCCGAGGAGCACCGCGAACTGGCCGACGAGTTCTGCGACTTCATGGCCGGCCGCACCGGCACGTACATCCGCCGCCTGGAGAAGCAGATGATGGCGGCGGCCGAGGAGATGGAGTACGAGAAGGCGGGCCGGCTCCGCGACGACATAGGCGCGCTGCGCCGGGCCATGGAGAAGAGCGCCGTCGTCCTCGCCGACGCCACCGACGCCGACCTCATCGCCCTCGCCGAGGACGAGCTGGAGGCCGCCGTCCAGATCTTCCACGTCCGCGGCGGACGCGTCCGCGGCCAGCGCGGCTGGGTCACCGACAAGGTCGAGGCCGTCGACACCGCCGGACTCGTCGAGCACGCCCTCCAGCAGCTCTACGGCGAGGAGAGCGGCGACGCCGTGCCCAAGGAGGTCCTGGTCCCGGCGCTGCCCGAGGACGCCGAGGCCGTCACCCAGTGGCTCTCCGGCCGCCGCGGGTCCCTCGTCTCCCTGCGGATCCCGCAGCGCGGCGACAAGAAGGACCTGATGGCCACCGTCGCCCGCAACGCCCAGCAGGCCCTCGTCCTCCACAAGACCAAGCGGGCCAGCGACCTCACCACCCGCTCCCGGGCCCTGGAGGAGATCGCCGAGGCCCTGGACCTGGAGTCGGCGCCGCTGCGCATCGAGTGCTTCGACATCTCCCACCTCCAGGGCGAGGACGTCGTCGCCTCCATGGTCGTCTTCGAGGACGGGCTGCCCCGCAAGAGCGAGTACCGCCGCTTCCAGATCAAGGGCTTCGAGGGCCAGGACGACGTCCGCTCCATGCACGAGGTGATCGGCCGCCGCTTCCGCCGCTACCTCGCCGAGAAGGAGAAGACGGGGGAGTGGGGCGAGGACGGCGAGGTCGCCGTGGACGAGGCCGGGGACGACGGCCGGCCCAAGCGCTTCGCCTACCCGCCGCAGCTCGTCGTCGTCGACGGCGGACAGCCGCAGGTCGCCGCCGCCCGCCGGGCCCTGGACGAGCTCGGCATCGACGACGTCGCCGTCTGCGGGCTCGCCAAGCGCCTGGAGGAGGTCTGGCTGCCCGGCGAGGACGACCCGGTGGTGCTGCCCCGCTCCAGCGAGGGCCTCTACCTGCTCCAGCGGGTCCGTGACACGGCTCACGATTTCGCCATCCGCTACCAGCGGTCCAAGCGCACCAAACGGCTGCGCAGCAGCCCCCTCGACGCCGTCCCCGGTCTCGGCGACACGCGCAAGCAGGCCCTGATCAAGCATTTCGGCTCGGTGAAGCGGCTGAAGCAGGCGACAATCGAGCAGATCTGTGAGGTCCCCGGCTTCGGCCGGAAGACCGCGGAGGCGGTCGCCGTGGCCCTGGCCCAGGCGGCCCCCGCCGCACCCGCCGTCAACACGGCCACAGGAGAGATCATGGAAGACGACGGGGGCACCCCCGCATGACCGGCCGCCACCCCGGCGACGGGCACCACACGCACGACGGGCACCACCGAGAAGACGGAGCAGGACACGTGAGTACGGGCACGAAGGAGACCGCGGGCGACAACGGCGCCGAGGCGGCCATCCCCGAGCTGGTGATCATCTCCGGCATGTCCGGAGCCGGCCGTTCCACCGCGGCGAAGTGTCTGGAGGACCTGGGCTGGTTCGTCGTCGACAACCTCCCGCCCGCGCTGATCCCCACCATGGTGGAGCTCGGCGCCCGCTCCCAGGGCAACGTCGCCCGCATCGCGGTCGTCGTCGACGTCCGCGGCCGGCAGTTCTTCGACGCCCTGCGCGAGTCCCTCGCCGACCTGGAGTCCAAGCAGGTCACCCGCCGGATCGTCTTCCTGGAGTCCTCCGACGAGGCCCTGGTCCGCCGCTTCGAGTCGGTCCGCCGCCCCCACCCGCTCCAGGGCGACGGCCGCATCGTCGACGGCATCGCCGCCGAGCGCGACCTGCTGCGCGAGCTGCGCGGCGACGCCGACCTGGTGATCGACACCTCCAGCCTCAACGTCCACGAGCTGCGCGCCAAGATGGACGCCCAGTTCGCCGGCGAGGAGGAGCCCGAGCTGCGGGCCACCGTCATGTCCTTCGGCTTCAAGTACGGCCTGCCGGTCGACGCCGACCTCGTCGTGGACATGCGCTTCCTGCCCAACCCGCACTGGGTCCCCGAGCTGCGCCCGTACACCGGCCTCAACGAGGAGGTGGCGAACTACGTCTACAACCAGCCCGGCGCCAAGGAGTTCCTGGACCGCTACACCGAGCTGCTCCAGCTGATCGCCGCCGGCTACCGCCGCGAGGGCAAGCGGTACGTCACCATCGCCGTCGGCTGCACCGGCGGCAAGCACCGCTCCGTCGCCACCGCGGAGAAGCTCGCCGCCCGCATCGCCGCCGAGGGCGTCGAGACGGTGGTCGTCCACCGCGACATGGGGCGCGAGTGAAGCCGTACCGCCGGCGCTCCACCTCCAGCCTCTCGGTGAAGCGGACGCTCCGCAGGCGCGGCGCCCAGCCGAAGGTCGTCGCCCTCGGCGGCGGCATGGGCCTCTCCGCCTCCCTCGCCGCGCTGCGGCGGATCACCGGCGACCTGACGGCCGTCGTCACCGTCGCCGACGACGGGGGCTCCAGCGGCCGGCTCCGCGAGGAGCTGGGCGTGCTGCCCCCCGGCGACCTCCGCAAGGCGCTCGCCGCGCTCTGCGGCGACGACGACTGGGGCCAGACCTGGGCCCGGGTCATCCAGCACCGCTTCCAGTCCAAGGGCGAGATGGGCGGCCACGCCGTCGGCAACCTGCTGATCGTCGCGCTCTGGGAACAGCTCGGCGGCGACCCCGTGCAGGCCCTCGACCTGGTCGGCCGGCTGCTCGGCGCCCAGGGCCGGGTGCTGCCCATGTCCGCCGTGCCGCTGGAGCTCCAGGCCCTGGTCAGGGGCCACGATCCGGCACGCCCGGACGACGTGGACACCGTACGCGGCCAGGCCACCGTGGCGCTCACCCCGGGCGAGGTGCAGTCCGTCCACCTGGTGCCGCACGACCCGCCGGCCGTGCCGGAGGCCGTCGCCGCGGTCCTCGACGCGGACTGGGTCGTCCTCGGCCCGGGCTCCTGGTTCTCCTCGGTGATCCCGCACCTCCTCGTGCCCGAACTGCTCGACGCGCTCGTCGAGACCAAGGCCCGCAAGGTGCTCTCGCTGAACCTCGCGCCCCAGCCCGGAGAAACAGAGGGCTTCTCCCCGCAGCGTCATTTGGAGGTTTTGGGACGACACGCCCCTAAACTCGCCCTGGACGTGGTGCTGGCCGACGAGGCCGCCGTGCCCGACGTGTCAGCCAGGGAACCCCTCGTCGACGCCGCCAAGCGGCTCGGCGCCGCGCTCGAGCTGGCGCCGGTGGCCCGCGCCGACGGCTCTCCGAAGCACGACCCGGAGCAGTTGGCCGCCGCGTACGACCGTATTTTTCGGATGCATGGAAGGATCGGCCCATGGCGATGACGGCAGCGGTGAAGGACGAGATCTCCCGGCTTCCCGTCACCCGGACCTGCTGCAGGAAGTCGGAGGTCTCGTCGATCCTCCGGTTCGCGGGCGGCCTGCACCTGGTCAGCGGCCGGATCGTGATCGAGGCGGAGCTCGACACGGCGATGGCGGCCCGGCGGCTGAAGCGGGACATCCTGGAGATCTTCGGGCACAGCTCGGAACTGATCGTGATGGCCCCCGGCGGGCTGCGGCGCGGCTCCCGCTTCGTGGTGCGCGTGGTGGCCGGCGGCGACCAGCTGGCCCGCCAGACGGGCCTGGTCGACGGCCGCGGCCGGCCCATCCGGGGCCTCCCCCCGCAGGTCGTCTCCGGGGCCACCTGTGACGCCGAGGCGGCCTGGCGCGGCGCCTTCCTCGCCCACGGCTCGCTCACCGAGCCGGGCCGCTCCTCCTCCCTGGAGGTGACCTGCCCCGGTCCGGAGGCCGCGCTCGCCCTGGTCGGCGCCGCCCGCCGGCTCTCCATCGCCGCCAAGGCCCGCGAGGTCCGCGGGGTGGACCGGGTCGTGGTCCGCGACGGCGACGCCATCGGCGCCCTGCTCACCCGGCTCGGCGCGCACGAGTCGGTGCTGGCCTGGGAGGAGCGGCGGATGCGCCGCGAGGTCCGCGCCACCGCCAACCGGCTGGCCAACTTCGACGACGCCAACCTGCGCCGCTCGGCCCGCGCCGCCGTCGCCGCCGGCGCCCGGGTGCAGCGCGCCCTGGAGATCCTGGCGGACGAGGTGCCCGAGCACCTCGCGGCGGCCGGCCGGCTGCGCATGGAGCACAAGCAGGCGTCCCTGGAGGAGCTGGGCGCCCTCGCCGACCCGCCGCTCACCAAGGACGCGGTGGCCGGCCGGATCCGCCGGCTGCTCGCCATGGCCGACAAGCGGGCGCAGGACCTGGGCATCCCCGGCACCGAGTCGAACCTGACGGAGGAGCTGGACGAGAGCCTGGTCGGCTGAGCCCGGCCCCGGGCCCCCACGGCCCCCGCCCCACCCGGGGCGGGGGCCGTTCCCGTACCGGTGGAATCTCGAACTCCGGTGCACCGGAAGGCATCTGAGGCCCCATCAGCATCCGGGTGTCACGGGCCCCTTGCCGCGAGGCGCCCTTGACAGGCCCATGGGCGCCCATGAGCCTGGCTCCGTTCTTCTTCGTGACGGATCACACCAAGGGGGGCTTTTGATGAGACGACGGGCGCGCGCGGTTCTCGCCGCCGCCTCGCTGCTGATCGCCGGACTCGCGGCGGCACCCGCCGCCGGAGCCCGGCCGGCGGACCCGGAGGGCGGCGACGCCCTCTCCGTATGGCGGGCCACGGTCACCAAGGAGCAGGTGCCGCTCCTCCTCGACGCCGGGGCCGACGGACACGAACTGACCGAGCAGGTGCCCGAGCGCGGCACCGCCACCGTCGAGGTCTACCTCACCGAGGCGCAGGCCGGAGCGCTGCGCGACCGGGGCGTCCCGGTCGCCGAGCACGACCCGGGCCCGGCCGCCGCCCGGCGCGCGGCCGCCGCCGGCGACGGCGTCTTCCGCCCGTACGGCGGCCCCGGCGGCCTCAAGGAGGAGCTCCTCGCCACCGCCGCCGCCCACCCCGGCCTCACCAAGGTCGTCTCGATCGGCAAGACCCTCAAGGGCCAGGACATCCTCGCGGTCAAGGTCACCAAGGGCGCCCGGCAGGCGAAGGACGGCAGCAGGCCGGCCACGCTGTACCTCTCCAACCAGCACGCCCGCGAGTGGATCACCCCGGAGATGACGCGGCGGCTGCTCCACCACTACCTCGACAACTACGGCAGCGACGAGCGGATCACCCGGATCGTCGACTCCACCGAGCTCTGGTTCGTGCTCTCCGCCAACCCGGACGGCTACGACTTCACCCACGCCGACCCGGCCAACCGCCAGTGGCGCAAGAACCTCCGCGACAACGACGGGGACGGCGTGATCGCCCCCGGCGACGGCGTCGACCTCAACCGGAACTTCGCCTACAAGTGGGGCTACGACGACGAGGGTTCGTCCCCCGACCCGGCCGACGAGACCTTCCGCGGCAAGGGCCCCATGTCCGAGCCGGAGACCCGGGCCCTGGACGCCTTCCAGAAGCGCGTCGGCTTCTCGTACGGCATCAACTACCACTCCGCCGCCCAGCTGATCCTCTACGGCGTCGGCTGGCAGGTCGCCACCGACACCCCCGACGACACCGCCCTCAAGGCGCTCGCCGGCACCCCGCAGAACTCCGCGGTCCCCGGCTACCGGCCGCAGGTCTCCTCCGAGCTGTACATCACCAACGGCGAGGCCGACGGACACGCCGCCAACGTCAACGGCATGCAGATGTTCACCCCCGAGATGTCCACCTGCGCCACCGCCTCCCGCGTCGACCCGAACGACGCCTGGGAGGCGGCCGACTGCGCCTCCGTCTTCACCTTCCCCGACGACGAGAAGCTGATCCAGGCCGAGTTCGCCAAGAACATCCCCTTCGCGCTCGCCGTCGCCGAGTCCGCCGCCCGCCCCGACGACCCGGTCTCCCCGGTCGGCGCCGAGGCCCCGGCCCTCACCCCCGACACCTTCACCACCTCCTACGCCGCCGCCGGCGAGGAGCAGCCGGTCGCCGTCACCGCCCGCAAGTCGCTGCGCGCCAAGAGCCTCCACTACCGGATCAACGGCGGCCGCACCCACCGCGCCGGCGTCGAGGCGTGGGAGGGCGGCGAGACCTACGGCGGCGACGACAACCTGTACTACGACCAGTACCGCGGCGAGGTGAGGGGCGCCCGGCCCGGCGACTCCGTCGAGGTCTGGTTCACCGCCCGCGACCGCGCCGGGAGGACCACCGCCACCACCCCCTTCACCTACCGGGTCGCCGCACGCGCCCGCGGGGACGTCCTCGTCCTCGCCGAGGAGGGCGGTACGAGCCCCGCCGCGCACGCCGACACCTATGTGCGGGCGCTCGCCGCGACCGGCCGGAAGGCCGCCGTCTGGGACATCGCCGGCCAGGGCGCCCCGCACGCCCTCGGCGTCCTCTCCCACTTCCGCACCGTCGTCTGGTACACCGGCGCCGAGCGTCCCTCCGGGGCCGTCCAGCTCGCCGTCCGCTCCTACCTCAACGAGGGCGGAAAGCTGCTCAACGCGGGTGAGAAGAGCGGCGGGCTCACCCGGATCGGCCGGGCCGAGTCCAACGACTTCGCCCAGTACTGGCTCGGCGCCTACCACCGGGCCGGACTGAACGGCCCGGCCTCCTTCGCCGGCGCCGGCCGCCTCACCGGCGCGGGCACCGGGCTCGGCGCCGCCGCCGGCAACCCGCTCGACAACGCGGGCGCCTACACCGTCACCTCCGACACCCTCGACCCGGAGCGGTTCCCGCAGTTCGCCTCCAGCGCCCCGGCCGGCGACTACCCGGGCCTGCGGACCCCCTTCGAACCGGCCGAGGGCAGCACCTTCGCCGCCGTCCGGCACGCCGACGACACCTGGGCCCGGCTCACCCGGACCGTCGACCTCACCGGCACCACCGCCGCCGCCGGCCCCCGGCTCGACTTCCAGATCAGCTACGACACCGAGCCCGGCTACGACAACCTCGTCGTCGAGGCCCGGACCGTCGGACAGGACGACTGGACCACCCTGCCCGACCGGAACGGCGGCACCTCCACGGAGCCGCCCGCCGACTGCGGCGAGGGCTACTACCTGAAGCTCCACCCCGCCCTCGGCCGCTACCTCACCCTCGGCGCGGACGGCTGCGCGCCCACCGGCACCACCGGCGCCTGGAACGCCTTCACCGGCCCCTCCAACGGCTGGCGGCAGGCGTCCGTCGACCTCTCCGCCTACGCGGGCAAGCAGGTCGAGCTCTCCCTCTCGTACGTCTCCGACCCCGGCACCGGCGAGACCGGCGCCTTCGTCGACGACGTCCGGCTGGTCACCGCGGCCGGCACCGAGCACGAGGGCTTCGAGGGCTCGCTCGGCGCCTGGACCGTCCCCGGCGCCCCGGCCGGCAGCCCCGGCAACACCGCCGACTGGACCCGCTCGCCGGCCCTGTTCCACTCCGTCGCCGCCGTCACCACCCGCGACACCGTCCTCCTCGGCTTCGGCCTGGAGCACGTCGCCACCGCGGCCGAACGGCAGCGGCTCCTCGACCGCGCCCTCACCGCGCTCCGCCGCTGACGGAGAGTAGTGGGGACAAAGGTCCCAAGACGGCCCGTACCCGTTGGTAGGTACGGGCCGTCGGCCGTTTTCCGGTCACTTTCCGGGCTCTAACGGCTGCGGTCGATGTCACCCGGGGGCGCCCGGAGAGGTAGGGTCGGAGGCGGTCGGGGACATCCCAAAAAAATCAAGATCTCGCCGGTGTGACATTTCACCCGGCGTTCCTAACGAGGAGATCGGTTCGTGACGATCCGCGTAGGCATCAACGGCTTTGGCCGTATCGGTCGCAACTACTTCCGCGCGCTCCTTGAGCAGGGTGCCGACATCGAGGTCGTGGCCGTCAACGACCTGGGCGACACCGCGACCACGGCTCACCTGCTGAAGTACGACACCATTCTGGGCCGCCTCAAGGCCGAGGTCTCCCACACCGCCGACACCATCACCGTCGACGGCCACACCATCAAGGTGCTGTCCGAGCGCGACCCCGCCGACATCCCGTGGGGCGAGCTGGGCGTCGACGTCGTCATCGAGTCCACCGGCATCTTCACCAAGCGCGAGGACGCCGCGAAGCACCTCGCCGGCGGCGCCAAGAAGGTCCTCATCTCGGCTCCGGCCAAGGACGAGGACATCACCATCGTGATGGGCGTCAACCAGGACAAGTACGACCCGGCGAACCACCACGTCATCTCGAACGCGTCCTGCACGACCAACTGCGTCGCCCCGATGGCCAAGGTCCTCGACGAGAACTTCGGCATCGTCCGCGGTCTCATGACCACGGTCCACGCGTACACCAACGACCAGCGCATCCTGGACTTCCCGCACAAGGACCTGCGCCGCGCCCGCGCCGCCGCGGAGAACATCATCCCGACCACGACCGGTGCCGCCAAGGCCACCGCCCTGGTCCTCCCGCAGCTCAAGGGCAAGCTGGACGGCATCGCCATGCGCGTCCCGGTCCCCACCGGCTCCGCCACCGACCTGGTCGTCACCCTGGACCGCGAGGTCACCAAGGACGAGGTCAACGCCGCCTTCAAGAAGGCGGCCGAGGACGGCCCGCTCAAGGGCATCCTCTTCTACACCGAGGACCCGATCGTCTCCTCGGACATCGTCAGCGACCCGGCGTCGTGCACCTTCGACTCCTCGCTGACCATGGTCCAGGACGGCAACAGCGTCAAGGTCCTCGGCTGGTACGACAACGAGTGGGGCTACTCCAACCGTCTCGTCGACCTCACCACCTTCGTCGGCGGCCGGCTCTGAGGTACTAGGGTTCGACAGGGCAGGGCTTTCGATGTGAGCAGGGCTCGGGCAGCGCGACGAAGCGCTGCGCGGGCCCTGTCTCGTGTGCTCCACCGCGTACCAAGGAGTCAGTGAACAGATGAAGACGATCGACGAGCTTCTCGGCGAGGGCGTCGAGGGCAAGCGGGTGTTCGTCCGCGCCGATCTCAACGTGCCGCTCGAAGGCACCACCATCACCGACGACGGCCGCATCCGCGCCGTCGTCCCCACGGTCAAGGCGCTCGCCGAGGCCGGCGCCCGGGTCGTGGTCGCCTCCCACCTGGGCCGTCCCAAGGGTGCCCCGGACCCGGCGTTCTCCCTCGCCCCCGCCGCCGCGCGGCTCGGCGAACTGCTCGGCGCCGAGGTGGCCTTCGCCACCGACACCGTCGGCGAGTCCGCCCGCGCGACCGTCGCGGGCCTGGCCGACGGCGGCGTCGCCGTCATCGAGAACCTGCGCTTCAACGCCGGCGAGACCTCGAAGGACGACGCCGAGCGCGACGCCTTCGCCGACCAGCTGGCCGCCCTCGCCGACCTCTACGTCGGCGACGGCTTCGGCGCCGTCCACCGCAAGCACGCTTCGGTCTACGACCTCCCGGGCAAGCTGCCGCACGCCGCCGGCTACCTCATCGCCACCGAGGTCGGCGTCCTCAAGAAGCTGACCGAGGACGTCCGGCGGCCGTACGCGGTCGTCCTCGGCGGCGCCAAGGTCTCCGACAAGCTCGGCGTGATCGACCACCTCCTGGAGAAGGCCGACCGCATCCTCGTCGGCGGCGGCATGGCCTACACCTTCCTCAAGGCCCAGGGCCACGAGGTCGGCATCTCCCTCCTCCAGGAGGACCAGATCCCGGCCGTGCTCGACTACCTCAAGCGGGCCGAGGAGAAGGGCGTGGAGTTCGTCCTCCCCGTCGACGTCCTGGTCTCGCCGTCCTTCCCGGACCTCAAGGCCAAGGCCCCGACGAACCCCACCACGGTCGCCGCGGACGCCATCCCGGCCGACCAGGAGGGCCTGGACATCGGCCCGGAGACCCGCAAGCTGTACGCCTCGAAGCTCGCCGACGCGGCCACCGTCTTCTGGAACGGCCCGATGGGCGTCTTCGAGCACCCCGACTACGCCGAGGGCACCAGGGCCGTCGCCCAGGCGCTCGTCGACTCCCCGGCCTTCACCGTGGTCGGCGGCGGCGACTCCGCCGCCGCGGTCCGCATCCTGGGCTTCGACGAGAACGCTTTCGGCCACATCTCGACCGGTGGCGGCGCCTCCCTCGAATACCTCGAGGGCAAGAAGCTCCCCGGCCTCGTCGCACTGGAGAAGTGATCACCCCATGACCGAGACCACCCGCACCCCGCTGATGGCGGGCAACTGGAAGATGAACCTCAACCACCTGGAGGCCATCGCCCACGTCCAGAAGCTCGCCTTCTCGCTCACCGACAAGGACTACGCCGGCTGTGAGGTCGCCGTCCTCGTCCCCTTCACCGACCTGCGCTCCGTGCAGACCCTGATCGAGGGCGACAAGCTCAAGATCAAGTACGGCGCCCAGGACCTGTCGGCCCACGAGTCCGGCGCGTACACCGGCGAGATCTCCGGCGCCATGCTCGCCAAGCTGAACACCGGCTTCGTCGCCGTCGGCCACTCCGAGCGCCGCCAGTACCACGGCGAGTCCGACGAGCTGTGCAACGCCAAGGTGAAGGCCGCCTTCGCCCACGGCATCACCCCGATCCTCTGCGTCGGCGAGGAGCTGGAGGTGCGCGAGGCGGGCGACGCCGTCACGCACACCCTCGCCCAGGTCGAGGGCGGCCTGAAGGGCGTCCCGGCCGAGCAGGCCGAGACGATCGTCATCGCCTACGAGCCGGTCTGGGCCATCGGCACCGGCAAGGTCTGCGGCGCCGCCGACGCCCAGGAGGTCTGCGGGGCCATCCGCGGCAAGCTCGCCGAGCTCTACACGCAGGACGTCGCCGACAAGATCCGCATCCAGTACGGCGGCTCCGTCAAGGGCGGCAACGTCGCCGAGATCATGGCGCAGCCCGACATCGACGGCGCCCTGGTCGGCGGTGCCTCGCTGGACGCGGACGAGTTCGTCAAGATCGTCCGCTTCCGCGACCAGTGACGATGTAGAGCGGCGGAGGTGATCCGTCGTACCCTTGCGGGGGTCGGGCAGGTGCCCGGCCCCCGTCCCTTTTCAAGCTCCGAGGAAGTTGGTCCAGCCGTGGTTATGGGGTTCTCGATCGCCCTGATCGTCTTCAGCGGCCTGCTGATGCTGCTGGTGCTGATGCACAAGGGGAAGGGCGGCGGCCTCTCCGACATGTTCGGTGGCGGCATGCAGTCCTCCGTCGGCGGCTCCTCGGTCGCCGAGCGCAACCTCGACCGGATCACGGTCGTGGTCGGGGTGCTGTGGTTCGCGTGCATTGTGGTACTTGGTCTGCTCATGAAGCTGGACGGGTAACTCCGCACACTGGACGCGCGTTGGGCCTTCCGTAGACTGGGGCATCTTCGAGCACCATCACGCAGGGAGTTACGACCGTGGCAAGTGGCAACGCGATCCGGGGAAGCCGGGTCGGAGCGGGGCCGATGGGGGAGGCCGAGCGGGGCGAGTCGGCGCCGCGCCTCCGCATCTCCTTCTGGTGCTCGAACGGGCACGAGACCCAGCCGAGTTTCGCGAGCGACGCGCAGGTCCCGGACACCTGGGACTGCCCCCGCTGCGGGTTCCCGGCCGGCCAGGACCGGGACAACCCGCCGGACCCCCCGCGCACCGAGCCGTACAAGACCCACCTCGCCTATGTCCGTGAGCGGCGCAGCGACGCCGACGGCGAGGCGATCCTCGCCGAGGCGCTCGCCAAGCTCCGGGGCGAGATCTGAACGACGGCTGAACAGCAGGCCAAGGGCCCTGCCCGCGAACCCGGTTCGCGGGCCGGGCCCTTCGTCGTGTCCGGGACCGGTGGCACGGAATGCCCCGGCCGATCAACTAGGTTGGAGGAGCAGCGGGGCAGACACGTACGAGAAGAAGTGGGCGATGTCCGAAATGACCACTGAAGGACGCATCAGGCTCAACCGGCTGCCCGAGTGGGCGGCCCTCGGCAAGCACCGGGAGCAGCTGGGCGCCACCCACCTGCGCGAGCTGTTCGCGGCCGACCCGGAGCGCGGCACCGGCTACACCCTGCGGGTCGGTGACCTCCACCTGGACTACTCCAAGCAGCTCGTCACCGACGAGACGCTGGAGCTGCTGCGCGAGCTGGCCGCCGCCACCGGCGTGGCGGAGCTGCGCGACGCCATGTTCCGCGGCGAGAAGATCAACACCACCGAGGACCGGGCCGTCCTCCACACCGCGCTGCGCGCCCCCCGCGAGGCGGTGATCGAGGTGGACGGAGAGAACGTGGTCCCCAAGGTCCACGCCGTCCTCGACAAGATGGCCGGCTTCGCCGACCAGGTCCGCTCCGGCGCCTGGACCGGCCACACCGGCAAGCGCGTCAGGAACATCGTCAACATCGGCATCGGCGGCTCCGACCTCGGCCCCGCCATGGCCTACGAGGTCCTGCGCGCCTACACGCAGCGCGACCTGACGTTCCGTTTCGTCTCCAACGTCGACGGCGCCGACCTCCACGAGGCCGTCCGCGACCTCGACCCGGCCGAGACGCTCTTCATCGTCGCCTCGAAGACCTTCACCACCATCGAGACCGTCACCAACGCGACCTCCGCCCGCGACTGGCTCCTCACCGGTCTCGGAGCCGGCCAGGAGGCCGTCGCCCGGCACTTCGTGGCGCTCTCCACCAACGCCGAGAAGGTCCAGGACTTCGGCATCGACACGGCCAACATGTTCGAGTTCTGGGACTGGGTCGGCGGCCGCTACTCGTACGACTCCGCCATCGGCCTCTCCCTGATGATCGCCATCGGGCCGGACCACTTCCGCGAGATGCTCGACGGCTTCCACCTCGTCGACGAGCACTTCCGCACCGCCCCCGCGGAGGAGAACGCGCCGCTGCTCCTCGGCCTCCTCGGCGTCTGGTACGGCGGCTTCTTCGACGCCCAGTCGCACGCCGTCCTGCCGTACTCGCACTACCTGTCCAAGTTCACCGCCTACCTCCAGCAGCTCGACATGGAGTCCAACGGCAAGTCCGTGGACCGCCAGGGCGAGCCCGTCGACTGGCAGACCGGCCCGGTCGTCTGGGGCACCCCCGGCACCAACGGGCAGCACGCCTACTACCAGTTGATCCACCAGGGCACCAAGGTCATCCCCGCCGACTTCATCGGCTTCGCGCGGCCCGTCGCCGACCTGCTGCCCGGGCTCGTCGCCCAGCACGACCTGCTGATGGCGAACTTCTTCGCCCAGACCCAGGCCCTCGCCTTCGGCAAGACGCCCGAGGAGGTGCGCGCCGAGGGCGTGCCCGAGGAGCTCGTCCCGCACAAGACCTTCCAGGGCAACCACCCCACCACCACCATCCTCGCCGACGCCCTCACGCCCTCGGTCCTCGGCCAGCTGGTGGCGCTCTACGAGCACAAGGTCTTCGTCCAGGGCGCGATCTGGAACATCGACTCCTTCGACCAGTGGGGCGTCGAGCTCGGCAAGGTCCTCGCCAAGAAGATCGAGCCCGTCCTCACCGGCGACGCGAGCGCCGAGGGCCTCGACAGCTCCACCGCGGCCCTCGTCTCCGCCTACCGTGCGCTGCGCGGCCGGAGCTGAGTGATGGCGGGGGAGGGCGCGGTACGGCTCCGGCCGCCCAGGAACGCCGTGGACCGCAGGGCCGTCGGCTGGTGGCGCACCCGGTGCCTCCTCGGCGCCGCCGTCCCGGTCGCCGTCCTGGCCGTGCTCGGTCTGCTGATCGACCCGGCCAGGAGCTGGCTGCTCACCGCGGCCGGCGTCCTCGGGGCGGCCGGACTGGCCGGCACCGCGTCCCTCCCCGCCTGGTGGTACCGGGTGCACCGCTGGGAGGTCACCGACGAGGCCGTGTACGTGCGCACGGGCGCCCTGTGGCAGGAGTGGCGGATCGCCCCCATGTCACGGATCCAGACCGTGGACACCGTACGCGGCCCGCTGGAGCAGCTCTTCGGGCTCGCCACCGTCACCGTGACCACCGCCTCCTCCAAGGGCGCCCTCCGCGCCGAGGGGCTCGACCACGAGCTCGCCGCGGAGCTCGCCGAACGGCTCACCGCGCTCACCCGGGCCACCCCCGGGGACGCCACGTGAGCCCCGCCGGCGAGGGGGAGTGGCAGGGCCTCGACCGGCGCACCCTCCTCGTCACCGCCGCCGTCCTCTGCGGGGTCGCGGCCGGCGCGGGCGTCCCGGTCACCGCCGGGCTCGCCGGCGCCCGGCCGCTCGGGCAGGCCCTCGGCTGGGTCCTGGCCGGCGCCGCCCTGCTGGTCGGCGGCGGCACCGCCGCCGACTACGTGCGCTGGCGCCGCACCCGGTACCGGATCGGCCCCGACCGGGTCGACCTGCACACCGGGCTGCTCCTGCTCAAGCGCCGCTCGCTGGCCCGCGACCGGATCCGCAGCGTCGACCTCACCGCCAACCCGCTCCAGCGCGTCCTCGGCCTCGTCAAGGTCCGCATCGGCACCGGCGAGTCCACCGGCGGCGGCGAGTCCACCCTCGAACTCGAACTCGTCACCCGCGCCGAGGGCGAACGGCTCCGCCGCGCCCTCCTCGCCCGCACGGCCGCCCCCGGGGCCGACCCGGCCCACGACGGCACGCTCGCCGTCCTCGACCCCCGCTGGATCCGCTACGCCCCGGTCTCCTTCGTCGCCCCGGCGCTCGGCGGCGCCGCCGCCGGAGCGGTCATGCAGGTCAGCGAGTGGTTCGGCGCCCAGGCCGAGGTGATCGACTGGATAGGGGACCGCTTCGCCTCGGTCTCGCTGCCCTGGATGATCGTCGACCTGATCGTCCTCGCCACCCTCGCCGGCGCCGTCGGCGCCCTCGGCCTCTGGGTCGAGATGTGGTGGAACCACCGGCTGGAGCGCGAACCGGGCGGCACCCTCCGGGTCCGGCGCGGCCTGTTCACCGCCCGCTCGGTCTCCCTGGAGGAGCGCCGGCTGCGCGGTGTGGAACTCGTCGAACCCCTGGGCGTCCGGCTCCTCGGAGCCGCCCGGATCGACGCCGTCGCCACCGGCCTCACCGAGGACGACGACGAGAAGCACACCGACCTCAAGGCCCTGCTGCCCGCCGTGCCCCGGGCCGTCGCCGACCGGGTCGCCGCCGAGGTGCTGCGCGCGCCCGCGCCGCCCACCTCCGCCCCGCTCACCGCCCACCCGCGCGCCGCCCGCGCCCGGCGGCTGCGGTGGGCCCTGCTCGCCGTCCTGCTCCCGGCCGCCGTCCTCGCCGTCCTCGGGGCCCTCCTCACCCCGGTGCTGCTGTACGTGGCGGCGGGCTGGACCGTGGTGCTCGCGCCGCTCGCCGTGCTGCTCGCGCTGGACGCGTACCGCTCGCTCGGGCACGCCCTGGGCGGCGCCTATCTGGTGACCCGGTCCGGCGCGGTCCGGCGGAGCACGGTCGCCCTGCAGCGCTCCGGGATCATCGGCTGGACGGTCAAGCAGTCGTACTTCCAGCGGCGCGCCGGGATCCTCACCCTCACCGCCACCACGGCCGCCGGGGAGGGCGCCTACGACGTCCTGGACGCCGGCGAGTCCGAGGGCCTGGCCTTCGCCGCCGAGGCCGTACCGGGGCTGCTCACGCCCTTCCTGGAGACGCCGGAGGCCCGGTCCACCGAGGGGTGAACCGGGCCTCCGGGGGCCGTGAGCGAGGCTCCGTCAGGCGGAGACCGGCGGGTGCAGGCCGGCCGGCAGCTTCGAGGCCGCCGCCGTGTCCATCAGCCACAGCGTGTGCTCGCGGCCGCGGGCGCCGGCCGCCGGGGCCTCCGCCGGCTCCGCGCCGGACAGCGCGAAGGCCGCGGCCTCCGCCTTGTCCTCGCCGGCGGCGAGCAGCCAGACCTCCCGCGCCGCCCGGATCGCCGGGAGGGTCAGGGAGATCCGGGTCGGCGGCGGCTTGGGCGCGGCGTGCACCCCGACGACCGTCCGTCCGGTCTCCCGGACCGCCGGCAGGCCGGGGAAGAGCGAGGCCACGTGGGTGTCCGGGCCGACGCCCAGCATCAGCACGTCGAAGGAGGGCACGCCCCCCTCGTCGCCGGGGCCGGCCGCGGCGGCCAGCTCGGCCGCGTAGGCCGCGGCGGCGGCGTCGGCGTCGTCCCCGTGCGGGCCGTCCGAGGCCGGCATGGCGTGCACCCGGGCCGGGTCCAGCGGGACCCGGTCGAGCAGGGCGTCGCGGGCCTGGGTGACGTTCCGCTCGGGGTCGCCCTCGGGCAGGAACCGCTCGTCGCCCCACCACAGGTCGAGCCGCGACCAGTCGATCGCGTCCCGGGCCGGCGCGGTGCCGAGCGCGGCGAGCAGCCCGTTGCCGTTGCGGCCGCCGGTCAGCACGACCGAGGCCGTGCCGCGGGCGGACTGGGCGTCCACGATCCGGGTGATCAGCCGGGCCGCCGCGGCCTCGGCCATCAGCTCCTTGTCCCGGTGGACCACGAGACGGGGGGCGCTCACTTGGCCGCCGCCTTCTTCGCCGGGGCCTTCTTGGCGGGAGCCTTCTTCACGGGCCCCTGATCGGGCTCCTGGACGGGCTCCTCGGCGACGGCCGCCGTGACGTCGACGGGCCGCTCGGGCGCGGGGGCGGTGACGGCCGCCTCCTCGTCGAGCCGCTCCAGGCCGTACTTCAGCGACGCCGCGTAGGTGTCGTCCGGGTCGAGCCGGCGCAGCTCCTCCGCGATCAGCTCGGACGTCTCGCGCCGCTTGAGCGCCACCGCGCGGTCCGGCTGTCCTTCTATGGAGAGGGTCGCGAGCGAACCGTCGGGCCGGTCGAGGACGATCGGCCCCGCGTCGGTCTCCAGGCGGACGGAGGTGAGGCCGGGCCCGGCGGAGCTGGAGCGCCGCACCGGCACCTTCAGCCGCTCGGCCAGCCACATCGCGAGCAGTTCGACGCTCGGGTTGAACTCCTCGCCCTCCACGTCGGCCGAGGTCACCTTGCAGTGGACCTGGTCGAGCGCGGCGGCCAGCATCGAGCGCCACGGGGTGATCCGGGTCCACGACAGGTCCGTGTCGCCGGGGGTGTAGGTGTCCGCGCGCGCGGTCAGCTCCTGGATGGGCTGCTCGGCGGCGTACGTGTCGGTCACCCGGCGCTGGGCGAGGGCGCCCAGCGGGTCGTTCGCCGGGTCGGTCGGCGCGTTCACCGGCCACCAGACGACGACGGGGGCGTCCGGGAGGAGCAGCGGCAGCACCACCGACTGGGCGTGGTCGACGACCTCGCCGTACAGCCGGAGGATCACCGTCTCCCCGGAGCCGGCGTCGGCGCCGAGGCGGACCTCGGCGTCGAGCCGGGTGTTGGCGCGGTCCCGCGGCGAGCGCGAGACCCGCTTGATCACCACGAGGGTCCGCGAGGGGTGCTCGCGGGACGCCTCGTTGGCCGCCTTCAGCGCGTCGTAGGCGTTCTCCTCGTCGGTGACGATGACGAGGGTGAGCACCATGCCGACGGCCGGGGTGCCGATCGCCCGCCGCCCGAGCACCAGCGCCTTGTTGATCTTGGAGGACGTGGTGTCCGTCAGGTCGGTCTTCATGGCCGGCGCCAGCTCCTGCCGTCTCGTGCGAGCATCTCGTCCGCCTCGACCGGTCCCCAGGTGCCGGACTCGTACTGGGCGGGCTTGCCGTGCGTGTCCCAGAACTGCTCGATCGGGTCGAGGATCTTCCAGGACAGCTCGACCTCCTCCACGCGCGGGAAGAGGTTGGAGTCGCCGAGCAGGACGTCCAGGATGAGCCGCTCGTACGCCTCGGGGCTCGACTCGGTGAAGGACTCGCCGTAGGCGAAGTCCATCGACACGTCCCGGATCTCCATCTGGGTGCCGGGCACCTTGGAGCCGAAGCGGACGGTGACGCCCTCGTCCGGCTGGACCCGGATGACGATGGCGTTGCGGCCCAGCTCCTCCGTCGACGTGTGGTCGAAGGGGGAGTGCGGGGCGCGCTGGAAGACCACCGCGATCTCGGTGACCCGGCGGCCGAGCCGCTTGCCGGTCCGCAGGTAGAAGGGGACGCCCGCCCAGCGGCGGTTGTCGATCTCCAGCTTGATCGCCGCGTAGGTGTCGGTCGTCGACTGGGGGTCGATGCCCTCTTCCTGGAGGTAGCCGACGGCCTTCGCGCCGCCCTGCCAGCCGGCCGCGTACTGCCCGCGGACGGTGGACTTCGCCAGGTCCTTGGGGAGCCGGACGGCGCCCAGGACCTTGGTCTTCTCCGCGGCGAGCGCGTCGGCGTCGAAGGAGGCGGGCTCCTCCATCGCGGTCAGCGCGAGCAGCTGGAGCAGGTGGTTCTGGATGACGTCACGGGCGGCGCCGATGCCGTCGTAGTAGCCCGCGCGGCCGCCGATGCCGATGTCCTCGGCCATGGTGATCTGCACGTGGTCGACGTACGACCGGTTCCAGGTCGGCTCGAAGAGCGTGTTGGCGAAGCGGAGCGCCAGGATGTTCTGGACGGTCTCCTTGCCGAGGTAGTGGTCGATGCGGAAGACCGCCTCGGGCGGGAAGACCTCGTGGACGACCTCGTTGAGCTCCTTGGCGGAGGCGAGGTCGTGGCCGAAGGGCTTCTCGATGACGGCGCGGCGCCAGGAGCCGTTCTTCTGGTCGGCCAGGCCGTGCTTCTTCAGCTGCCGGACGACGAGCGGGAAGAACTTCGGCGGCACGGACAGGTAGAAGGCGAAGTTGCCCCCGGTGCCCTGCGCCTTGTCCAGCTCCTCGATGGTGTCCTTGAGCTGCTCGAACGCCTCGTCGCTGTCGAAGTCGCCCTGGACGAACCGCATGCCCTGGATGAGCTGCTGCCAGACCTCCTCGCGGAAGGGGGTGCGGGCGTGCTGCTTGACCGCGTCGTGGACCTCCTGGGCGAAGTCCTCGTCCTGCCACTCCCGGCGGGCGAAGCCGATGAGCGAGAAGCCCGGCGGCAGCAGGCCGCGGTTGGCCAGGTCGTAGACGGCGGGCATCAGCTTCTTACGGGACAAATCGCCCGTGACGCCGAAGATGACCAGGCCCGACGGCCCCGCGATGCGCGGGAGCCGTCGGTCTGCGGCGTCACGGAGCGGGTTGGCTCCGTCGACGGTGCTCACTGTGGTCAGCCCTCCGAGGGGGCGAGGCGCTTGAGCTCCGCCTCGGTCGAGCCCAGCAGGTCGTTCCAGGCCGCCTCGAACTTCTCGACGCCCTCGTCCTCCAGGAGCTGGACCACGTCGTCGTAGCTGATGCCCAGCTTGGCGACGGCGGCCAGCACCTCGCGGGAGGAGTCGTACGTGCCGCGCACGGTGTCGCCGGCGACCTCGCCGTGGTCGGCGGTGGCCTCCAGGGTCGCCTCCGGCATGGTGTTGACGGTGCCCGGGGCGACCAGGTCCACCACGTACAGCGTGTCCTTGTACGCGGGGTCCTTGACGCCGGTCGAGGCCCACAGCGGCCGCTGCTTGTTGGCCTGCGCCTTGTCCAGGGCCGCCCAGCGCTCCGAGGAGTCCGAGAAGACCTCCTCGTACGCCTCGTAGGCCAGGCGCGCGTTGGCCAGGGCCGACTTGCCCTTGAGCGCCTTGGCCTCGTCGGTGCCGATGCCGTCCAGGCGCTTGTCGATCTCGGTGTCCACACGGGACACGAAGAAGGACGCCACCGAGTGGATCTTCGCCAGGTCGAGGCCGCGCTCGCGGGCCTTCTCCAGGCCGGCCAGGTAGGCGTCCATGACCGCGCGGTAGCGCTCCAGCGAGAAGATCAGCGTCACGTTGACGCTGATGCCGAGGCCGATGACCTCGGTGATCGCCGGCAGGCCCGCCTCGGTGGCCGGGATCTTGATGAGCGTGTTCGGGCGGTCCACCAGCCAGGCCAGCTGCTTCGCCTCGGCGATCGTGGCGACCGTCTCGTGGGCGAGCCGCGGGTCGACCTCGATGGAGACCCGGCCGTCCTGGCCGTCGGTCGCGTCGAAGACCGGGCGCAGGATGTCGGCGGCGTCACGGACGTCCGCCGTCGTGATCATGCGGATGGCCTCGTCCACGGTGACCTTGCGGGCGGCCAGGTCGGCGAGCTGCTGGTCGTAGCCGTGCCCCTCCGAGATCGCCTTCTGGAAGATCGACGGGTTGGTCGTCACACCGACCACGTGCGACTGGTCGATGAGCTCGGCCAGGTTGCCGGACGTGATCCGCTGACGCGACAGGTCGTCCAGCCAGATCGCGACGCCTTCGTCGGAGAGGCGCTTGAGAGCGTCTGTCATGAGAGTTGCATCTCCAAAAAGTCGTACGTATCCGCGTCAGCGCGCGGCGGCTGCGATCGATTCCCGGGCGGCGGAGGCGACGGCCTCCGGCGTGAAACCGAACTCACGGAAGAGGACCTTGGCGTCGGCCGAGGCACCGAAGTGCTCCAGCGAGACGATCCGGCCGGCGTCACCGACGTACTTGTGCCAGGTCAGGCCGACACCGGCCTCGACCGCGACACGAGCCTTCACCGACGGCGGCAGGACCGAGTCCTTGTACGCCTGGTCCTGCTCCTCGAACCACTCCACGGACGGCATCGAGACCACCCGGGTCGGGACGCCGTCGGCCTGGAGCTGCTCACGGGCCTCGACGGCCAGGTGCACCTCGGAGCCGGTGGCGATGAGGACGACCTGCGGCTCGCCGCCCTCGGCGTCGAAGAGCACGTAGCCGCCCTTGGCCGCGTCCTCGTTCGGCGCGTAGGTCGGCACGCCCTGACGGGTCAGCGCCAGACCGTGCGGGGCGCCCTTCAGGTACTCGCGGGTGTGCCGCTTCATGATCTCGCGCCAGGCGATCGACGTCTCGTTGGCGTCGGCCGGGCGGACCACGTTCAGACCCGGGATCGCGCGCAGCGAGGCCAGGTGCTCCACCGGCTGGTGGGTCGGGCCGTCCTCGCCGAGACCGATCGAGTCGTGCGTCCACACGTAGGTCACCGGCAGGTGCATCAGGGCCGACAGGCGCACGGCGTTGCGCATGTAGTCCGAGAAGACCAGGAAGGTGCCGCCGTAGATGCGGGTGTTGCCGTGCAGCGCGATGCCGTTCATCTCCGCGGCCATGGCGTGCTCGCGGATGCCGAAGTGGATCGTGCGGCCGTACGGGTTCGCCTCCGGCAGCGGGTTGCCCTGGGGGAGGAAGGACGACGCCTTGTCGATCGTCGTGTTGTTCGAGCCCGCGAGGTCGGCCGAGCCGCCCCACAGCTCGGGGACGACCTCGCCCAGCGCCTGCAGGACCTTGCCCGAGGCGGCGCGGGTGGCGACGCTCTTGCCCGCCTCGAAGACCGGGAGCTTCTCCTCCCAGCCGGCCGGCAGCTCGTTCGCCTGGATCCGGTCGAACTCGGCGGCCCGCTCCGGGTTGGCCGTACGCCACTCGGCGAGCTGCTTGTCCCAGGCGGCGCGGGCCTCGCGGCCGCGGTCGCCGAGCGCGCGGGTGTGGCCGATGACCTCGTCGGTGACCTCGAAGCTCTGCTCCGGGTCGAAGCCCAGGACGCGCTTGGTGGCCGCGACCTCCTCGGCGCCGAGCGCCGAGCCGTGCGCGGCCTCGGTGTTCTGCGCGTTCGGCGCCGGCCAGGCGATGATCGAGCGCATCGCGATGAACGACGGACGCTCGGTCTCGGCCTCGGCCGCGCGGATCGCCGCGTACAGGCCGGCCGGGTCCAGGTCGCCGTTCTCCTGCGGCTCCACGCGCTGCACGTGCCAGCCGTACGCCTCGTACCGCTTCATCGTGTCCTCGGACACGGCGGTCTCGGTGTCGCCCTCGATCGAGATGTGGTTGTCGTCCCACAGCAGGATCAGGTTGCCCAGCTTCTGGTGACCCGCGAGCGAGGACGCCTCGGCGGAGATGCCCTCCTGGAGGCAGCCGTCGCCGGCGATCACGTAGACGTTGTGGTCGAAGGGGGAGGTGCCGGGGGCCGCCTCCGGGTCGAACAGACCCCGCTCGTAGCGGGCGGCCATCGCCATGCCCACCGCGTTCGCGACGCCCTGGCCCAGCGGGCCGGTGGTCGTCTCGACGCCGGCCGTGTGGCCGTACTCGGGGTGGCCCGGGGTCTTCGAGCCCCAGGTGCGGAACGCCTTGAGGTCGTCCAGCTCCAGACCGAAGCCACCCAGGTACAGCTGGGTGTACAGGGTCAGCGAGGAGTGGCCCGCCGAGAGCACGAACCGGTCGCGGCCCACCCACTCGGGGTCGGACGGGTCGTGGCGCATCACCTTCTGGAAGAGGGTGTACGCGGCCGGCGCGAGGCTCATCGCCGTACCCGGATGGCCGTTGCCGACCTTCTGTACGGCGTCCGCGGCCAGGATGCGGGCGGTGTCCACGGCCCGCTGGTCCAATTCGGTCCACTGGAGGTCTGTGGTGGTCGGCTTAGTGCTCACCCTGGGTCAGGGCTCCTCTCCACATGTCTGTAGCCGGTGACTGAGGGTGTACCGGCGCTGTCGAGCCTACCCCCGAAAAAGCCCCCTCTTTTCGTGTCCATGCCCCTCAAATGAGCGCTCGGAGCAAGAGTGCCGGTGGGCGTGGCGCTCCGCCTCCCGAACGGCGCGCCGAACCGTGTCCACCCCTTGATACGGGGCCGGATACGCGCTCAAGAGTGAGCCCCGCCAACACGACCCCACCCCCGCGAAGATCGGTGTCTGGGCAACGTCTACAGTGGCGTGGTACGCGCAAGTTTCACCCCGCCTTTATCCGGGGAACTTGCTGGGAATTTCTCTGTCAGGGGTGTGCGTGACGGCCGTCGAGTCCCGACCCGCAGGGGTCGTCTTGGCTTCCGGCCCGGGGGGCCGTCGGCCGTTCGGGGCCCGCGTCAGGGCGTTCGTGGCGCTGACCAAGCCGCGGATCATCGAACTGCTGCTCATCACCACCGTTCCGGTGATGTTCCTCGCCGAACAGGGCGTGCCCGACCTGTGGCTGGTGCTCGCCACCTGCTTCGGCGGCTACCTCTCGGCCGGCGGCGCCAACGCGCTGAACATGTACATCGACCGCGACATCGACGCGCTGATGGACCGCACCTCGCAGCGCCCGCTGGTCACCGGCATGGTCTCGCCGCGCGAGGGCCTGGTCTTCGGCCTCACCCTGGCCGTCGTCTCCACCCTCTGGTTCGGCCTGCTCGTCAACTGGCTCTCCGCCTGGCTCTCGCTCGGCGCGCTCCTCTTCTACGTCGTCGTCTACACGATGCTGCTGAAGCGGCGCACCGCGCAGAACATCGTCTGGGGCGGCATCGCCGGCTGCATGCCAGTCCTCATCGGCTGGTCCTCGGTCACGAACTCGATGTCCTGGGCCGCCGTCGTCCTCTTCATGGTCATCTTCTTCTGGACGCCGCCGCACTACTGGCCACTGTCGATGAAGGTGAAGGAGGACTACGCGCGCGTGGGCGTGCCGATGCTCCCGGTGATCGCCTCCAACAAGGTCGTCGCCAAGCAGATCGTCGTCTACAGCTGGGTCATGGTCGCGGTCTCGCTGCTGCTCACCCCGCTGGGCTACACCGGCTGGTTCTACACCGCCGTCGCCCTGGCCACCGGCGGCTGGTGGCTCTGGGAGGCGCACGCCCTGCTGAACCGCGCCAAGGCCGAGGTCACCGGCGCGAAGCTCAAGGAGATGCGCCTCTTCCACTGGTCCATCACCTACGTCTCGCTGCTCTTCGTGGCGGTCGCGGTGGACCCCTTCCTGCGCTAGTTCCTCCGCAGGCGGTTCTCCGGCTCCGACGGCCGGGTCGTGTGGGCTGTCCCACGCGGCCCGGCCGTCGTCAGTCGATCTACCGCTCGGTAGCATCCTTGGCATGGCAGACACCAAGGAAGAGACCACGGCCGTCGCCCCGCGCGACGCGCGCAAGGCGGCCAAGCTGGCCAAGGAGATCCGCGCCTTCGGCAAGGAGCACGGCGGCGTCGAGGGCCAGCTCGCCCACATCGGCCAGGCCGGCACCCGGATCGTCCTCGTCGGCGAGGACGGCGGCTGGGGCGACCTGGTGGCCCCCACCCACGCGATCGCCCAGCAGGCCGCCGAGCAGGCCGGCCTCACCCTGCACGACGAGTTCGACGGCGAGTTCGCCGCCAAGGTCGTCACCGGCCCGTACGAATGGACCCGCATGGCCGGGATCCAGCTCGGCGGCCCCGCGAACGCCTGACCCCGCGGGGCGTCAGCCAACAACCTCGCGCGGGGTTCACCCGTTAGGACGTGTGGAGACACGTCCACGCAGGGAGCCCCCGAGATGATCGACACGCCGCGCCTGGTGGACCAGTACTGCCACGGGGTGCTCCGGACGGAGCTGGGCCTCGGCACCTTCGAGGCCCACCTCGGCCCGGCAGCCGTCCTGCCCGCGTCCGGGACCACCTTCTTCGACACCCAGACGGGCTTCGCCGTACGCCGCTGGTGCCCGCCGCTCCTCGGCCTCGAACCGCACTGCCCGCCCGCCCGCTACCTCGCCCGCCGCCGGGAGCTCGGCGTCGCCGAGACCGGCCGCCGGCTGCTGCGGGGCGCCGGCATCGCCACGTACCTCGTCGACACCGGCCTCCCGGACGACCTCACCGGGCCCGCCGAACTCGCCGCCGCGGGCCGCGCCCGCGCCCACGAGATCGTCCGCCTCGAACCCCTCGCCGAGCAGGTCGCCGACACCTCCGGCACCGTCGACGCCTTCCTCGCCAACCTCACCGAGGCCGTCCAGGACGCCGCCGTGCACTCCGTCGCCTTCTCCTCGGCCTCCGCCGCGCGCTGCGGCCTCGCCGCCGTCGCGGAGCCCCCCGGGCGCGGCGAGGCCCGCCGGGCCGCCGGCCGCTGGCTCGCGGACCGGCCCGCGAAGGGCCCCCTCGACTCGCCGGTGCTGCTGCGCCACCTGCTGTGGATCGCGGTGGGCGCGGGACGGCCGCTCCAGCTGCACACCGGGGACCGGGACCCGGCCGGTCTGGCCGGTTTCGCCGCCGCCACCGCCGGGCTCGGCGCCGACCTCGTGCTGCTGCACGGCTCGCCGCACCACCGGACGGCGGCCCGGATGGCGGGCGCCTTCCCGCACGTCTACGCGGACCTGGGCGCCGCCCTGACGCACACCGGGGCGCGGGCGGCGGACGTCCTCGCCGAGGTCCTGGAGCTGGCCCCCTTCGGCAAGCTGCTCTACTCCAGCGGCGCCCGCGGCCTGCCCGAGCTGCACGTGGTCGCCGCCAGCGCCTTCCGGGCCGCCCTGGGCCGGGTGCTGGGCTCCTGGGTCCTGGACGGCGCCTGGTCGCGTCGGGACGCGCAGCGGGTCGCCGCGATGCTCGCCGCGGACAACGCGACGCGGGTCTACCGGCTGGGCTGAGCCGCCGGGCTCATGCCGCGGCCAGCTCCGGGTCCGCCTGGGCCGGGATGCCGGCCGTCGGCAGCGGGCGCTCGCGCAGGCTCAGGGCCAGGCGGACGACCGCGATCCACATCAGCGAGGAGCCGAGCATGTGGGCGGCGACCAGCAGCTCCGGGACGCCGGTGAAGTACTGGACGTAGCCGACGGCTCCCTGGGCCAGCAGCACGATCAGCAGGTCGCGGGCGCGGGCCCGGGTGTCGTCCGGGGCGTCGACCACGCGGAGGACCAGCCACATCGCGACGGCGAGGGCGCAGACCGCCCAGGCGGCGATGGCGTGCAGATGGGCGGCGTTCGTCCAGTCCCAGGGCATCCGGGGCACGTCGCTGCTGTCGCCCGCGTGCTTGCCGGCGCCGGTCACCGTGGTGCCGAGCACGATCAGCAGGCCCGACACGACCGTGATGGCCCAGGACAGCTTCCGTACCGGCTTGGGCACGCGCGGGCGCGCGGGCGTGTCGCCCTCGCCGGCCCGGTGCCAGGTGATCACCGTGACGGTGAGCAGCGCGTTGGCGGCCAGGAAGTGGCCGGCCACGGTCCACGGGTTGAGGCCCATCCAGACGGTGACGCCGCCGATGACGGCGTTGCTCATCACGATCCAGAACTGCGCCCAGCCCCAGCGGGTGAGGCCGCGGCGCCACGGCTTGGTCGAGCGGGCGGCGATGATCGCCCAGCCGACGGCCGCCGACAGGACGTACGTCAGCATCCGGTTGCCGAACTCGACGAAGCCGTGGAAGCCCTGCTCGGCGGTGACGATGAGGCTGTCGTCCGTGCACTTCGGCCAGGTGTCGCAGCCGAGACCGGAACCGGTCAGCCGGACCGCGCCACCCGTGACGATGATGAGCACGCTCATCACGACGGCGGAGAGCGCGGCGCGCCGGAGGATCCGGGGGGACGGGGTCCAGCGCTGGGCGATGAAGGCGAGGGGGGTCTGCACGGGCCCTATCGTAGGCAAGGGCTTGTGCACGCTTTCACGAGGGGGTACGGGGGAGTCGTCTCCCCGGGAGAGCCGAGGGGCACGAGGGGGTACGGGGGAGTCGTCTCCCCGGGAGGACAGGGGCACGAGGGGTGCGCTGTCGGGAGACGTCGCCCTCCGAGCCCCCGCGGGCGACTACTCCCAGCGGAAGAACTTCGCCGCCGCCCCGAGGCCCAGGACGGCCCACACGGCGAGGATCCCGGCATCGGCCCACGGCATCCCCGAACCGTCCTGGAGGACGTCCCTGAGGCCGTCCGAGAGGGCGGAGATGGGCAGCAGCGCCAGCACGTCGCCGGCGGCGCCGAACCTGTCCAGCGGGACGATCACCCCGCCGCCGACCAGCAGCAGCAGGAAGACCAGGTTGGCGGCGGCGAGGGTGGCCTCGGCCTTGAGCGTGCCGGCCATCAGCAGCCCCAGCCCGGAGAAGGCGGCCGTGCCGAGGACGAGCAGGAGCACCACGGCGAGCGGGTTGCCGTGCGGGGACCAGCCCAGGCCGAGCGCGATGGCGGTCAGGAGGACGATCTGCAGGACCTCGGTGACCAGGACGGAGAGCGTCTTGGCGGTCATCAGGGCCCAGCGGGGGAGCGGGGAGGCGCCGAGCCGCTTCAGGACGCCGTAGCGGCGCTCGAAGCCGGTGGCGATGGCCTGGCCGGTGAAGGCGGTGGACATCACGGCGAGCGCGAGGACGCCCGGGGCGAGGAAGTCGACGGCCTTCCCGTCGCCCGTGTCCACCACGTCCACGGTCGAGAAGAGCACCAGCAGCAGGGACGGGATGATCACCGTGAGGAGGAGCTGCTCGCCGTTGCGGAGCAGCATCCGGGTCTCCAGGGCCGTCTGGGCCGCGATCATCCGCCCGACGGGGGCGGCCCCCGGCTTCGGCGCGTACGTACCGGCGCTCATGCGCGCAGCTCCTTGCCGGTCAGTTCCGGGCTGTGCTTTCCCGGGGGACAAGCCCCGGACCCCCGGCAGATCTCGGGCTTGCCCGCCTTCACGACCTCAGCTCCTTGCCGGTCAGCTCCAGAAAAACGTCTTCGAGGGTGTGGCGCTCGACCGCGATGCCGTCGGGCATCACGCCGTGCTGGGCGCACCAGGTGGTGACGGTGGCGAGCAGCTGGGGGTCGACGGTGCCGCTGATCCGGTACGTGCCGGGGAGCGGCTCGGCGGCCTGGGTGCCGTCCGGGAGCGCCTTGAGCAGGGAGCCGAGGTCGAGGCCGGGGCGGCCGGTGAAGCGGAGGGTGTTCTCGGCCCCGCCGCGGCAGAGCTGCTCGGGGCTGCCCTGGGCGGCGACCCGGCCGCCGTCGACGATGGCGACGTCGTCGGCGAGCTCCTCGGCCTCCTGCATGAAGTGGGTGGTGAGGACGACGGTGACGCCGTCGGCGCGCAGCTCGCGGACGAGGTCCCAGGTGGCGCGGCGGGCCTGCGGGTCGAGGCCGGCGGTGGGTTCGTCGAGGAAGACCAGTTCGGGGCGGCCGACGACGGCCATGGCGAGGGCGAGCCGCTGCTGCTGGCCGCCGGAGAGCCGTCGGTAGGTCGTCCGGCCGCAGGAGCCGAGGCCGAGGCGCTCGATCAGGGCGTCGACGTCGAGGGGGTGGGCGTGCAGCTTCGCCATGTGGCGCAGCATCTCGTCGGCGCGGGCGCCCGAGTAGACGCCGCCGGACTGCAGCATCACGCCGATGCGGGGGCGCAGGGCGGCGGCGTCGGCGACGGGGTCGAGGCCGAGGACGCGGACGGTGCCGGCGTCCGGCCTGCGGTAGCCCTCGCAGGTCTCGACGGTGGTGGTCTTGCCGGCGCCGTTGGGGCCGAGGACGGCGGTGACGGTGCCGGTGCGCACGTCGAGGTCGAGGCCGTCGACGGCGGTCTTGGTGCCGTACCGCTTGACCAGGCCGCGGACGCGGACGGCGGTGTCGGCCGTGTCGGCGGACTCGTTTCGCATGCCGGGAAGTCTAGGAGAGACCCGGACGGGCCCGTCCGTCCGGGCCCCGGATTCATCCCACCAATGATCGTTTCCGCAGGTCAGGTAAGCCTTACCTGAGTGATGCACGCCATCGTCACCACTTCCGGCGCCGCTTGTCACTGCCTGATTAATTACGCAACAATGGCGTTGTGAAAAACCTTGGCGCGGCTCCGGTGGAGGAACTCGCGACCCGAGAGCGGTCCACGCGCAACCGGGTCGCGCGGTCCATCCTGGATCACGGGCCGTCCACCGTCGCGGACCTCGCCGAGCGGCTGGGCCTCACCCAGGCCGCCGTCCGCCGGCACCTGGACGCGCTCGTCGCCGAGCAGGTCGTCGAGGCCCGCGAGAAGCGCGTCTACGGGACCCGTACCCGCGGCCGCCCCGCCAAGGTCTTCGCCCTCACCGACTGCGGCCGGGACGCCTTCGACCAGTCGTACGACTCCCTCGCCGTCGAGGCGCTCCGCTGGATCGAGCGCAACGCCGGCGGAGAGGCCGCCGTCGCCGCCTTCGCCCGCGACCGGATCGAGGCCCAGGCCGAGTCCTACCGCGAGGCCGTCGAGTCGGTCGAGCCCGAGCGGCGGGCCGAGGCGCTGGCCAAGGCCCTCACGGCGGACGGGTACGCTGCCACTGCGCGCAACGCGCCGGTCGGCGAGCAGCTCTGCCAGCACCACTGCCCGGTCGCCCACGTCGCCGAGCAGTACCCCCAGCTGTGCGAGGCGGAAACGGAGATCTTCTCCCGCCTCCTGGGAACGCACGTCCAGCGCCTGGCCACCATCGCCCACGGCGACGGCGTCTGCACCACGTTCATCCCGCACAGCGCCCCACAGACCACCGAAACAGCATCCGCAAGCACGGCCGGGAGGAACCCCGCATGACCACCGAGATCAGCCACCCCGAGCTCGAGGGCCTGGGTCGGTACGAGTACGGCTGGGCCGACTCCGACGCGGCCGGCGCCGCGGCCAAGCGCGGTTTGAACGAGGACGTCGTCCGCGACATCTCCGCGAAGAAGAACGAGCCCGAGTGGATGCTCAAGCTGCGTCTCAAGGGTCTGCGCCTCTTCGACAAGAAGCCCATGCCGACCTGGGGCTCCGACCTCGGCGGCATCGACTTCGACAACATCAAGTACTTCGTGCGGTCCACCGAGAAGCAGGCCGAGTCCTGGGAGGACCTGCCGGAGGACATCAAGAACACGTACGACAAGCTCGGCATCCCGGAGGCGGAGAAGCAGCGCCTCGTCGCCGGTGTCGCGGCCCAGTACGAGTCCGAGGTCGTCTACCACCAGATCCGCGAGGACCTGGAGGAGCAGGGCGTCATCTTCGTCGACACCGACACCGCGCTGAAGGAGCACGAGGAGCTCTTCAAGGAGTACTTCGGCACCGTCATCCCGGTCGGCGACAACAAGTTCGCCTCGCTGAACACGGCCGTGTGGTCCGGCGGATCGTTCATCTACGTGCCGAAGGGCGTGCACGTCGAGATCCCGCTCCAGGCGTACTTCCGTATCAACACGGAGAACATGGGCCAGTTCGAGCGGACGCTGATCATCGTCGACGAGGACGCCTACGTCCACTACGTCGAGGGCTGCACCGCCCCGATCTACTCCTCCGACTCGCTGCACTCCGCGGTCGTCGAGATCATCGTGAAGAAGGGCGGCCGCTGCCGCTACACGACCATCCAGAACTGGTCGAACAACGTCTACAACCTGGTGACCAAGCGCGCCGTCGCCTACGAGGGCGCCACCATGGAGTGGGTCGACGGCAACATCGGCTCCAAGGTCACCATGAAGTACCCGGCCGTCTACCTGATGGGCGAGCACGCCAAGGGCGAGACCCTCTCCATCGCCTTCGCGGGCGAGGGCCAGCACCAGGACGCCGGCGCCAAGATGGTCCACATGGCCCCGAACACCTCGTCGTCCATCGTCTCCAAGTCGGTGGCGCGCGGCGGCGGCCGCACCTCCTACCGCGGCCTCATCGAGATCGGCGAGGGCGCCCCCGGCGCCAAGTCCAACGTGCTCTGCGACGCCCTGCTGGTCGACACGATCTCCCGCTCCGACACGTACCCCTACGTGGACGTGCGCGAGGACGACGTGACCATGGGCCACGAGGCCACCGTCTCCAAGGTCTCCGAGGACCAGCTCTTCTACCTGATGCAGCGCGGTCTCACCGAGCAGGAGGCCATGGCGATGATCGTCCGCGGCTTCGTCGAGCCGATCGCCAAGGAGCTGCCGATGGAGTACGCGCTGGAGCTGAACCGGCTGATCGAGCTGCAGATGGAAGGCGCGGTCGGCTAGTACCGCCACCGCCCCACCCGTACCGCAGCGACTGATTTCTTACGCAGGAAGAGAGCAAGACGACAGCCATGGCTGAGGCTCAGAACATCCCGGCCGGTTCCACGACCGCCGGCTCGATCGCGGTGGCCGCCGAGTCCACCGTCGCCACCCGCATGAGCGCCCCGCCGTCCTTCGACGTCGCGGACTTCCCCGTCCCGCACGGCCGCGAGGAGGAGTGGCGCTTCACCCCGCTGGCCCGCCTCCGCGGTCTGCACGACGGCACCGCCGTCGCCACCGGCGAGGGCGTCCGGGTCGAGATCGAGGCCCCCGAGGGCGTCACCGTGGAGACCGTCGGCCGTGACGACGCCCGCCTCGGCAAGGCCAAGCCGGTCGACCGGGTCGCCGCCCAGGCGTACTCCTCCTTCGAGAAGGCGTCGGTCGTCACCGTCGCCAAGGAGGCCGTGCTCGCCGAGCCGATCCGGATCGCCGTGCACGGCGAGGGCGGCGTCGCCTACGGCCACCAGGTGATCGAGCTCGGCGCCTTCGCCGAGGCCGTCGTCGTCATCGACCACACCGGTGACGCGGTGCTCGCCGCCAACGTGGACTACGTGCTCGGCGACGGCGCCAAGCTCACCGTCGTCTCCGTCCAGGACTGGGACGAGAAGGCCGTCCACGTCGCCCAGCACAACGCCCTCGTGGGCCGCGACGCCTCCTTCAAGTCGGTCGTGGTGACCTTCGGCGGCGACCTGGTGCGCATCCACCCGCGGGTCGAGTACACCGCCCCCGGCGGCTCCGCCGAGCTCTTCGGCCTGTACTTCACCGACGCCGGCCAGCACCAGGAGCACCGCCTCCTCGTCGACCACAACACCCCGCACTGCACCTCGAACGTCGCCTACAAGGGCGCGCTCCAGGGCCAGGACGCGCACGCGGTGTGGATCGGCGACGTCCTCATCCAGGCCGCGGCCGAGGGCACCGACACCTACGAGCTCAACCGGAACCTCGTCCTCACCGACGGCGCCCGGGTCGACTCGGTGCCGAACCTGGAGATCGAGACCGGCGAGATCGCCGGCGCCGGCCACGCCTCCGCCACCGGCCGCTTCGACGACGAGCAGCTCTTCTACCTGATGGCCCGCGGCATCCCGGAGACCGAGGCCCGCCGCCTCGTCGTCCGCGGCTTCTTCGCCGAGCTGGTCCAGCAGATCGGTCTGCCGGACGTCGAGGAGCGCCTGATCGCCAAGGTCGAGGCCGAGCTGGAGGCTTCCGTCTGATGGCCTTCGTCCGAGTCTGCGCACTGAGCGAGCTGGAGGCCGACACCCCGAAGCGGGTCGAGGTCGACGGCACGCCGGTGTCGGTCGTCCACACCGAGGGCGAGGTGTACGCGATCAACGACATCTGCTCGCACGCCAACGTCTCCCTCTCGGAGGGCGAGGTCGAGGACTGCGCCATCGAGTGCTGGCTGCACGGTTCCAGCTTCGACCTCCGTACCGGCAAGCCGTCGGGCCTTCCCGCGACGCGCCCCGTCCCCGTGTACCCCGTAAAGATCGAAGGGGACGATGTGCTCGTCTCCGTCACCCAGGAGTCCTGAGTCACCCATGGCAACGCTCGAAATCCACGACCTGCACGTCTCCGTCGAGGCGGAGAATGGCCCCCGCGAGATCCTCAAGGGCGTCGACCTGACCATCAAGCAGGGTGAGACCCACGCGGTCATGGGCCCCAACGGCTCCGGCAAGTCGACCCTGGCGTACTCCCTGGCGGGTCACCCCAAGTACACGGTCACCGGCGGCACCGTCACCCTCGACGGCGAGGACGTCCTGGAGATGTCCGTCGACGAGCGCGCCCGCGCCGGCGTCTTCCTCGCCATGCAGTACCCGGTCGAGGTCCCCGGCGTCTCGGTCTCCAACTTCCTGCGCACCTCCGCCACCGCCATCCGCGGCGAGGCCCCCAAGCTGCGCACCTGGGTGAAGGAGGTCCGCGAGGCCATGGACAAGCTGTCCATGGACCCGGCCTTCGCCGAGCGCAACGTGAACGAGGGCTTCTCCGGCGGTGAGAAGAAGCGCCACGAGATCCTCCAGCTGGAGCTCCTCAAGCCGAAGATCGCGATCCTCGACGAGACCGACTCCGGCCTCGACGTCGACGCCCTGCGCATCGTCTCCGAGGGCGTCAACCGGGTCCGCGAGACCGGCGAGGTCGGCACCCTGCTGATCACGCACTACACGCGCATCCTGCGCTACATCAAGCCCGACTTCGTGCACGTCTTCGCGAACGGCCGCATCGTCGAGTCCGGCGGCGCCGAGCTCGCCGACCAGCTGGAGAACGAGGGCTACGACAAGTACGTGAAGGGTGGCGCATCCGCGTGACTTCCGCCCATCAGGGGCTGACCGGCCTCCTCGACACCGAGGCGATCCGCAAGGACTTCCCGCTCCTGGATCGCACGGTCCACGACGGCAAGAAGATCGTGTACCTGGACTCCGCGGCGACCTCGCAGAAGCCGCGCCAGGTCCTCGACGCGCTCAACGCCTACTACGAGCGGCACAACGCCAACGTCCACCGCGGCGTCTACACGGTCGCCGAGGAGGCCACCGAGCTGTACGAGGGCGCCCGCGACAAGGTCGCCGCCTTCATCAACGCGCCGAGCCGCAACGAGGTGATCTTCACCAAGAACGCCTCCGAGTCGCTCAACCTCGTGGCCAACATGCTCGGCTGGGCCGAGGACCCCTACCGGGTCGACCACGAGACCGAGATCGCCATCACGGAGATGGAGCACCACTCCAACATCGTCCCGTGGCAGCTGCTCTCGCAGCGCACCGGCGCGAAGCTGAAGTGGTTCGGCCTCACCGACGACGGCCGCCTCGACCTGTCGAACATCGAAGAGGTCATCACGGAGAAGACGAAGATCGTCTCCTTCACGCTGGTCTCCAACCTGCTCGGCACCCAGAACCCGGTCGAGACCATCGTCCGGCGCGCCCAGGAGGTCGGTGCGCTCGTCTGCATCGACGCCTCGCAGGCGGCCCCGCACCAGGTCCTGGACGTGCAGGCGCTCCAGGCCGACTTCGTGGCCTTCACCGGCCACAAGATGTGCGGCCCGACCGGCATCGGCGTGCTGTGGGGACGGCAGGAGCTCCTGGAGGACCTGCCGCCCTTCCTCGGCGGCGGCGAGATGATCGAGACCGTCTCGATGCACTCCTCCACCTACGCGCCGGCCCCGCACAAGTTCGAGGCCGGTACGCCCCCGATCGCCCAGGCCGTCGGCCTCGGCGCGGCGGTGGACTACCTGTCGGCGATCGGCATGGAGAACATCGCGCGCCACGAGCACGCGATCACCGAGTACGCCGTCCGACGCCTCCAGGAGGTGCCGGACCTGCGGATCATCGGCCCCACCACGGCCGAGGACCGCGGCGCGGCGATCTCCTTCACCCTCGGGGACATCCACCCGCACGACGTGGGGCAGGTGCTGGACGAGCAGGGCATCGCGGTCCGGGTCGGCCACCACTGCGCGCGGCCGGTCTGCCTGCGGTACGGAATTCCTGCGACCACGCGGGCGTCGTTCTACCTGTACTCCACTCCGGCCGAGGTCGACGCCCTGGTCGAGGGGCTGGAGCACGTCCGTAACTTCTTCGGATAGGACGGCTGAGCGCTGTGAAGCTGGATTCGATGTACCAGGACGTCATCCTGGACCACTACAAGCACCCGCACGGGCGGGGCTTGCGGGACGGCGACGCCGAGGTGCACCACGTCAACCCGACCTGTGGTGACGAGATCACGCTCCGTGTGAAGTACGACGGCGACCGCATCGAGGACGTCTCGTACGAGGGCCAGGGCTGCTCCATCAGCCAGGCGTCGGCCTCCGTACTCAACGAGCTCCTCGTCGGCAAGGAGCTGGCCGAGGCACAGAAGATCCAGGAGACGTTCCTGGAGCTGATGCAGTCCAAGGGCCAGGTCGAGCCCGACGACGCCATGGAGGAGGTGCTGGAGGACGCGGTCGCGTTCGCCGGCGTCTCCAAGTACCCGGCCCGGGTGAAGTGCGCGCTGCTCAGCTGGATGGCGTGGAAGGACGCGACCGCCCAGGCGCTGGGCGACGCGGAGAGGAAGACGGCATGACCGAGAACATCGAGGCCACGATCAAGCCGGCCTCCGAAGAGGAGATCCGCGAGGCGCTGTACGACGTCGTCGACCCCGAGCTGGGCATCGACGTCGTCAACCTCGGCCTGATCTACGGGATCCACATCGACGACTCCAACGTCGCGACGCTGGACATGACGCTGACCTCGGCGGCCTGTCCGCTGACCGACGTCATCGAGGACCAGGCCCGCTCCGCCACCGACGGCATCGTCAGCGAGCTGCGGATCAACTGGGTCTGGATGCCCCCGTGGGGCCCGGACAAGATCACCGACGACGGCCGCGAGCAGCTGCGCGCGCTGGGCTTCAACGTCTGATCGCCGCTCGACCGTACGAGAAGAGGCCCCCGGCATTCCGCCGGGGGCCTCTTCTCATGCCGTCACGCCGCCGTCCGGGCGGCCAGGACCGGGCCCAGGTTCTCCCGGCGGATGCGCTGGTCGACGTAGAGGAGCCCGGAGGTCAGCGGCAGCAGGGGGCCGAGGACGAGCTGGGTCAGGAGCTGGAGGAGGCCGCCCGTGACCGCCAGGGTGGCGACGGACGCGAAGACGGTCCCGGGGGTGGCGTGCCGGGTGAGCGGGACGCCGAAGACCGCGGACTGCGTCACGAGGGAGATCACCGTCTGCACGGCGAGCGAGACGCCGCCGACGATCAGCCCCATCACCAGCGTGCAGCCGAAGATCCGCCACCAGGAGCCGCGGACCAGCTGCGCCGAGCGGCGCATGGCGGTCAGGGCGCCGGCCGACTCGACGACCGCGGCGGTCGGGGCGAGGCTGAACCTGACCCAGATCCAGAGGGCGACCGGCGTGGTGCCGAGCGCCAGGAACAGCAGCAGCAGGGCGGTGAGCGCCGCCCCGACCTCGTCGCCGGAGCCCGGCTCGACGCTCGCGAGCAGCGCGAACAGCATCACGCAGAGCCCGGCCAGGAAGAGCACGACCGGCACGAGGGCGGCCAGGGCCGACAGGACGACCGTGCCGAGCACCGAGCCGAGCCGCGACCAGGCCCGGCGCCACACCGTCCCGAAGCCGACCCGGCGGCCGAGCACCGCCTCCTGGACGACGACCGCGACGGCCCCGTGCAGCAGGCCCGTCGACAACAGCACCCCCACGGCCAGGAGCAGCCAGAGCCCGGCCAGGCCGGCGAAGAGCGGCGTCAGGTCCGAGAGATCGGCGCCACCGGTGGAGGACGTGTCCCCCATGGCCTCCCAGGGGCCGGACAGGGCGGCCCAGCCGGCCGCGCCGAGCCCGGCGACCACCACGGCGGCCAGGGCGTAGGAGACCAGCGCCATGCCGAACAGCGCCTTCCAGTGCCGGCGGTAGGCACCGAACGCCCCCGCGAGGACGTCGCCGAGCTCCAGCGGCGCCAGCGGTATCACACCGGGCTTCGGCGGCGGTGCGGCCGGAAAGCCGTACCGGTACGGCCCAGGGGTGTAGGTCATGCGCCCTACCGTAGCGGCCGCCGTTGTGTACGCCCGTACACAACGGCGCTACCCTCGGGCCCATGGGTTACGGACTGCTCGCCGGGGCCATAGCGGCCGAGATCATCGCCACCACCTCCATGAAGTACAGCGAGGGCTTCACCAGGCTCTGGCCCTCGCTCGTCACCGGCACCGGGTACGTCATCGCCTTCGCGCTGCTCGCCCAGGCCCTCAAGACCCTCCAGGTCGGCACCGCCTACGCGATCTGGTCCGGCGTCGGCACCGCCGCCGTCGCCGGGATCGGGATCCTCTTCCTCGGCGAGACCCTGAGCCTCGCCAAGATCGCCGGGATCGTCCTCATCATCGCCGGCGTCGCCGTGCTCAACCTGGGCGGGGCGCACTGATGGCGCGGCCCCGGCGGTACGACCCCGGGCGGCGCGAGCGGATCGTGGACGCCGCCCTGCGGGTGGCGCGCCGGGACGGGATCGGCGGGCTGAGCCACCGCACGGTCGCCGCCGAGGCGGACGTGCCGCTCGGCTCCACCACGTACCACTTCGGCTCCCTCGACGAACTCCTCGTCGCCGCCCTCCGGAAGGTGAACGCCGGGTTCGCCGAGCAGCTGCGGAGCCGGCCCGTGCGCGACGGCGACACCCTCGCCGACGGGCTCGCCCGGCTGCTCGGCGGGTGGCTCGGGGCCGAGCGGAGCCAGGTGGAGCTGGAGTACGAGCTCTACCTCGCCGCCCTGCGCCGCCCCGCGCTGCGGCCGGTCGCCGCCGAATGGGCCGAGGAGGTCGTCACCGTCCTCGCCCCGCACACCGGGCGGGCCACCGCCCGCGCCCTGGTCGCCCTCATGGACGGCATCGGCCTCCAGGTGCTGCTCACCGGCGCGCCGTACGACGAGGCGTACGCCCGCGAGATGATCGCCCGGATCCTGAACGAAGCGCCGAAAGACCAGGCCGGGGGCTTGTCGGAAGCTCCGGCGGGCCCGACCGGCACCTGAGACCGGTTGGCCCGCGCGGGGGCGGGACCGTTAGGTTTTCCGTCATGACCACCACTGCTCACCGCACCACCGGCGCCGTCGCCGCCGGCCTCGCCACCATCGCCGGCGACGGCACCGTCCTCGACACCTGGTTCCCCGCTCCCGAGCTCACCGCGGAGCCCGGCCCGGCCGGCACCACGCGGCTCTCCCCGGACGAGGCCGTGAACGCCCTCGGCGAGGGCGCCGCCAAGGCGCTCGGCGTGGACGCCCGCCGCGGCGTCGAGGTGGTCGCCGTCCGCACCGTCATCGGCTCCCTCGACGACAAGCCGCTCGACGCCCACGACGCCTACCTCCGCCTCCACCTGCTGAGCCACCGCCTGGTGAAGCCGCACGGCCAGAGCCTGGACGGCGTCTTCGGCCTGCTCGCCAACGTCGCCTGGACCTCGCTCGGCCCGGTCGCCGTCGACGACATCGAGAAGGTGCGGCTCAACGCCCGCGCCGAGGGCCTGCACCTCCAGGTCACCTCGATCGACAAGTTCCCCCGCATGACCGACTACGTCGTGCCCGCCGGCGTCCGGATCGCCGACGCCGACCGCGTCCGCCTCGGCGCCCACCTGGCCGCCGGCACCACCGTCATGCACGAGGGCTTCGTCAACTTCAACGCCGGCACCCTCGGCACCTCCATGGTCGAGGGCCGCATCTCCGCCGGCGTCGTCGTCGGCGACGGCTCCGACATCGGCGGCGGCGCCTCCACCATGGGCACCCTGTCCGGCGGCGGCAACGTGATCATCTCCATCGGCGAGCGCTGCCTGATCGGCGCCGAGGCGGGCGTCGGCATCGCCCTCGGCGACGAGTGCGTCGTCGAGGCCGGCCTGTACGTCACCGCCGGCACCCGGGTCACCCTGCCCGACGGCCAGATCGTCAAGGCCCGTGACCTCTCCGGCCAGTCGAACATCCTCTTCCGCCGCAACTCGGTCACCGGCGCCGTCGAGGCCCGCCCGAACAACGCGGTCTGGGGCGGCCTCAACGACATCCTGCACAGCCACAACTGACGACAACCGAACCTCGTCACGGAGCGTTGTCCCGGTGGAGCGCTGTGCTCCACCGAGAGACGAGGCGAGGAGTCGACATGAGGACGAAGCCCATGGTCGCCGGGGTGCTGGCCGCGGCGGCGGTGCTGCTGCTGCCGGCGGGCGCCGCCCGGGCGGACGAGACGCACACGCACAACGGGCCGACGGTGACCAACGGCCCCAGTCTCAGCCTGCACACCGGGCAGATCGACGACCCGCTGGAGGACGTCCTGGAGCACGCGGCGATCCTCGGTCGGACCTACACGACCGACGCCGCCTGATCCAGCTCCGCGAGGAGGGCACGCAGCCCGTCGGCCGTCTCCCGGTCGGCGGGCCGCAGCGGTTCCCGGAGCACGCCGCCGAGCAGGGCCTTCGCGGTGACCGTGCCGGGCAGGCCGGCGGCCATCATCCGCTCGACCAGCGGCAGCGTGCGGGCGTGCAGCCGGGCGGCGAGGGTGGTGTCGCCGGCGTCGTACGCGTCGAGGACGGCGGCGAGCGGGCGCGGCGCCACGTTCGCGACCGTGCTCACATAGCCGGCGCCGCCCACCGCGTACAGCGGCAGGTTCAGCTCCTCGCTGCCGGAGTAGTACGCGAGCCCGGTCTCGGCGATCAGCCGGGCCGCGGTCAGGAGGTCGTACGAGCAGTCCTTGACGGCCGTGATCCGCGGGTGCCCGGCGAGGCGGCGCATGGTGCCGGGCTCGACGCGGGTGCCGGTGCGGCCGGGGATGTCGTAGACCATCACGGGGAGCCCGGTGGAGTCCGCGACCTTCAGGAAGTGGGCGGCGACCGCGTCCTGCGGCGGGCGGCTGTAGTACGGGGTGACGACGAGCAGTCCGTCGGCGCCCGCGGCCTCCGCCTGGCGGGCCAGCTCCACGGTGTGCCGGGTGTCGGCCGTGCCGACGCCCGCGACCAGCACGGGGGCCGGGCCGACCGCCTCCCGGACCGCACGGAGCAGCGCCGCCTTCTCGGCGTCCGTGGTGGTGGGGGACTCGCCGGTGGTGCCGTTGAGGACCAGGCCGTCGCAGCCCTCCCCGACCAGCCGGGCGGCCAGCTTCCCGGCCGCGTCGAGGTCGAGGGCGCCGGCGTCGGTGAAGGGGGTGACCATCGCGCAGAGGGTGCGGCCGAAGGGGCGGTGAGTGTTCATACGGGGAGTCTGGGCGCGAGCGAGCGTGACGGTCCACTTAGATCTGCTTGGCCGGAATGTTCAGCCAGGCTGAGGAGTGGGAGCTCACAGGGCCAGCTTGAAGCCCTCGTGGCTACAAACGTAGCCGAGCGAGGCGTAGAAGCGGTGGGCCTCGGCGCGTTCCTTGTTGCTGGTCAGCTGGACAAGGGCGCAGCCGCGGCCGCGGGCCCGGTCCGCCGCCAGCTCCATCAGCCGGCGGCCCAGGCCCGCGCCTCGGCGGTCGGCCCGGATCCGGACCGCCTCGATCAGCGCCCGCTCGGCGCCGCCCTTGCCGAGACCGGGGATGTAGGTGGCCTGGAGGCAGCCGAGGACCGTGCCGTCCGCGTCGGCCAGCACCAGCATCTCGTTGCGGGGGTCGGCCTCGATGGCCGCGAAGGCCCGCTCGTACGCCTCGGTGACCCGGACGGTCGACGGGTCGACGACCCGCCGCTCGTCGGCCAGGAGGGCGAGGACGGCGGGGAGTTCGGCGCGGGTGGCGGGGCGAAGGATCACGACCGGAAGTCTCCCATGCCGAATCCCCTTGACCTCGACCAAGGTTGAGGGAGGAGGGTCGGGTCATGCGAACCGAGCAGAAGGAGACCCGCGTGAACGCCGTCGCACGCCCCGAGGCCCGCCCCGACCTCCACCGCCCCGGAGTCGGTGCCGTCCTCGTCAGTACCTGGCGGGTGGGCACCCCCGAGCGCCAGCGCGCCGCCGTCGAGGCCATCCGGACGGCCTGGGAGAGCCGCGCGTGGCCGGACCTGGGCCTGCTCTCGTACAGCGTTCTCGCCGGCACCGACGGGGAGACGCTGCTGCACTACTCGCAGTGGACCGAGGAGCAGGCGTACGACGACTTCGTGCGCGCCTACCGGGACGACAGGAACGCCGAGATCGACGCCGCCGTGCCCGGCATCGAGCGAGTGGAACTCCGCCGCTACGGGCGTGTCCACCGCTCCCGCAGCCACGGTGCGGAGGACGGGGGGAGGCTGCCCGGGGTCGTCGTGATCGTCGAGGCGGACTTCGACCCGGCCGGGGCCGGGACGGGACAGCGGGAGGAGTGGGTGGACAACGTCCTGACCGCCCTGGACGAGGACGAGGCCGCCGGGGCACGGCCGGTGTCCGGCGGGATCAGCGGCAACTTCCATCTGTCCACGGACGGCGGCCGGGTCCTGAACTACGCCGAGTGGGAGAGCGCGCGGGCCCACGAGGACTGGCTGGCGAACGCCGCGCCGCTCAGCGACGCCTGGCGGGCCGTCCACCACCACCCGGGGCTGGTCGGCAGCCGCGTGCGCAGGTACGCGCCCGCGCTCAGCCTGAGCGCGGGCGCGTAGCGCGGGATCCGGGTTACGGGCGGAAGCGCAGGACCTGCGGGTCGTGGTCGCTGTTCTGGTCCGCGAACTCGGCGTTGATGTGCACGCTGTCGTACTCGAAGTGGTGCACGCCGGGGCTGGTCAGGATCTGGTCGAGGACCTGGCTGTTGCCCTGGTAGACGTACGAGTAGCGCTCCGGGCGGGGCAGCGACGTCACGGCCGCGTGGAGGGCGCCGCCGTCGGTCAGCGCCTCCGTCGTGCCGGAGAACTCGAAGTCGTTGATGTCGCCGACGACGAGGACGTCCGCCTGCTTGTCGACCGCGATGATCTCCTTCACGAAGGCGTTCACGGCCTGCGCCTGGAGGTGGCGCTTGACCTCGGAGGAACGGTTCGGCGGCTGGTGGTGGGAGACGATCGACTCGTCGCCGCCCTTCGAGCCGAAGTGGTTGGCGATCACGAAGACCGTGCGGCCGCGGAAGGTGAACTCGCCCGCCAGCGGCTTGCGGCTGGCCTCCCAGGCGGCGTTCGCCGGGTCGATCCGGCCGGGGGAGAGGGTGAGGGCGGCGCGGCCCTTCGAGCCCGTGACACCGGTCGCGGTGGTCGCGTCGCCGCCCGCGCGGTCCACGAAGGAGACCCGCTCGGGGTTGAAGAGGAAGACCTGGCGGATGTTGCCGCCGGGCTCGCCGCCGTCCTTGTTGTTCTCCGGGTCGATCGAGCGCCACTCGTACGCCGGGCCGCCGGCCGCCACGATCGCGTCCGTGAACTTCTTCAGCGTCTGGGCGGCCGAGACCGTGCCGTCGTTCTTGGCGCCGTTGTCGTCCTGGATCTCCTCCAGGGCGACGATGTCCGGGGTGGCGAGGTTCTCGACGACCGCCTTGGCGAGCGCGTCGAACTTCTCCTGCGGGTCGCTCGGGTCGAGGTTCTCCACGTTGTACGTGGCCACGGCCAGCTCGTTCTTGTGCTGCTTCTCGGTGACCTCGTGCTCCAGGCCCATGTCCTGGAGGGTGCCGAGGGTGCGGGCGGTGAGCGTGTAGCCGCCGAACTGGTTGAAGTCGAGCGGGCCCTCGGTCGAGCCGGTCAGCCAGTCGCCGACGTTCGCCTTCGGGAAGGGCTGCTGGGCGAGCGGGATCAGCGACTGGATCTGGAGCCGGCCGGTGTTCTGGGACTCGTACGAGCCGTAGACCGTGCCGCCGCGCTCGTTGTCGTTCTCCCACGGCTTCACCGTGACCCACAGCTCGGAGTACGGGTCGGTGGCGCCGACCACCCGGGAGGAGCCGACGCGGACGTTGGTGCCCTCCAGGGACTCGTAGTAGTCCAGGGCGTACGTCTCCGGGTCGAGCGGCAGGCCGTTGATGGAGCCGCCGTTCGCCGGGTCGCCCGCGGGGGTGTACGCGTCCGGCACCGACCAGGGGGCGATGGTGACCGGGGCGGGCAGCGCGTTGCCCTTCGAGACCACGGTGACCTTCGGGCGGGACAGCTGGGTCAGCGACTGGTTGCCGGAGTTGAGGCCGCCGGGGACGTACTCGGTGACCGTGCCGTCGACGCTGACCGCGTCGCCGACCGCGACCGTCGGGGCGGAGCTCGTGAAGACGAACAGGCCCTCGCTGGTGGCCGGGTTCTCGTCGCCCTGCGGGTCCTGCATCCAGAAGCCGCGCGAGGAGCCGTAGCCGCGGACACCGGTGACGATGCCCGTCACCCCGGTGACCTGCTTGCCGGCCAGCGGCGAGACCCGGGTGGTGCCCTGGACGTCGTGGATGCGGACGGCGGCGGTGTCCTCTGCCGCGGCGCTCTGCGAGCCGGCGAGCAGACCGGCCGCGAGCGCGGCCGCGACCACCGCGGAGACGGCGGCGGTTCTCGGTATGGAGGAAGACATCAGGAGGCTCCGAGGGTGCTTGGAGGAACGGCAGAGAGATCTACGCGCGTCAATCTCCGGTGAGACCGCCCCACTTGTCAAGGGTCGACGGGTGTACGAAGGCTGACGGGCCCGTGAACCGGCGGGCGGCCCCCCGGATGCGTCTACGCTGAGACGCCGGCCCCACCCCGGTGCCGGCCGGTCCCCACCGGGCACCCCACCGATCCACGCGCGCGTCGAGGAGATCCCCCACATGGCTGCGGAGCACCCCACCCTTCCCCCCGTTCGGCTGCCCTCGGACGCGGAGCTGGCTCGGGAAGCCCTGGCCGCCCCCCTCCTCGCCCACGCCGTCCGCCTCGCCCGCTGGGCCGGACCCGACACCCGGGTCGGCGCGGGCGGCGAACTCGTCGACGAGCAGCTGCCGGACGCCGCCGGCGTCCTCGGCCTCGGCGACGACGAGGACGCCGAGTACTGGGCCGGCGACGCCTGGCGGCTCGCCGTCGACACCGGCCTGGTCGACGTCGAGGACGGCGCCGACGACGACACCCCCGGCACCGCCGCCCCCGGCGAGAACCTCGCCGTCGTCACCGGCGGCGCGCCCAAGGACGTGCTCGCCCTCTGGCTCGACGCCTTCGAGGCCGTCTTCGCCGACGCCGTGGCCCCCGCCCTCGACGACCTGGAGCCGCTGCTCGACGAGGACGGCGGCCTCGACCTCGACACCCTCGACTGGGACCCGGAGGCGGAGGCCGACTTCCTGGAGGGCGTCCTCGGCAACCTCTACCTGCTGACCGTCAGCGAGGGCGGCCCCGGCGACGGGCCCGTGCCGCTGCCCGCCCTCGCCGCCTCCATGGTCGTCCCCGACGACATGGGCGAGCCCACCGACGACGTCCTGGAGCAGGTCTCCGACGCGATGATGCGGCTCGACGAGCAGTTCCGCCTCCTGGAGCCCATCGGCCTCGTCGCGTACCAGCCCGTCGACGAGGCCCTGATGGCCGAGGAGGGCGAGGAGCCCGCGCCGCCCGTCGACGACGAGGACGTCACCCGCTACGGCATGGTCCGCCTCACCCCGCTCGGCCTCTTCGGCGTCCGCACCCGCATGGTGGAGGCCGGAGTCGCCGCCCCCGCCGTCGGCGACCTCGCCGATAAGGACGCCGACACCCTCCTCGCCGGCCTCGTCGGCTACCCCGAGTCCGCCGCCCGCGCCGAGACCGAGGCGTGGCTCGCCGGCCGCGAGCCGGTGCCCGCCGCCGCCGACCTCCTCGCCGCCGCCCGCGGCTCCGACCCCGAGTCCCCGCTCCGCCGCCTCCACTGCCAGCAGGCCCTCGCGCTCGTCGGCCCCGAGGCCGAGCCGGTGGTCCGCGCCGTCCTCGACGACCCGGAGCTCGGCGGCCTCGCCCGCGTCTGGCTCGCCGAGCGCGGCGCCTCCGACGTGCCCCCGCCGCCGGAGTCCATGATCTTCTGGCTCGCGGTCGACACCATCGCCGCCCAGCTCGACGCCTCCGGCGAACCGGCCGAGCTCCAGGAGCTCATCGAGGGCCTGACCAGCCGCCACACCGGCTTCCTGGAGACCGCCTGGCGGGTCGAGCACCCGGCCACCGCCGACGTCCTCGACGCGATGGGCCGGCTCCACCCGGACAAGACGGCCGCCAAGGAGGCCCGCAAGGCCGCCTTCAAGGCCCGCTCGCGCACCGGCTCCGCCTGATCCCCCGCCGACGGAGCGCCTTTCCCCGGACCGGAGAAGGCGCTCCGCGGCCGTTCCCACGGCGTTCAGCCGCCGTTCCCGTGGACAGGCGAGGGTGTGCGCGACAACCGGCACCCAGCTTGGGGAGAGACCGCACACCATGGCGCTCAACCGCAGAGAGTTCACCCAGAAGTCCGCCGTCGCCGGCTTCGCCCTCACCGGCGCCGTCGGTGTGCTCGCCACCGCGCCCGAGGCCCTCGCGAGCGACGAGGCCGCCCACGGCGTCCCCGGCCCGGCCGACGACCACGCCGACGACCACGCCCGCGGCCACCACCGCCTCGGCTACGGCCCGCTCGTCGCCGACCCCGACGGACTCCTCGCCCTGCCCGAGGGCTTCACCTACCGGGTGATCACCCGCACCGGCGTCACCCGCCTGGAGAGCGGCGAGTTCACCCCGGCCAAGCACGACGGCACCGCCGCCTTCGCCGGCCCGCGCGGCACCACGTACCTGGTGAACAACCACGAGATCAAGGGCGACCGCGCCAAGGTGGAGTTCCCCGTCCCGCTCGCCGAGGGCCTCGTCTACGACCCGAAGGCGGCCGGCGGCTGCACCGTCGTCGAGGTGCACCGCGACGGCACCGTCGCCGAGTGGGTCGGCATCGCCGGCACCTCCACCAACTGCGCCGGCGGCCGCACCGCCTGGGGCACCTGGCTGACCTGCGAGGAGAACTCCGACCTCGCCGGCACCAACGGCATGACCAGGGACCACGGCTACGTCTTCGAGGTCGACCCCCGCGACCGGCGGGCCAACCTCGACCCCAAGCCCCTCAAGTTCTTCGGCCGTTACGACCACGAGGCCGTCGTCATCGACCCGAAGCGCGGCCACGCCTACCTCACCGAGGACGCCTCCAAGCCCAACGGCCTCCTCTTCCGCTGGGTCCCGCCGCAGGGCTTCGAGCACGGCCGGGGCAGGCTGCGCACCCTCGCCGACGACGCCGGCGTCCTCCAGGCCGCCAAGTGCGTCGACTCCGGCGGGCGGTTCGTCGACGACCTCTCCCGCGCCACCCGCATCGGCACCGTCTACGGCGTCGACTGGGTGGACGTCCCCGACCGCGACGCCCGCACCACGCCCGTGCGCAAGCAGTTCGCCGACGACCAGGTCACCCGCGGCCGGAAGCTGGAGGGCATGTGGTGGGCCGACGGCGGCGCCTACGTCGTCTCCTCGTACGCCCGTGAGGAGAGCCCCGGCGCGGCCCACGACGGCCAGGTCTGGTTCTACGACCCCAAGCGCCGCACCCTCACCCTCAAGGTGCTCTTCGGCGTGAACCCCGCGCCCGACCAGGACGGCGCCTACGACGCCCCGGACAACATCACCGTCTCCCCGTACGGCGGGATCGTCATCGCCGAGGACGGCGAGGGCGTCCAGCACCTCATCGGCGCCACCGACTCGGGCCGCACCTACCCGATCGCCCGCAACGACCTCAACGACAGCGAGTTCGCCGGCGTCGTCTTCTCGCCCGACGGCGACACCCTGTACGCCTGCATCCAGAACCCGGGCATCATGGTGGCGATCACCGGCCCCTGGCGCCGCCAGCCCCGCCGCTGACACACCGTCGCCCCCCGGTCCACCGGGGAGGCTGTGAGGATTCGCGTCGGGTTCCCGTCGGGTTCCCGCCAGGTTCCAAGATCCTCTGTCGGCCCCATGGACTGACATCTAACCTGTCAGTCCATGGACGACGTTCTGCGGCCCGTGGGCCGGACCCTGTTGCGCGACCGGGCCTACGAGTCGCTCCGCGAGGCGATCGTGCGCGGCGACCTCGCCCCCGGCGCCCTCCTCAAGGACGCCGACCTCGCCGAGCGGCTCGGACTCTCCCGCGCGCCCGTCCGCGACGCCCTCGCCCGGCTCACCGCAGAGGGCCTCGTCGAGACCAAGCCGCAGAGCTACACCCGGGTCACCCGGCCGGTCAGCCGGATCGTCCGCGACGCCGCCTCCGTGGTCCGGGTGATGCACGAACTCGCCGCCCGCACCGCCGTCCCGCTGCTCGGCCCCGAGGCCATCCGCGCGATGCGGGAGGCCAACGAGCGCTTCGCCGCCGCCGTCCGCGCGTCCGACGTCGAGGCCGCCCTCGACGCCGACGACGAGCTGCACCAGGTCCTCGTCGGCGCCAGCGGCAACCACGCCGCCGCCGCCACCATCGACCGCTACACCCCGCTGCTCCGCCGCATCGAGCGCCGGCTCTTCGGCGACGCCGACAGCTGCGCCTCCGCCGAGCTCCACACCCGCCTCATCGACGCCTGCGCCGCCGGGGACGCGGAGGAGGCCGTCCGGATCACCAGCGAGATCTGGGCCGCCCTGGAGCAGCTGGCCGACGACGCCATCGACGTCGCCGAGGTGACCGGGATCCCCGCGCCCACGCCGTCGATGGCGTGACCCCGCCCCCCGCCACCCCAGGGAGAGCCGCCCGTGCCCATCACCGACTTCGACCGCTATCCGCTGCTCTTCGGGCCCTCCCCGGTCCATCCCCTCGAACGGCTCGGGCACCACCTCGGCGGGGCCACGCTCTGGGCCAAGCGCGAGGACTGCAACTCCGGTGTCGCGTACGGCGGGAACAAGACCCGCAAGCTGGAGTACCTGGTCGCGGACGCCCTCGCGCAGGGCTGCGACACCCTCGTCTCCATCGGCGGCGTGCAGTCCAACCACACCCGGCAGGTCGCGGCGGTCGCCGCCCGCGCCGGGCTGCGGTGCGTGCTGGTGCAGGAGAGCTGGGTCGACTGGCCCGACGCCGTCTACGACAAGGTCGGCAACATCCTGATCAGCCGGCTCGCCGGCGCCGACGTGCGGCTGGTCCGGGCCGGCTTCGGGATCGGCTTCAAGGAGAGCTGGGAGCAGGCGCTGCGCGAGGTCGAGGAGGGCGGCGGGAAGCCGTACGCGATCCCGGCCGGTGCCTCCGACCACCCGCTCGGCGGCCTCGGCTTCGCGAACTGGGCCTACGAGGTGGCCGAGCAGGAGCGGGAGCACGGCGTCTTCTTCGACACGGTGGTGGTCTGCTCGGTGACCGGCTCCACCCAGGCCGGCATGGTGGCCGGCTTCGCCGCGCTCGCCGAGGAGGGCGGCCGGCCGCGCCGGATCATCGGGATCGACGCCTCCGCGAAGCCCGCCGAGACCCATGAGCAGGTCACCCGGATCGCCCGCTCCACCGCGGCCCTCATCGGCGTCGAGCGCGAACTCTCCGGCGCCGACGTGGAGCTGGACGAGCGCTACCACGCCGGCGTCTACGGCGTCCCGGACGAGGCCACCCTCGACGCGATGCGGCTGGCCGCCCGCACCGAGGGCATGGTCACCGACCCCGTCTACGAGGGGAAGTCGATGGCCGGGCTGATCGACCTGGTGGACCGGGGCGAGATCGGTCGCTCCTCGACCGTGCTCTACGCCCACCTCGGCGGCCAGCCCGCCCTCAACGCCTACAGCGCGCTCTTCGCGTAGCGCGCCGGGGCCGGCCGCTCAGAGCGCCTGGGCGGCCGGCTTCACCATGCCCCGGACCGTCCGGGACTTCACGAACTCGCCCATCGCGGTCATCTCCCACTCGCCGGAGAACTGCTTGATGAGCTTGGCCATCATCACGCCGGTCTGCGGCTCGGCGGAGGTCAGGTCGAAGCGGACCAGCTCCTCGCCGGTGGCCGCGTCCATCAGCCGGCAGTACGCCTTGGCGACCTCGGTGAACTTCTGCCCGGAGAACGAGTTCACCGTGAAGACCAGGCCGGTGGCGTCGGCCGGCAGCCGGCCGAGGTCGACGGTGATGACCTCGTCGTCGCCCGCGCCCTCGCCCGTCAGGTTGTCACCGGAGTGCCGGACGGCCCCGCCCAGGATGGTCAGCTTGCCGAAGTAGCAGCTGTCCAGGTGGTTGCGCTGGGGGCCGTACGCGATGACCGAGGCGTCCAGGTCGATGTCCTTGCCCCGGTACGCGGGCTCCCAGCCGAGGCCCATCTTCACCTGGGAGAGCAGCGGGCGGCCGCCCTTGACCAGCGACACCGTCTGGTTCTTCTGGAGGCTGACCCGGCCCTTGTCGAGGTTGATCTTGCCGGCGGGGGCCGGGGCGGCCGGAGCGCCGGCGGCGACCCGCGGGTCCACCGGGGGAGCCGGCGGCATCGGTGGGGGAGTGAACGAGGGCAGGGTCTGCGCCGTGTGCGCCGGCGGCGGGGTGTGCGCCGGCGGGGCGACCGGGGCGGCGGGGGCGGCCGGCTCCTCGTCCACGGAGACGCCGAAGTCGGTCGCGATGCCGGCCAGGCCGTTCGCGTACCCCTGGCCGACGGCGCGGACCTTCCAGGCGCCGTTGCGCTGGTAGATCTCGACGACCACCAGGGCCGTCTCCGTGGCCAGCTGCGGAGGCGTGAAGGTGGCGATCACCGCGCCGCTGTCGGCGTCGCGGACGGTCGCGGTGGGCTCGATGCCCTGGAAGGTCTGTCCTGCGGCGTCCGGACTGGCCGTGACCACGATCCTCTCGATGCCGGCGGGCAGGCCGCCGGTGTCCACCAGGATCGCGTCCGGCGCGGTGCCGCCGCCGGAGCGGTAGGTGACACCGGGCCCGGCCGGCTGGTTGTAGAAGATGAAGTCGTCGTCCGAGCGCACCTTGCCGTTGGCGCCGAGCAGCAGGCCCGAGACGTCGAGCCGCACCGGGGCGGCGACGTCCACCGCGACACGGGGGGCGGTGAGCGGGAGGTTCGAGCCGGGGGTCATTGCGGTCATGCCAGGCTCAACGATCCGGGCCGCTTTGCCGTTCCCTTACCCACGACGGGTTCGGCCACCTTGGTTACGCGGATGGTTCCGCGCCTGCCGCTCGTTGCCGAAACGGTACGCCCCCGTCCAGCGGGCCATCAGCAGCTGGACGTCGCCGGACGCGGCCTCGGCCAGGAACTTCGCGGCCCGGGCGCCGCGCAGCGTCCCGGCGGGCCGGCCGTGGTGGGTGAGGACGACGGAGCCGTCCTTGCGCTCCTCGTACGAGAAGCCCTGAGGTCGTGGCATGCCGGGCATCCTGCCCGGTCCCGGACGGGTCCGTCATATGAATTATCTTTCGCATCGTGGGTGCTGTGGGTGGGAGCTCTTTCAAGACCGGGGACGTCGACGAGGCGCGTCAGGAACTCGACGCGCGCTACTACACGAGCCGGATGGACGTCGTCGACGAGCACCGGACCTTCGCGGCCCGGTTCGACATCGTCGAGTTCGGACCGCTCGTCATCGGCGACCTGAGCTGCGGGGCCGACGTCCGGATGAGCTTCGGCGAGCTGGGCGCGTACCACGTCAACGCCCCGATGAGCGGCGTCATGGAGATGCGCCAGGGCCGCGGCCCCGCCGTCCACGCCTCGGCCCGGGAGGCGCTGCTCCTCGACCCCGCCGGGGACACCTTCCTCGACCGCTGGAGCGGCGACGGTCGGATCCTCTCCGTCAAGGTCGGCGCCGCCGAACTCCGCGACCGGCTGGAGAGCCTGCTCGGCCGGCCGCCGCAGGGCGGCCTCGTCTTCCGGCCCGGCCTCGACATCTCGCGCGGCCCCGGCCTCAGCTGGGTGCGGTTCGCCCGCCGGGTCGCCGCCGAGGCGCTCGCCGGAGAGGGCCTCGCCCATCACGAACTCGTCGCCCGCCCGCTCCAGGAGGCGCTGCTCAACGGCCTGCTGCTGGCCGCCGAGCACCCCTGGCGGGACGAGCTGGCCCACCCCGGCGGGCCGCGCCGCCCGGCACCGGTCAAGCGCGCGATGGACGCGGTCCGGGAGCGCCCCGAACACCCCTTCACCACCACCGAACTCGCCGCCCACGCGCGCGTGAGCGTCCGCCGGCTCCAGGAGTCCTTCCGGGAGTACGTCGGGATGTCGCCGATGGCGTACGTCCGCGAGGTCCGGCTCGAACGGGTGCGGGAGGAGCTGCGGGCGGCGGAGCCGGACGAGGTGAGCGTCAGCGAGGTCGCCTGGCGCTGGGGCTTCGCGCACCAGGGGCGGTTCGCCGCCCGCTACCGCGAGAGGTTCGGCGAGTCCCCGTCGCGGACCCTGCGGACGGCGCCCTGAGCCGGGCGGTGCGCCCCTGTGCTCCGGCCGGCCGCGCATTCCGGACAGGGACCGCGTTCCGCGGCTCGCGATGATCTTGGAGGCGGCCTACCGTGGTCGCGTCCGGCGCTGCCAGCGCGCGCCGTCGAACCGGGCCCGGCCGGCTCCCCCGTATCACCGGCCGGGCCCGAGGACGGCCGCTCTGTCCCAGGCGGCGCCGGATCACCGGATCAGGGCCGGGTGCGGCCAGCGGGGGGCGTTCACGGTGAAGCCGCCGCCCAGGTAGCGGTCGTCGGGGCTGCCCTCCGGCGGAAGGCCCTGCTCGGCGATCAGCTTCTCGGCGTACGCCTCCGAGTCGTCGCGCGGCGCGTAGCCGAGGGCCCGGGCGGTCGACAGGTCCCACCACTCGCGGGTGTTGGCGGAGGAGCCGTACACCACGGTGTGGCCGACGTCGGGCGCGGTGAGCGCGGCGTGCAGCAGCCGCGCGCAGTCGCCGGGGCTCAGCCAGAGCGAGAGCATCCGCACCGAGGTGGGCTCGGGGAAGCAGGAGCCGATGCGGACGGAGACCGTCTCGATGCCGTGCCGGTCCCAGTACAGCTGCGCCAGGTCCTCGCCGAAGCACTTGGAGAGGCCGTAGAAGGTGTCGGGCCGGTGCGGGGTGGTGACCGGCACCGGCGGTTCGCCGTCGCGCGGGCGCGGGGTGAAGCCGACGGCGTGGTTGCTGGAGGCGAAGACGACCCGGCCGACGCCCTCCTCGCGGGCCGCCTCGTAGAGGTGGTGCAGGCCGGTGATGTTGGCGGCGACGATCGCGTCGAAGTCCGCCTCCAGGGATATGCCCGCGAGGTGCACGATCGCGTCCACCCCGCGGACCGCCTCGCGCAGCGCCGCGCGGTCGGCGAGGTCGGCGACGATCGCGTCGGGGGCGCCGGGGACCGGGGCGACGTCGAGGAGGCGGAGCGCGTACCCGTGGGCCGGGAGCAGTTCCCGCATGAGGGTGCCGACGCCGCCGGCGGCACCGGTGAGGAGGAGCGTGCGGGGTGCGGGCATCGGGGGTTCTCCTCGGCTGGGACGCGGGGCCGGCCGTGGCCACGACCGGTCACGGATGTGCTGCATTCACGGACGTGGACACGCTAGGGAGGGGCCGAGGGGTCGTCAAGGCGCTGTGCGGCCAGGTGCGTTCCTCTTGACCGGGTCGGCGGGGCGGGCTAGCGTGCCAGCGTCGTTCATGGATGTGAACGACGCTGATCCTGTGCCGCGTACTCCGGGAGCGCCCGTGACCACCCCCGCCCGTCCCCGCGCGGGAGCCTTCCTCTACCCCTGGGACGTCGACGGCGACCCCGCCGCCCCCGCGCTCCTCGCCGGGCTCGGCGTCCACCAGGTCACCCTCGCCGCGGCCTACCACTCCACCCGGGCGCTCGCCCCCCGCCACCCGGCCCGCCGGGTCGTCACCGCCGAACACGCCGCCGTGCTCTATCCGCCGGACCCGGCCCGCTGGGCCGGCCGCCGGCTCGCCCCGTACCCGGCGGGCGACTGGGCCCCCGGCGACGCCTGGGCGCGCGCCGCCGAAGCCCTCGGCTCCACCGGCCTCGCCGTGCACAGCTGGGTCGTCCTCGCCCACAACTCCCGCCTCGGCGCCGAGCATCCGGACACGTCCGTGGTCAACGCCCACGGCGACCGCTACCCCTGGGCCCCCTGCGTCGCCCACCCCGAGGTCCGCGCCCTGCTCGTGGACCTCGCCGCGGAGGCCGCCGTCCGCCCCGGCGCGGCCGGCACCGAGCTGGAGTCCTGCGGCTGGTACGGCTACGCCCATCTGCACGCCCACGACAAGACCGGCGGCGTCCCGCTCGACGACCGTGCCCGGCTGCTGCTCTCGCTCTGCTTCTGCCCCCACTGCCGGCAGGGGTACGCGGACGGGGGCGCCGACCCCGACGCGCTGGCCGCGGCCGTCCGCGCCGCCCTCGCCCCCGTCTGGGCCGGCACCGGGCCCGCCGGGGAGCTCGGCGACCTCGCCGCGCCCGTCCTCGACTGGCGCGCCCGGACCGCCCGCGCCCTCCAGGAGGCGGCCGTCGCCGCCGTCCGGGCCGCCGCCCCGCCCGGCTTCCGCGTCCTGCTGCACGCCGACCCGGACCCGTACGCCTGCGGCGCCGACGCCGGCACCGACCCCGCGCACATCCTCGGCCTCGCCGACGGCGTGGTCGCCCGCCCCGGCCGGCTCGGCCCCTTCGCCGCCCACCTGCCGGCCGGCTCCACCCTCGCCGCCAACCTCTCCGTCGTCAGCGGCATGGGCGGCGCCCCCGCCCGGCTCGCCGAGGACGCAGGGCGCGCCCTCGCCGACGGCGCCACCGAACTCCGGCTCTACCACGCGGGCCTGGCCTCCGACGCCGACCTGTCGGCGGTCCGCACCGCCCTGGCGCGGCTCGGCTAGCCGACCAGGCGCCCGTCCCTGGCCACCACCCGGCCCGCCCGGACCACCAGGTCCCGGCGCGGCAGGTCCACCACGACCTGCGGCAGGCACTCGCCCTCGACCAGCATGAAGTCGGCCGGGGAGCCCGGGCGCAGGTCGGCGGCGGGCAGGCCCATCAGCGCCGCCCCGCCGTGGGCGGCGATCCCGAAGCACGCCTCCAGCTCCTCGTCGAGCCGGGCGTCCAGGGCCCAGCCGGCCAGCCAGGCGCGGTGCAGCATGTCGGCGTCGCCGTACGGGCTCCAGCTGTCGCGGACGCCGTCCGAACCGAGGCCGACCGTCACCCCGCGCTCGGCCAGCCGCCGGAACGGCAGCACCGTGGTCTCGCCGAGGGCGACCGTGGTCAGCGCCACCCCGGACCCCGCCAGCAGGTCGGCCGTCTCGTCCAGCTCCCGGCCTGCCAGGCCCGCGACGGCGAAGGCGTGCGCCACCGCCACCCTGCCGTGCAGGCCGGCCGCCCGGGTGCGGGCGGCGATGTCCCGGATCACCGCGAGGCCCGGCTCGCCCCGGTCGTGCAGGTGGATGTCGAGGCCCAGGCCGTGCTTCTCGGCCAGCCCGAAGACCAGCCCCAGCTGGTCGCCCTCCCCGCCGCCGGAGGCGTCGAAGCCGGTCGGGTCGATGCCGCCCAGATGGCTGACCAGACCGCTCGCCGCCGCCTCCGCCAGCAGCTCCGCCGCCCCCGGCTCGCGGACCACGCCGTGCTGCGGGAAGGCGACCAGCTCGACGTCGACGATCCCGGCCAGCCGGGCGGCGGCCTCCGCGACGCCCTCGATTCCGGCCAGGCCGAAGGCGGGCGCCACGTCCGCGTGGGCCCGCATCGCGCGGGTGCCCCGGGCCGCCGCGTGGGACATCAGGCGCAGCGCCCGCTCGCCCACCGGGGTGGGCAGCGCGCGGGCCAGCTCGACGTCCCCGGCGACGTGGTCGGCGATGCCCGTGGCGGGGCGGCGGCGGTGCCAGGGCTCGCCCCAGGAGGTCTTGTCCGGGTGGATGTGCGCGTCGACCAGGGTCGGCAGGGCGAGGCGCCCGCCGCCGTCGACCCGCTCCACGGCCACGCCCTCGGGGAGCTCCGCGACGAGCACCCCGTCGACGGCGATCAGGTCGCCGGCGGGCCCGCCGAGGGGCCGTACGTCGTGGAAGAGGGTCGCGGTGCGGGGCGTGGGGCTCACGGAGCTCTCCTTCGGAGTCTGACGGAACCCTTTTGGTATACCATGTGGGCCGGTGGTCGAGGCCCGCCGTCACCAGGCCAGCTTCTCCAGGGTGTCCAGGTCGAGGGCCGGCGCCGGACCCCCGGCCTCGGGAGCGCCGTCCCCGCCGTCCGGCCCCACCCGCAGCTCCGCCCAGATCGTCTTCCCGCGCCGCCCGTACCGGGTCCCCCAGCGCTCCGCGAACCGCGCCACCAGATACAGGCCCCGCCCGCCCTCGTCGGTCTCGGCCGCGTGCCGCAGATGCGGCGAGGTGCTGCTGCCGTCCGACACCTCGCACACCAGCCGCCGGTCGTACAGCAGCCGCACCCGCACCGGGTCCGCCCCGTACCGCACCGCGTTGGTGACCAGCTCGCTCAGGATCAGCTCCACCGCGAAGACCGCCTCGTCGAGCCCCCACTCGCCGAGCTTGGCCGCCGCCGCGTTCCGCACCGGCGACACCGCCGCCGGGTCCCGCGCCACCTCCCACTCGGCGATCCGGTCGGCCGGCAGCCGCCGGGTCCGCGCCACCAGCAGCGCGATGTCGTCCCGGGGCGCCGGCGACAGCAGGCTCGCCAGGACGTCCGCGCAGATCTGCTCCGGGCTCCGCTCCGGGCGCTCCAGCGTCCTGCGCAGCAGCCGCAGCCCCGTCCCCACGTCCCGCCCGTGGTCCTCCAGGAGCCCGTCCGTGAACAGCACCAGCGTGCTGCCCTCCGGCAGCCGCAGCTCCGTCGACTCGAACGGCACGTCACCGAGCCCCAGCCCCAGCGGCAGCCCCGGCTGCAGCGGCGGGAACTCCACCCGCCCGTCCGCGTGGACCACCGCGGGCCCCGGATGCCCGGCGCTCGCCACCGTGCACACCCCGGACGCCGGATCGTAGATCGCGTACAGGCAGGTCGCGCCGGTGATGGACTCCTCCGGCCGCCCCCGGCCGCCGTCGCCCGGCGCGGCCGCCGGCTCCGCCTCCTCGTCGATCCGCCCGGTGAGCTCGTCCAGATGCCCCAGGATCTCGTCCGGCGGCACGTCCAGCGTCGAGAAGTTGTGCACCGCCGTCCGCAGCCGCCCCATCGTCGCCGCCGCGTGCAGCCCGTGCCCCACCACGTCGCCCACCACCAGCGCCACCCGCGCCCCCGGCAGCGGGATCACGTCGAACCAGTCGCCGCCGACCCCCGCCTTCGCCGGCAGATAGCGGTACGCCACCTCCACCGCGTCCTGCTCGGGCAGCACCCGGGGCAGCAGGCTCCGCTGGAGCGTCACCGCCATCGCGTGCTCCCGGGTGAACCGGCGGGCGTTGTCGATCGCCACCGCCGCCCGCGCCGCCAGCTCCTCCGCGAACTCCAGGTCCTCCTCCCCGAACGGCTCCGGCGTGTCCGCCCGCCAGAAGTTCGCCATCCCCAGCACCACGCCCCGGGCGAGCAGCGGCACCGTGAGCAGCGAGTGCATCCCGTACGCCAGCGCCCGCGCGGCCCCCTCCGGGTCCTGCGCCCGCCAGCCCTCCGCCGCCGCCAGCTCCTCCTGGACCACCGCGTGTCCGCCGGCCAGCGCCGTCGACATCGGCGTGCTCGGCACGTGGAAGCGGATCATCTCGCCGACCGGCTGGAGCGGCTGCTCCGCCCGCACCCCGGTCAGCGCCGTCCGCCGCATCTCCGCCAGCGTGGCGTCCTGCGGCGGCTCCTCGCCCCGCAGCACCGGTTCCAGCAGCTCCACCGTCGCGAAGTCGGCGAACCGCGGCACCGCCACCTCCGCCAGCTCCTCCGCCGTCCGGACCACCTCCAGGGTCGTCCCGATCCGCACCCCCGCCTCGTACAGCAGCTGGAGCCGGCCCCGCGCCACCGCCGCCCGCCCGGAGAGCGCGGCCAGCTCGGTGGTGTCCCGCATCGTCATCACGCTGCCCGAGCCGGGGCCGTCCGGGACGGTCGGCCGCACGCTCACCGCGAGGAGCCGGTCGCCCGCCCGGTGCACCTCGTCCGTCGCGGTCCGTCCGGACTCCAGGAGCTCGACCGTCCGGGGATCGAGCCCCAGCTCCCCGACCGGCCGCCGCTCGGCGTCCGCCGGCAGCGCCAGCAGCCGCCGCGCCTCGTCGTTGGCGAGCAGCAGCCGCCGGTCCGCGCCGACGATCAGCACCCCCTCGCGGACCGCGTGCAGCACCGCCTCGTGGTGCTCCTTCATCCGGGTCATCTCGGCCGGGCCCAGGCCGTGCGTCTGCCGCCGCAGCCGCCGCGACACCAGCGCCGCCCCGCCGACCGCGAGCAGCAGCGCCCCGCCGCCCGCGGCGAGCAGCACCACGAGCCGGCCCTGCACCACCTCGCTGATCGACTGCACCTCGATGCCGCTCGTCACCATGCCGACGATCCGGCCCTCGTCGTCCACCACCGGCACCACGGCCCGGACCGCGTCGTTCGGCGCCCCGTGGAAGGTCTCGGTGTACGACTCGCCGTCCACCACCGCCCGGGACAGGTCCCCGGTCGCCTTCTGGCCGATCAGCCGGCGCTCCGCGTCCGTGTACCGGGTCCCGTCCAGGGCCAGCACCGCGACGAAGTCCACCCCGGTCGCCACCCGGGTCTGCTCCGCCCGCGCCTGGAGCGCGGCCGTCGGGTCCGGCGCGGCCAGCGCCTCGTCCACGCCGGGCGCCTTCGCGAACGCCTCCGCCACCGCGAGCGACCGCACCCGGGCGTCCCGCAGCACGTCCTGCCGGGCCTGCTGGAAGGTGACGAGCACGGCCGCCACGATCAGCAGGAGCGCGATCATCGCCTCCAGGGCGAGGACCTGTCCGGCCAGGCTCCGCAGCCCGGAGCCCCGCCCAGACGCCGGCCTGTCCCGCCGGGCCGTCATCCCGTGCTCCGGGCGATCAGCAGGGCCACGTCGTCCGGGGCGCCGGGGCGGCGCAGCTCCCGCAGCAGCAGGTCGCAGCTCTCCTCCAGGGACAGTTCCCGGGTGGCCTCGACGAGGGCGACGAGCAGCGCGAGGCGCTCGTCGATGGCGGTGTCCCGGGTCTCGATCAGCCCGTCGGTGTAGAGCACCAGCCGGTCGCCGGGCAGGAAGGGCACCCGTGCGGTGCGGAAGGTGCCGCCGCCGACGCCGAGCGGCAGCCCGGGGGAGACGCCGACCAGCTCGGCCGGGCCGTCCGCCGGGAGCCGCACCGGCGGCAGATGGCCGGCGTTGGCGATCCGGCAGCGGCCCCTGCGGGGCTCGTACACCGCGAAGAGGCAGGTGGCGATGGAGTGCTCCAGACCGACGGTGATCCGGTCCAGGTGCCGCAGCACCTGGGCGGGGGAGAGGTCCAGGTCGGCGAAGGCGCGGGTGGCGGTCCGCAGCCGCCCCATGGTCGCCGCCGCGTCGATGCCGCTGCCCATCACGTCCCCCACCACCAGGGCCGTCTTCTCGTCGGGCAGCGCGATCACGTCGTACCAGTCGCCGCCGACCTCGATGGACTCCTGGGCGGGCTGGTAGCGGGCGGCCGCCTCCAGGCCGGGGCGCTCGGGCGGGTCGCCGGGCAGCAGACTGCGCTGGAGGGTCACCGCCGAGTTCCGCATGCTCTGGTACCAGCGGGCGTTGTCGATGCTCACCGCCGCCCGGGCGGCCAGCTCCTGGGCGAGCAGCACGTCGTCGGCGTCGAAGGGGAGCGGGTTGTGCCGGTCCCGCTTGAGGTCGAGGGCGCCCAGCACCTCGCCGCGCGCGATCAGCGGCACCGCCAGGTACGAGTGCACCCCGGCCCGTTCGAGAAGCAGGGCCGCCTCGGGGCCGCGCGCGATCCGCGGCAGGTCCGCCGGCCCGACCCGGGCCACCAGGACCGGCCGCCCGGTGTGCACGCACCGGGTCACCAGCCGGTCGGCGCCGTACAGCGCGACCGAACCGGGCGGGTCGGCCGCCGGCAGCGCCTCCGTCTCGTGCCCGGCCTTCACCGCGAGCGCCCGGAAGAGCGCCGGGCCCCGCTCGGGGGCGTCCGGCCGGCGCAGCGCGAGCACCGAGTCCAGGACGTCGACGGCCGCCACGTCGGCGAGCGCGGGCACCACCACCGACGCCAGCTCGTCGGCGGTCCGCTCGACCTCCAGGGTGGTGCCGACCCGGGCCGAGGCGTCCGCGATCAGCGCGAGCCGCCGCCGGGACCGGTCGGCCGCCCCGTCCGCCCGGTACCGCTCGGTGACGTCGACCACCCAGGCCGCCACCCCGAGGACCCGGCCCCCGGCCGCCTCCAGCCGGTAGAACGACACCGACCAGGCGTGTTCGCCGCCGCCCGGGTCGGACGGGGTGGGGCCCAGCGCCTGCACGTCGAGGAGCGGCGTCCCTGTCTCCAGCACCCGCCGGGCCGCCTCCTCCAGCGGCGCCGCGTCCACGAGCGGCAGCACCTCGGAGGGGCGCCGGCCCAGGTGCCGGTCGGCCGGCACCCCGTTGAACCGTTCGAGCGCCGGGTTGACCAGGGCGTACCGCAGCTCGGTGTCGAGGACCGCGAGGCCGATCGGGGACTGGTCGACCAGCCGGTCGGAGAGGGCCAGCTCGGTCTCCACCCGGGCGACGGCGGTCCGGTCGGCGCAGATGCCGAGCGCGTACAGGTCGCCCAGGTCGTCGGTGAGCCGCATGTTGCGGAACTCGACCTCGCGGGTCGATCCGTCCTTGTGCCGTACGGGGAAGGTGCCCGCCCAGGTCGTCCCGCGGCTCAGCACCTCGCCGAAGAGCCGCATCGCCTCGGCCCGGTGCTCCTCGCCGACGATCAGCCGGGCCACGTACCGGCCGAGGGCCTCGTCGGCCGGGTAGCCGAAGAGCACCTCCGCCTGCGGGCTCCACAGCACGATCCGGCCGGCCGAGTCCACCACCACGGCGGCCACCCCGAGCACGTCGAGCAGCCCCCGCGCGTCGAAGGACGTCCCGGGCACCGGCCCACCGGGCGGTCCGGCCGCGCCGCCACCGCCCGGACCCGGACCTCCGGGGCCGCGGGGCACGCCACCGCGACCCTCCTCCGTCCCCGTGCCCGTCTCCGGGAAGGAACCGGCCGTCACCCTGCCCTCCTCCCGCCGAGCCCGCCGCCCCTTCCATGCTCCCCGGCCCCTCGCGGCGACGCACCACGAAGGGGTCCGACCAGGAGCCGGGCGCTACGGGGACCCGGCGGCGGCCCCGGCACGCGCGCGTGCAGGGGCGCCGGCCGCCGTGACCGCCGCCCAGGCCAGGCCCGCCACCGCGAGCGCCGGCAGCAGCAGTCGCACGTCCACCGCCGTGACCAGGGCCGCGCCCAGGGCCAGGGCCACCGCGTTCGGCACGAAGAGGAGCGTGTTCGCGGTCGCCGCGAGCCGTCCCGCCGCCTCCGCCGGGGCCTCCTTCTGCACCCCCGTCATCGCCGCCACCAGCACCCACGGCAGGCCCACCCCGATCACCGCGCTCGCGGCCGGCGCCGTCGCGTCGAAGGGCAGCGCCCGCAGGCCGGCCGCCGCCGCGAAGAGCGCGAGCCCGACGGCGGCGAGCAGCCGTTCCGGCACCCGGCGGAGCAGCGGCCCGGTGGTCAGGCCCGCGAGGACCGAACCGGCGCCCTGCACCGCGTACAGCACCCCGGCGTACGCGGGCGGCCGGCCGAGCCCCTGGTCCACCACCGCGTACACCGCCGCCCCGTTCACCCCGGCGAGCAGCATCGTGAACGCCCCGGTCGCGACCAGCGGGCGCAGCACCGGCGAGGCGGCGAGCAGCCGGACGCCCTCGGCGGTCTCCCGCCGCCAGGCGCCCCGGTCACGGGCGGCGGCGGGCGCGGGCCGCTCCTCCCGGACCCGCATCGCGGCGAAGGCGGCGGCGGCCAGGGCGAAGGTCGCCGCGTCCAGGAGGGCGACGGGACCGCCCCCGTACCGGGCGAACAGGCCCGCCGCGACCAGCGGGGCGACCAGTTTCGTCGACTCGTTCGCCGTCATCCGCCAGCCGTTGACCGAGCCGAGCCGCTCCTTGCCGACGCCGGTCGCGAGCAGCGCCTGCTCGGCCGCGTCGTGGACGGCGCCCTGCGTCCCGTACAGCACGAGGACGGCGAAGAGCAGCCACACCCGGTCGGCGGAGGTCACCCAGAGCAGCAGCGGGAGGACGGCGGCCATCGCGAGGTCGAGGGCGATCAGCAGCGGTCGGCGGCGCACCCGGTCCGCGAGCGTGCCGAGCAGCGGCCCGAGCAGGGCCGGGGCCCAGAGGGCGAAGGCGGTGAGGGCCGCGAGACCGTCCGAACCCGTCAGCGACTTGACCCAGATCCCGGAGACCAGCCACATCGCCGTCGTCCCGAACCCGGACACGACCACACCTGTCAGATACCAGCGCATGGACGGAGCGTGGCGTCTGAGGTGGCCCCGGGGGATCGGGCAGCTGCCCTATTCGGGGCGCCCCGGTCCGGACGCGGGGTGCCCTACGCGGGGCGCGCGGACCGCTTCTCCTCCCACCACAGCGCCGTCCCCGTGACGACCGCGCCGAGCCCCTCCCACAGGCCCACCCCGAGGAAACCGGACGGGGCCCGCTCGGTGACGACCGCGAGGGTGAAGACCGCGCAGGTGAGCAGCCGGAAGGGGACCGTCCAGCGGAAGAACGCCTTCCAGTCGGAGAGCGCGGCGAGCACGTAGTAGACGCCCATGTTCAGCGCGGCCATCGAGGACGCGGTGAGGAAGACCAGCGTGTGGTCGCCCTCCGCCCGTGCCCCGTCCGGCACCGGCTCGAAGCCCATCACCGTGAGCAGGGCGTCCGGGGCGACCAGGCCCACCACCCCGAGGGCGGCGGCGAGGAGGCCGAAGACCGCCATGGTCCAGCCGGACAGCGAACGGGGCAGGCGACGCACGACGGTCCTCCGCGGAGCAAGATCGGCATTTCGAGAGAACGCTCTCGCGTTCGAGCATGACCCTGCATATCGCGCCGGGGCCCGTGGGGGCCAATCCGGCCCCCACGCACGTCACTTCGGGACGGCCCCCGGCGTCACTTCAGCGCCGCCGCCATCATCTTCTGCGCCACCGGCGCCGCCAGGCCGTTGCCGCTGACCTCGGAGCGGGCCGCGCCCGAGTCCTCGATCATCACGGCCACCGCCACCTGCTTCCCGGTCGACGGGTCCTTGGCGTAGGAGGTGAACCAGGCGTACGGCGTCTTGCTGTTGTTCTCGCCGTGCTGCGCCGTGCCCGTCTTGCCGCCGACCTCGGCGCCCGCGACCGCCGCGTTGCTGCCGGTGCCCCGCTCGACCACCGTCACCATCGCGCTGCGCAGCTGCTCCGCGGTGGCCGAGGAGACGATCCGGGTGGTGTCGCCGTCGTCGAAGGACTGCAGCGCGTCGCCGTCGGAGTCGACCACCTCGGAGACCATGTGCGGGGAGGCCAGCTGTCCGTCGTTGGCGATCACCGCCGAGACCATCGCCATCTGGAGCGGGGTCGCGGTGACGTCGAACTGCCCGATGCCGGTGAGCGCGGTCTGCGCCTGGTCCATCCCGGACGGGTAGACGCTCGCGTACGCCCGGACCGGCACGTCCCGCTCGGCGTCGTTGAAGCCGAACTTCTCCGCCATCGCCCGCACCTTGTCCTGCCCCAGGTCGGCGGCCATCTTGGCGAAGACGTTGTTGCAGGAGTACTGGAGCGCGGTGCGGATCGTGGCGTTCTCGCAGGGTGCGGAGGCGTTCTCGTTCTTCAGCACCGTCCGGGTGTGCGGCAGGGTGTACGGGTCCGGGCTCTCCGTCCGCACGTCCACCGAGGAGTACAGGCCGTCCTCCAGGGCGGCGGCCGCGACCACCAGCTTGAAGGTGGAGCCGGGCGGCAGCGGCTGCCGCAGCGCCCGGTTGACCAGCGGCTTGTCCGGGTCCTCCGTCAGCTTCCGCCACGCGTCGCCGTCGGTGGTGCCGGCGATGTCGGAGGGGTCGTAGGAGGGCGTGGAGACCATGCCGAGGATCCGGCCGCTCGCAGGGTCGATGGCGACCGCCGCGCCCTTCTTGCTCCCGAGCGCCCGGTAGCCGGCCTTCTGCACGTCCGGGTCGATCGTGGTGACGACCGTCCCCGGCTCCTGCTGCTTGCGGGTGACGGCGTCCACGGGGTTCTTCAGCCGGTCGTCGGTGCCGTCCAGGATCCCGGAGTAGATGCCCTCCAGCTGGGTGGCCCCGTACGCCTGCGAGCTGTAGCCGGTGACCGCCGCGTACAGCTCGCCGTCCGTGTAGCTGCGCTCGTACGCGAGATCACCGCTCTCGGTGTGCTTCGAGCCGGTGACCGGCGAGCCGGCCACGACGATGTTCCCGAGCGGCTGCGCGTACTGCGCGATCGTCTTCCGCCGGTTCTTGCTGTCGTTCGCGAGCGCCTTGTTCTCGTACGCCTGCACCCAGGTGGCCCGGCCGAGGAGGGCGAGCACGAGGAGCAGCACGAAGACCGAGGTGCGCCTGATCGTCTTGTTCATGGCACCAGGTGGGACGAACGGGGCGGCGCGTGACGTTCCGGTTGTGGCCCGATTCTCAGGAAACGTTCATGCGGCACGCATCCGGTGCCGCCGCGGGTGTCACAGCCGCCGGGTCGCCAGCGTCAGCCGATCCCGCGCGTCGAAGAGGGCGTCCTTGATCAGCTGCTCGTGGCCCGGGGTCAGCCGCGCGGCCGGCACCGAGCAGCTCAGCGCGTCCCGGGCCGGAGTCCGGTAGGGGATCGCCACCGCGAAGCAGCGCAGCCCCAGGGTGTTCTCCTCGCGGTCCACCGCGAAGCCCTGCTCGCGCACGGCGGCCAGCTCCTCGATCAGCCGCTCCCGGTCGGTGATCGTGTGCTCGGTCACCGACGGCAGGCGCTCCGGCAGCAGCTCCCGCACCTGGGCGTCGTCGTGGGTGGCGAGCAGCGCCTTGCCCAGCGCGGTCGAGTGGGCGGGGAGCCGGCGGCCGACCCGGGTGAAGGGCCGCAGATGGTGCTGCGACTGGCGGGTGGCCAGATAGACCACGCTGGTGCCGTCGAGCCGGGCCAGGTGGACGGTCTCGGTGGTGTCGTCGGACAGCCGGTCCAGGGTGACCCGGGAGGCCGCCACCACCTCGTCGCCGTCGATGTACGAGGTCCCCACCAGCAGCGCCCGCACCCCGATCCCGTACCGGGTGCCGGTGGCGTCGGTCTCCACCCAGCCCAGCTCGACCAGGGTGCGCAGCAGCATGTACAGGCTCGACTTGGGATAGCCGACGGCCTCCTGGACGGCGGCCAGGGTGTGCATCCCGGGCCGGCCGGCGAAGAACTCCAGCAGCTCCACCGTCCGCACCGCGGACTTCACCTGCGCACCGTTCGCGTCGGCACCCGCCATGACCCCGCCCTTCTCCCTGGCTCCGGACGACCTCGTGACGCCGGAACGACCTTGTGGGAACACCCGTGGCGTCAATAGAGTCCACCCCGAAGCGTTCATGCACAAGAACGACGTTCATCATAGTGAACAGGGGTGTGGGCCGTGTCGGCAGCAGCAGTGTGGAGTGTGGACCCCCGCTCGGGGAAGCGGCGCGAGCAGGTCGCGACGGAGGCCACGGCCGACGGGGTCGACCGCGCGGTCCGCGCCGCCCACGCCGCCCGGGGGTCCCTCGCCGACCGCGCGGTCCGGGCGGCCTTCCTGCGGACCGCCGCCGACCTCCTCGACGCCGCCGCCGACGAGGTCGTCACCACCGCCGACGCCGAGACCGCCCTCGGCACCCCCCGGCTCACCGGCGAACTCGCCCGCACCACCGCCCAGCTGCGCGCCTTCGCCGACGTCGTCGACGAGGGCGCCTTCCTCGACGTACGGATCGACCTGCCCGACCCGTCGGCCGTGCCGCCCCGCCCCGACCTGCGCCGCTGGAAGATCCCGCTCGGCGTCGTCGCCGTCTACGCCGCCAGCAACTTCCCGCTCGCCTTCTCCGTCCCCGGCGGCGACACCGCCAGCGCCCTCGCCGCCGGCTGCCCCGTCGTCGTCAAGGCCCACCCCGACCACCCGGCCACCTCCGAACTCGCCGCCGGACTGCTGCGCCGGGCCGCCGCCGAGAGCGGCCTCCCCGAGGACGTCGTCGTCCTGGTGCACGGCTTCGAGGCCGGCGTCGAACTGGTCCGCCACCCCCTGGTCACGGCGGCCGGCTTCACCGGCTCCGTGCGCGGCGGCCGGGCGCTCTTCGACGCCGCCGCCGCCCGCCCCGCGCCGATCCCCTTCCACGGCGAACTCGGCTCCCTCAACCCGGTCGTCGTCACCCCCGGCGCCGCCGCCGAGCGGGCCGAGGAGCTGGGCACCGGCCTGGCCGGCTCGATGACCCTGGGCGCCGGGCAGTTCTGCACCAAGCCCGGCCTCGTCCTCGCCCCGGCCGGCGCCGACGGCGACCGCTTCCTCGACGCCCTCGCCGAAGGCGTCGGCCAGGCCGGCCCCGCCGTCCTGCTCGACCACCGGATGCGGACCGCCTTCGTCGACGGCGTCACCGAGCGGGCCGCCCTCGACGGCGTGGCGGCCCCCGTCGCCCCCGGCGCCGCCGACGAGCACACCGTCACCGCCGGCGTCCTCACCGTCGACGCGGCCCGGCTCGCCGACGGCGACCACGCCCTCCTCCTGGAGGAGTGCTTCGGCCCCGTCACCGTCGTCGCCCGCTACACCGACGAGGCCGAGATCACCGCCGTCCTCGGCCGGCTGCCCGGCAACCTCACGGCCACCCTGCACTGCGCCGACGAGGACCCGGCCGCGCCCGGCCTGCTCGCCGCCCTCACCCCGCTCGCCGGCCGGATCCTCGTCGGCGGCTGGCCCACCGGCGTCGCCGTCGCCGGCGCCCAGCACCACGGCGGCCCCTACCCGGCCACCACCTCCACCTCCACCTCGGTCGGCGCCACCGCCATCGAGCGCTGGCTCCGCCCCGTCACCTACCAGTCGACCCCCCAGCACCTCCTCCCGCCGGAACTGCGCGACGGCAACCCCCTGGGCCTGCCCCGGCGCTGACCCGGGGCGAAGCGGAAGGCGGGGAGACCCGCGGTGGCCGGGCCGCCGCGCGCTCCCCGCCCCGTGCTCCGGCTCACATCCCGGGCGGAAGCGGAATGAAATCCGGGTGGCTCGGCGTTCGGACGAGGACTGATCCCCGTCCGCTTCGTACACCCCCCGGAGAAGAAGAGCCATGCGCGTAGAGATCTGGTCGGACATCGCCTGTCCCTGGTGCTACATCGGAAAGGCCCGGTTCGAGAAGGGTCTCGCCGCCTTCGCCCACCGCGACGACGTCGAGGTCGTGCACCGGTCCTTCGAGCTGGACCCGCACCGCGCCAAGGGCGACACCGGGCCCGTCCTGGAGCTGCTCGCGAAGAAGTACGGGCGGACGCTCGACGAGGCGCGGGCCATGGAGGCGCACGTCGCGTCCAACGCGCACGCCGAGGGCCTGGAGTACCGGACCGACGGCCGCGACCACGGCAACACCTTCGACATCCACCGGCTGCTGCACCTCGCCCGGGAGCGCGGCCGGCAGAACGAGCTCCTCGACCTCGCCTACCGGGCGAACTTCGCCGAGGAGCGCTCCGTCTTCGACGGCGAGACGCTGATCGCCCTCGCCGTGGAGGCCGGGCTCGACGAGGCCGAGGCGCGCACCGTCCTCGCCGACGAGACCGCCTACGCCGACGCGGTGCGCGAGGACGAGCGCGAGGCCGCCGAACTCGGCGCCACCGGTGTCCCGTTCTTCGTCCTCGACCGCCGCTACGGCGTCTCCGGCGGGCAGCCCGCCGAGGTCTTCACCCAGGCCCTGGAGCAGGCGTGGCAGGGCCGCGCCCTCCAGCCGGTGGCCGCCGCCGGCGACGGGGCGGAGGCGTGCGGACCGGACGGCTGCGAGGTCCCCGCGCGCGGCTGACCCCCTCTGACCTGCGCGGATAAGAGCCGCTTGGGGGCGCTCCATGATCGACGGGCATTGACGGGCGGTCGCGGGGAGCCCAGGCTGGGACCATGGACTCCCTCGATCTGCCGCTCGGCGGCGCCGAGTTCGCCCCCACGCGGACCTATCTGAACACCTCCGCCTGCGGCCTGCTGCCGCGCCGTACCGTCGAGGCGGTCACGCTCCTCGCGCGGGAGACCGCGGACGGGCGCTCCGGCGGCGCCGGCAGCTTCGACGTCGTCGACGCCGCCCGCGCCGCCTACGCCCGGCTCGCCGGGGTCGCGCCCGAGCGGGTCGCGGTCGGCAGCTCGGTCGCCGTGCACTCCGGGATGATCGCCCAGTCGATGCCCGCCGGATCCGAGATCCTCTTCCCCGAGGGCGACTTCTCCTCCCTCATCACGCCCTTCACGATCCGCGGCGACCTCAAGGTCCGCTTCGTGCCGCTGGAGCGGCTCGCCGCGTCCGTCCGCCCGGAGACCGCGCTGGTCGCCCTCTCCGCCGTGCAGTCGGCGGACGGGCGCACCGCCGACCTCGCCGCCGTCCGGGCCGCCGCGGCGGCCCACGGGGCCCGCACCCTGCTCGACGCCACCCAGTCCGCGGGCTGGCTGCCGCTGGCGGCGGGGGAGTGGGACTACACGGTCGCCGGCGCCTACAAGTACCTGCTCTGCCCGCGCGGCACCTCCTTCCTCACCGTCACCGAGGAGGCGCAGGACAGCCTGCTCCCCATCCACGCGGGCTGGGTCACCGGCGAGGAGCTGTGGGTCAACAGCTATGGACCGGTGCGCGAACTCGCCCGCTCCGCCCGCCGGTTCGACGAGCCGGCCGCCTTCCTCTCGTACCACGGCGCGGCCGCCTCGCTGGCGCTCCTGGAGGAGATCGGCATCGGGCGGATCGAGGCCCACGACAAGGGGCTGGCCGCCCGCTTCCGCGCCGGGCTGCTCTCGCTCGGGCACCAGCCGGTCATGGACGACTCGACGGTCGTCGCGGTGCCGGGCCTCGGCCACCGCGCGGACGCCCTGGACGCCGCCGGCGTCGTGCTGTCGGCGCGGGCGGGCAATCTGCGGGCCTCGTTCCACCTGTACAACACGGCGGCGGACGTCGACCGGACCCTGGACGTCCTCGCCGGCTGAGCCGTCCTCCCCGCGGGGGCCGCGCGCGGCGGCCCCCCGGCAGGTCACCGGCGGGCGGTCGCCCGCGTCGGCAGGTCACCGGCGGGCGGTCGCCCGCGTCAGCAGGTGATCGGCGGGCAGTCGCCCGCGTCGCCCGCCTCCGCGCGCAGGTTGTCCGCCAGGACGCCGAGGAGGCGGGCCAGCTCGGCCCGCTCGGCCGGGTCGAGCCCGGCCAGCGAGCTCTCCTCCAGGTCGGCCCAGGCGCCCTCCACCCCGGCCCGCAGCGCCTGCCCCCGCTCCGTGGCCTCGACCAGGACCGCCCGCCGGTCGGCGGGGTCGGGGGAGCGGCGCACGTGTCCGCACTGTTCGAGCCGCTGGAGCATCTTCGTCACGGTCGACGGGTCGAGCCCGAGCGACTGGATCAGCTCCGACTGGCGGACCGCCCCGCAGTCCCACAGCCGCATCATCATCAGCTCCTGGCCCGGGTAGAGGTCCAGCTCGCGCAGGCGGCGGCCCATCGCTATCCGGTGCGTCCGGGAGACCCGGGCGAGGGTGTGCCCGACGGGTCCACCGCGCGCGGCGGACGGCAGTTCCTCGGTACAGGCGGGCTCGACTGCGGTCATCGGGGGCTCCTCGGGGCGGCTCTTCACCCCCCAGGTTACCGGTGACCCCGAATATTGCTTGGCTGGCCAATGAATGGGTTACAGTGGCGGCGGGCCAAATAGTTGGCCGACCACATATTTTTTCCGGGAGACCGCCATGACCACCGCATTCGACCCCGTGGACCTCGCAGGCATCCGCCTCGCCAACCGGATCGCCATGGCCCCCATGACCCGCAGCCGCGCCGACGGCCGGGACCGCACCCCCACCGCGATCGTGGCCGAGTACTACGCCCAGCGCGCCTCCGCCGGGCTGATCATCAGCGAGGGCATCCAGCCGGTCGCCGAGGGCCAGGGCTACCCCGACACCCCCGGACTCCACAGCCGCGAGCAGATCGCCGCCTGGCGCCGGGTCACGGACGCCGTCCACGAGCGCGGCGGCCGGATCTTCGCCCAGCTCATGCACTGCGGCCGGATCGGCCACCCCGACCTCCTCGACGGCGACCTCCACCCCGTCGGGCCCTCGCCCGTCGCCGCCGCCGGCCAGGTCTACACCCACGAGGGCCCCAAGGACTTCGTCACCCCGCGCGAGCTCACCGGCGACCAGGTCCACGAGGCGATCGCCGGCTTCGCCGCCGCCGCCCGCAACGCCGTCGAGGCCGGCTTCGACGGCGTCGAGATCCACGGCGCCAACGGCTACCTGATCCAGCAGTTCCTCGCCTCCGGCTCCAACCACCGCACCGACGAGTGGGGCGGCCCGGTCGAGAACCGCATCCGCTTCGCCGCCGAGGTCGTCAAGGCCGTCGCCGCCGAGATCGGCCCCGACCGCACCGGCCTGCGCATCTCCCCGGCCAACACGCTCAACGACATCAGCGAGACCGACACCGACGAGCTCTACACGCGGCTCCTCACCGCGATCGAACCGGTCGGCATCGCCTACCTCCACGTCCTGGAGACCGGACCGGAGCGCCGCCCGCTCGTCCTCGACCTGCGCAAGCGCTTCGCCGGCACCTTCATCCTCAACCCGGCCACCGGCGCCGACCCGACCGGCGCCGAGTCCCTCGCCCTGATCGAGGACGGCACCACCGACCTCGTCGCCTACGGCAGGCTCTTCATCGCCAACCCCGACCTGCCCGCCCGCCTGCGGGCCGACGGCCCCTACGCCACCCCGGACCCCGCCACCATGTACGCCGGCGGCCCCCAGGGCTACGTCGACTACCCCGCGCTGTAGGCCGCGGACACGCGGAAGGGGCGGGGGTCCCGGACCCCCGCCCCTTCCGCGTACCGGCACCTACCGCCAGGCCGCCGTGACCGCCCGGCGCGCGCCCTCCAGGTCCACCGTCCGGCCCGCCTCGCCCAGCACCGCGCCCAGCGCGGCCAGCGACGACTGCACCGCGTTCGGGGTCGCGTCGGCCCCGTAGTGGTTCACCCGGACCATCTCCTTCGCCAGCGCCCCGCCGCCCGCGATCAGCGGCAGCGACGGGTCCGCCGCCAGCGCCTTCGCCACCAGCTCGGAGGCGTCGAGGTCCGCCGGGACCCGCAGCGTCGTCGCCACCGGCGCCGCGTCCCGCGCCTCGTACACATACGGCTCCAGGCCGCCGCCGAGCGCCACCGCGCCCGCGCGGGTCGCCGCCGCGGCCGAGGCGTGCCGGGCCATCAGCCGGTCCAGGCCCTCCGCCTCGATCCGCTCCACGCACGCCTCCAGGGCCAGCATCTCCAGCTGCGCCGGGGCGTGCAGCAGCGCCTTGCGGCCGCCGTCGATCCAGCGCTCCTTCCAGTCCAGGAGGGAGAGGTACGAGCGGCGCGGCGCGGCCGGGTTGGCGGCGAACCGCTCCCACGCCCGCTCGCTCACCGACACCGCCGAGACACCCGCCGGGCCGCCCATCGCCTTCTGCGCGCCGATGATGCACATGTCGACGCCCCAGGCGTCCGGCAGCACCGGCTCGGCGCCGATCGAGGCGACCGCGTCCAGGTAGAAGAGCGCGCCGTGGGCGCGGACGACCTCGCCGATCTCGGCCACCGGGTTGGTGTTGCCGGTGGCGGCCTCCGCGTGCACCAGGGAGACGAAGTCGATCTCCGGGTGCTCGGCCAGCGCCCGCTCCACCTGCTCGGCGGTGACCGCCGTGTGGAAGGGCACCGCCAGGTCGACCACGGTGGCGCCGCAGTCCCGCAGCCAGTTCCCGAAGGTCTGTCCGTACGGACCGGTGACCACGTTCAGCGCCGTCGAACCGGCCCGCGCCCCGCTGCGGATGCACCCCTCCAGGGGCAGCAGCGCCTCGCCCTGGGTGATCACCACGTCCTGCTCGGTGGAGAGCAGCGCGGCGACCCGCCGCTCGACGGACGCGAAGTGCGCGGCGGTCATCGGGGCCAGGTCGAGCAGCGGATGTGTCACGGTCACGGTGGTGCCTTCTCGGGTCGGTGGTACGGCCGTGGCCAGCGTACGCCCACCGGTTCCGCCGCCCCTCGTACAGTGCAGGCATGAGCGATCACGAGGTGTTGCACGTGAAGGGGCGGGTGCTCGTCGGCCCGGAGGACGTACGGGACGAACTCTGGTGCGTGGACGGGCGGATCACCTTCGAGCGGCCGGCGGCGGAGGCGGTCGTCGTCCGGGGCTGGGCGCTGCCCGGTCTCGTCGACGCGCACTGCCACGTCGGACTCGACCGGCACGGCCCCGTCGACGAGGCCACCGCCGAGAAGCAGGCCCTCACCGACCGGGACGCCGGCACCCTGCTCATCCGGGACGCCGGCTCGCCCTCGGACACCCGGTGGATCGACGAGCGCGAGGACCTGCCGAAGATCATCCGCGCCGGCCGGCACATCGCCCGCACCCGCCGCTACATCCGCAACTACGCCCACGAGATCGAACCCGCAGACCTGGTGGAGTACGTGGGCCGGGAGGCCCGGCGCGGCGACGGCTGGGTCAAGCTGGTCGGCGACTGGATCGACCGCGAGGTCGGCGACCTGGCCCCGTCCTGGCCGCGCCCCGAGGTCGAGGCGGCCATCGCGGAGGCGCACCGGCTCGGCGCCCGGGTCACCGCCCACTGCTTCGCCGAGGACTCGCTGCGCGACCTCGTCGAGGCGGGCATCGACTGCGTCGAGCACGCCACCGGTCTGACCGAGGAGACGATCCCGCTCTTCGCCGAGCGCGGGGTCGCGATCGTCCCCACCCTGGTCAACATCGCGACCTTCCCGCACCTCGCGGACGGCGGCGAGGCGAAGTTCCCCCGCTGGTCCGCCCACATGCGCCGGCTGTACGAGCGCCGGTACGACACCGTCCGCGCCGCCTGGGACGCGGGCGTGCCGGTCTTCGTCGGCACCGACGCGGGCGGCTCCCTCGCCCACGGCCTGGTCGCCGAGGAGGTCGAGGAGCTGACGAAGGCCGGCATCCCGCCGCTCGACGCCCTCTCGGCCACCACCTGGGCGGCCAGGACCTGGCTCGGCCGCCCCGCCCTGGAGGAGGGCGCCCCCGCCGACCTCGTCGTCTACGACGAGGACCCGCGCGCGGACGTCCGCGCCCTCGCCGCGCCGCGCCGCGTCGTGGTCAACGGCCGCGTCATCGCCTGAGCCGCCCGGGGAGGCCCGTCAGGCCCGCCGGCGGAGGAAGGCCAGCCGGGCCCGCTTCTCCGGGATGAAGACCTCGGGCAGGTCCACCTCCGGGAGGACGACCTCCGGGCCGATCTCGAAGCCGGCCCGCGCCATGCGGGCGATCGCCTTCTCGTTCGCCGCGTCCGGCTCCACCACGATCCGCAGGTGGTCGCGGTGGCAGAAGGCGATCAGCGCGGTGAGCAGCCCGGCGGTGAAGCCGGGCGTGGGGGTGGCGGTCGGGGCGAGGAAGAGGTGGCAGCCGATGTCGCCCTCCTCGACCTCGTAGCACTCGCTCACCCGGTCCGCCGAGGGCTCGTACGTCTGGAAGACGGACACCGGCTCCCCGTCGACCTCCACGATGAAGCCGTGGTGGGTGGTGAGCGAGTCCAGGTGCGCGTAGACGTCCCTGACCTGCTCGACGGTGGTGCCGTTCATGCCCCAGAAGCGGGCCCGCTCCTCGTTGACCCAGGCGTGGATGAGGGCGGCGTCCGCGTCCGGGGCGATGGGCCGGACGCTGACGGTGCCGAGGCCCTCGACGGTCTGGACGTGTACGGGGGTGGTCATCCCTGCTCCTTGGTGAGGCGGTTCCAGTCGGTGGTGACGGGGGCGAGCTCGCCCCGCAGCCACAGGGGGAGTTGGTCTTCGTGGTGCGGGTCCCCGGCCACCCCGGAGGCGCCGAACGGCACGATCCAGCCGCTGCGTTCGCGGTCGGCCAGGTCCCACACGTACCGCGCGGCCGAGGCACGGGCGCTGCGGTCGGTGTAGCCGGGGGCGCTGGAGGTGGAGAGCACGCAGTCGTGGTCGCCGGCGAGCCCCGGCCACCGGTCGTCGTCCGGGTGGGGCAGCGCCTGCCAGGGCGCGAGCCGGTGCGTGGCACCCCAGACGGCCGGCGGCTCGCCCGCGCCGGTCTCCTCCAGCGCCTCCCGCACGATCCGGTCCACGTCCGCGGCCGGTACGGGCCCGGCCACCAGCAGCGTCTCCAGGGCGAGTCCGACCCGCGGGCCGAGGTACAGCCAGGGGCGGAAGAGCTCCGGGTACGGCCCCGGTTCGCGCAGCCCCGCGAAGACCTCGTGCGCGGCCAGCCGCCGTACGACCGCGCCCCGCACGGCCGCGAAGAGCCCGGCGTCGGCGCTGTCGGCGTCCATCCGCCGGTCCCAGGCCAGCAGCCGCTCCCGCACCCGGCGGGCGGCGGGGGAGAGGCCGCCGGCGCCCTCTCCGCCGGTCGCCTCGACCGCGGCGAGCAGCCGGGCCGCCGCGCGGTTGTCGGTGTCGCGGTGGACGGCCGCGGTGGCCTCGGCGGTCCAGGCGTCGGAGGCGCCGAGGAGCTCGGCTATCCGGTCGGCCCGGTGCGGGGGCGCGAACTCGACGCCGAGCGGCGCGGCGATCCCCCGGGCGTTGGCCATCACCGCGTGGCCGTCCGTCACCTCGGCGCGCGGCAGCGGCGCGGGCTCGGGACCCCAGGCGTGCGCCGGCTCCCAGGCGGGCACCGGCCGCAGGGAGTTGGACCGGTCGCGTACGGGGACGTGCCCGGCGACCCGGTGCAGCAGCCCGCCCTCCGTGTCGGCCGCGAGCACCACGTTCACCGGCTCCACCCAGCCGTCGAGGGCGCTGTCGACCTCGGCGACGGTCCGGGCGGCGAGCAGCCGCGGCAGGACCTCGAAGCCGAGCCGGCCGGTGACCCGGGGCACGTACCGCAGGCTCAGCCCCTCCCACTCGGCGCCGGGCCCGTCCGGCGCGTCACCGGTGATCACCGGGCCGCGCCCGGTCTCGACCACCTCGACGAGGACCGGCTCGCCGCCGGAGACCTCGACCGTCTCGGTGTGCGCGGCGGCCGGCCGCCAGCCGTCGGGACCGTACGCCTCCACGCCGCCGCCGGCGGTGCGCCGCAGCCGCTCCCGGTAGAGGTCCTGGTAGTCGGCCATCGCGTTGGTGATCGCCCAGGCGACCGGCCCGGTGTGCCCGAAGTGGGCGAGCCCGGGCACGCCCGGCACGGCGAGCCCGACGACGTCGTACGCGGGGCAGGCGAGCCGGATCTGCTGGTAGACGCCCGGCGCCTCGATGAACCGGTGCGGGTCGCCGGCCACCAGGGCCGCCCCGCTCGCGGTCCGCTCGCCCGCCACGAGCCAGCCGTTGGAGCCGGCCGTGGCCGGCCCGTCGGCGGCGAACAGCTCGGTCCACTCCTCGCCCAGGCCGGTCGCCACCTGCTCGCGCCACAGCTTGGTCGGGAAGCCGGCGAAGAGGATGTGGGTGGAGAGCCAGACGGCGAGCGGCGTCCACGCCTCCCAGCGTCCGGGCTCCAGCCCGGTGGCGGCGAACTCGGGGGCGCGGCGGGCCCCTTCGGCCAGACCGTCGTTGACGCCGTCCGCGTAGGCCCGCACCCACTCCGCGGTCTCGGGGTCGGTCTCGGCCAGCCGGGCCAGGCAGCGCCGCGCGGTGTCGGCGAGCCGGGCGCGCCGCACGAAGACGTCCCAGCCGGTCTCGGCCGCGCCGAGGAAGGCGGCCGTGGTGCCCTGGGCGCGGTGCCGCTCGACCTCCAGCTGCCAGGCGCGGTCGTACGCGGTGACCCGGCCCTGCGCGAAGGCGAGTTCCGCGGGGTCCGCCGCGCGCAGATGGGGGACGCCGTACGCGTCCCGGTAGACCTCGATGCTCACCCGTACCGATCCCGTCCGTGTGCTTCCAGATGTCGTTAGGTTAGGCTGACCTAAATTGATCGCCGACCCAAGGTAACCCATGGGTCGGGGGGAGGAGCACGCGGTGGGGCACGGGTGGCAGGGCGCGGTCCTTAAGCTGATGGGCGCCAAGGACTTCACGTTCACCGTCACGGGGGCCGAGCAGGTCACCGAGGACTACCGGAGGGTCCACTTCACCGACGGCGGGCTGCTCGCCGCCGCCGGGGTGCACCCCACCATGTGGGTGCGCATCTGGTTCGAGAACGCCGGCAAGCCGCACCAGCGCGGCTACACCCTGGTCGACCCCGACCCGGAGGCCGGCACCTTCAGCCTGGAGTTCGCCCTCCACGACGGCCCCGCCAGCCACTGGGCGCGCGGCTGCGCCCCCGGCGACACCGTCGAGGCCACCCTCCAGGGCACCGGCTTCGAGACCCCCGAGCCCCGGCCCGAGCGGCTGCTCGTCGTCGGCGACCCGGCCTCGCTGCCGGCCGTGAACTCGCTGCTCGACGCGCACCCGGACATCCCCGCCACCATCTGGTTCGAGACCCAGCACGCCTCCGACGCGGAGCTGCCCTTCCGCGTCGACCCGGACCGCCACGAGCTGCGCCGGGTGCCCCGGCAGCGGGCCGGCGCCGACCTCGTCGAGCGGGTCAGGGCCGAACTGCCCGCGCTCGCCGGGCCGGAGGCGTACGTCTGGATCGCCTGCGACACCGCGACCACCCGCGCGCTCGCCGGGTACGCCCGCAAGGAGCTGGCGCTGCCCAAGGACCGGGTGCACGCGCTCGGCTACTGGCGGGCGAGCTGAACCGTTCCGCCGACCGGCGCGATGTTGACGATCCGTGACCCCGCCGGGGCGCGGATCGTTTCACTTCCCCGCGCCGGGCCCTTCCGTCCCCCGGACGGAGTCCCCCGTACGAAACACGCGGGACGGCCGGGAACGGTTGTGTCCTAAAGAATCGAAAATGAACACGGAAACCCCCCTTTGGAGTGAACTCACGTCAGGCGACTGTCGGTTCACTCTCCGTGCGTAAAGATTCCGGTGTCTCAAGTCGCCGCCGCCGCGTCGACCCACCGTCCCCGTGGCGAGCGGCCGGCGACGCCATTCTTCTGTGGGGGTTCCACCATCTTGAACAGCAACACCTTCCGCGCGCCCGTCCGCCGCAGCGCCGCCGCCGCGACCGTCGTCGCCCTCGCCGTCGGCCCCGTGCTCCTCGCGGCCCCGGCCCAGGCCACGGACGGCGAGCGCCGCGAGGGCAAGGCCGGCGCCGTCGTGCTCCGCACCGGACTCGACGTCGGCCTCCTCGGCGAGGCCGTGAAGATCCCGGTCCGCGCCTCCCTCAACGAGGTCCAGGCGCCGGAGAGCGAGAACAAGACCGCGCTCAGCGTGAAGGTGCAGGGCGCGGAGGGCGGCGAGCCCATCGACATCCTCACCGCCGACGTCGCCACCTCGACCGCCACCGTCGACGAGCGCAGGGCCGAGGGGTACGTCAACCTCGCCAAGGCCCGCGTCCACGTCCCCGGCCTGCCCTCGCTGGCCATCGTCGAGGTCGAGAAGGTCACCTCCAAGGCGGTCTGCGAGGCCGGGAAGAAGCCGGTCGCCGAGTCCAACGTCCTCGGCCACGTCCAGGCCCTCGGCAAGAAGGTCACCCTCACCGCGGGCGGCCGCACCGAGCTCGTCGTGCCCGCCGTCGGCCGGATCACGCTGGACCTCTCCCGCACCAGCACCACCACCCGCACCGCGGCCGCCACCGCGCTGGAGCTCGACGTCGAGGTCAACCCGCTCAACCTTGGCGTCGCCAAGGTCAAGGGCACCGTCACCCTCGCCGAGGCCACCTGCGAGACCCCCGACGGCCCCGCCCCGACCGAGCGGCCCACCGAGAAGCCGACCCAGGAGCCCACCGAGCAGCCGAGCGAGCGGCCCACCGAGAAGCCCGCCGAGCAGCCGAGCGAGCAGCCCACGCCGCAGCCCACCGAGTCGAAGGACGACGGCGGCATCACCACGAACAACGGCGGCTCCACCCCGACCCAGAACCTCGCCGAGACCGGCGGCAGCTCCGCCACCCCGTACATCGCCGGCGGCGCCCTCGCGCTCGTCCTCGCCGGCGGCGCCGCCCTCGCCCTGACCCGCTCGCGCGCCCGCGCCCGCGGCTGACGGCCCGAGGAGGACGGCCCGAGGGGGACGCGTCGGGGGGACGCAGGGGGAACCGGCCCGGGGCGGGCGGTGTGACGACACCGCCCGCCCCGGGCCGTCCCCTCTCCGCGGGGGTATGCCGACGGCTCAGCCGCCCAGCAGCAGTGCCTGGTCCAGCGCCTGGAGGAAACGATTCGTCGTCGCCCGGTCCCGGACCGCGAGCCGCAGCCAGTGCCGGTCCAGACCCGGGAAGGTGTCCCCGCGCCGGGCCGCGAACCCCAGCAGCCGCAGCCGCTCCCGTACCGCGTCCGCGCCCTCGATCCGGATCAGCACGAACGGCCCCTCGGCCGCCGCCACCGTCCGCACCTCGTCGAACTCCGCCAGCCCCGCCAGCAGATGAGCCCGCTCCGTCCCGATCCGGTGCGCCGCGTGCTCCGCCTCCGCCAGCGCCGCCCGCGACATGCACGCCTCCGCCGCCACCAGCGCCGGCGTCGACACCGGCCACAGCGGCTGCGCCCGCTCCAGGAGCCCGATCGTGTCCGGCTCCGCGAGCACGTACCCGATCCGCAGCCCGGCGAGGCCCCAGGTCTTCGTCAGACTCCGCAGCACCACCAGACCCGGCACGTCCGTCCGCCCGGCCAGCGCCTCCCGCTCGCCCGGCACCGCGTCCATGAACGCCTCGTCCACCACCAGGTACCGCCCCGGCCGCGCCAGCGCCGTGATCGTCTCCGCCGGATGCAGCACCGACGTCGGATTGGTGGGATTGCCGATCACCACCAGGTCCGCGTCCTCCGGCACCGCCGCCGGATCCAGCCGGAAACCGTCCTCCTCGCGCAGCAGCACCCGGCCCACCTCGTGCCCGGCGTCCCGCAGCGCCGCCTCCGGCTCGGTGAACTGCGGGTGCACCACCACCGGCCGGCGCACCGGCAGCGCCCGCGCGAGCAGCACGAACGCCTCGGCCGCGCCCGAGGTCAGCAGCACCCGCCCGGTGGGCAGATCGTGCCGCTCGGCCACCGCCGCGCGCGCCGAGCGCCCGTCCGGATAGGCGGCCAGGGTGACCAGCGAATGAGCGATCCGCTCCCGCAGCCAGTCCGGCGGGGTCGCCGTGCGGACGTTGACCGCGAGGTCGATGAGTTTCTCGTCCCGGACCTCGGCGTCACCGTGATGACGCAGGTCGTGGAGGTGGCTCCCCGCGTGGGGGCTGTCCGTGTGGGTGTCCATGTCCGCCGTCGTGTGGGGGGTGGGGATGTGGGGTGTGCCAGGCTCGCCAGCGATGTACCCGCACGTCAAGGGCGACAACCGTGCGATGGTTGTCACTTCGTGCAGGCGAAAAGGGGCGAAACCGGCGATCGCGCACGTCACGTGCCGCGACTTCCGCTTCGGCACCAGCAGCACCGCCCCCGGCCCCGCCGCCCGCAGCGCCGCCGCCTCCGCCACCGAAGCCGTCCCCGTCGCCGCCAGCGGCACCTCCGACGGGTGCGGCACGACCACCCCGGCCAGCTCCCCGGCCGGGAACCCCGTCACCGGCACCCCGAGCCGCCCGGCCGCCGCCACGATCCCCGGCTCCGCCACGCGCGTGTCCAGCGTCGCGAACCCCACCACGCGCACGTACGCCCCCGAGAGCCCGGCCCCCGCCACGCGCGCGTGCCCCGCCCCGTCCAGTTCCACGCCGTCCAGCACCCCGTCCAGCCCCGCCCCGCGCGCGTGCCCCGCCCCGTCCAGCTCCGCCAGCGCGGCCCGCACCAGCGTCAGGACCTCGGCCTCCGTCGCCCCCGAACGGGCCCCGACACCGATGTGCACACCGGGCGCCCCATCCGCTACGAAGGGGCCATGGCTGTGCTCGTCGCGCTCGGCGCGTTCCTCATGACGCTCTTCGGCGGCTGGGTCGCGCAGCGCGTCACCGACCGCCGGCACCTCGTCCTCGGCCTCGCCGGCGGCCTCATGCTCGGCGTCGTCGGACTCGACCTGCTGCCCGAGGCCCTGGAGGCCGCCGGGGAGGAGGTCTTCGGCGTCCCCCAGGCCCTGCTGCTCTTCGTCGGCGGCTTCCTCTTCGCCCACGTCGTGGAACGCCTCCTCGCCACCCGCCGCGCAGCCCACGGCGCCGAGACGGGGCAGCAGTCCGGCGGGAAGACCACCGAGCGGACCCCGCAGGTCGGCCTCGTGGCCGCCGCCGCCATGGTGCTGCACAGCCTCATGGACGGCATCGCCCTCGGCGCCGCCTTCCAGGTCGGCGGCGGCATGGGCGCCACCGTCGCCCTCGCCGTCGTCACCCACGATTTCGCCGACGGCTTCAACACCTACACGCTCACCCGCGTCTACGGGAACGAGCGCCGCAAGGCCCTCGCCATGCTCCTCGCCGACGCGATCGCGCCGATCGCCGGCGCCGGCCTCGCCACCCTGCTCACTCTTCCGGAGGAACTGCTCGGCAGCTATCTCGGCTTCTTCGGCGGCGCCCTGCTCTACCTCGCCGCCGCCGAGATCCTGCCCGAGGCCCACCACACCCACCCCGCCCGCACCACCCTGCTCTGCACGGTCGCGGGCGTCGGCTTCATCTGGCTGGTGGTGGGCCTCTCCGGCGGCTGAACTCACCCGCAGCGCCCCACGAACCGCGCGGCGACCTCGGGAGACCCCGCCCAGTGCGTGTGCACGTAACTCGCGTGCACCCCGCCCTGCACGAAGCCCTCCACCCGGGTCTCCGGCTGCCGCAGCCCCCAGGCCGCGAGCGCGCCCGCGCCCGGCTCGATCACCGTCCGGTGGAACTCGTGCCCGCGCAGCCGCGCCCCGGCCGGCGCGAGGACGCTGTCGCTCACGGCCACGGCGTCCCGGTAGCCCAGCGTCAGCCGTGCCGACATCCGCGCGTCCGCGTCGAGCACCCCGCACATGGGTGTGCCGTCCAGCGACCGCGCCAGATACAGCAGCCCGGCGCACTCGGCGGCGACCGGCGCCCCGCCGGCGGCGAAGGCGGCCACGGCCTTCCGCAGCGGCTCGTTGGCGGCCAGCTCGGCCGCGTACATCTCCGGGAACCCGCCTCCGACGACGAGCCCGCCCGTCCCCTCGGGAAGCGCCTCGTCCCGCAGCGGGTCGAAGGTCACCACCTCCGCGCCGGCGGCCGTCAGCAGCTCCGCGTGCTCGGCGTACGAGAAGGTGAACGCGGCCCCGCCGGCCACCGCGACGACCGGCCGGCGCCCCGCCCGGGGCGCCACGACCGGCGGCGCCCACGCCTCGGCGTCCAGCTCCGGCGCCGACCGCGCCAGCGCGAGCAGCGCCTCCAGGTCGCACCCGGCGCGCACCTGCTCCGCCTGCGCGGCCACCGCCTCCACGGCCTGCGCCTGCCGCTCGGCGACCGGGATCAGCCCGAGGTGCCGCGACGGCGTCGCCACGGCGGGCGCCCGCCGCAGCACGCCGAGGACCGGCACCCCCGACTCCCCGAGCGCCTCCCGCAGCAGGTGCTCGTGCCGGTCGGTCGCCACCTTGTTCAGGATCACGCCGCCGATCCGCACCTCCGGGTCCCAGGACGCGAAGCCGTGCACCAGCGCCGCCACCGACCGCGACTGCGAGGACGCGTCCACGACCAGCACCACCGGCGCCCTCAGCAGCTTCGCCACCTGCGCGGTGGACGCCAGCTCGCCCTGGTCGGCGGCCCCGTCGTACAGGCCCATGACCCCCTCGACCACGGCCAGGTCGCAGCCGCGCGACCCGTGCGCGAAGAGCGGCGCGACCAGCCCCGTCCCGCACATGAACGCGTCGAGGTTGCGGCCCGGGCGGCCGGTGGCGAGCGCGTGGTAGCCCGGGTCGATGTAGTCGGGGCCCACCTTGTGCGGGGAGACGGCCAGACCACGGCCGGCGAACGCGGCCATCAGGCCGGTCGCCACCGTGGTCTTGCCCGCGCCCGACGAGGGGGCCGCGATGACGAGACGTGCTACCACTCGATGCCCCGCTGGCCCTTCTGACCGGCGTCCATCGGGTGCTTCACCTTGGACATGTCGGTGACGAGGTCGGCGAAGTCGACCAGCTCCTGCGGCGCGTTGCGCCCGGTGATGACGACGTGCTGCTGCCCGGGACGGTCCCGCAGCACCTCGACGACCTCCTTGACGTCGATCCAGCCCCAGTGGAGCAGGTACGCGAACTCGTCGAGGACGTAGAACCTGTACTTCTCCTCGGCCAGGTCCCGCTTGACCTGCGCCCAGCCCTCGCGCGCCTTGTCCTCGTGCGACTGCTCGCCCTCGGCGACCTCGCGCTGGATCCAGGACCAGCCCTCGCCCATCTTGTTCCAGGTGACCGTCCCGCCCTTGCCGGTCTCGCCGAGCGCCTTGAGGGCGTTCTCCTCGCCGACCTTCCACTTGGCGGACTTCACGAACTGGAACACCCCGATCGGCCAGCCCTGGTTCCAGGCGCGCAGCGCCATCCCGAAGGCGGCCGTCGACTTCCCCTTGCCGACTCCGGTGTGCACCATCACCAGCGCCCGGTTGCGGCGCTGACGGGTCGTGAGACCGTCGTCGGGCACGACGGTCGGCTGTCCCTGCGGCATTAAGCGGCCCTCCTGACAGAGCGGTTGACTTGTGCTTCTCGTACGAGCCCGGCGATCGCGTCGGCGCGCAGTTCGTCCAGGGTGACGGCGGTGCCGCCCAGATCGCGGGCGAGGTTCCCGGCGAGACCGAGCCGCACCGGGCCCGTCTCGCAGTCCACGACGACGCTCGCGGTGCCGTCGGCGGCGTGCAGCCGCGCGGCCCGGGCGGCCAGACCCACCGGGTCCGGCCCGCCGCCGGTCGCCCGCCCGTCGGTCACCACCACGAGCAGCGGCCGGCGCGAGGGGTCCCGCAGCCGCTCCACCCGCAGCACGTCCCGGGCCTTCAGCAGCCCGGCGGAGAGCGGCGTACGACCACCGGTCGGCAGCTCCTCCAGCCGGGCGGCGGCGGCGTCCACGGACGACGTCGGCGGCAGCGCCAGCTCGGCGCCGCGCCCCCGGAAGGTCACCAGGCCCACCTTGTCGCGCCGCTGGTAGGCGTCGAGCAGCAGCGACAGCACGGCGCCCTTCACCGCGCCCATCCGCTTCCGCGCGGCCATCGACCCGGAGGCGTCCACGACGAACAGCACCAGGTTCCCCTCGCGCCCCTCCCGCACCGCCTGCCGCAGATCGTCCCGGCGCACCACGAGCCCCGCCCCGGACCGCCCGCGCGCCTTCTGGTGCGGGGCGGCGGCCCGGACGGTCGCGGCCAGGTGCAGCTTGGTCAGCGCGCCCTCGGGGCGGGTCGCCCCGGTGGTCCGCCCGTTCTGGGTCCGGGCCCGCGAACGCCGCCCGGCCGCGCCCTCGCCGAGCCCGGGCACGCTGAGCATCCTCGTACGGAACGGCTCGCCGGCCTTCACGGCTGCCCGCTCACCGGCCGCGCCCTGCGGAGCCGGTGCCTGCGCGGGAGCCTCCTCCGGTACGTCACCGGCCTCGGGCGCGGGTCCCTCACCGCCCTGCGGTGGCACGCCGCCGCCCCCGGGCCCACCGTCCCCCGGCCCGTCCGGCCCCGGATCCGGATCGTCCTCGGGCTCGTCGTCCCCCTTGAACTGCTCCAGGGTCTCGTCGAGCTTGTCCTCGTCCATCCCCGGCGCGTCGAAGGGATTGCGCCGCCGCCGGTGAGGCAGCGCCAGCAGCGCGGCCTGCCGCACGTCCTCGCTCGTCACCTCGTCCCGCCCCGCCCACGCGGCGAGCGCGGTCGCGGTCCGGGCCATGACGATGTCGGCGCGCATGCCGTCGACCTCGAACGCGGCGCAGGTGGCGGCGATCTGGAGCAGCACGGCGTCCCCGAGGGCGACCTTCGGCAGCAGCTCGCGCGCGGCGACGATCCGCTCCCGCAGCGCGGCCTCCTCGCCGGCCCAGCGCTCGGCGAACCCGGCCGGGTCGTCCTCGAACGCGAGCCTGCGCCGCACCACTTCGACCCGCTCCTCCGGCACCCGGGAGGCGGCGACCTCCACGGTCAGCCCGAACCGGTCGAGCAACTGCGGCCGCAGTTCGCCCTCCTCGGGGTTCATCGTCCCGACGAGCAGGAACCGCGCGGCGTGCCGCACGGACACGCCCTCCCGCTCGACGTGCGAGGCGCCCATGGCGGCGGCGTCCAGGAGGTGGTCGATCAGATGATCCGACAGCAGATTGACCTCGTCGACGTACAGAATCCCCCGATGGGCGGCGGCGAGCAGCCCCGGCTCGAACGCCTTCACGCCCTCCGCGAGCGCCCGCTCGATGTCGAGCGCCCCGACGAGCCGGTCCTCGGACGCCCCCACGGGCAGCTCCACCATCCGCGCGGGACGCGAGTCCGCCCCCGCGTCCAGGTGGGGCCCGTCCGGACAGCCCGGATCGGGCGCGACGGGATCACAGCTGAACCGACACCCGGCGACGACGCCCACCGCGGGCAGCAACTCGGCGAGCGCGCGCACGGCGGTGGACTTGGCGGTCCCCTTCTCGCCCCGGACGAGCACGCCGCCCACCGCCGGTGACACGGCGTTGAGCAGCAGCGCGAGCCGCAGGTCGTCCATCCCGACGACGGCGGTGAACGGATAGCGGGTGCTCATCGAGCGATCACTCCTCGGGAAGACGTGTATGCGGTGTCAGCGCGCTCGAAGTGCCGGCCGTTCGCCGCCGACGGCGGGCAACCGCCCACCAGGGGGCGCGCCGGCGCGTAAGCCCCGCCCCCCGCCCCCCTCACGGCGCACCCGGCGGTACGAACGGCAGCCCCTTGGGCGCGCCGTCCTCGATGAGCCGCAGCAGCGCGTCCGTGTCGGCGTGCTCCTCGATCAGGTCGCCGAGCCGGTCCAGCTGCTCCTCGCGCAGCGCGCCGAACGACGTGTCGGGGGCCGGGACGAAGGCCCGCCCGGCCGCCGCCGCGACCTCCCGGAGGAAGGCGCGCCGGAAGCCGTCGCTCTCCAGGGAGCCGTGCCAGTGGGTGCCCCACACCGCGCCGACCCGGCACCCGTCGAGGAAGGGCTCCCCGCCGCGTACGTCCGCGACGCCGTGGTGGATCTCGTATCCCTCGACCCGCTCGCCGAGTGCCTCGCCGACCGGCCGCGCGAGGGTCTTCTCGCGTGCGAACCGGACGCGTACGGGCAGCAGCCCGAGCCCCTCGACCGCGCCGGCCTTCGACTCGACCTCGTCCTCGATGTGCTCGCCGAGCGCCTGGAAGCCGCCGCAGATCCCCAGCACCGGCCGGCCCTCGGCGGCCCGCCGGGCGAGCGCCTCCGCGAGGCCCCGCTCGCGCAGCCACGCCAGCGCCTTGACCGTCCCCCGGGTGCCCGGCACGACCGCCAGGTCCGCGTCGGCCAGCTCCTCCGGCCGGTCGACGAACCGCACGATCACGCCCGGCTCGGCGGCCAGCGCGTCCACGTCGGTGAAGTTCGACATCAGCGGTACCGCGCAGACCGCGACCCGCAGCACGTCCGCGCCGAGCGGCGGCGCGACGACCGACTCGCGGACGGTGCCGCGCAGCGAGACCCGCAGCCCGTCCTCCTCGTCGATGCCGAGGCCGTGCGCGTACGGCAGCACCCCGAGGGTCCGGCGCCCGGTCAGCCCGTGCAGCATGTCCAGGCCCGGTTCGAGGAGCGTCACGTCACCGCGGAACTTGTTCACCAGGTACCCGGCGATCAGCTCCTGGTCCTCGGGCGCGAGCAGCGCCGTCGTGCCGAAGAACTGGGCGAAGACCCCGCCCCGGTCGATGTCGCCGACGACGACGACCGGGAGCCGCGCGGCCCGCGCGATGCCCATGTTGACGATGTCGGTGCGGCGCAGGTTGATCTCGGCCGGGCTGCCGGCGCCCTCGCAGATCACCGCGTCGTGGGTGGCCCGCAGCTCCTCCAGGCAGGCGAGCACCGGCTCGAAGAGGGTCTGCTGCCGCCCCCCGTGGTAGCCGCGCGCGCTCATCTCGCCGACCGGCTTTCCCATGAGCACGACCTGGCTGGACCGGTCGCCGCCCGGCTTGAGCAGCACCGGGTTCATCAGCGCGGTCGGCTCGACGCGGGCGGCCTGCGCCTGCATGGCCTGGGCGCGGCCGATCTCGGCGCCCTCCCGCGTCACGAAGGAGTTGAGGGACATGTTCTGTCCCTTGAACGGCGCGACCTTGACGCCCTGCCGGACGAGCCAGCGGCAGATGCCCGCCGTGACGACGCTCTTGCCCGCGTCGGAGGTCGTCCCGGCGACGAGCAGCCCCCCACCCTTCACTTCGTCCTCCGCTTCACCGTGTCCGTGATCAGCCGGCCGCCCACGCAGACGGCCAGGGTCAGCCAGGTCACCCGGCGGGAGAGCCGGACGGCCCGGTCGATGTCGGCGACCTCGACGGGCCGCCCGCCGCCGTTGAGGACGGGCCGGTGTTCGACCCGTCCGCCGTACGAGAGCGTTCCCCCGAGCCGTACCCCGAGGGCGCCCGCGAACGCCGCCTCGACGGGGCCGGCATTGGGGCTCGGGTGCTTGCCGGCGTCCGCCCGCCAGGCGCGTACGGCGCCGCGCCGGTCCCCGCCCGCGACGGTCGCGAGGGCGGCGGTCAGCCGGGCGCCGGGCCAGCCGGCCAGGTCGTCGAGGCGGGCCGAGGCCCAGCCGTAGCGGCGGTACCGGGGCGACCGGTGGCCGACCATCGCGTCCAGGGTGTTCACGGCCCGAAAGCCGAGCAGGCCGGGGACGCCGGCGACCGCGCCCCAGACGAGGGCGCCGACGACGGCGTCGGAGGTGTTCTCGGCGACGGACTCGACGACCGCGCGGGCCATCGCGGGGCCGTCCAGGGCCTGCGGGTCGCGCCCGACCAGGTGCGGCATCCGCTCCCGGGCGACCTCCAGGTCGCCGGCGGCGAGCGCCCCGCCGATGGCCCGGGCCTCCCGGCCCAGGGTCGTACCGCCGACGACGGCCCACACGGCGGCGGCGGTCAGCGCGGCGGAGGCGGCCCGGCTGCCCCGGGCCGTGCGGGCGGCCAGCGCCCCGGCGGCGGCGGCGCCCCCGGCGCAGACGGCGGTGTGCAGGGCGCCCCGGCCGCGGTGGTCGCGGTACAGCCGCCGTTCGACGGCGGCGGCGGCCCGGCCGAAGGCGGCGACGGGGTGGCCGCGGCGGGGATCGCCGAGGACCAGGTCGACGGCGAGGCCGGCGGCCGCTCCGTACGCGAAGACTGCGGTGGCTCGGGAAGCCACGGGGGTGCGGCCGGGCATGGCGGCGTGTCCTCACTCAGGGTCCGCGCCCTGGGTCGACGTGACCGGCGGCGAGAGTTCCTGACTCCCGGTCCCCGCCGTTCGCCGGGGCCGGTCACAGTGGCGGGACCGCGCCGGAATCGCACCGGGCTTCCTCTCCATTGCCGCCGTGTTGGCCCCGGCAGTCCACCACGCCCCGCGAAGGGCCGTCAACTCACCCTTGACCTGCGACGGGTCACTGTGCGAAGCGCCACAGACACGAGGGCCGGACCCGCCCTCGGAAGAGGTGCGGGCCCGGCCCTCGGAGTGTCGTGGTCAGGCGACGATCAGATAGATGCCGTACGCGACGGCCGCCGCGCACAGCGCGAAGCAGGCGTAGGCGCCGGTGCGGGCCAGGACGGCGGAGCCGCCCGCGGCGGCGGCCTTCTCCTGCTTGCCGAGGCCGACGATCCCGAGGGTGAAGAGGCCCACGAGGGCGACGGTCGCCACGAGGCTGACTCCGAAGACGGAGCCGAGAGCTGCCCAGTCGATCTTCATGGCTGGTTCCGGTTTCCTTAGGGGGTTCTCGGGAGGGGGCTCAGACCGCGGCGGCGGGGGCCGGGGGAGCGGCGGGGTCGTTCGGACCCGGCGCGTGGATGGTGGTCTTGAGGCCCTCGTCCGCGACGGCGGCGACGGAGCCGGCCGGCGGCGGGGTGACGGCGGCGATGGCCGTGGTCACGACGCCCGCGGGCTCGTCCGCTCCCGCTCCGGGCTCGTCGTCGTTGACGTTGGTGTGGTCGACCACCTGGCGGCGGGAGTAGAGCCAGATGCCGAGGCAGGAGGCGACCAGGAAGCCGGCGACGGTGTAGATGCCCCAGTCGCCCTGACGGGCCACGAACTCGGCCCCGGCCGCGACCAGGCCGGCGGCCGGCAGGGTCAGGCCCCAGGCGGCGAACATGCGGGTGGCGGTCGACCAGCGGACGACACCGCCCTTGCGGCCCAGGCCCGCGCCCATCACGCCGCCGGAGCAGACGTGCGTGGTGGAGAGGGAGTAGCCGAGGTTGGAGGAGGCCAGGATGACGGTGGCCGCGCTGGTCTGGGCGGCGAAGCCCTGCTGCGGCTGGAGGTCGGTGAGGCCCTTGCCCATGGTGCGGATGATGCGCCAGCCGCCGAGGTAGGTGCCGAGCGCGATCGCCAGGCCGGCGGAGACGATGACCCACAGGGGCGGGTTCGAGCCGGGGACGAGGGCGCCGCCGGCGACCAGGGCGAGGGTGATGATGCCCATGGTCTTCTGGGCGTCGTTGGTGCCGTGCGCGAGCGAGACGAGACCGGCGGAGGCGATCTGGCCGGCGCGGTAGCCCTTCTCCGTCGTCTTGGCGTCCGCGTTCCGGTCGAGCCGGTACGTCAGCCGGGCCGCGAACATCGAGGCCACGCCGGCGACGATCGGGGCGGCGACCGCCGGGATGAGGACCTTGGTGACGACGACGTCGCCGTTGACACCGCTGAAGCCGATCGAGGCGACGGTCGCGCCGATCAGGCCGCCCATGAGGGCGTGCGAGGAGCTGGAGGGCAGTCCGACCAGCCAGGTCAGCAGGTTCCAGAGGATCGCGCCGACGAGCGCGGCGAGGATCACTTCGGGCTGGATGCCCTCCTCGTTGACCAGTCCCTTGGAGATCGTGTTGGCGACCTCCACGGACAGGAACGCGCCGACCAGGTTCAGCACGGCGGACATGGCCACCGCCGTCTTGGGCTTGAGAGCACCGGTCGAGATGGTCGTGGCCATCGCGTTCGCGGTGTCGTGGAAACCGTTCGTGAAATCGAACACGAGAGCTGTCACGACCACAATGGCGAGCAGCAGCGTGATGTGTTCCATTTACCCAGGCAATCGTTTGACGTCAGTGGCTGGTCGAACGTAGGCAACCTGAGTGAACGGAAGGTGAACTGGGTGGGGCATCACGGTGTCCCGAACCGGGGTTGTGAGATTCCGTTTCGTCTCCGGGGCGCCTCCGTGTCCACCATCCGGTCACCCCGCGACCACGGGTAATCCCGGACCGCACGGGACACACCCGGCCCAAGCCGCCATCGGTCGTGATCGGCGCGTTTCACCCCCTGGACGGTCTCACCCGCACGAGCCACCTGCCGGGGAGACCCATGTCACTCTCCCGAGGGGCGCCGCCGCGCACCCCGCGCGCCTCCCCGGGCACTGCCCGGGGCACCCGGCCGGCCCCGCCCCGGTGGCAGTCCCCCGCCCCCGTGCCGAGACTGGGAACGTGCGCCCGGCTACAGCGACGGCAGCGGCCGTCACCACCCTGATCGGTGTCGGCGCGGCCGCCGTGGCGGCCGGCCGGTACGCCAGCGACGTCGCCCTCAAGGCCGCCTCCGGACGGCCCCTCCCCGGCGACCCCAAACTCACCGTGCACGCCACGGGACCCGAGCGGGTCACCCTCACCCGCAGCCTCGCCTCCCTGCGCCCCGGAACGTACGGGATGACGGCGCCCGGCCTGCACGCGGTCACCGGACCGGTCCTCGACCGCGTCCCGCACACCGCCGACACCGTCGTCCGCCGTCTCGAACGCGTCGAGCGCGGCGCGCTCGGCCCCGGCAGCCGCGTCCGGCTCACCCCGCAGCTGCACGTCGGCACCCCCGAGACCGCGCTCGGCCTGCCGCACGAGGACGTCGAGATCCCCGGCGAGCTCGGCCCCCTCCCCGCCTGGCTCGTCACCGGCCCCCGCGCCACCTGGGTCGTCGCCCTGCACGGCATCGGCGCCGGCCGCGAGCACGCCCTGAACCTCGTCTCCTTCTACGCGCGCCGCCGCGTCCCCGTCCTCGTCCCCGCCTACCGCGGCGACGACGGCGCCCCCAGGCCGGCGGACGGCATCGCCCAGCTCGGCGACACCGAGTGGCGGGACGTCGACGCGGTCCTGCGGTACGCGGTCCGGCGCGGCGCGGAGAAGATCGTCGTGCACGGCTGGGGCACCGGCGCCACCATGGCGCTGCGGGCCGCCGCCGAGTCGGGGGTGCGGGACCGGATCGCCGGCCTCGTCCTCGACTCCCCGGTCCTCGACTGGGAGGCCACCGTCCGCAACCTCGCGGTGGCCCGCGGCGTCCCCGCGCCGCTGGTCCCGCTCGCGGTCCGCGCCGCGCTCGGCCGGACCGGCCCGCACCCCGACCACACGGCGGGCCTCCGCGTCCCGGTCCTCCTCGCCCACGGCCCCGACGACACGATCGCCCCCTGGGAGCCCTCGGTCGAACTGGCCTCCCGCCGTCCCGACCTGGTCACCCTCCTCCCGGTCCGCCAGGCCCCCCACGCGGCCATGTGGAACGCCGACCCCCTCCGCTACGAGGAAGCCCTCCGCCGCTACCTCACCCCCCTGATGTGACCCCCGCCCCCGGCGCCGCCCCGCGGCGGAGGTGACGGTCGGGGACCGGGGCGTCACGGCGTGGTGGATTCCGATTGGGCTTTCGGGCCGTCAGCGGGAAGACTGCCCCCGTGACGTCTCGAAAGCCCGATGAACCATTGGCGCGCAACTCCAGACTCCGACTCGTCCGTCCGCGGTCGCTGGCCACCGCCCGACGGGCCGCGACGACGCGGCGCACCCGGCCTGCCCCGAGGCCGCCCGAGGGCACCCCGCCCCGCGCGGAGCTGGCCCGTCAGGCCCGGCTGGTCCTGGCCGACGCCGTACGGATCGCCCGCTGGGCCGCCGCGCCGCGCGGCCCGCAGGCGGGCCCCCGCGCGGTCGCCGACGCCGCCTCCGCTTCCGGCCCGCTCGACGGCCCGGCCGCCGTCGAACGGGCCGCCGCCGACCTCGGCCTGACGCCGGATCGGGTCCGGGCCGGCTGGGACCGGGCCCGGCTCGCCGGTCTCGTCGAGCTGCACGGCGCCACCGTCCGCCCCGGCTGGCGGCTCCAGGCGTGGGACCGGGACGACTCCGCGGTGCTCCGCGGCTGGGTCGCCCTCCTCGACGCCTGGTCGCTGGTCCGCCCCTCCCCGGAGGGCGTCGCGCCGGGCGCGGTCGCCGAGGTCGTGGAGGCCGTGCCGCAGGTCCTGTCGCTGCTCCAGCTCTCCCAGGGCCCCGTCCTGGTGCCGACGCTGCTCGACCTGCTGGGCCAGCGCGTGGACGAGCTCCGCGAGGAGCGCTGCGAGCTCCCCGGCGACGACGCCCCCGCCCCGCCCGCGCCCGCCGAACGCCTGCCCGCCCTCCTCGACTGGGCCCTGGAGGGCCTCGCGGAGGTCGGCGCGCTCACCCTGGACCCGGCGGCCGGTCCGGAGGGACGTCACGCGACCCTGACCCCGCTCGGCAACTGGGCGGTCTGGGTCAAGCTGGAGCAGATCTGCGTGGCCGCCCAGAGCCCCGCGGGCAACATCGAGCAGTCCGCCGCCGACATGCTCCGCGGCTGCGCCCGGCTCACCCCGGGCCCGGCCCGCGACGAGTACCGCGCCTGGCTCGCGGCCCGCACCCTGTCCAGCGCGGTCGCCGAACTGCTGGCCGCGGCCCGCGGCGAGGACGCCCTGCTGCGCGGGCTCGCCTTCGAGGCGCTGCGGGTGGTCGGCGCCCCCGCCGAGGCGGAGGTCCGCGCCGCGGTCGCCGAGCCCTCGCTGCGCCCCTACGCGCTGCTGTGGCTCGCCGAGTACGACGGCACCGACCCCGACGACGCCCCCGAGGTCCTCACCCGCGAGGAGGCGACCTGGCTCTGGGTGGACACCGCGGCCGCCGTCGCCGACCACGGTGAGAGCGAGCTGCTGGTGCGGCACCTGGACTCGGCCGTGCAGGGCACGGTGCCGGCGCTGCTGGAGGAGGTCAGGGCCGTCGGCCATCCGCGGACCGTGCAGGTGCTGGTGGCGCTGGCCGCCGCCCACCCGGACCCGGCGCTGGCGAAGGCGGTCCGCCGGGCCGCCTTCCAGGTCCACACCGGCGGCGCCTGACGAGGGGCCGGGGGCAGCGCGGCGGGGTCAGTCGCCGCCGGGGGTGTACGTGCCGAAGCCCCACACGTTGCCCTCGGCGTCCCTGGCGATGTAGTCCCGGGAGCCGTACTCCTGGTCGGTGGGCGGCATCACGATCTCCACGCCGTGTTCGACGGCCCGGGCGTGGTGCTCGTCCACGTCCCGGACGTGGACGTAGACCCCCACCGGGCCGCCCGCGCCCATCGCCTTGTCGAAGACGCTGTCGGTGCCGCTGCTGCCGAGCATCACCGTGCCGTTCCCGTAGCTCAGCTCGGCGTGCGCGACCAGGCCGTCCTCGCCCTCGTACACGGCCGTCGCGGTGAACCCGAACGCCTCCGTGAGCAGTCGGATCGCCGCCTTGGCGTCCCGGTACTTCAGCGTCGGACAGATGTCGGGTGCCTCGGACATCCCGCTCACTCCCTCTCGGTCGGCCGGATGTGACCCGGGACACAGTCTCGCAGGCGGCGCCGACAATCAGCGGAAGGTGTTGCACTGGGCCATGTCGCCGGTCCGGTAGCCCGTGTGGAACCACTGCTGCCGCTGCTCGGCCGAGCCGTGCGTCCAGCTCTCCGGGGTGACCCGGCCCTGGAAGCGCTCCTGGATCCGGTCGTCGCCCACGGCCGCCGCCGCGTCCAGGCCGTCCCGGATGTCGGCGTCGTCGAGGCGGGAGATCAGGGGCCGGCCGGTGGACTCGTCCGGGGTGCTCGTCGCGTGCCGGGCCCACACGCCCGCGTAGCAGTCCGCCTGGAGCTCGACCCGGACGGCGTTGGAGTCCGCCCCGGTCCGCCCGTCCTGGGCCCGGCCGAGCGTCCCCATCAGGTTCTGCACGTGGTGCCCGTACTCGTGGGCCACCACGTACGCCTGGGCGAAGGGGCCGCCGCTGGAGCCGAACGTGGTCCGCAGCTCGTCGAAGAAGCCCAGGTCCAGGTAGACCTTCCGGTCGCCGGGGCAGTAGAAGGGGCCGACCGCGGAGCTCGCCGCGCCGCAGGCGGTGTTCACCCGCTGGGTGAAGAGCACGGTGGAGGCGTCGGCGTAGGCGCCGCCCCGGCGCGCGTACTCCCCGCGCCAGTAGTCCTGGAGGCTGTTGACGACGGCCACGGTCCGGCAGTCCTGGCGGCTGTTGGCGTCCGCGCCGGTGCGGCAGGACCGGTTCACCTCGGCCGCGGAGGAGACGCCCGGGGCGGCCTGCTCCTCGCCGCCGGAGGAGAGCCCCAGCTGGTCGGGGCCGACCCCGAAGAGGACGCCGAGGACCAGTGCGATGAGGCCGATGACGCCGCCGCCGACGGTCGCCTTCCCGCCGGGGACGCGGCTGCCGCGTACGTCCTTCACCTCGGAGGTGTCCAGACGGGCGTCGTCGTCGAACTGCACGGTCCACCTCCGCGTCACCGCGGCGGCCCGACCGCCGCCCACCGCCGAGTATCGGCCGGTCTTCCGCGCCCCGCCCTTTTTGTTCCCCCTGGTGAGGGATGAGAGAAAGGTCCCGATCGCGCCCCGGTCGCCCGTGTGGCCGAAAACCAGTTGCATGCGCCCGATAGAATGGCCGCATGGACATTCTCCCCTGGGACATCCTCCCCTGGGTGCACTAGCGGAGTCGCAGCCCGTCACCAGCCGTCGTCCGCCGCTTTCCCCCTCTGGAGTCTGTCCGTGATCACCGCTTCCGGCATCGAGCTGCGCGCCGGTGCCCGCATCCTCATCGAGAACGCCTCGTTCCGCGTCGCCAAGGGCGACCGCATCGGCCTCGTGGGCCGCAACGGCGCCGGCAAGACCACCCTCACCAAGTGCCTGGCCGGCGAGGGCCAGCCCGCCGCCGGCACCATCACCCGCTCCGGCGAGGTCGGCTACCTCCCGCAGGACCCGCGCACCGGCGACCTCGACGTCCTCGCCCGCGACCGCGTGCTCTCCGCCCGCGGCCTCGACGTCCTCATCCGCAAGATGCGGCAGAACGAGGAGCGGATCGCGAACGGCTCCGGCGCCACCCGCGAGAAGGCCCTCAAGCAGTACGAGCGCCAGGAGACCGAGTTCCTCACCAAGGGCGGGTACGCCGCCGAGGCCGAGGCGTCCACCATCGCCGCCGCCCTCGGCCTGCCCGACCGGGTCCTCGGCCAGCCGCTGCACACCCTCTCCGGCGGTCAGCGCCGCCGGATCGAGCTCGCCCGGATCCTCTTCTCGGACGCGGACACCCTGCTCCTCGACGAGCCGACGAACCACCTCGACGCCGACTCGATCACCTGGCTGCGCGACTACCTCAAGACGTACCGCGGCGGTTTCATCGTGATCTCCCACGACGTCGACCTGGTCGAGACCGTCGTCAACAAGGTCTTCTACCTGGACGCCAACCGCTCGGTCATCGACGTCTACAACATGGGCTGGAAGCTCTACCAGCAGCAGCGCGAGGCGGACGAGAAGCGCCGCAAGCGCGAGCGCCAGAACGCCGAGAAGAAGGCCGCCGCGCTCAACTCGCAGGCCGACAAGATGCGCGCCAAGGCGACCAAGACCGTCGCCGCGCAGAACATGGCCAAGCGGGCCGAGCGCCTGCTCTCCGGCCTGGAAGCGGTCCGCGTCTCCGACAAGGTCGCCAAGCTGCGCTTCCCGGAGCCCGCCCCCTGCGGCAAGACGCCGCTCACCGCGGAGGGTCTGTCCAAGTCGTACGGCTCGCTGGAGATCTTCACCGACGTCGACCTGGCCATCGACAAGGGCTCCCGCGTCGTCATCCTCGGCCTCAACGGCGCCGGCAAGACGACCCTGCTCCGCCTCCTCGGCGGGGTCGAGCAGCCCGACACCGGCGAGGTCACCCCCGGCCACGGCCTCAAGCTCGGCTACTACGCCCAGGAGCACGAGACCCTGGACCCGGAGCGCACGGTCCTGGAGAACATGCGCTCCGCCGCCCCCGACCTCGACCTGGTCGAGGTCCGCAAGGTGCTCGGCTCCTTCCTCTTCTCCGGCGACGACGTCGACAAGCCGGCCGGGGTGCTCTCCGGCGGCGAGAAGACCCGGCTCGCGCTGGCGACCCTGGTCGTCTCCTCGGCCAACGTGCTCCTGCTCGACGAGCCCACCAACAACCTCGACCCCGCCAGCCGCGAGGAGATCCTCGGCGCGCTGCGCACCTACAAGGGCGCGGTCGTCCTGGTCACCCACGACGAGGGCGCCGTCGAGGCGCTCGACCCGGAGCGGATCATCCTGCTCCCGGACGGCGTCGAGGACCTCTGGGGACCGGACTACGCGGACCTGGTCGCCCTGGCCTGAGCCCGGACTGGATCATTCGGCTCATCGCCGGATCCGTCATCTGAGTGAGAAGGTCTCGTACCCCCGGCGCGGGCCTCTGCCGAATCCTTCCGGCAGGGTCCGCGCCGTACGTGTGTTCGTACGAATGCGCTGACCTGCCGATCCCTTGATCCACTCGTTCGATGGTCGGGTTCAAGCCGCGCGGAATGGCGGCTTCCGATCGTGAGGGCGCCGTACTCGTCCGCAAACCCGGCAGCACGGACCTTGTCGAATGGGTGGCCAGGAGGACGGGGAGGGGTGATCATGAGAAGTCCAGAGCGCACTTCCCATGAGGAGGCACGGGTGGCCGAGACTCTGAAGAAGGGCAGCCGGGTGACCGGCGCCGCGCGCGACAAGCTCGCGGCAGACCTGAAGAAGAAGTACGACTCCGGTGCGAGCATCCGGGCGCTGGCCGAGGAAACCGGCCGCTCCTACGGATTCGTCCACCGGATGCTCAGCGAATCCGGAGTCACGCTGCGTGGTCGCGGCGGAGCGACACGGGGCAAGAAGGCAGCCTCGGCCTGACGCCGGGGGCGGCTCGACCGGTCCACCGGGACCCTCCCGGTGGGCACCCGGTCGGTCTCGCGACCGGCCCGGTGGTTACTGTGCAGTCACTTAGCATCGGATGCAGTGCTGCACCGGAACCGGAGGCGCCCCATGACCACGCCCGACGACTCCCAGCTCGTCTTCGACAAGGACGGTGTACGGCTCACCGTCGAGGACGCCGTTGCCACGGTGACCCTGACCAACCCGGCGAAGCGCAACGCTCAGTCTCCCGCTCTGTGGCGGGCGTTGACGGAAGCCGGCCGGTCGCTTCCGGGCAGCGTGCGGATCGTCGTCCTGCGCGGTGAGGGCAAGTCCTTCTCCGCCGGACTCGACCGACAGGCGTTCACGCCCGAGGGCTTCGACGGAGAGCCGTCCTTCCTCGACATGGCCCGGGGTTCCGACGCGGACCTCGACGCGGTCATCGCCGAGTACCAGGAGGCGTTCACCTGGTGGCGCCGCAGCGACCTCGTGTCGATCGCGGCCGTCCAGGGGCACGCCATCGGTGCGGGCTTCCAGCTCGCCCTCGCCTGCGACCTGCGGGTCGTCGCCGAGGACGTGCAGTTCGCGATGCGCGAGACCAGCCTGGGCCTCGTCCCGGACCTCACCGGGACCCACCCGCTCGTCTCCCTCGTGGGCTACGCCCGCGCGCTGGAGATCTGCGCCACCGGCCGCTTCGTCCACGCCGACGAGGCCGAGCGCATCGGCCTGGCCAACATCGCCGTGCCCGCCGCCGAACTCGACGCCGCGGTACGGGACCTGAGCGCCGCCCTGCTCGCCGCGCCGCGCGACGCGGTCGTCGAGACCAAGGCGCTGCTCCAGGGCGTCGCCGGCCGCTCGTACGAGGAGCAGCGGGTCGCCGAGCGCGCCGCCCAGGCCCGCCGCCTGCGCGACCTCGCCGGCCTCGGCGACTGACCCCCGCCCCGGGCCGGACCGCGCCGGCCCGGGGCTTCCGCGCGTCAGCGCAGCTCCGTCACCACCACCGTGACCGCGGCGCCCTCCGGGGCGGCCGCGGCCGCCGCCGCGCGGGCCGCCTGGGCCACCTCCGCCGGCGGGCGGTCCGCCGCCACCGCGCACTCCACCCGGACCGCCTCCGCCGTCCGGTGCACCGGCGCGCCCAGCGCGTCCGTCACCGCCACCACGCCCGGCACCCGCAGCACCGCGAGCGCCACCGGGTCCTCCGAGGCCGGCGGGGTCCGGCCCGGCGGTGGCGCGGCGGGCTCGGTCACGGGCGCCTCCTCCAGCAGGTCGGTCACCCGCAGATCGACCTCCGTCACCGCCAGGCCCAGCCGCCGGGCCGCCGCGAGGAGCACCGCCCGTACCTCCTCCGCCGTCTCCGGCAGCGGCCGTCCGGTCGCCACCACCGCCAGCTCCGCCCCGATCCGCAGCGGCCCCGCCGGCACCCCGCCCGGCGGCACCGGGAACGGTCCCGGGTCCGCCTCCGCCGCCTCCGCCGCCGCGCCGATCCGCAGCGCGCCCGGCACCGCGCCCCGTACCCCCGAGGCCGCCCGGTCCAGCACCTCCCGGGCCGCGTGCTCCGTGAGCCAGGTCCCGTCCGCCGCCGTGCCGAGCGGCAGCAGCCTGCCCGGCGCCAGGCGGTCGCGGACCGCCGCCGTCCAACCGTCACCCGTGGTCATTGCCCCAGCCTGCCGTATCCCCGGAGCGGTATCGGGGAACCGCCCTTAGTGTGAGCAAAGAAGCCCGAAATATCCCGGAAGGGGCTGAATTTCATGACGGACAGCGAACGCAGCGTCGAGAGCACCCCGGTCACCCGCAAGGGCGGCGGTTCCGCCGCCACCAGGGGCCGGACGACCATCGCCGACGGTGTGGTCGAGAAGATCGCCGGAATGGCGGCCCGGGACGTCGTCGGCGTCCACGCCATGGGCAGCGGGCTCTCCCGCACCTTCGGCGCCGTCCGCGACCGCGTCCCCGGCGGGGGCGGCGCCAAGGCGAGCGTCACCCGCGGCGTGAAGGCCGAGGTCGGCGAGGTACAGACCGCCCTCGACCTGGAGATCGTCGTCGACTACGGCGTCTCCATCGGGGACGTCGCCGGAGCCGTCCGCGAGAACGTGATCGCGGCCGTCGAGCGGATGACCGGCCTGGAGGTCGTCGAGGTCAACATCGCGGTCAGCGACGTGAAGCTGCCCGACGAGGAGGAAGAGGAGCCCGAGTCGCGGCTCCAGTAGCCGACCGGCACGGGCAACGGAGTGCAGGGCTCGGAAAGGGGTTCAGCATGAGCATGGCGGTGGTCGGCCTGCTGGCCGGCATGGGTCTCGGCTTCGCCGGATATTTCGGCGGATTCGGGGCGTTTCTCCTGGTCGCGGCGCTGGGGGCGGTCGGCTTCGTGGCCGGTCGCTTCCTCGACGGCGACCTCGAACCCGGCGATCTGCTCCGGGGTCGCGACCGCGGCGACCGGCGGCGGTGACGCCGGGTGCCCACGGACGTGACGGAACGGCCGCCGGTGCGCGAGCGGGGCGCGACCACGATCGCCGACCGCGTGGTCGCCAAGATCTCCGCCCAGGCCGCCCGGGAAGCCCTGGGCGGCGTGCCGGCGGGCGGCCACAAGCCGCACGCCTCGGTCGTCGTCCACCGGGACGCCGCCCGCATCTCGGTCAGCCTCGAACTCGACTACCCCACGGACATCGGCCGCCGCTGCGGCGCCGTCCGCGCCCGGGTCCGCGGCCGGGTCGAGGAGCTCGTCGGCATGGAGGTCCACGAGGTCTCCGTCCACGTCGAGCGCCTCCACTCCCCGCGCACCGCCCCCGCCGCCAGGAAGGGCCGCCTGGGATGACGACACCCGAACGGCCCCACCCCGCACCGGAACCGGAGGACGTCCCCGTCCTCGGCGGCAGCGGCCCGGACCCCGAACGGGTCCGGCGCTTCTGGTCCGTCCGGCGGATCCCCGCCGCCCTGCTCGCCGCCGTCGTCCTCGGCGGCGCCGGACTGCTGCTGTACGACGTCGCCGCCGTCCGCGCCGACCACAGCGCCATGAGCTGGCGCCGCGAACTCGCCGACGACCTCGCGACCCGGCCCCTCGACAGCGCCACCACCCTCGCGGTCGCCGGCGCCGTCGTCCTGCTCGGCGTCTGGCTGCTGGTGCTGGCGTCCACCCCCGGGCTGCGGGCCGTGCTGCCGATGCGCCGCACCCACCCCGACCTGCGGGCCGGGCTCGACCGGGACGCCGCCGCGCTCGCCCTGCGCGACCGGGCCATGGAGGTCTCCGGCGTGCAGTCCGTGAAGGTCCGGGTCGGCCGCGCCAAGGTCGCCGTCCGGGCCGTCTCCCACTTCCGCCCGCTCGACGACGTCCGCGCCGACGTCTCCACCGTCCTCACCGCCGGCGTCGAGGAGCTCGGGCTCGCCCACGCCCCCGCGCTGACCGTCCGGGTGGAACGCCCGTCCAAGAAGGGGTGATCCGCCCGTGCACGCACCCGTCACCGCCGTCCTGCGGCGCGTCAACCGCGTCCTGCTCGGCCTCGCCGGGCTGCTCCTCGTCCTCGCCGGCGGCGCCGTCCTCGCCGCCGGCCTCGACCTGCCCGTCCCGTCCTGGTGGCCCTGGTCGGGCCCCGACGACGTGCTCCTGGCCACCGCCGACCGGCGGCGGTGGCGCGAGGAGAGCTGGTGGTGGCCGACCGTCATCGCCGTCCTCGGCGTCGTCGTCCTGCTCGCCCTCTGGTGGCTGATCGCCCAGTTCCGCCGGGCCCGGCTCGCCGAGGTCCTGGTCGACACCGGCGACGGCGACGCCGCCGTGCTGCGCGGCCGGGCCCTGGAGGACGTCCTGGAGGCGGACGCCGCCGCCCAGGAGGGCGTGGCCCAGGCGAAGGTCGCCCTCACCGGCCGCCGCACCGCCCCCCGCACCCGGATCGCGCTCCTCCTGGAGCCGTACGCCTCCCCGGGCCAGGCGCTGGCCGGCCTCAGCGGCGAGGCGCTGGCCCGCGCCCGTACGTCGGCGGGCCTGGCCGCCCTGCCCACCGAGGCCCGGCTCCGCGCGGTCAGGCACCGGGCCCGACGGGTCACCTGACGCCGGGCCCGCCCCGGTCAGAAGCCGTGCCGGGCGCCGCCGTCCACCGGCAGCATCAGCCCCGTCAGATAGGAGGCGGCGGGGGAGAGGACGAAGGCCGCCGTGCGGCCGAACTCCTCGGGGGTGCCGTAGCGGCGCAGCGGGATCGCCAGCTCGTTGGCCGAACGGGCGGCCTCCGGGTCGCCCGAGAGGGCGTCGAGCTGCCGCACCCGGTCGGTGTCGATCCGGCTCGGCAGCAGCCCGACCACCCGGATCCCGCGCGGGCCGAGGTCGTTGGCGAGGGACTTGGCGAAGCCGGCGAGCCCGGGGCGGAGGCCGTTCGAGATCGTCAGGCCCGCGATCGGCTCGTGCACCGACCCCGACAGGACGAAGCCGATCACCCCGCCCTCGCCCAGCGTCTCGGCCGCCGCCCGGGCGAGCCGCACCGCGCCGAGGAAGACGGTGCCGAAGGCCGCCGCCCACTCCTCGTCGGTGTTGTCCGCCGCGAAGCCCGGCGCCGGGCCGCCGACGCTGATCAGGATGCCGTCGAAGCCGCCGAACCGGGCGCGGGCCTCCGCGATCAGCCGGGCCGGGGTCGCCGGATCGTCGTTGTCGGCGGCGAGGCCCGCCGCACCCTCACCCAGCTCGGCGACCGCCTCGGCGACGGTCGCCTCCTCGCGCCCGGTGACCAGCACCCGGGCGCCCTCGGCGAGCAGCGCCTCCGCGGAGGCCCGGCCGAGCCCCCGGGTCGCGCCGGTGACGACGTACACGCGGTCCTTCAGTCCAAGATCCATGGACCTATCCTGCCGTCTCCCCGCCGGGCAGCGCGAGCGCCGTCCCCACCAGTCCGATGTGGCTGAACGCCTGCGGGAAGTTGCCGAGCTGCCGGCCGCTCACCGGGTCGTACTCCTCCGCGAGCAGCCCCACGTCGTTGGTCAGCCCCACCAGGCGCTCGAACAGCTCCCGGGCCTCCTCCTCACGTCCGGTCATCCGCAGCGCGTCGGCGAGCCAGAAGGAGCAGACGAGGAAGGTGCCCTCCCGCCCGGGCAGCCCGTCGACCGCGCCCGAGTCGGGGCTGTAGCGCCGCAGGAAGCCGCGGTGGGTCAGCCCGGCCCGGACCGCGTCCACCGTGCCGACCACCCGGGGGTCGTCCGGCGGCAGGAAGCCGACCCGGGGGATGAGCAGGGTGGCGGCGTCGAGCTCGGCGGAGCCGTACGACTGGGTGAAGGTGTTCCGCCCGGGGTCGTACGCCCTGGCGCACACCTCCGCGTGGATCTCGTCCCGCAGCGCCCGCCAGCGGTCCGGCTCCCCGGGCAGCGAGGGGTCGGCCTCCAGGGTGCGCACCGCCCGGTCGGCCGCGACCCACGCCATCACCTTGGAGTGGGTGAAGTGGCGGCGCGGGCCGCGCACCTCCCACAGCCCCTCGTCGGGGTCGCGCCAGTGCGACTCCAGGAAGCCGAGCAGGCTCAGCTGGAGGTTCCAGGCGTGCCGCTCGGGCGGGATGCCGGCCTCGCGCGCCAGGTACAGGGAGTCCATGACCTCGCCGTACACGTCGAGCTGGAACTGGTCGACGGCCGCGTTCCCGGTCCGTACCGGGGCGGAGTCGGCGTAGCCGCGCAGCCAGGGCAGCGAGGTCTCGGGGAGCCGCCGTTCGCCCGCGGGCCCGTACATGATCTGGAGGTCGGCGGGGTCGCCGGCGACCGAGCGGAGCAGCCAGTCGCGCCAGGCGGCGGCCTCGTCGGCGTATCCGGCGGCGAGCAGCGCGCCGAGGGTGAGGGAGGAGTCGCGCAGCCAGCAGGCCCGGTAGTCCCAGTTCCGCACCCCGCCGATCTCCTCCGGCAGGGAGGTGGTGGGGGCGGCCACGATCCCGCCGGTGGGGGCGTAGGTGAGCGCCTTCAGGGTGATGAGGGAGCGGACCACGGTGGAGCGGTACGGGCCCCGGTAGGCGCAGCGGGCCGTCCACGCCCGCCAGTCGGCGAGCGAGTGCTCCAGGGCCTCGAAGGGGTCCAGGAGCGGGGGCCGCCGTTCGTGCGAGGGGTGCCAGGTGAGGACGAACGCCACCTGTTCTCCGGCGGCCACGGTGAAGGCCGAGCAGGTGGCGTACTGCTGGCCCCAGGTCTTCACGGGCGGTTCGCTGCGCAGCCAGACGGCGTCGGGCCCGGCGATGGCGACGCGGTGGCCCTCGGAGCGCCGCACCCACGGCACGATCGAGCCGTAGTCGAAGCGGAGGCGGAGCACGGCGCTCATCTCGACGCGGCCGCTGACGCCCTCGACGATCCGGACGAGGTCCGGGGCGCGGTCCCGCTGGGGCATGAAGTCGGTGACCCTGACGGTGCCGGTGCGGGTCTCCCAGAGGGTCTCCAGGACGAGGGAGTCCTCGGCGTAGCGGCGGGAGGTGCAGGTGCCGGCGCCGGTGGGGGCGATCCGCCAGTGACCGTTGTCCTCGTCGCCGAGGAGGGCGGCGAAGCAGGCGGCGGAGTCGAATCGGGGCAGGCACAGCCAGTCGATCGACCCGTCGCGGCCGACGAGCGCGGCGGTCTGGAGATCGCCGATCAGGGCGTAGTCCTCGATACGTCGGGTCACGCTCTGGGCTGTTCCCGGAAGCGGCGACGGTCAATCAGCGGGGCGAGGTGGCCTGAATCGCGCTGTCGTCCCCTTGCGGGGCGGCGGGGATCTCCTCCGGGATCTCCTCGGGCGTCTTCTCCGGCGTCTTCTCCGGCGTCTCTTCCGGGGTCTCCTCCGGGGCGGTGTCGCCGGCCGCCGCGGCGGCCTCCCGGTCTCGCTTCTCGCGGCGCGCGAGGACGAACCAGCCGACCGGCACGCCGGCGGCGAAGAGCCACCACTGGACCGCGTACGCCATGTGGGCGCCGATCGAGTCGTGGTCCGGCTCGGGGATCTGCTCGGGGGAGCCGCCGGCCGCCGCCGGTTCGGTCTGCTCGATGTAGCCGCCCAGCACCGCACGGCCGATCAGCTCGGACTGCTGGCGGCTGCTGATGAGCATCACCTGACGGTCCGGCAGGCCCTTGAGGTCCTTGATGCCGCTGGCGCCGGTGGTCTCGTCGGCCTTGAGGCGGCCGGTGACGGTGACCTCGCCCTTCGGGGCGGGCGGGACGTCGGGGTAGGCGCGCTGGTCGGCGGCGCCGGGCACCCAGCCCCGGTTCACCAGGACGACCTTGCCGTCCTTGAGCACCAGCGGGGTGAGGACGTGCGCGCCGACCCGGTCGTCGGAGGAGGTGCGGCGGCGGACGACCACCTCGTGGGCGGTGTCGAAGGTGCCGGTGGCGGTGACCTGGCGCCAGTAGTCGGCGCGGGGGACGACATGGCCGGGGGAGGTGAGCTCCTCGACCGGGACCGGCCGGGCCTTCAGGTTGTCCGCGATCAGGGTGTTCTGGGCGACCCGGCGTTCGTGCCGGTGGAACTGCCAGAAGCCCAGCTCGATCATCACGGGGATGAGGACGAGGGCGATGAGGGTGAGGATCACCCACTGCCGGGACAACAGGAAGCGGTACACCCCACGACCGTACCCCTGGTCCCGTGGGGCGCCCGCACAGGGGGTCGGGTGACCGGCGTCACCCGACCAGGATCGTTTCTTCCTCGGTGGACGGGGGCGGTTCACACCCGGTCGACGATGCCCGCCTTCCCCTCCGCGCGGGCGCAGTGGGCGCCGCAGTACCAGGTCCCCTCGACCTCGACGCCCTGTCCGATGATCTGGACCCGGCAGTGTTCGCAGATGGGCGCCATGCGGTGGATGGCGCAGGCGAAGCAGTCGAAGACATGGATCGCACCCTGGGCATGAACCTCGAAGGACATGCCGTAATCGTTTCCGCAGACCTCACAACGTGCCATGCGCCACAGGGTGGGGCCCCGGGGACGCGCGCGCCGCGCGGCACGCCCGCCGGGGGCGGGGTGTCACCCGTCTGCCGGGGCGACGTCCCGCAGCAGGTGGGCGTAGGCGGCCTCGTCGAGGATCGGGGTGCCGAAGCTCTTCGCCTTGACCGTCTTGGAGGTGCCGGCGTCCGGGTCGTTGGTCACCAGCAGGCTGGTGAGCCGGGAGACCGAGGTCGCGACGTGCAGTCCGGCCTCGACCGTGCGGTCCTCCAGGAGCTCGCGGTCGACGGAGGTGTCGCCGGAGAAGGCCACCCGCATGCCCTGCTTGAGCGGCTTGTCGCTCTCGTACCGGCCGGGGTTGGGGTACGGGCAGGCCGGCCGCTTCCGGGAGGGGCGCCAGCCGCCCGCCCGGTACGAGGACTGGTGGCCGATCAGCGGGCGGGCGGGCGAGGCGGCCCACTCGGTGAGCGGGCGGCACTCCAGGAGCGGCAGCCGGACGCCCCGCTCCGCCGCCGCGTGCAGGCTCGGGCGGAACGCCTCGGCGAGCACGCGCGCGTCGTCGAGGGCGTCGTGCGCGCGCTGCTGCACCACCCCGAAGTGGGCGGCCAGCGAGGACAGCTTGTGGTTGGGCAGCGGCAGCGCCAGCTCCTTGGCGAGCGCGATGGTGCACAGCCGCTGCTTCACGGGAGCGGTCCGCTCGGCGCGCGCGTACTCCCGGGCGATCATCTGCCAGTCGAACATCGCGTTGTGCGCGACGAGGACGCGGCCGTCGAGGCGGGCCGAGAACTCCTCGGCGATCTGCGCGAAGAGCGGCGCGCCTTCGAGCACGTCGCTGGTGAGACCGTGGATCCAGACCGGGCCCGGGTCGCGCTCCGGGTTCACCAGCGTGTACCAGTGGTCCTCCACGTGTCCCTGCGCGTCGAGGCGGTAGACGGCGGCGGACACGATCCGGTCGTCGCGGGCGAGACCGGTGGTCTCCACGTCGACGACCGCGTAACCCTGGGGGTACGCGGCCGGCCATGTCGCTGCTGTCGTGCGGTCGTCGAGCATGGTCACTGAGAATACGGCCCGCGACCGACACTCCCGTCCCCGGTGTCCGCCTTGTCCTGGATGTCCCTCTCGGTGGGTGCCGGAGGGTCGGCCAGGAGGCCCTCCACCAGCGCGCGCACCGAGGCCGCGAAGAGCCGGTCCGTCTCCACCGGGGCGGCCAGCGCGCGGGCGAGCGGCGGGTCGGCGTCGGCGGTCTCGGCGTCCCACAGCTCCTGGTCGGCCGGCGACTGGACCGGCGCCCGCTCGCGGTTGCGCTCCACCAGGACGTACCCGACGACCTGGAAGGCGACCGCCCGGACCAGCTCCGCCGCCCGCTCGCCGCGCAGCCCGGCCGCGTGCGCCTCCCGGGCCAGCGCCCGGTGGGCGGGGAGGAACATCCGCTCCGTCAGGCCCCGCTCGTGGACCATCGCCACCAGGTGCGGGCGCTCGCGCAGCGCCCGGCGCAGGGCGTGCGCCACCGAGGCGATGCGCTCCGCGGGGTCCCTCCCGTGCGGCCGGATCGCTCCGAGGTCGGTCACCGTCCGCTCGGCCAGCGCGTCGAGCAGCGACTCGCGGTTGCCCACGTGCCAGTAGATCGAGGTGACCGCCGTGCCGAGCGCGGCGGCGAGGCCGCGCATGGTGAGCCCGTCCGGTCCGTGCGCCCGCACCAGGGCCGCCGCCGTGTCCAGGACCTCCTCGCGGCTGAGCGCCGGGCGTGCCATCCGTACCCCCTGATGGTCCGTCAATTCCGTCCGTGCGCACGTCTTTACCCTCCACGGGTGGCGGTGTAACTGTGTTACAGGCCGAGGGTCCTGGAGCCGTGGCGCCGAAGGACCGTATCCGTCCGGAAGGGTGGTACGACATGGCACGAGTACGGTACGGGGCGCGCACCGCGGCGGAGAGCGCCGCCGCCCGCGCCGCCGCCGCGAAGCTCCCCGACATCTGGTCCACCGGGGTGGTCGCCCTCTGGGAGACCGACCCCGACGCGGTCGCGGCCGTCCTGCCGCCCCCGCTGAAACCCACCGGGCGCCCCCTCGTCCGGGTCACCATCAGCAAGGTGGACCTGCCCGGCTGTCCTCTCGGCGCCGGCTCGGTCTCGGTGGCCGCCGCGCACGGCGCCACCGAGGGCTGGTATCCGCTGGTCATGCCGATGACCCACGAGCGGGCCCTGATCGGCGGCCGGGAGGTCTTCGGCGAGCCGAAGAAGCTCGGCGAGGTCGTCGTCGAGCGCGACGGGCTCGTGGTCGGCGCCCGGCTCGCCCGGCACGGCATCGCCTTCGTCGAGGTGCGCGGCGCCGTCTCCGGCCCGCTGCCGCTGCCCGAGCCGGCCGAGAAGACCGACTTCTACTTCAAGTTCCTGCCCGGCGTCGAGGGCTCCGGATTCGACGCCGACCCGGTCCTCGTCCACTGCGTCCGCAACGAGCGGGTCCGCAGCCTGGAGCGGATCACCGGCGACGTCGTGCTGCGCGAGTCCATGTACGACCCCGTCGCCGACCTCCCGGTCCGCCGGCTCGTCGAGATCACCCTCGGGGAGAAGACCTCCGACCAGCGCGGCCGGGTCGCCGAGCGGGTCTCCGCGGAGGCCCTGCTGCCCTACGTCCACCAGCGCTACGACGACCCCGCGCAGATCCTCGACGGCCCCCCGGAAGGAAGCGTCTGATGGAACTCCGGGAAGGGCAGGTCGCCGTCGTCACCGGCGCCGCGAGCGGCATCGGCCGGGCCATGGCCCGCCGCTTCGCCGCCGAGGGACTCGCCGTCGTCCTCGGCGACGTCGAGCCCGGACCGCTCGCCGAGGCCGCCGACGAACTGATGGCCGAGGGGGCGCAGGTCCTCGCCCGGACCGTGGACGTCTCCGACCCGCGGGCGGTACGGGCCTTCGCCGACGCCGCCTACGACACTTTCGGCGCCGTCCACGTCCTCTGCAACAACGCCGGCGTCGGCTCCGGCGCCGAGGGCCGCATGTGGGAGCACGAGCCGAGCGACTGGAAGTGGGCCTTCGCCGTCAACGTCTGGGGCGTCTTCCACGGCATCCAGGCGTTCGTCCCCCGTATGCTCGCCGGCGGCGAACCCGGCCACGTCGTCAACACCTCGTCCGGCGACGGCGGCATCGCCCCGCTGCCCACCGCCTCCGTCTACGCGGTCACCAAGGCGGCCGTCGTCACCATGACGGAGTCCCTCTACGCCCATCTGAAGGCCGAGCACGCGCGCGTGGGCGCCTCCGTGCTCTTCCCCGGACCCCACATGCTCCGCACCGGACTGTGGGAGTCGCACCGCAACCGGCCCGAGCGGTACGCCAAGGAGCGCCCGCGCCGGACCCCGTACCGCACCCTCGACCAGTGGGAGGCCGCCATGAAGGAGGCCGGCCACGAGATCGCCTTCACCCCCGTCGAGGAGGTCGCCGAGCACGTCGTCGACGGGATCAGGGCCGGCCGGTTCTGGATGCTCCCGGCGAGCGAGCACAGCGACCGGCAGATCAGGGCGCGCTCGCAGTCGATGCTCGACCGCGCCGACCCGACCTATCTGGAGAGCTTCATCCTCGACTGAGGGGGGTGGCCATGAGCCACGAGGACCCGTATCTGATCATCTCCTCCGACTGTCACGCCGGACTGCCCACCGAGGAGTACCGGCCCTACCTGGAGTCCCGCTTCCACCGGGCCTTCGACGACTTCCTCGCCGGCCGGCAGGCCCGCCGCGAGGCCATGACCCGCCTCGGGGTGCGCAACGAGGACTTCGCCGCCAAATGGTTCAGCGACCACGAGGAGGGGCTGCGCGGCGGCTGGGACCACGCGCAGCGGATCAAGGAGCTGGACGGGGACGGCGTCGCCGCCGAGGTCGTCTTCCCCGACGCGGACGCCGTCGACAGCCAGACCGCCGCCCCCTTCGGCGTCGGCCTCGGCCTCTCCGGCGACCAGGACCCCGAGCTCGGCATGGCGGGCGCCAAGGCGCACAACCGCTGGCTCGCCGAGTTCGTCGCCCACGCCCCGGCCCGGCACTGCGGCGTCGCCCTGCTGCCGGTCACCGCGGACCCGCGCGAGGTCGTCGCCGAGATCCACCGGGCCAAGGAGTCCGGGCTCGGTGCCCTGATGATCCCCTCCATGTGGGTCGACAAGGCGCCCTACCACGACCGGCGGTACGACCCGGTGTGGGCGGCCGCCGCCGAGACCGGGATGCCGGTCGTCACCCACTCCGGCGCGGCGCCCCGCGAGGAGTACGGCGACCACCTCGGCATCTACGTCTCCGAGGTCACCTGGTGGCCGGCCCGGCCGCTGTGGTTCCTGCTCTGGTCCGGGGTCTTCGAGCGCCACCCGGGGCTGCGGTTCGGGGTCGCCGAGTCCGGCTGCTGGTGGCTGCCGAACCTGCTGTGGTTCATGGACCGGCTCTACCTCGGCGCGCACGGCGGCAAGAAGCTCTCGCCCTTCGCCGAGCTGCGGCGCCCGCCGAGCGAGTACCTGGACCGGCAGGTCTTCGTCTGCGCCACCAACACCAAGCGGCGCGAGCTGGCGCAGCGGTACGAGATCGGCGTCGACAACATCCTGTGGGGCTCGGACTTCCCGCACCCGGAGGGCACCTGGCCGAACACCCGGACCTGGCTGCGGAACACCTTCCACGACATCCCGGTGGGGGAGACCCGGCGGATGCTGGGTCTGGCCGCCGCCGAGGTCTTCGGATTCGATATTCGAATATTGGATCCGATAGCCAGACGGATCGGCCCCACCCCCGCCGACCTCGGCCAGCCCGCCGACCAGACCGCCGTCGAGGCGTCCTGGGCCCGCTCCCGCGAGACCGGCCGGCACTGGCTGACCGGCGGTGACTTCCCGGTGATCGGAGCCACGCCATGACCGACCGGTACACGGTGATCTCGGCCGACTGCCACGCCGGCGCCGACCTCCTCGACTACAAGCCGTACCTGGAGAAGCGCCACCACGACGACTTCGACGCCTGGGCAGCCACGTACGTCAACCCGTACGAGGACCTGCTGGCCGACACCGCCGACCGCAACTGGAACTCCGACCGGCGGCTGCGCGAGCTGGAAACCGACGGGATCGTGGCCGAGGTCGTCTTCCCCAACACCATCCCGCCCTTCTTCCCCTCCGCCTCCCTGATGGCCCCGGCCCCCACCCGGGAGGAGTTCGAGCGGCGCTGGGCGGGGCTGCGCGCCCACAACCGCTGGCTCGCCGACTTCTGCGCGCAGGCCCCCGGCCGGCGCGCGGGCGTCGCCCAGATCCTCCTCAACGACGTCGACGAGGCCGTCCGCGAGATCCGCCGCGGTCACGCGGCCGGCCTCACCGGCGGCGTCCTGCTGCCCGGCACCCCGCCGGGCAGCGGACTGCCGGAGCTGTACTCGGAGACGTACGACCCGATCTGGGCCGTCTGCGAGGAGCTGGGCGTCCCCGTCAACCACCACGGCGGCTCCGCCTCCCCGCCGCTCGGCGACGAACCGGCCGCCCGGGCCGTCTTCATGGTGGAGACCACCTGGTTCTCCCACCGGGCCCTGTGGCACCTGGTGTTCGGCGGCGCCTTCCGCCGCCACCCCGGGCTCCGGCTGGTCCTCACCGAGCAGGGCTCCGGCTGGATCCCCGGGGTGATGGAGATGCTGGACTACTACCACGGGCGGCTGGTCGCGGCGGCGGGCCGGGCGGCCACCGCCGAGTCCAGGTTCGGCGCGGGCCTGGCGGACGCGATGGGGCGCAGCCCCGGCGAGGTCTGGCGGGAGAACTGCTTCGTCGGCGCCAGCTTCATGCGCCCGCACGAGGTGCCGCTGCGGGACCGGATCGGCCTCGACAAGATCATGTGGGGCAGCGACTACCCGCACGACGAGGGCACCACCCCGTACTCCCGGGAAGGGCTCCGGATCGCCTACGCGGGCCTGCCGCGCGAGGAGGTGGCGGCGATGGTCGGCGGCAACGCGGCCCGCGTCTACGGCTTCGACCTCGCCCTCCTGGACCGGCTCGCGGCGGTCCACGGCCCCACCGTCGAGGAGATCGCCACGCCGCTGGACACGATCCCGCCCGCCGCCACCAGCCCCGCCTTCGCCCCGGGCGGCTCGGTCCGCGTCTGGTGACCGCACGGCCCGCCCCGGTCCGGCCCCTTCCGCCGCCGGTGCGACGCACGCCGGGGGCGGGGCGGCACCGGGGCGGGTCGGTGCGTGTGCCGGGGGCCGGGGGGTGCGAACCTCCAGGGGTGACCGCACCCCCCGTACCCGAGGCCCACGGTGGTGGACTGGGTTCCCGGCTCAACTGGCTCCGGGCCGCCGTGCTCGGAGCCAACGACGGCATCGTCTCCACCGCCGGTCTGGTCGTGGGCGTCGCCGGTGCCACCGAGTCCCAGGCCGCCCTCCTCACCGCCGGCCTCTCCGGCCTGCTGGCCGGCTCCCTCTCCATGGCGGCGGGGGAGTACGTCTCCGTCTCCGTCCAGCGCGACTCCGAGGACGCCGCCCTCGCCACCGAGAAGCGCGAGCTGCGCGAGAGCCCGGCGGCCGAACTCGACGAGCTGACCGCGCTCCTCACCGCCCGCGGCCTCAGCCCCGCCGTGGCCCGCGAGGCCGCCGAACAGCTCACCGCGCGCGACGCGCTCAGGGCCCACGCGCGCGTGGAGCTGGGCATCGACCCCGACGACCTCACCAAGCCCTGGCACGCGGCCTGGGCCAGCTTCCTCGCCTTCACCGCCGGCGCCCTGCTCCCGCTGCTCGCGATCGTCCTGCCGCCCGCCTCCGTCCGCCTCTGGGTCACCGTCGCCTCGGTCCTCGCCGCCCTCACCCTCACCGGCTGGTGGGCCGCCCGGCTGGCCGCCGCCCCGGCCCCGAGGGCCACCCTCCGCACGGTCGCCGGCGGCGCCCTCGCCATGGCCGTCACCTACGCGGCGGGCTCCCTCCTGGACGTCGCGGGGGTCTGACACCGCGGGCCCCGGGCGCGGCGCCTTGTCGGAAGCGGCCAAACACTGCTGACAACTCGTCTCGCATACTTGTCGGTAACGACGTCTGGCCGTCCGCGCGGGCGCGCCCTACCGTCGACGCCATGCCCCACCTGCCCGATGTCGTGCTCCGGTCCATACCGGCGTTCGTCCTGCTCACCGTCGTCGAGAGGGTGGGCTGCCGGCTGCACCCCGACGGGGACGCCGCCGGGTACGAGACGAAGGACGCCGCGACCAGCCGCGGCAGCCTCGCCTTCGACGCCCTGGGGAAGATCCCGATCCTGCGCGGACCCGGCCGGCAGCCGGAGCCCCGTACCGCCCCGCACCACGACCCGACCGCCCCGGAGCCCGCCGCGTGACCACCCAGCCCGCCACCGCCGACGCCGCCCGTCCCGCCCGCACCACCCTCGCCGGGGTCCTGTGCGGCGCCTTCCTCCTCGCCGCCGCCGTCGACCTCGGCTCACTGCTCGCCGGCGCCGACACCGGGCACCTGGTCGCCAAGCCCCTCCTGATGCCGCTCCTCGCCGCGTACGCCGCCACCCGCGGCGCCCCGGCGCCGCTCCTCGCCGCGCTGCTCCTGGGCTGGGGCGGCGACGTCCTCCTGCTGCTCGACGCCGACGGGGCGTTCCTCGCCGGCATGGGCTCCTTCGCCCTCGGCCACGTCTGCTACCTGGTGCTGTTCGGCCGCCGCCGCACCTCGCCCGCCCTCGGCGCCGGCTACGCCCTCGTCCTCGCCGGCACCCTCGTCGCCCTCTGGCCCGGCCTCCCCGCCGACCTGTGCATCCCCGTCGCCGGCTACTCGCTGCTGCTCGCCGCCATGGCGTACCGCGCCGGCTCGCTCGGCGTCCTCGCCGGCACCGGGGGCGCGCTCTTCCTGCTCTCCGACACCCTGATCGCCACCGGCATCGCGGAGTGGCCGCAGCTGCCGGTCCCCGACTTCTGGGTCATGCTGACCTACATCGCCGCCCAGTGCCTGCTGACCGCCGGTGTCCTGCGCGCGATGTACGGTGAACGTCGTACGACCAGCTGACAGCGAGGAACCATGCGCGCCACCACCATCCATGCCCCGTTCGACATGCGCGTGGAGGAGGTGCCCGACCCGGTCGTCCAGGACCCCGCGGACGTCGTCGTCCGGGTCCTGCGCGCCTGCATCTGCGGCAGCGACCTGTGGGCCTACCGCGGGGAGTCCGCCCGGCAGCCCGGCCAGCGGATCGGCCACGAGTTCCTCGGCGTCGTCGAGGAGACCGGCTCCGAGGTCCGCGGCTTCAAGGCCGGCGACCTCGTCGTCGCCCCCTTCGTCTGGTCCGACGGCACCTGCGAGTACTGCGCCGAGGGCCTCCAGACCTCCTGCCCCCGCGGCGGCTTCTGGGGCTCCGTGGGCTCCGACGGCGGCCAGGGCGAGGCCGTCCGCGTGCCCTTCGGCGACGGCACCCTCGTCAAGCTCCCGTCCGGCGCCGCCTCCGACGACCGGCTGCTCACCGCCCTGCTCGCCCTCTCCGACGTCATGGGCACCGGCCACCACGCCGCCCTCGGCGCCGGCGTCCGCCCCGGCTCCACCGTCGCCGTCGTCGGCGACGGCGCCGTCGGCCTCTGCGGCGTCCTCGCCGCCCGGCGGCTCGGCGCCGAGCGGATCATCGCCCTCGGCCGCCACACCGCCCGCACCGACATCGCCCGCGCCTTCGGCGCCACCGACGTCGTCGCCGAGCGCGGCGAGGCCGCCGAGGCCGCCGTCCGCGAACTCACCGGCGGCCAGGGCGCCCACGGCGTCATCGAGGCCGTCGGCACCGAGCAGTCCATGCGCACCGCCGTGAACATCACCCGCGACGGCGGCTCCATCGGCTACGTCGGCGTCCCGCACGGCTCCGGCACCGGCCTCGACCTCTCCGTCATGTTCGACCGGAACATCGCCCTGCGCGGCGGCGTCGCCCCCGTCCGCGCCTACATCCCCGAGCTGCTCGCCGACGTCCTCGACGGCACCATCGACCCGTCGCCGGTCTTCGACCTCACCGTGGACCTCGACGGCGTCCCCGGCGGCTACAAGGCCATGGACGAGCGCACCGCCCTCAAGGTCCTCGTCAGGCCGTAGCCCACACCGGGGCGTCCGCCCCCGCGACGCCCGGCGGGCGGGACCAGCCCGCCGGGCCGCCCTCGTACGCCACCGGCGACAGCGCGTGCCGCAGCCGCCCGAGCGGGCCCTCCGACTCCGCGAGGTACCGCCCGGGGTCGTACCGGGGCAGCCCGTGCGTCAGCCAGTGCCCGGTCTGCGCCAGCGCGAGCCGGACCAGCCGGCTGCCGCCGTCCCGCTCCTGCTCCGTCAGCGACCGCAGCACCGCCGCGGCCAGCAGATACCCCGTGCCATGGTCCAGCGCCTGCGCCGGCAGCGCCCCCGGCTCCCCGGCCGACCCCTCCTCGACCGCGATCCCGGTCGCCACCTGCACCAGGCTGTCGAAGCCCCGCCGGCCGCCCCACGGCCCGTAGTCGCCCCACGCCGACAGCCGGGCCGTCACCAGACCCGGCCGCTCCAGCCCGTACCGTTCCAGCGCCCCCGGCCGGTAGCCGGTCACCAGCACGTCCGCCGCGTCCAGCAGCTCGTCGAAGCTCCGCCGGTCCGCGGGCCGGTCCAGGTCCAGGGCCGCCGTCCGCTTCCCGACGTCCGTGTCCGCGTGCTGGTCCGGCAGCTCCGGGTTCCCCGGCGGGTCGATCCGCAGCACGTCCGCGCCGAGCAGCGCCAGCGTCCGGGTCGCCACCGGCCCCGCGATCACCCGGGTCAGATCGAGCACCCGCAGCGGACCCGTCCGCCGCCGGGGCGGGGCCTCGTCGAGCCGCTCCCGGCTCAGCACCGGCCGCGCCGCCACCTCCCGGCCCTGCGCGTGGGCGGCCCACCCGCCGGGCGTCCGCAGCGCCACCGCGAGGCCCCCGGCCGCGTACACCGCCGACTCCACGTCGACGGCCTTCCGCCCGCCGATCGCCTCCGCGACCGCCTCCACCGAGTCCGCCGCGCCCAGCGCCGCCAGCAGCGCTGCCCTGTGGTGCGGGTAGTTGGCGTGGGTGCGGACCCAGCCGTCGGCCGCCCGCCAGAACCGCGACAGCGGCGCGAAGCTCACCGGCGCCCGCCCGTCCACCCGCAGGTGACGCTCGCTCACGAAGGCGGTGGCCACGGCCCCGTCGTCCACCCGCACCGGGCCCGCCACGCGCGCGTGCTCCACGGCAGCGAGACCGCAGACCGCGACCGTCGCCCGGGCCAGGTCCATCACCGGCAGCCGGGCCGGCAGCAGTCCCGCCACCCCGCCGTACTCCACCCGGTCGACCAGGGCGGGATCGCCGCCGAGAACCGCCCACAGTGCTTCCGTACCGCTCCGAACCGTGTTCTCCATGCCCGCACTATGGCACCGGGTGCCACCCCCCGGACACGCGAGAGGGCCCCGGTGCTGCAGACCACACCGGGGCCCTCTCCGAGCGTCAGTACTTGCGGACGGCGTCCAGCGCGTCCACCAGACCGGCCCCGTAGAAGCCGTTCTTCTCCTTGCCACCCTCGCAGACCGCGTCGACGGTGCCGTCGCCGTTGATGTCGTACGGGTTGGTGCAGGCGCGCTCGTCGGCCTGCGCGTACAGCAGCGCCTTCAGCGCGGCCGGGCTCGCCTTCGGGTGCGTCGACTTCAGCAGCGCGAGCACACCGGCGGCGTGCGGCGACGCCATCGACGTACCGGCCTTGTAGTTGTAGCCGCCGTTGACCGTGGTCGACAGGATGCGGCCGTTGACCGCCGGGGCGTCCGGGGTCTGGTACTCGGTGCGGTCACCGCCGGGGGCGGCGATGTCGATGACACCGTGACCGTAGTTCGAGTACGACGCCTTCAGGTCCTTCGCGCCGGTCGCGGAGACCGTCACGACGCCCGGCAGCTGGGCCGGGTAGTCGAAGCACTCGCTCGGGTCGATGATCCGGTCGCCCGGAACGGTGTCGTTCGGGCTGGAGTTGTCCAGGATCTCGTCGGCGGCGAGGTCGAACTTGGAGTTGCCGGCCGCGGCCACGTTGACCGTGCCCTTCTTCTCCGCGTACCGGGTCGCCCGGGTGACCGCCTCGACGAGGGCCTTCTGGTCCTCGTCCGTCTTGCAGGCGAACATCCACGGGTCGGTGTAGTAGCTGTTGTTCGTGATGTCGACGCCGTGCTCGGCCGCCCACACGAAGCCGCAGACCACGGCCTCGGTGTAGAAGAAGCCGTCCGGGGTCGACACCTTGATGCCGGAGACCTTGACGCCCGGGGCGACGCCGGTGACGCCGACACCGTTCTTCGCGGCGGCGATCGTGCCGGCCACGTGGGTGCCGTGGTCCGACTCGCCCGGGTTGGGACGCCACGAACCGGGGGTCGTGTCCGGCTTGCCGGAGACGCAGTTCGCGGAGGCCGCGGTGTCGAAGTTCGGCGCCAGGTCCGGGTGGGTGTCGTCCACACCGGTGTCGATGACGCCGACCGTCACCTTGCTGCTGCCGAGGGTCTTCTCGTGCGCCTTGTCGGCCTTGATGGCCGGCAGGTCCCACTGCAGCGGCTCCAGCGGGTCCTGACCGTCCGCGGCGGTCGCCGCGGCGGCCATGGCCTCGGCCGCGGTCAGCTCCTCCGTGGCACCGCCGACGGAGTCGTCGCCCTGGACGGTGAGCGGGGCGGTCCGGGTCGCACCGGCCGAGACCACACCGCGGGCCTGGCGGATCGTCTTCGCGAACTCGGGGTTCTGCGAGTGGACGACGATGACGCCTATCTGGTCGTACGCGATGACGACCTCGCCGCCGGCGGCGGCTATCGCCTTCTTCACCGAGTCGGCGGTCCAGCGACCACCCTCGATGTTGACGACGTACGAGAGCTTCTCGCCCGTCGCCGCGACGGTGGCGGCCGCCGGGGCATCGCTCAGTTCCGCGGCGGAGGCGGCGCCGGAGGGAAGGAAGCCGAGCGAAGCGGTGAGCGCGAGACCAGCAGGCAGAGCGAGTACTCGGCCGCGCCTCGATCCCAGATGAGCCATGGGTTCTCCACATCATCCGTATGTACTGCCCGGACGCGGGTCGCGTCCGGGCAGGTGCATGACGAGTGAAGCTATCGCTGATCTTCCCTGCTCATCAATGAGTTGAGAAGACGAAATGAAGATTTCCGGGAAGAAATCCACTCCGCTGAACCACTTCGCATCCGGCTCCGTGCCGTTGAGCAGGGGAGGGGCTCCAGCAGGCGCCCCGTTCCCGCACCCCCAGGTGAGGCCCCCTTGACCATGCCGTCCGTCCCCGCGTCACGAGGAGAGTCCGTGGCTACCGAAGCACCGCCGCCGCCGAGAAAGGGCACCGAGACCGGCCCCGGTCCCGCCGGGCCCACCACGGAGCAGTTCGTCGAGGTCCAGCAGAGCGAGGAGTTCGGCGAGCTCCGCCGCACCTACCGCTCCTTCGCCTTCCCCCTGACGATCGCCTTCATCACCTGGTACCTGCTCTACGTCCTGCTCTCCAACTACGCGGGCGGCTTCATGGGCACCCGCCTCTTCGGCAACATCAACGTGGCGCTCGTCCTCGGCCTCGGCCAGTTCGCCACCACCTTCCTCATCGCCTGGCTCTACTCCCGCCACGCCGCCCGCAGCCTCGACCCCAAGGGCGAGGCCATCAAGGCCCGTATGGAGGGCGACGCATGAGCAGCACCCTCGCCACCGCCCCCGTCCTCCTCGCCGCCGACAGCGCCACCGCCGAGCACCGGCCGCTGATCATCGCCCTCTTCGGGGCCTTCGTCGTCGCCACCCTCGCCATCACCGTCTGGGCCGGCCGGCAGACCCGCAGCGCCGCCGACTTCTACGCCGGCGGCGGCCAGTTCACCGGCTTCCAGAACGGCCTGGCGATCTCCGGCGACTACATGTCCGCCGCGTCCTTCCTCGGCATCTCCGGAGCCATCGCCCTCTACGGCTACGACGGCTTCCTCTACTCCATCGGCTTCCTCGTCGCCTGGCTCGTCGCCCTGCTCCTGGTCGCCGAACCGCTGCGCAACTCCGGCCGCTTCACCATGGGCGACGTCCTCGCCTACCGGATGCGCCAGCGCCCGGTCCGCACCGCCGCCGGCACCTCCACCATCGTCGTCTCGATCTTCTACCTGCTCGCCCAGATGGCCGGCGCCGGCGTCCTCGTCTCGCTGCTCCTCGGCATCACCAGCGACGGCGGCAAGATCGCGATCGTCGCCCTGGTCGGCGTCCTGATGATCGTCTACGTCACCATCGGCGGCATGAAGGGCACCACCTGGGTGCAGATGGTGAAGGCCGTGCTGCTCATCGCCGGCACCCTCCTCATCACCTTCCTCATCCTGCTGAAGTTCGACTTCAACCTCTCCGACCTGCTCGGCGCCGCCGCGACCAACAGCGGCAAGGGCGACTCCTTCCTGGAGCCCGGCCTCAAGTACGGCCTCACCGAGACCTCGAAGCTCGACTTCCTCTCCCTCGGCATCGCCCTCGTCCTCGGCACCGCCGGCCTGCCGCACATCCTGATCCGCTTCTACACGGTGCCGACCGCGAAGGCCGCCCGGAAGTCGGTCAACTGGGCCATCGGCATCATCGGCGCCTTCTACCTGATGACGATCGTCCTCGGCTTCGGCGCCGCCGCCCTGCTGAGCCCCGAGACCATCACCTCCTCCAACAAGGCCGGCAACACGGCCGCCCCGCTCACCGCCCTGGAGGTCGGCGGCGGCGCCGACTCCACCGCCGGCGCCATCCTCCTCGCCGTCATCTCCGCCGTCGCCTTCGCCACCATCCTGGCCGTCGTCGCCGGACTGACCCTCGCCTCCTCCTCGTCCTTCGCGCACGACATCTACGCCAACGTGATCAAGCGCGGACAGGCCACCGAGAAGCAGGAGATGCGGGCCGCCCGCTGGTCCACCGTCTTCATCGGCATCGTCTCGATCGCCCTCGGCGCCCTCGCCCGCGACCTCAACGTCGCCGGCCTGGTCGCCCTCGCCTTCGCCGTCGCCGCCTCGGCCAACCTGCCGACGATCCTCTACTCGCTCTTCTGGAAGCGGTTCACCACCCAGGGCGCGCTCTGGTCGATCTACGGCGGCCTGATCTCCTCCGTCCTCCTCGTCCTCTTCTCGCCGGTCGTCTCCGGCGGACCGAACTCCATGTTCAAGGGCGTCGACTTCCACTGGTTCCCGCTGGAGAACCCGGGCCTCGTCTCCATCCCGCTCGGCTTCCTCCTCGGCTGGCTCGGCTCCCTCCTCTCCAAGGAGGAGCCGGACAAGGGCAAGTACGCCGAGCTGGAGGTCAAGTCCCTCACCGGCGTCGGCACCGCCGCCGCCGTCGAGCACTGACCGCATCGCAACGGGTCGTATACGGTCCGCAACAAGCCACCGGCCGCGTCGTAGAGTTCTACGACGCGGCCGGCTCCGTCCTCGTGACAATCGGCCCGTGCCCGCGGTCCGCGCCGTCACGTAGGCTCGAAAGAGAAGCGAACCTGGAGAAGGGGAGGGGGCCCGGTGCTCCTCGACACGTACGGCCGAATCGCCACTGACCTGCGCGTTTCCCTCACGGACCGGTGCAATCTGCGCTGCACCTACTGCATGCCCGAGGAGGGCCTGCAGTGGCTGGCCAAGCCCGACCTCCTCACCGACGACGAGATCGTCCGGCTGATCCGGATCGCCGTCACCGACCTGGGGGTCACCGAGGTCCGCTTCACCGGTGGCGAGCCGCTGCTCCGCCCCGGCCTGGTCGGGATCGTCGAGCGCTGCGCCGCCCTGGAGCCCCGCCCCCGGATGTCCCTGACCACCAACGGCATCGGCCTCAAGCGCACCGCCGCCGCCCTGAAGTCGGCCGGCCTGGACCGGGTCAACGTCTCCCTCGACACCCTGCGGCCCGAGGTCTTCAAGACCCTCACCCGCCGCGACCGCCACCACGACGTCCTCGACGGCATGGCCGCCGCCCGCGAGGCCGGCCTCACCCCGGTGAAGGTCAACGCGGTCCTGATGCCGGGGCTCAACGAGGACGAGGCCCCCGACCTGCTCGCCTGGGCCATGGAGCAGGGATACGAGCTCCGCTTCATCGAGCAGATGCCGCTCGACGCCCAGCACGGCTGGAAGCGCGACGGCATGATCACCGCCGGCGACATCCTGGAGTCCCTCCGCACCCGCTTCACCCTCACCCCCGAGGGCGCCGACGAGCGCGGCTCCGCCCCCGCCGAGCGGTGGGTCGTCGACGGCGGCCCGCACACGGTCGGCGTCATCGCCTCCGTCACCCGCCCGTTCTGCCGGGCCTGCGACCGGACCCGGCTCACCGCCGACGGACAGATCCGCACCTGCCTCTTCGCCACCGAGGAGACCGACCTGCGGGCCGCGCTCCGCTCGGACGCGCCGGATGCGGATGTCGCGGAGCTGTGGAAGAAGGCGATGTGGGGGAAGAAGGCCGGCTCCGGCCTGGACGACCCGAGCTTCCTCCAGCCGGACCGCCCGATGTCAGCGATCGGCGGCTGAGCCGGGGTCCGCGGACTCCCACTCGGCGAAGGGCACGACGTCCTTCAGGAAACCGCGCACGCCCAGGAACTGGGAGAGGTGCTCGCGGTGCTCCTCGCACGCGAGCCAGGTCTTGCGCCGCTCGGGCGTGTGCACCTTGGGGTTGTTCCACGCGAGGACCCAGACGGCGTCGGCGCGGCAGCCCTTGGCGGAACAGATCGGCTTCTCTTCACTCACCTGATCATTGTCCAGCAAGGGCGATGCCGAGCAGCCACGGGGGGAGCTGCCCGGCATCGGTCCGTCGCTCCGACGGGGGATGCGGAGCGCGTACGCAGTATGTCACGGCACACCCGGTACGGTGCACCGGAACTTCATGATTGATCTGAGCTTTTCTTGAGGTTCCCGGCGGCTCTCCCGCCACGTTCCGTGACCGGGGAACAGGGGGCCGGTTCAGGCGCGTCCGTACGGCCGTTCCGCTCCGGATTCCGCCGCGCCCTCGGCCGGGCCGAGGGCCGGCCGCACCGGCGAGGACAGATACGCCGACGGGAGCGAGGGGGCGGACTCGCGCCCCGCGTTCGCGATCACCACCGCGACGTACGGCAGCAGCACCCCCAGCGCCAGGGCCACGACCGCCACGTGCCGCTCGACGTTCCACAGCACCGCCGCCGCGATCACGGAGAGCGTCCGGACCGACATGGAGATGACGTACCGCCGCTGCCTGCCCCGGACGTCGTCCGCGAGCCCCTGCCGGGCCCCGGTGATCCGGAAGACCTCGGGTCCGCCTCGCTTCCGCATCGCGTTCCACCACCCGCCGCTCACGCCGGACCCTCCCCGGTCCGGACCTCGGACCACCGTACGCCCAGCGTCCCCGCCCGACGAGACCGGGGCACGTACGGAGGCGTCCGACATGCGCCGTATGGCCGATGCGCCGAGACTGGGGCCACATGCGCACGAGGAGGCGGCTATGAGTTGGTTGTGGGCGATCATCGTCGGTTTCGTCCTGGGTCTGATCGCGAAGGCGATCCTGCCGGGCAAACAGCAGATCCCGCTGTGGCTGACGACGATCTTCGGCATTCTGGGCAGCGTCCTGGGCAACGCGGTCGCCGGCTGGATCGGCGTCGAGGACACCAAGGGCATCGACTGGACCCGTCACCTGCTGCAGCTCATCGGCGCCGTGCTCGTCGTCGGCGTCGGCGACATGCTCTGGGCCTCGATCAAGGGCAACCGGCAGCGCGCCTGACGCGGGCGGAGAACCGGGAGGCCCGGTACGGCGACTGCCGTACCGGGCCTCGGTGCGTGTCGTGTCCGGCGCTCAGCCGGCGTACTCGATCGCCGCCAGGTTCTTCTTGCCGCGCCGCAGCACCAGCCACCGGCCGTGCAGCAGCTCGCCGGCCTCGACGACGGCGTCCTCGGCGGTCACCTTCACGTTGTTCACGTAGGCGCCGCCCTCCTTCACCGTGCGCCGCGCGGCCGACTTGCTCGCCACCAGGCCGACCTCGGCGAACAGGTCCACGACCTGGCCCAGCTCGGTCACCCGGGCGTGCGGCAGCTCGGAGAGCGCGGCGGCCAGCGTCGGCTCGTCCAGCTCGGCCAGGTCGCCCTGCCCGAACAGCGCCTTGGAGGCGTTGATGACGGCCGCGCACTGCTCGGCGCCGTGCACCAGCGTGGTGAGCTCCTCGGCGAGCGCCCGCTGCGCGGCCCGCGCCTGCGGCCGCTCGGCGGTCTGCGCCTCCAGCTCCTCCAGCTCCGCACGGGACCGGAAGGAGAGGATCCGCATGTAGGTGGAGATGTCCCGGTCGTCCACGTTCAGCCAGAACTGGTAGAACGCGTACGGCGTGGTCATCTCCGGGTCCAGCCAGACGGCGCCGCTCTCGGTCTTGCCGAACTTGGTGCCGTCCGCCTTGACCATCAGCGGCGTCGCGAGGGCGTGGACCTCCGCGCCCGGCTCCAGCCGGTGGATCAGGTCCAGGCCGGCCACCAGGTTGCCCCACTGGTCCGAGCCGCCCTGCTGGAGCGTGCAGCCGTAGCGCCGGTACAGCTCCAGGAAGTCCATGCCCTGGAGCAGCTGGTAGCTGAACTCGGTGTAGCTGATGCCCTGCTCGGACTCCAGCCGGCGGGCGACGGAGTCCTTGGTCAGCATCTTGTTGACCCGGAAGTGCTTGCCGATGTCCCGCAGGAACTCGATCGCCGACATGCCGGCGGTCCAGTCCAGGTTGTTCACCATGACCGCCGCGTTCTCCCCCTCGAAGGAGAGGAAGGGCTCGATCTGGGAACGCAGCCGGTTCACCCAGTTCGCGACCGTCTCGGGGTCGTTCAGGGTGCGCTCGGCGGTCGGCCGCGGGTCACCGATCTGACCGGTGGCCCCGCCGACCAGCGCCAGCGGCCGGTGACCGGCCTGCTGGAGCCGGCGGACGGTGAGCACCTGGACCAGGTGGCCGACGTGGAGACTGGCCGCGGTCGGGTCGAAACCGCAATAGAACGTGACGGGACCGTCCGCGAGAGCCTTGCGCAGGGCGTCCTCGTCGGTGGACTGGGCGAAGAGCCCACGCCACTTCAGCTCGTCGACGATGTCCGTCACGGTCGTCAGTCTCCTTGGCTAGTTACGGGGTGACAGCCCAGTCTAGGCGGGTCAGACGCCCTTGCTGACCGAGCTCATGTTGAAGTCGGGCACCCGCAGGGCGGGCATCGCGGCCCGGGTGAACCAGTCGCTCCACTCGCGCGGCAGCGTCCGCTCCGTCCGGCCCGCCTCGGTGGCCCGCGACAGCAGGTCCACCGGCGACTCGTTGAACCGGAAGTTGTTCACCTCGCCGACCACCTCGCCGTTCTCGACGAGGTAGACGCCGTCCCGGGTCAGACCGGTGAGCAGCAGCGTCGCCGGATCCACCTCGCGGATGTACCAGAGGCAGGTCAGCAGCAGCCCGCGCTCGGTGGCGGCCACCATCTCCTCCAGCGAGCGTTCGCCGCCGCCGTCCAGGATCAGGTTCCCCACCCCGGTCGCCACCGGCAGGTCGGTGAGGCCCGCCGTGTGCCGGGTGGTGATCAGGCGGTCGAGCGCGCCGGCCCGGATCCACTCCACCGGGGCGACCGGCAGACCGTTGTCGAAGACCGACTCGTCGTCGCCGGAGGCGTGCGCGATCACGAAGGGCGCGGACTCCAGGCCCGGCTCGTTCGGGTCGCTGCGCAGGGTCAGCGGCAGCGGCGAGAGGGTCTCGCCGAGCCGGGTGCCGCCACCGGGACGGGAGAAGACCGTACGGCCCTCCACCGCGTCCCGGGCCGTCGAGGACCACATCTGGTAGATCAGCAGGTCGGCCACGGCGGTCGGCGGCAGCAGCGTCTCGTACCGCCCGGCCGGCAGCTCGATCCGCCGCTCGGCCCAGCCCAGCCGGACGGCCAGCTCGGCGTCGAGCGCCGCCGGGTCGACGTCCTTGAAGTCCCGGGTGGAGCGCCCGGCCCAGGCGGAGCGGGAACGGCCCTCGGCGGCCGCAGGCGACTTGGCGTTGAGCTCCAGGGTGCCGTTGGGCTGGTCGTGCCGGAGCCGCAGCCCGGTCGAGGTGCCCAGGTAGGTGGAGGTCAGCTCGTGGTGGGCGAAGCCGTACAGCTCCCGGCCGCCGGCCCGGGCGCGGGCGAACGCCTCGCCGAGCGCCGGCGCGAAGTCGGCGAAGACGGCGGAGGAGGTCTCGGCGGGCGCGTCGGTGAAGTCGGGGGAGGCGGGCACGCCCGCCACCAGCGGCTGCGCGTCCTCGGCGGGTCCGGCCGCCCGCGCCGCCGCCTCGGCGGCCCGCACCAGCGGCTCCAGGTCCTCCGCGGTCACCGCGGACCGGGAGACCACCCCGGAGGCGGTGCCCTCGGAGCCGTCCACGGTCGCGATCACGGTGAGCGTACGGCCCCGGGTCACGCCGTTGGTGGTGAGCGCGTTGCGCGCCCAGCGCAGGTTGGCCGAGGACTCCTCGTCCGCGATGACGACACACCCGTCCGCGCGGGACAGCTCCAGCGCCCGCTCGACGATCTCGTACGGCTTGCTGACGCGGCTCATCGACCGGCCTCCTGCGTCGTGTTCAGGCTGTGCTTACCCGGGGGGCGACCCCCGGACCCCCAGCAGAGGGTCCCGTCCGTCATGGTCGCGATCATCGACCGGCCTCCTGCGTCGTGTTCAGAATGTTGACGCCCCGGAAGAGGGCGGAGGGGCAGCCGTGCGAGACGGCGGCGACCTGGCCCGGCTGTGCCTTGCCGCAGTTGAAGGCACCGCCGAGGACGTACGTCTGCGGGCCGCCGACCTGCTCCATCGAGCCCCAGAAGTCGGTGGTGGTGGCCTGGTACGCCACGTCCCGCAGCTGCCCGGCCAGCCGGCCGTTCTCGATGCGGAAGAAGCGCTGCCCGGTGAACTGGAAGTTGTACCGCTGCATGTCGATCGACCAGGACCGGTCGCCGACCACGTAGACGCCCCGCTCCACGCCGCCGATCAGGTCCTCCGTCGACAGGCCGCCCGGGTCGGGCTGGAGCGACACGTTCGCCATCCGCTGCACCGGCACGTGCCCGGGGGAGTCCGCGAACGCGCAGCCGTTGGACCGCCCCAGGCCGGTGAGGCTCGCGATCCGCCGGTCCGTCTGGTAGCCGACGAGCGTCCCGTCCTTCACCAGGTCCCAGGACTGCGCCTCGACGCCCTCGTCGTCGTAGCCGATCGTCGCGAGCCCGTGCTCGGCCGTGCGGTCACCGGTCACGTTCATCACCGAGGAGCCGTACGCCAGCTTGCCCAGCTGGTCGAAGGTGGCGAAGGAGGTGCCCGCGTAGGCCGCCTCGTACCCCAGCGCCCGGTCCAGCTCGGTGGCGTGGCCGATCGACTCGTGGATCGTCAGCCACAGGTTGGACGGGTCGACGACCAGGTCGTACCGGCCTGCCTCGACGCTCGGGGCCCGCATCTTCTCGGCGAGCAGCTCCGGGATCTCCTCCAGCTCCCCGTCCCAGTCCCAGCCGGTGCCGGTCAGGTACTCCCAGCCCCGCCCGACCGGCGGCGCGATCGTCCGCATCGAGTCGAACTCGCCGGTCGTGCCGTCCACGGCGATCGCCGTGATCTCCGGGTGGAGCCGCACCCGCTGCTGGGTGGTGACGGTGCCCGCCGTGTCCGCGTAGAACTTGTTCTCGAAGACCGTGAGCAGCGAGGCGTCCACGTGCGCCACCCCGTCGGCCCGCAGCAGCCGCGCCGACCAGTCGGCGAGCAGCGCGCTCTTCTCCTCTGCCGGCACGGAGAACGGGTCGATCTCGTACGAGGAGACCCACACCTTGTCCGCGTGCACCGGCTCCGCCGCCAGCTCGACCCTCTCGTCGGAGCCCGCGGCGGCGATCACCTGCGCGGAGAGCTTGGCCATGGCCACGGCCTGGGAGGCGACCTTCGCCGCCCCGTCCATCGTCAGGTCGACCCCGGAGGCGAAGCCCCAGGCGCCGCCGTGCACGACCCGCACCGCGTACCCGAGGTCGGTGGTGTCCGACGAACCCGCCGACCTGGCGTCCCGCAGCCGCCAGGACGCGGAGCGGACCCTTTCGAGGCGGAAGTCGGCATGCTCGGCACCGAGCGCCCGCGCCCGCGCGAGCGCGGCGTCGGCGAGCGCCCTCAGCGGCAGGGCCGTGAAGGCCGGATCGATGGAATGGGCCTCAGTTGGCACAGCTGTCTCCTGTCGTGTGCGACCGGTCGTCCCGATCATGTCGCGCTTTGGGTCGGGATGCCCAGGGATTTCTGTAGGGACCCGACAGTGACATCCGTACGCCACTGTCAGGGCCCGATTCCGCGGATCGAGGGACGGACCGATAGGTTTTCGAGGTACCAGACCGCTGATCGAAAGGGTGATCCGTTGAGCCGCTCGGTTCTCGTCACCGGAGGAAACCGGGGCATCGGCCTCGCCATCGCCCGCGCGTTCGCCGAGGCGGGCGACAAGGTCGCGTACACCTACCGGTCGGGCGAGCCGCCGGCCGAGCTCGCCGAACTGGGCTGCCTGGCCGTCCGGTGCGACATCACCGACGGCGAGCAGGTGGAGCAGGCGTACAAGGAGATCGAGGAGAAGCACGGCCCGGTCGAGGTCCTCGTGGCCAACGCCGGCGTGACGAAGGACCAGCTCCTCATGCGCATGTCCGAGGAGGACTTCACGTCCGTCCTCGACACCAACCTCACCGGCACCTTCCGGGTCGTGAAGCGCGCCAACCGCGGCATGCTCCGCGCCAAGAAGGGCCGCGTCGTCCTCATCTCCTCGGTCGTCGGTCTGCTCGGCTCCGCGGGCCAGGCCAACTACGCCGCCTCCAAGGCCGGCCTGGTGGGCTTCGCCCGCTCGCTCGCCCGTGAGCTCGGCTCGCGGAACATCACCTTCAACGTCGTCGCGCCCGGCTTCGTCGACACCGACATGACCGCCGTGCTCACCGACGAGCAGCGCGCGGGCATCGTGTCGCAGGTCCCGCTCGGCCGCTACGCGCAGCCGGCGGAGATCGCCGCGACCGTGCGGTTCCTCGCCTCCGACGACGCCTCGTACATCACTGGAGCCGTCATCCCGGTTGACGGCGGACTGGGAATGGGTCACTGATCATGGCTGGAATCCTCGAGGGCAAGAAGATCCTCATCACCGGTGTGCTGATGGAGTCCTCCATCGCCTTCCACGCCGCGAAGCTGGCCCAGGAGCAGGGCGCGGAGATCATCCTCACCGCCTGGCCCCGGCCGACGCTGACCGAGCGCATCGCGAAGAAGCTGCCGCAGCCCGAGAAGGTCAAGGTCCTGGAGCTCGACGTCTCGAACGACGAGCACCTCGCCCGCCTGGAGGGCCAGGTCCGCGAGCACCTCGGCGACCGCATCGACGGCGTCGTGCACTCCATCGGCTTCGCGCCGCAGGACGCCCTGGGCGGCAACTTCCTCAACACGCCGTTCGAGTCCGTCTCCACCGCCATGCACGTCTCGGCCTTCTCCCTGAAGTCCCTGACCATGGCGCTGCTGCCGCTGATGAGCGAGGGCGGCTCGGTCGTCGGCCTCACCTTCGACGCCAAGTTCGCCTGGCCGCAGTACGACTGGATGGGCCCGGCCAAGGCCGCCCTGGAGGCCACCAGCCGCTACATGGCCCGCGACCTGGGCAAGCAGAACATCCGCTGCAACCTGGTCTCCGCCGGCCCGCTGGGCTCCATGGCCGCGAAGTCCATCCCGGGCTTCGGCGAGCTGGCGAAGGTCTGGGACAGCCGCTCCCCGCTGGAGTGGGACCTCTCCGACCCGGAGCCGGCCGGCCGCGCCATCGTCGCGCTGCTCTCCGACTGGTTCCCGAAGACCACCGGCGAGATCGTCCACGTCGACGGCGGCCTGCACGCGATCGGCGCCTGACGCCGCCCGCACACCGCTCCGGCCGGGGCCGGGCCCGCGTCCCCCAGGGGACCGCGGGCCCGGCCCCGGCCGATTTCCGGGGTCCGGGAGCCCCGACTCGAAAAGTCCGGCGGATCACCGCAGACTGGTCGGAGCGTGTCGTTCCGGCTACTCACGGGGAGGAGGTACGGGCATGCGCGCGCTTCACCGCGGCTTCGCCGCCTACGCCTCGGTCGCCGCCCTGCTTCTCGGGACCGCCGTCGCCGCGGAGGTCCACGCGGCCCCCGCCCCCGCCGAGGAACCCGCCGCGGCCGCCCCCGCCGCCGACGGTCCGGAGAACTTCGGCGCCTCCTGCCACACGGTCGTCGAGGGCAGCCGGGTCTCCGCCCACTGCCGGAACCCCTACCCGCGCACCGACCGGATACGGCTGCACGTCGAGTGCGACCGCTGGTGGGACCTGGACACCGACAGCGCGCCCGTGGACGTCGCCCCCGCCGACCACGCGACCCTCACGGCCCGCTGCTGGAAGGAGGTCCGCTCCGCGTGGGTCACCCACGAACCGGCGGCGGCTCCTGCTCCTTCCGGCCGCCCAGGCACATGAACGGATAGCCGGCCGCCTCCTCCGCCGCCCGCTCCGCGTCCCCGCCGCGGATCGCGTCCACCAGGCGCGCGTGGTCCATGTGGTTCTCCGGCCGCAGCACCTGCCCCACGTCGTCGCGCAGCCACTCCCGCAGGAGATCGCCCAGGTCCGCGTAGAGCTCCGTCAGCACCTCGTTGCCGGACGCCGCCACCACCGCGTGGTGGAAGGCCGAGTCCACCGTCACGAACCGCTCCGCGTCCCCCGACTCCCACGCCTCCTCGCGGCGGACCAGCAGCGCGTCCAGCTGCTTCAGGTCCCGCTCCGAGCGGCGCCGCGCCGCGAACCGCGCGGCGGCCGACTCCAGGGTGGAGCGCAGCTCCGCCACGTGCCGCGGATCGGAGCCCGCGAACCGCCGGTGCATCACCCCGGCCAGCTCGCTCGTCGCCGCCACGTAGGTGCCGGAGCCCTGCCGGATGTCGAGCAGCCCGTTGTGGGCGAGGGCGCGGACCGCCTCGCGGACCGTGTTGCGGGCCACGCCCAGCTGCTCGACCAGCTCGGGCTCGGTCGGGATCCGTGAGCCGACCGGCCACTCGCCGGAGGTGATCTGGTTCCGCAGCTCGGCGATCACCTGGTCGGACAGACCGGTGCGCCGGGGGTGCCCGAGGGCCATGGAGACTCACTTTCCGGTGGGGGAGCGGGGCGGTGCGAGACGGGTTCGACGATCGGTTCGACGAGCGCTTCGATTATGGGTCGACGGTGGTTCGAGGTGGGTTCAAGATTGGTTCGAGATTGGACAACCAATCATCCCATGATTCTATGATGGCTCCATGTCAGACGAGCCGAAGACCCTCGACCCCGCGCCCGCCACCCGGCCGGCCCCCGCCCAGGAACACCTCCTGCCGCCCCGGGACGGCGCCCGCGCCGGCCGCTGGACCCTCGGCCTCGTCTCCGTCGGACTCGTCCTCGCCGCGCTCAACCTGCGCCCCGCGATCACCAGCCTCGGCGCCCTCCTCGAAGAGGTCAGCGCCGGCCTCCACATGAGCGGCACCGTGGCCGGCGTCCTCACCTCCGTGCCGCCGCTCTGCTTCGCGATCTTCGGCATCACCGCCCCGCGGCTGGCCCGCCGCTTCGGCCCCGCCGCCGTCGTCTGCGCCGGCATGGCCGCCATCCTCGCCGGCCTGCTGCTGCGCCCCCTCGCGACCGGCACCGCCGCCTTCCTCGCCGCCAGCGCCCTCGCCCTCATGGGCATCGCCGTCAGCAACGTCCTCATGCCGGTGATCGTCAAGCGGTACTTCCCCGACCGCATCGGCAGCATGACCGGGCTGTACTCGATGGCCCTGGCGCTCGGCACCTCGCTCGCCGCCGCCCTGACCGTCCCCATGACCGACGCCCTCGACGGCGACTGGCGCCTCGGCCTCGGCGTCTGGGCCGTCCTCGCCGCCCTCGCCGTCCTGCCCTGGCTCCCGCTCGTCAAGGACCGCACCGGCACCCCCCGTACGGAACCGGGCGCCCCGGCCGCCGCCGAGGAGGCCCCGCCCGCCGCCCGGACCGCCGCGCCGCGCCCGATGTACCGCAGCCGCACCGCCTGGGCCCTGGCCTGCTTCTTCGGCCTCCAGGCCACCGGCGCGTACATCACCATGGGCTGGATGCCGCAGATCTTCCGCGACGCCGGCGTCCCCGCCTCCACCGCGGGCGTCCTGCTGGCGGTCACCATGGTCATGGGCGTCCCGCTCGCCTTCGTCATCCCGCGCCTCGCCACCCGCATGCGCCACCAGGGCCCGATCGTCGTCGCCCTCGGCACCAGCGGCCTCGTCGGCTACACCGGCCTCCTCCTCGCCCCCGCCGCCGGCGCCTGGGTCTGGGCGGTGCTCCTCGGCATCTCCAACTGCGCCTTCCCGCTCGCCCTCACCATGATCGGCCTGCGCTCGCGCACCGGCGCCGGCGTCGTCCGCCTCTCCGCCTTCGCCCAGTCCGTCGGCTACCTGATCTCCATCCCCGGCCCCCTCCTCGTCGGCGTGCTCTACCAGCACAGCGGCGGCTGGGGCGTGCCGATCGCCCTCATGGCCGGGCTGATGGTGCCGCAGATGATCGTGGGCACGCTCGCCGGACGGGACCGGACGGTCGAGGACCAGTCCTGAGATGCGAGACTGGGCCCATGCCCGTTCTCGAACCCCAGCCCCAGGGCGGCCAGAAGAAGCTGCTCATCGTGCTCGGCGCGATGCTCGGCATCACGGTCGTCATCGCCGTCATCGCCTCGATCGCCTCCCCCTGACCCGGCCCGCCCCGGCCGGGGGGTAGGGACAACCCCCGGTACCCCCTAGGGGAAAGTCTCAGGGGCGAGTGGGTGGATCACCGGATGGGCCGCGGCCCCCGCGCTCCCTACGGTGGAGACACACCGCGGTACCGCGGTACCCACCTCCCCCGAGGACCGCGTCCCGGGGTACCCACCACGGAGGCGGCCATGGCGGCCCTCACCCGCACCTGCGACCGGACCACGCCCGCCGGCGTCGACACCCGGCTGCCCTGGTGGGCCCTCGCCCTCCCGGTCGCCGCCTTCACCGTCCTCCTGCTGCTCGTCACCGGGCCCGGCGAGGCCGCCGCGGCGAGCGGGGACGACGGGATCGGGAGGTTCCTCCAGCTGATCGGGCAAACCCTCGCTCTCTGAGTCAGGACGGGCGGATCCGTGCCAAGCTGTGGACCATGAGCGTCGAATCAACCCGCAGGATCGTGCTGCTCCGGCACGCGAAGGCAGACTGGGGCCAGGAGACCGACCACGAGCGCCCGCTCGCCGAGCGCGGCCGCAAGGACGCCCCCGTGGCCGGCCGCAAGCTCGCCCAGTCCGGCATCCACTTCGACCTGGCCCTCTGCTCGACCGCCGCCCGCACCCGCGAGACGTGGAAGCTCGCCGTCCACGAGCTGCCCGAGCGCCCCAGGACGGTCTACGAGGAGCGGATCTACGAGGCGTCGCTCGGCGAGCTCATCGCCCTGCTCAACGAGATCCCGGAGGACGTCTCCGACGTGCTCCTCATCGGCCACAACCCCGGCATGCACGCCCTGGCCGACGCCCTCGCCGGTGACGCGGAGGGCGACGCCCTGGCCCGGATGAACCGCAGCGGCTACCCGACCGCCGCCTACGCCGTCCTCACCTTCACCGGCACCTGGAAGTCCGTCGAGCACGGCGTCGGCCGCCTCGTCGACTTCTGGACCCCCCACGGCTGACCCCACCCGGTACGCCGCCCGCGCGCCCACCGCGCGGGCCCGTGAGCCGGCCCGCGCACCCGTACGCCCCCGTGCGAGCCCGCAGGCGCCCGTACGCGAAAGGGGCCCGGCCGTCCTCGTGACGGCCGGGCCCCCTCCCGTACGCGACGGGCCGGGCGGGACGGTCAGTGCTCCCGCGGCTCCTCGCCGACGTCCGCCGCCTCGACCTCCTCGCGGGTGATCCCCAGCAGGTACAGCACCGTGTCCAGGAACGGCACGTTCACCGCCGTGTGGGCCGCCTCACGCACCACCGGCTTGGCGTTGAACGCCACCCCGAGCCCCGCCGCGTTCAGCATGTCCAGGTCGTTGGCGCCGTCGCCGATCGCCACCGTCTGCGCCAGCGGCACCCCGGCCTCCGCCGCGAACCGGCGCAGCAGCCGCGCCTTGCCCGCCCGGTCCACGATCTCGCCCGTCACCCGGCCGGTCAGCTTCCCGTCCACGATCTCCAGGGTGTTGGCCTGGGCGAAGTCGAGCCCGAGCCGCTCCTTCAGATCGTCGGTGACCTGCGTGAAGCCACCCGAGACCACGCCCACCTGGTAGCCGAGCCGCTTCAGCGTACGGATCAGGGTCCGCGCGCCCGGCGTGAGCCGCACCTCGGACCGCACCTTGTCCACCACCGACGCGTCCAGGCCCTCCAGGAGCGCCACGCGCGCGTGCAGCGACTGCTCGAAGTCCAGCTCGCCGCGCATCGCCGCCGCCGTCACCTCGGCGACCTTCTCCTCACACCCCGCGTGCGCCGCGAAGAGCTCGATCACCTCGTCCTGGATCAGCGTCGAGTCCACGTCCATCACGACCAGCCGCTGCGCCCGCCGGTGCAGCCCGGCCGAGACCACGGCCACGTCCACGCCGATCGTGTGCGCCTCGGTCGCCAGCGCCGTCCGCAGCGCCTCCGTCGCACAGCCCGAGACCGCGAACTCGACCGCCGTCACCGGGTACTTCGCCAGCCGGAAGATGCGGTCGATGTTGCCGCCCGAACCGGCGATCCTGGCCGTTATGGCCGCCGTCTGCTCGGCCGTCAGCGGGTGCCCGAGCACCGTCACGTGCGAGCGGCCCTCACCGCGCGGCCGGTTGTCACCGGTGCCCGAGATGATCTCGGCCTGGAGCTTCAGGGACTCGGCCCAGCTGTGCACGGTGGCGCGCAGCTCGCCCTGGGTGGCGACGGTCGGCTCGGTGACCAGCGCGCACAGCACGAGCCGGCCGCGCGAGACCACCTGCTCGATGTCCACGACGTCCACGGAGAAGGCGGCCAGGGTGTCGAAGAGACCGGCGGTGATCCCGGGCCGGTCCTTACCGAAGATCTTGACGAGAAGGGTGGGCACGTCCGCGGCGGGAACGGCGGGAACGTCCGGTGTCTGCGATGCGCTCATGGTGCTTCCACCGTATCGGGCACCCGGTGCCACCCGACGCCCCGTCCCGCGTACCGGACACCCGACCGGACCAGCCCCCTGCCCAGGCCCGGCCACGCGGCCCCGGCGGCCCTCCCCGGGGTCTTCACGCCGCCCGACTTTCGTATCGGGGACCCGGCCTGAAATAGTTCCCCAGGATGATTCGCCATCCCTAGGACCCCCGTATCGGGGGGCATCGGGGGACACACAGTGGGGCATGGAGTGCCAGAACTCGTACTCGAACTCAACGGCAGGACCTGGACGCTGGAGCCGTCCCGGTCGTACACCCTGGGGCGCGACCCCCAGGGGGACCTGGTCATCGACGACGCCAGGGTCTCGTGGCGGCACGCCACGATCAGCTGGAACGGCCGGAGCTGGGTCATCGAGGACCACGGCTCCACCAACGGCACCTTCGTCGCCGGGCAGCGGCTCCAGCAGCTGGAGATCGGCCCCGGCACCGCCGTCCACCTCGGCAACCCGACGGACGGCCCGCGCCTGAACCTGGCCGCCGCGCACGCCGGACAGGCCGCGCACGCGGGACAGCAGGCCCACGCGGGGCAGCAGGCCCACGCGGGACAGCACGGCGCCGCCCCGGCCCCGCACGCGCCGCAGGCCGGACCGCAGGCCGAGTGGGCCACCCACGACGCCGCGCCGCCCCAGCACGGCGGCTGGCAGCAGCCCGCTCCGCAGCACGGCGGCCACGTACCGCCGCAGGTGCCCCACCAGGGGGGCGGTCCGGTCGAGCAGCTCGCCCAGAAGACCAACGGCGCCGCGGGGGCGTCGTCGGCCTACTCCGACCGCAGCCCGACCACCTTCCACCAGCTCGCCCTCGGGCACGTGATGCGCATCGGCCGTGCGCTCGAGAACGAACTGGTCGTCTCCGACCTCCAGGTCTCGCGCCACCACGCCGAGTTCCACGCCACGCCCGACGGCCGCATGGAGATCCGCGACCTCGGCTCGCACAACGGCACCTACGTCAACGGCCAGCCGATCCCCAAGGGCGGCAGCGCCCTCCTCGGCCCGCAGGACATCGTCGGCGTCGGCCACTCCACCTTCCGGATCGTCGGCGGCCAGCTCGAGGAGTTCGTCGACACCGGCTCGGTCTCCTTCTCGGCCCGCCACCTCACCGTCACCGTCGACGGCGGCAAGCAGATCCTCAAGGACGTCTCCTTCGGCGTCCCCGAGAAGTCGCTGATCGGCGTCATCGGCCCCTCCGGCTCCGGCAAGTCGACCCTCCTCAAGGCGCTCACCGGCTACCGGCCCGCCAACGAGGGCGACGTCCTCTACGACAACCGCAGCCTCTACAAGCAGTTCGCCGAGCTGCGCCAGCGCATCGGTCTGGTCCCGCAGGACGACATCCTGCACAAGGAGCTGACCGTCCAGAAGGCGCTCCGGTACGCCGCCAAGCTCCGCTTCCCCGGCGACACCGCCACCGCCGAGCGCGAGGCCCGCATCGACGAGGTGCTGCGCGAGCTCAAGCTCGACATCCACAAGGAGAAGAAGGTCACCTCGCTCTCCGGTGGCCAGCGCAAGCGCGTCTCGGTCGCCCTGGAGCTGCTGACCAAGCCGTCGCTGATCTTCCTGGACGAGCCGACCTCCGGCCTCGACCCGGGCATGGACCGCGACGTCATGCAGCTGCTCCGCGGCCTCGCCGACGACGGCCGCACGGTCCTCGTCGTCACCCACTCCGTCGCCGAGCTGGCCCTCTGCGACAAGCTCCTCGTGATGGCGCCCGGCGGCTCCGTGGCGTACTTCGGCCCGCCGGACGAGGCGCTGAACTTCTTCGGCTACTCCTCGTGGGCCGACGTCTTCTCCGCCTTCGAGAACTACCGCGACTACGACTGGGCCGGACGCTGGAAGGGCTCGCAGCACTACCAGCTGTACGCCGCCGACATCGACGCCGTCGCCGCCCAGCCCGTCCACGTGCCGCAGCAGGCGATGTCCCGCCCGCCCAAGCCGCAGGGCTGGGGCTCCCAGCTGTGGACCCTGATCCGCCGCTACACCTCGGTGATCGTCTCCGACAAGGGCTTCCTCGCCCTCATGGTGGTCCTCCCCGCGGTCATCGGCTCGGTCTCCGTGGTCATCCCGGCCGACTTCGGCCTCGCGCCGCCCACGCCGCCGGCCCGGTTCAACGGCGACGCCGGCATCATCATGCTGATCCTCACGGTCGGCATGTGCTTCTCCGGCGCGGCGAACTCGGTCCGAGAACTGATCAAGGAACGGGTCATCTACGAACGGGAGCGCGCCACCGGCCTCTCCCGCTCCGCCTACCTGATGTCCAAGGTGATCGTCCTCGGCGTCATCACGGCCTTCCAGGGCGTCATCCTCTGCGCCATCGGCTTCGCCATCCGCGACCTGCCCGCCGAGGGCCTCCTGATGCCGCCGGCCGTCGAGCTCTGCCTCGTCGTCATCGCGCTCGGCCTCACCTCGATGATGGTCGGCCTGGTCATCTCCGCGCTGGTGAAGACCGCCGAGAAGACCATGCCGCTGCTGGTCATGTTCGCGATCGTCCAGGTCGTCTTCACCGGCATCCTCTTCAAGGTGTTCGGCTCGCCCGGCCTGGAGCAGTTCGCCTGGCTCATGCCGTCCCGCTGGGCCATCGCCGGCGCCGGCACCACGCTCGACCTCGCGCACCTGATGGCGCCGTGGGACCCGAAGAACCCCACCGACCTCGACCCGCTGTGGGAGCACAGCGTCGGCCAGTGGAGCTTCAACATCGGCGTGCTGCTCGTCATGACCGCCGTCCTCGGCGTCCTGGTCGCGCGCCTGCTGCGCCGCCACGAGCCCGAGGTCATGCGCAGCAAGTAGCGGACCCGGAGCAACGCCCGGAGGGCGGCACCCCGTGCGGGGTGCCGCCCTCCGTCGTCGCCGGGGCGACTCAGTACGCGCTGTTGACGTTGTCGATCGAGCCGTAGCGGTCGGCCGCGTAGTTGGCGGCGGCGACGATGTTGGCGACCGGGTCGTACTGGTCGAACTTGGTGCCCGGCACGTGGTACGCCTTGAAGGTCGGGTAGATGACCTGCAGCAGACCCTTGGACGGGACGCCGTTGCGGGCGTTGATGTCCCAGTTGTTGATCGCGTACGGGTTGCCGCTGGACTCGCGCATGATGTTCTTGTGCAGGCCGTGGTACGAGCCCGGGATGTTGTGCTTGTCCATGATGTACAGCGCCTCGCGGATCCAGCCGTCGAGGTTGTTCGCGAAGACCGGCGTGCGCGTGACGGAGCGGCTCGCGGCCGTCTTCTGCGCGGCGCGCTTCTTCGCGGCGGCCTTCGCCTCGGCGGCCCGCTTCTTGGCGGCGGCGTCGGCCTTCGCCTTCGCGGCGGCCTTGGCCTTGGCGGCCTTCGCGGCCTTCTCCGCCTTCGCGGCCTTCGCCTTGGCGGCGGCCTGTGCCTGGGCCTTCGCCGCGGCGTCCTGCTTGGCCTTCAGGCCGATGGTGGTGTGCTGGTCGGTCACGCTCGCGGCCAGCGCCTTCGCCTGCGGGCTGCTCGCGTCATAGGACCACGCGACCCGCTGGGTCGTGTTCAGCGCCTGCGGCTCGGTCTCCGTGGAGCCGTTGCCCGGCACGAGGGAGAGGGTGAGGGCGGCAGCGCCCAGGGCGGCGACGCCGGCGATCGTGGCCTTGTGGGTCTTCTTCAGACCACGACTGTGGCCAGGGGTGTTCTGAGACATGCAGGACTACCTCTTCGAATCGCTGGGGGTCGCTGGGCCGGGGCGGCGCTGCGCCTGCTCGGCGGCGACGGGGGCAATTCTTAGCGGCAGCAAAATCGCGTGGCAAAGGTGTGACGTACGATCCCGGTTAGTGGATCAGCGACCGGTGTACGCGCCCGGAACAGCCCCCCTGCCCTGGTTCGCCCCGCCCCGAACCACCCCGAACCACTCCACTAGGCAGCTTCGTAAGTGACCTGCGTCCTATGCGCGGGCTCACATAGCCCTCGTAACAAACTCACCAACAGTTGCGCAAGCAACGCACAGGGTAACCCCCTCCACCCCAAGGAGGACCCCCAGCCCTCACC